>JANWIJ010000001.1 GCA_025449935.1 Chitinophagaceae bacterium
CATCAGGGAGTAAAGTTAAGTTGGTATCTTCAAAATAGATTTCTAATGACTAACCCGGTTCTTCCATACCGTATTTTTCCCCTGGGGGACTCTGCCATCACCGTTGACTTTGGTGCGGGTATCAACGAAGCTATCAATAAGGAAGTACTTAACCGTTTTTATCAGCTGCAACTGGAGCCCTTACCCGGGATGACAGAAGCCAGCCCTGCTTATAGCTCATTTACGGTTTATTATAACGTGATTGCTGCCAGTAAAATAGTTCCTGCCGGCAAAACCGTTTTTGACTGGATGAAACAACAACTCGTAGAATTTTTGGAAAAGCCGGCAAAAGAAAACCCGGTGGAAGGAAAATTGATCAGTATACCTGTTTGTTATGAAGATGAATTTGCACCGGACCTTCAGCAGGCGGCATCGGCAAAACAACTCTCAACAGGGGAATTGGTACAGATTCACCTATCCAGGGAGTATAAGGTCTATATGCTGGGATTCCTGCCCGGCTTTGCCTATATGGGGGAGGTGGATGAGCGGATTGTGACGGGCCGCAAGCCACAACCCGTTACTGTAGCGGCCGGCAGTGTAGGTATTGCAGGAAAACAAACAGGAATTTACCCCGTGTCATCCCCCGGAGGCTGGCAGATCATCGGGCGAACTCCTGTGAAATTATTTGATAAAGAAAAGGACAATCCTGTTTTACTGAACGCGGGCGACAGGATCCGGTTTTATTCAATCAGCAGGCATGAGTTTGAGAATTATTAAATCAGGAGTGCTGGATTCCATCCAGGACGCGGGCCGTTATGGTTACCGGCATGTCGGTATCAATCCTTCGGGAGTAATGGATAAGCAGGCTATGCAGATCGCCAATATCCTGGTGGGAAATGACCCCGGGGAAGCTGTTATTGAAATGCATTTCCCGGCCGCCGCTTTTTTCTTTGAACAACCTGCACTGATCGCCATAAGCGGGGCTGATTTTTTACCTACGCTGAACGCGGAAGAAATACCGGTTTTGCAACCTATACTGGTCAGCAAATATGCTATTCTCCAGTTTGAAGCATTAAGAATGGGGGCGAGAGCTTACCTGGCAGTAAAAGGAGGACTGGCTGTTGCAAAATGGCTGAATAGTTATAGTACACATTTAAAAGCTTACGCCGGGGGTTATGCGGGAAGAGCACTGCAAAAAGATGACGCGATCGGGTTCCCGCCGTTGGAAGAACGGGTCACCGCTATCCTGGCAGGAAAAGAAGTACATGTATTTCCCTGGAAGGCCGATAATAAATGGAATGAAAACAGCAGCACCGAAATTCTTGTGTTGCCCGGGAATGAATGGGATATGCTCACTGCCGATTCAAAAGAACAATTCCTGCATCAGCCTTTTATCATAGCACCGAATTCGGACCGGATGGGCTACCGTCTCAATGCAGACCCGCTTGGCACTGTTTCCAGCGAAGAGATTGTTTCATCAGCTGTCAATGCCGGAACAGTGCAGCTTTTGCCGGATGGAAGCCTGATCCTGCTGATGGCCGACCACCAGGCCACCGGTGGTTATCCCCGCGTGGCGCATGTGATTACGGTGGATCATTCACGACTGGCACAGATGAAAGCGGGAGATAAAATCTATTTTAAATTCACTGACCAGCAAACCGCGGAAAGCATGATCATCCGCCAGCAGCAGCATTTGCAACAACTGCAAAATGCATGTACATTCAGGTTACAGGAATATACCTAACATGCGTTCCGATAATAAAAGAAAAAAGTTTTTGCTGAATTGCGATATGGGCGAAGGTGCCGGCAATGATGAACTCCTGATGCCGGTTATTGATGCGGCCAATATCGCCTGCGGTTATCATGCCGGGGATATAATGACCATGCAGCAAACCATTGAACTGGCCCTGGAAAATAACGTCGCCGTGGGAGCGCATGTTTCTTTTCTTGATAAGACTAATTTTGGCAGAACCGCGATTAATATTTCCCCGGAAGAAGTTTATGATCTTGTTACGCAGCAACTGATCATCCTCGATGAAGTTGCCGGGGCCCTGGATACAAAACTTCATCATGTTAAACCTCACGGGGCGTTATATAATATGTCTGCCAAAGATGCCGGCCTGGCCCGGAGTATTGCAAGAGCTGTAAAGGATTTTGATGCCTCCCTGATCCTGTTTGGATTAAGCGGCAGTTGTTCCGTCAGCGAAGCAAAAACACTTGGACTGCACACAGCCAGCGAAGTATTTGCTGACCGTACTTACCAGGATGACGGAAGCCTGACTCCCCGTTCACAAGCCCAGGCGGTGATAGAAGATGTAAAAGAAGCCGTGCACCAAACATTACAAATGATGAACGAAGGCACGGTAACAACTGTATCGGGAAAAATAATTCCTGTCCTTGCTGAAACCATCTGTATTCATGGCGATGGAAGGCATGCCGTAGAATTTGCCAGGGCGATACAGCAGGCAATAAAAGAATAAAGGGAGAAAACTTTTCCCGCGGACATGAAACGGAACTCTGCCATACTCGGTGCTGCTTTCCTGATGGCCACTTCGGCTATCGGCCCCGGCTTTCTTACCCAAACTTCATTATTCACAGAGCAACTGCTTACCAGTTTTGGTTTTGTCATTCTTATATCCATTTTACTGGATATCGGCGCACAGCTAAATATCTGGCGCATTGTAACAGTCAGTGAAAACAGGGCGCAGGATATTGCCAATAAGCTTTTCCCCGGACTGGGTTTTTTCCTGGCTACATTAATCGCTTTCGGCGGGCTGGTTTTCAACATCGGAAATATCGCAGGATGCGGATTGGGAATAAACGTGCTCACGGGTATTGATGTAAAAACCGGGGCCGTAATTAGTTGTGCGATTGCACTGGGTATCTTCTGGTATAAGGAAGCGGGCAGACTGATTGATCATTTTGCAAAGCTTCTCGGTTTTATCATGATTGCATTGACAGCCTACATCGCATTCTCTTCACATCCACCACTCGGAGAAGCATTATACCGGACGATCTGGCCGGAGAAAATTGATGTCATGAAGATTGTAACCCTGGTAGGAGGTACAGTCGGCGGTTATATTTCATTTGCCGGTGCGCACCGCTTGCTTGATGCAGGCATTAAGGGGCAACAAGCAATTCCCCAGGTAACACGAAGTTCAGTAAGCGGTATCCTGATCACTTCTGTGATGAGGTTCCTGCTTTTCTTTGCTGCATTGGGTATTGTATCGCAGGGAATAAAATTATCAGCAGACAATCCCGCCGCATCGGTATTTCAATCGGCCGCGGGTGAGCTGGGCTACAAATTTTTTGGTATCGTTATATGGAGCGCGGCAATCACTTCGGTGGTGGGCGCATCGTTCACCTCCGTTTCATTCTGGAAAACATTGGTGCCGGCGGTAAAGCAGCACGAAAAAATAGTTATCAGTTGTTTTATCATTCTTTCCACGGTCATTTTTGTGTGGGTGGGCAACCCGGTAAAATTATTGATACTCGCGGGCGCGGTGAACGGGTTGATCCTGCCCGTTGCGCTGGCCGTTATTCTGATTGCCGCCACCAGGTCTTCCATCGTCCGGCAATACAAACATCCCCTTGCATTACAATTAGCGGGCTGGCTTGTCGTCATTGCCATGACGTATATGGGCATTATTACCATTCAGCAACGCATCGGCAAATTTTAGGAAACAGGGTTATCTGCAGCAGGGGCAACAAAAAAGCCCAACCATAGGGGTGTTGAGCTTTTTGTTATCATCCATCCTTGTTATTGTGTCCAATCAACCGTTTAATATTTTAGATCCAAGCAGGTAACTCTTTCCTGGATGATATATGAAAAGGCATGTGCCATTTTTAATTGTATTAATCACAGCGGCAGATTCTTTTTCCGGGACCGCGGGGCAACCCCAGCTGCGTCCCATGAATACACCTGACGCTGCCCGGGCAGGATTTACATAAGCAGCACCATGGATAACAATCGTGCGTTCCATGGCTTTATCATTGATGCCCGGCTCCACGCCGTCGACACGTAATGACAAACCATGTTTGCCGATATAAGTGCCGCGGGTGATATAAAAACCAAGACTGCTTTGTAATGATTCAGGTCTGTTGGAGAATTGGGTAGCGTATTCACCACCGCTGTTACGTCCGTGTGCTACAAAAGTATTGGTGACCAGTTCGTCATTGGCCACATCTATAATATATAACCTCTTTTTTGCAGAAGACTGGCTGAAATCGCAGATCGTTAAATACTGGTCACGGCCAATTAATCCTTTCTCCAGTAAATGCTGGTAACCTTTCCAGGCATAATTAAATGCTTCTTCGGATAAACCCTGCTGATCAAGCCGGAGCTTTGTGTAGATAGCTGATGCTTTGTTTTCAGCAATGGGTGATGCAGAAGAATCTCCCGGTATGGAAGACGATACTGCAACCGTATCATTGTTGATGATGTTCGTTTTCGTTGCGGGAAGCAGCGTGAACGAAACAGACAAACAGCCAACGAATATTGGAATAATTAGTTTTCTCACCAGGTATGGATTTTCCGCTTTTTTTTGCGGAGTCTTATTGAAACGAAAACAATGCCAAAATATTACGCGATTGTTAATAAAACAAGCAACAAACCCTTGTTTTTTAATGATTTGCGAAGAATTACGCGATAAGTTAAAACAACTCTACGCGGAAATATTACGCGCCACTAAAAGTATTTACGTATTTAAACGAACAGGAACTACTGAGCAGGAGCTTTACTCAGTTCTCCATGATATTATTTATATCCCGTTGTTTGCTGATGAATTCGCTGGAATAGATCTTTAATAATAACAGGAACAGGGAAATGAGCAGGGGGCCGAATATCAAACCGATAAAACCAAAAAGACTCAGGCCGATGATCACCCCGAATACGGTGGTCAGCGGGTGCACATCACCCAGTCTTTTCAATAAAGTAAAACGTAATATATTATCCATGGTGCCGATCACGCCAAAACCAAATACCAGCATGGCGATACCCTGTCCTGTCTGCCCGTTGGCAAATAAAATAATGGCGATGGGTACATAGGCCAGTGCGGCGCCTACCACCGGCAGCATGGCCGCGATACAGGTCACCCCAAACCAGAAGAACGGTTCGTTGATCCCGATGATAAGATAACCGATGAGGGCTACCAGGCCCTGCGCAAACGCGATGACCGGTATACCGATCGCATTTGACATGACCATGGTATGCACTTCCTTGCTGATCTTTTTTACATTTTCATCCCGCAGCGGGATGTATTCATATAACCGCGTCTCCATCCTGCGGCCATTCACCAGCATAAAGTAGAGAATGAAATACATAAAGAAAATAGTGGTCAGCGTATTGAAGGTAGCTCCCAGTATCCGCGGCAGACTTTGGGCGATCCCAGAGCCAAGCTTATTAATATTCTCGTTACTGGCGATCGTTATGTTCAAACGCTGTTCAATATCGGTCACCAGTTTTTTTAATGCTTCGGTCAGTTCGGCCGAGTGCTGGATAGCATAACTCACTTTTGAGGAAAGCATATTGGCCAGCAGGGCCACCGGCAGCAGGATGACAATCATGGACACCAGCATCAGCAGCAAAGCGGTTCCGGCCTTGCGCCATTTTTTCTTTTCCGTCAGGTAAAACATCCAGCGGTGCATGAGGATGTACAGGGTGATGGCACCCAGCAATGCAGGCAGGAAGGAATACAGCTCGCGGAACAGCAGGATGGCCAGCAGCAAAATGATGATGATGAAAAAAAATTGCCGAAGCTGGTTCTGGTTAATTACACTGTTACTCATGATGGGGATGTAGTGTATTAAAATTAATCATGTTTTATCATTCTATTTTCCTTTGAGTTCCCGGAGCAGATGCCTCATACTTCGGCATGACAAATGCGGTTTATCATTCTATTCTTCCTGGGTTTCCGTAGCAGATGCCTCGTTCCCCGGCATGACAAGATCAATTCACATGACATTCAATGAAATTAAAAAATAACCACAGCGCTAATAACTCCGAATTCCCAATCCCCACCTGCCTGCCCGCAGGCAGGTTCTCCCTTCCCACTCGCCATTCCCCATTCCCCACTAGCCACCTGCCTGCCGGCAGGCAGGTTCCCCACTAGCCACTCCCCATTCCCTAATCACACTTTCACTTCCTTCCATTTTCCTTTTTTAAAAAAATACCAGGCTGCTAATGCAATCACTGATTCGGCTACGGGAATAGCGATAAAAGCGCCCAGCGGACCCAGTCCAAATGTTTTTGCAAGCAGATAACCAAGTGGAATCTGGAAAAGCCAGAACCCCGCGAAGTTTATCCACGTTGGTGTTTTCGTATCACCGGCGCCGTTGAGTGCCTGGATCATCACCATACCGATACCATAAAAAATATAACCGCTGCCGATGATCTGCAAAGACAAAACACCAAAACGATGTACTTCCGGCTCTGATGTAAATATGCTGATGATGGGTGATGCCAGCAATAAAAACAACAGCATCACGCCGGCCATAAAAATCGCATTGTACTTTGTAGTAAGCAATACACTGCGCTCGGCCCTGTCCGGTTGTTTGGCACCCAGGTTCTGTCCAACCAGCGTGGCCGCCGCGTTACTCAATCCCCAGGCCGGTAAAATAAAGAACACCACGTTGCGGATGGCCACCTGGTAACCGGCACTGGCATCCGTACCGCCGGTATGCGCCACGAGTGCGGCCAGTACGATCCAGCTGCCCGACTGAATAACAAACTGCAGCGTAGCGGGCCAGGCCACTTCAATCAATGTTCTGATAACCGGCGGATCCCATTTAAAATGCCAGCGTTTTACCTTGATGGTCCCCCTGCCTTTGAATAAATGATAACATTGGTAGAGCACACCCGTGCTGCGGCCGATGACGGTAGCAATGGCCGCCCCTTTTAATCCAAGTTCCGGGAAAGGACCATAACCATAAATCAGCAGGGGGCATAATATAATATTCAGCAAACTGGCGATCCACAAACTCTTCATCGCCATCGCCGCGTCGCCAGCGCCGCGGAAAATACCGTTGATGAGGAACAATAAAATAATCGCCAGGCTTCCTCCCAGCATGATACGTGTAAACACGGCGCCTTCTTTCACCACTTCTGCAGACGCTCCTATCAGCCGCAGAATATCCGCGGCGAAAATTATTCCGATAATGCTCACGATCACCGTCACGAGCAACGCAATCAGTAATGACTGCATCCCCGCGTGTGCGGCACCATCCGGGTCTTTTTCACCAATACGTCTTGCCACCACGGCTGTGGCCGCGGTACTTAAACCGATAGCAATGGAATAAACAATGGTGATAGCTGATTCAGTCAGGCCAACTGTGGCAATGGCATTGGCGCCCAGTTTCCCGACAAAAAACATATCCACGACGGCGAAAACGGATTCAAGACTCAGCTCCAGTATCATCGGGATGGCCAGCAGCACAATAGCGCCGCGGATACTTCCCTGCGTATAGTCATGCTCCCCGCCTTTCAGCGATTGTTTGATCAGTGCCCAGAAATGGGAGCGTTTATTATTATAAGTTGGTTCGTTCATGATTGACAATGAAATTAGTTAAATGAAAAAGAATAATCAGCAACAGGATGTCACTGACAAGTCATCGTTTCTCGAAGTATTGGGTTCTTAATGAGCATGGGGGCGAACCTCAGCAGATTTTCATATTCATTGCTTGAAAGAGGAGCGAAGATAAAAGGAATTTTTTTCCGGCAAATAAAAAACAGGAAGAGATAAGGAATTTCCAGGATAGCCCGGATCAAAACAGGGATAACTGTCCCTCGTGTTTCATCACCGCCCGCTTTGTTTTGCGGACCGGGATAACGGTTTCGCTTTCTACCGGGAAAAGCGGGGAAGCTTCATAGCGGCTGGCCACAAACAGCTCGGTGTTCCCCGCATGCGGGGCAAATAACTGCTTCACCAGTTCGGGGCGATTATTATTTTTCGACAGGTGCGATAAAATAAGCAGGCGCAGCTGGGCCGGCCGGTATTGAATAAATAATTCCAGGGCCTGCGCGTTCGAGAGGTGACCTTCATCACTGCTGATCCTTCTTTTTAAATGCCAGGGATAGTTTCCATTGGTCAGCATGTCTGCGCAATAATTTGATTCCAGGAAAGCGGCATGGCACTGGCGGAAAAAATTGATCACCTGCCGGCAGGCATACCCGATATCGGTAATGATGCCGATGTTCACGCCATGACCCGAGATCATAAAGCTGTGCGGGTCGCTGGCATCATGACTTTTCCGGAAAGGCAAAACAGACAGGTCACCAATAACGATTGGCTTATGGTGTTTAAAGGAATGCACCAGCGCCGGATCGGTTGGAATAGTGCTGTTGGCCAGCGTGGCAGCCGTGATATAAACCGGCAACTGGTATTTCCTTGAGATACCGGGTACGCCGGTAATATGATCGCCATGTTCGTGCGAAACAAAAATGGCTTTTATCTTTTCCATCGGGAGCCCCAGTTGTTTCATCCGCCGCTCCGTTTCACGGCAGCTCAGTCCCGCATCCACCAGCACCCCTTCATTGCTGTTACCGATATAATAACAGTTCGCATTGCTGCCGGAATTAAGTGAAGTGATATAGAGGGACATGGGACAAAAATAAGCATAGCAGCGCAGCATTCACAACGGTCAATCTATTTGGGGGGACAAAAAATAAATAAAGAAAATATTAAATCTTATATTTAAAACCAGTTACCCGAAGGAAACACCAAAACCACATCAATGAGCCTTCTTCCTTCCACTCCATCGGGTACTGCCCCCGCACAGCCCGCCAGCAACCGGTTATTATCCCTTGATGTTTTACGCGGTATTGCCTTACTGGGTATTCTTGTCATCAGTATCTGGGAATTTGGCGGTCTCAGCAGCGCCGAACAAAATTATTACCGCACGGGCACCCACGGCGGGAATTACAAATTACTCACGACAGTTTCCATTTTGTTTGAAGGAAAGATGCGGGCTTTGTTTGCCCTGGTATTTGGCGCGGGCATTGTGCTGTTCATGCAAAAAAAACACCCGGTACCCATTGCGCCAGCCGATGCCTGGATCCGGCGGCAGCTATGGCTGATGGTCTTTGGGGTATTCAATGCATTTATTTTGTTATGGCCCGGTGATATTTTATTCCAGTACGGGGTGGTAGGTATACTTTTATTTGCTTTCTGGAGACTACCCGCCCGCGGATTGTTTATTGCTGCCATCCTCTGTTTACTGGTCTATTGCGGCAAACAATACTGGAACTACACGGATGATAAAAAAGACTACAAAAAATTCCTGGCCGTTAAGGCTATTGAAAAAAAATTTAAGGAAGACAGCACCGGTCGTGCAAGAAAAGACAGCCTTGACCGGACAAAGGATACTGTTTTATTAAAAGACACGCTGGTAAAAAACAAGCTCATCGATTCGCTGGCCCGCAAAAATGATACGCTGACCAAGAAACAGGCGGAGGAAAAAGGCAAGTGGGAAGGCACGGTCAAGAGTTTGAAATATGATACAGCGGGCGCCAAAGCAGATAAAAAAGCCATGCGGGTGGCCAGCTACGGCAAAGTATCGAAACACCTGATGCCGCGGTCGCAAAACAAAGAATCGCACTGGCTTTACCGGATCGGGGTATGGGATATCGCTTCGATGATGTTCCTGGGGATGGCCTTGCTCGGTATTGGATTTTTTCACCAACGGCTTTCCGGAGCAACCTATTTGCTGGTTGGCCTGTTGCTGGTAGCGGCGGGTATTGCCCTGTCCTGCTACCGGGTTCATTATAATAATATCCGACTCGCTGATTATGCAAAATATGTGGAGCAGCGTGCCCTGCCTTATAACCAGTTTTTCCCCATAGAAAAAATGCTGCTGGCAACCGGCTACGCCTCCCTGGTAATGTGGCTGCTGCGGATGAAAATCCTCAAAGGGCTCTGGGAGCTGCTGGCGCAAACGGGCCGCATGGCATTCAGTAATTATTTTTTACAGACCATTTTCTGCACCTTCTTTTTTTACGGGTACGGATTTGGTTATTTCGGCCGGCTGCAGCAGTGGGAACTTTATTTCATCGTATTCGAGATCGCGATTGTGCAGGTTGTGTTTTCCGTGTTCTGGCTGCGGTATTATCACCTGGGCCCGGTGGAATGGTTGTGGCGCTGCCTGGTTTACCGCAAATGGCTGCCCAATAAAATACAACAACCCGAAACAACTTATTCACCCGTCAACTGATGTTGCCAATAATAAACTAACTGTATGGATCAGCCTAATTCACCCGGCATCACACAATCGGCCGCGCCGGTAGCCACTGCCGACCGTATCAAAAGCATTGATACCATCCGCGGGGTAGCCCTGCTGGGTATTTTATTGATGAATATTCCCGGCTTTGGCATTGGGTGGGATTTCTGGTATGGTATCATTCACGGCCCCCGGACCGGGAAAGACTATTACACATTTGCCACGGTATTTGTTTTTTTTGAAGGCACCATGCGGGGATTGTTTTCTATGCTGTTTGGTGCGGGGATGGTGCTGTTCATGCAAAATAAAAAAGAAGTGCCGGGGCAGGCCACGGTAGCGGAATATTATTACCGCCGTTTATTGTGGCTGGTGCTGTTTGGTGTCATCAATGCATTTGTATTACTCTGGCAGGGCGATATTTTATTTTTCTACGGGCTGGCGGGTATGATCCTGTTCGCCTTCCGCAAACTGGCCCCCAAATGGCTGCTGGTCCTGGCCCTGCTAAGTGTATCCTTCGGGATGATCAAGAAACAATGGAACTGGAACGAGACCAGGGCCAAACGGGAAGCGTACAACGAAGCCATTGCCGCAAGGGAAGAAAAGAAAAAACTCACCGATGAGCAGCAGGGCGCCATCAAGTTCTGGATGGAACGGGAGAAAAATGATAAACCCGATTCGGCGGTGGTAAACCGTCACCTCGGCAAAATGCAATCCGGTTATGCCACGATCTTTTCTTATTTCATCCCGGAAAATGCCAACGGCGAGATCTTTTATATGTATCATGAATTGTGGGACCTGCTCACGATGATGTTCCTCGGGATGGCGCTTTTCCGCTGGGGATTTTTTAATAACGGGCTGCGAACCTCCACCTATGCCCTCTGGTTGCTGATCGGTTATGGAGTGGGTATCCCCATTGCCTGGCAATTGTTTCATAATGGCTGGATGAGTTATGGTGAACTGGGCGCAGGTGGATTTGCCGACCGCTGGCGTTCAACGCCGCGTGTATTTGAAGAGTTCCGCCGGGTATTGCTGACGGTCGGGCATGCCAGCCTGGTGATGCTGGTCTTCCGCAGCGGGGTTGTTCCCTGGCTGATGAAAGCTTTTGCCAACGTGGGCCAGATGGCTTTTACCAATTACCTGATGCAATCCATCATCTGCACCTGGTTTTTTTATGGCTATGGTTTCGGGTATTATGATAAATTAAGATTTCACCAGCTCTACTACGTGGTGGGGGCTGTCTGGTTATTTCAAATCATTTTCTCGGCCATCTGGCTGAGGTTCTTCCGCTTTGGTCCCTTTGAATGGTTGTGGCGTTCGCTGACCTACTGGAAGAAGCAACCGATGAGAAAATAAGTTCAGAGTCGCGCAGAAAAGCATGAAAATTGCTTTACTAAAAGCGTGGAAGAAAAACTGGAACAAATAAAAGTCTTTGCCGACCGGGCGCATGGCGACCAGCAGCGCAAGTATACACCGGAGCGGTATATTGCCCACCCGGTGCGGGTGATGGAAACCTGCCGTCAATACATTGCTACTTTACCCGTACTGGCAGCTGCATTGCTCCACGATGTGCTGGAAGATACGGGTGTGCAACCGCCGGAACTTCATGATTTTCTTTTACAGGTACTGAAACCCGGGGATGCGGCGCAGGCATTGAAACTGGTAACCGAACTGACTGATGTGTATACCAAAGCGGAATACCCGCGGCTGAACCGGCGGAGAAGAAAAATAAAAGAGACAGCCAGGTTATCCAATGTAAGTGCCGCGGCGCAAACCATCAAGTATGCCGATATCATGGACAATACAAAAGCCATTGCCCGCCAGGATCCCGGTTTCGCGCCAGTGTATTTGCAGGAAGCCCGGGCATTACTGGATGTGATGCGGGATGGAGATCCAAAACTCCATGAGCGGGCTATGGAAATTGTGAGGGAGGAGTTGGGCAGGTTGTAGTTCTTAAGCCACAGTAGTCATGAGCTGAACTCTCAGTAATTCTGATCAGCTTTGCTTATTTTGCGAGAACTCAAAACTTTTTTATGGATAACATAGAAACAATAATGAATGAAGTTGTCAAATTCAGAAATGAAAGGGATTGGGAGCAATTTCATAATTCTAAAGACCTTGCATTGGCTATATCGATTGAAGCAAGCGAATTAAATGAATTATTTCTATGGAAAAAAGCCGAAGAAGTGAGTGCAGACAGAATTAGAGAAGAGTTAGCTGATATTTTCACTTTTGCTTTTTTGCTGGCCCATAAGCAAGGATTAAATATCAAGGATATAATGTTGGATAAACTTAAGTCAAATGCAGTTAAATATCCTGTTGATAAAGCAAAGGGTACAGCAAAAAAATACACTGAGCTTTAAATTATGATAGTTTACCAGTCGAATAAAAAGAGATTTTTATTAAATGTTGCTGATGAATGTATTGAAGACATCATACGTGATACTGTAAAAGCGAAGCTCAATATGAAGGTTGGCGAAAGCGAGTATAATTCCTGGAAAGGGTCTTTGAATTACATGTATCATGTTTTGAATAATGTTGATATACCCGACGATGCAGGCGTGGCTATTGAATACAGAATTCCTCAAACATCAAAGAGAATTGATTTTTTCCTTACCGGTCAAAATGAAGACGGAATTGATCATGCGATATTAATTGAACTAAAACAATGGCAGGAAGTAAGTATTACCGACAAGGATGCATTGATTTTAACAAGATTTAAGCAAGGAATTAGTGAGGAGCCACATCCGTCCTACCAGGCATGGTCGTATTCCACATTTTTATCAGGATTCAACGAGGTAGTATATAATGAAGATATTCGCTTGAAGCCGTGTGCGTATTTGCACAACCATACCGACAATCAGACAATCACCAATAAATTCTATTCAGAATATCTTGAGAAAGCACCCGCTTTCTGCAAGGGGGAGAAGGCAAAACTGCAAGAATTCATAAAAAAATATGTTCGAAAAGGCGATAAGAATAATATTATTTTCAGAATTGAAAACGGAAAGATCAAACCTTCTAAGGCACTCGCAGATAGCATCGTAAAAATGTTGAAGGGGAATAAGGAATTTGTTATGATCGATGATCAAAAGATTGTTTATGAAAATGCCCTTGCCCTTGCAAATCACTCATCAGCGGGTAATAAAAATGTATTGATAGTTGAAGGCGGGCCGGGCACAGGAAAATCCGTTGTGGCAATAAACTTGTTGGTAGCCTTGACTAAGAAGGGATTGCTTTCGCATTTTGTAAGCAAGAATGCCGCACCTAGGGCAGTTTACCAAAGTAAGTTAACAGGCACTTTAAGGCAGACAGAAATATCCAATCTGTTTAAAGGTTCTGGGGCATTTGTTTCAGGGGAGAAAAATACTTTCGACGCCTTAATTGTTGACGAAGCACATAGGTTAAACGAAAAATCTGGGATGTATGGGAATTTAGGTGACAACCAGGTTAGAGAAATTATCCGCGTATCTAAATTCGCTATATTCTTTATTGATGAAGATCAAAAGGTGACTCTAAAAGACATTGGAACTAAAGAAGAAATAAAAAAATGGGCAAGAAAGGAAGGCGCAAAAATCCATGAACTTGAATTAAGCTCACAATTCAGATGCAACGGCTCAGATGGTTATTTAGCATGGCTAGATCATGTATTACAGATTAGGGAAACAGCCAATAATACACTAGGAGGGATTGATTATGATTTTAAAGTCTTTTCCTCTCCAACTAAATTAAGGGATGCGATTATTAAAAAAAATAAGATTGACAATAAATCAAGACTGGTTGCAGGTTATTGTTGGCCGTGGACCAGCAGGAAAAATCCAAAAGCATATGATGTGGTAATTCCTGAATTTGATTTTCAAATGAAATGGAATCTTGATAAGGATGGAAGCTTATGGATCATCAGTCCGGATTCCATAAATGAGATTGGTTGTATTCATACGTGCCAGGGTCTAGAGGTGAATTATATTGGCGTTATTGTTGGGTCAGACTTAATATACAAAGAGGGGAAAGTTCTTACCAATCCTGCGGCTAGGGATAAACATGACAGTACCGTTAAGGGGTATAAGAAACTAATTGAAAATAATTCGGAGGCAGGGAAAGAAAAGGTAAGAGCTATCATTAAAAATACATACCGGACTTTAATGACACGAGGCATGAAAGGGTGTTATGTTTATTTTACGGATAAAGAGACAGAAAAGTATTTTAGCTCAATGATAGGATAGGAGTTATTTTAACCTATACGCTACTATTTGAAAATCTTATTCCAATTTCTCAAGAAAGTAATCGCGTCTAAATTCGGCCTTACAGCAAACCTTAACCTTTCCGCACTGTGGAAACCATTACCCGCCTAACGATTCTGCTCCGTTTTTCAAGTTTGCAGTTTACGCTCCTCCCCTTATAAGTTCTGGCAGCATTCTTGTCATGCATGGTTATGGAGCATTCAAGAAAAAACCCACCCACGGTGCTGGTGGTAGACGATGACGAGGATATGCTCGTGATTATCCAGCATACCCTGCTGGCCGAGGGGTTTAACCCCATATTTTCCCCCAACGCCTACCATGTTATGGATATTATTACCCGCAATCACCCCGACCTGGTCCTGCTGGACATCCATATGAAAGGGGTGGACGGCGCGGATATCTGCCAGGAAATAAAATCCAATCCCCTCACCGCTTCAACCCCGATCATCATTTTCTCGGCTAACCACGATATTGAAAAGATCACCAAAGAATGCGGGGCAGACGGTTATATCCTCAAACCCTTCACCCATTCCAAGCTAAAGGAAGCATTCGACAGCCTGCTGGGCGTGGGTAAGAAAATTTAGCGCGGCTCTTATTCGCCCCGGTTTTTTTTCCGCAGCATATATAAATACAGGCTTTCCACTTTCTTCCTGGCCCAGTCAGTCTTTCGTAAAAAAGTGAGGCTTGATTTAATACTGGGATTGCTTTTAAAACAATTGATAGAAATTTGTTTGCCCAGTTCTTCCCAGCCAAAGTGGGCTACCAGCTCTGTGAGGATGGCTTCCAGTGTTTTGCCGTGTAAAGGGTCTTTGGAGGGTAACATGACTTCTATTTTTTCTTAGCCCCCCGTTTGATCGGCTTGCCATATTTTTTCATCATCCGGTCTTTGTGTTTTACAATCACATTGGTCTTGCTGTTCTTCGCGGATTTTTCATGAAAGGCCGGGCCGGCTTCTTCTTTCTTTTTCGGTTTTATCGCATCCGTCTTCATGAAAACTTTTGGTTTTTCATCTTCGGTCAGCTCAGCGGAGATGACCAGCCCGGCCGGTAAGGCGACCAGGGGCACCCTGTATTTCATCAGGGTTTCGATGGCGGTTAAAAAGGGTTTTTCTTTTTCCGTGATAAAACTGATGGCGATCCCTTTCTGATCGGCCCTCCCGGTGCGGCCGATCCGGTGTATATAATTCTCCGGCACATCGGGCATATCAAAATTGATGACATGGGTTACACCCGCCACATCAATTCCCCGGGCCACAATATCGGTGGCGATGAGGAGACGGTAATTTCCTTCCTTAAACTGCTTTACCGAATTAAACCGGTAATTCTGTTCTTTATTGGAATGGATAACTCCGGCCGAACCGGGGAACCTTGTTTCCATTTCTTCATGCAGCTGGCCGGCCAGTTGTTTGGTCGCTGTAAACACAAGGACCTTGCTCATGGTTTCATTTTCTCGCAATAACAACTCCAGCAGATTCACCCGCGTATAAAAATTGGGGACTTCATAACCGCTCTGCTCAATATTTTCCAGCGGTGTTCCCGTGGGTGCGGCCTCCACTCTTACCGGGTCATTAAAATAGGTAGCGATCAGGTCTTCCACATCCTCCGTCATCGTTGCGGAAAATAAAAGATTCTGCCGCCGGGCCGGCAGAAAATCAAGAATATTTTTTAACTGGGTGCGGAACCCGAGGTTGAGCATTTCATCAACTTCATCAATCACTAATTTTTTGATCGATTTTGTTTTAAAAGCACCGTTCATGGCCAGGTCGTATAACCTGCCCGGTGTGGCCACCAGTACATCCACTCCCTTCATCAGCTCCATTTGCTGTGTATTGATATTTACCCCGCCATATACCCCCACGGCCAGCAGGCTCATATAAGGGGTCAATGCTTTTACCGTTTCCACTACCTGCACCACCAGTTCCCTTGTTGGCACAACGATGAGTACCTGCGGGGCTTTATCCTTGCTGAATTTCCATTGCCGCAAACAGGGGAGTAAGTAGGCGAGGGTTTTGCCGGTACCGGTTTGTGCTATCCCGCATACATCTCTTCCTGACATCACTATAGAGAAAACCCGCTCCTGGATGGGTGTGGGAATGGTATACCCGAGCTCACCGAGTGCGTTCCGCAGCGGGGTGTTCAGATTCAGGTCATCAAATGTCGTATTGGACATAACTGAACAGCAAAGCTAACCTTAGTCGGGTAGACTATTGCTTTGATGGTTTCAGTCTATTTCTCCTGCTTTGTCATGCTGAGGGACGAAGCATCTGCCCCGGTACCCGGAATGACACAGACTACCCCTCGGGTATGGTTCTTGATGCAACACATTAAACAAGTTAACATGAGCACTCAAAAAAAAGCCGGCGTATGGATGGATACACATCATGCCACCGTGGTAGGAAGCGAAAATGCCGAATCCGGGGTATTGGTAGTCCTGGCACATATAAAGGGGGAAGAAGTTTCCCCATCTTCCAGCAATAAGAATGAGAACAACCAGAAAAAAATGCTGCAGGCAAAATTTTTTAAAGAAATCACCACGCACCTGCAAAACGTGACACATATTCATGCAACAGGTACGGGGCAGGTGCAGGAGCAGTTTATTCATTACCTGGCAGAAACTCCACAGTTTAAAAACACGAAAACAGAAGAGTCCACCTCCAACAA
>JANWIJ010000002.1 GCA_025449935.1 Chitinophagaceae bacterium
TAAGTTGCCTGCCAGCAGCAGTAAACTCCATACGATAAGACCAGGTAGTTTCTTCATACCGTCACTCATTTAGGTTGCTTGTAGTTGAATGATAAATGTTGAGCCTTCCTTTTCCTTTGTTTCTACCCTTAGCTCACCTCCATGCGCCTGAACAATATCATAACTCAACGAAAGACCCAGCCCCGTTCCCTGGCCGGTAGGCCTGGTCGTAAAAAATGGCTGGAATATTTTATCCAGCACTTTTTGGGGAATACCGTTGCCGTTGTCTGCAACACTTATTTCAACCTTCCCGTTTCGTTTTTTTGTCCGGACTGAAACCGTGGGTTGGTAGTCAGCACCAGCCTGTTTTCTTTTTTCAGTTACGGCATAAAAGGCATTCGTAAGCAGGTTCAGGATCACCCGGCCAATATCCTGCGGGATGATATTGATATTCCCGATGCTTTCATCATAACTTGTTTCCATGGTGGCATTGAACGATTTGTCTTTTGCCCGGAGCCCATGATAGGCCAGCCGCAAATACTCCTCCGCCAATGCATTGATATCCGTTGGTTCTTTTACGCCACTGCTGCTGCGGCTGTGCTGCAACATGCCTTTTACAATGGCATCGGCTCTTTTTCCGTGCTGGTTTATTTTTTGTTCGTTCTCTTTTATGTCTTTTAGGATGGTTATGGCCCCGGCTATATTTCCTTTGTCTATTTCCTGCCCGGCTTCATCAATCAATTCGGCATTTACTTCGGAAAAATTATTGACAAAGTTCAGCGGGTTCTGTATCTCGTGGGCAATACCGGCGGTAAGCTCGCCAAGGCTGGCCATTTTCTCCCGTTGTACCAGTTGTGACTGGGTGGATTTCAACCCGGCCATGGCATCTTCAATTTTATTTTTTTGCTCCTGTAGCAGGGCATTAGCTTTTTGTTTATGGCGGTTGTTCCTGAAGAGAATAAATGCCAGCAAAAGGAAAACGCCGAGGGCTGATAATAAGGCGATATATTTAATTTTATTCCTGAATTGCTCCTGTTCCTGTATATTTTTTTGCTGTTGCTGTTGTTCTTCCAGCATCAGCAATTGCAGTTCCCGAAATTTTTGAGGTCCGTATAAATGATCCGTCATTTTTTTGGCAATCTCATCATAAAAAAAAGCACTGTCTGCGTTTTTAGCCATCCGGAAAAGTTTTACCAGTAAATTACTTGCTTCAAGCTGTACCAAAGCTTGCGCGGATACCTGGCCGCTGCGGATAGCCTGTCTGGCATAATAGAGGCTCGAATCATATTGCCCGGCCGATTCATACAACTCCGCCATTTTTCCCTGGATTTTTGCATGATTCACCCTGTCGTTAATAGCATAGGCATTTTGCAACCCTTTGTGGTAATAGATCAATGCTGAATCTTTTCTTTTTAAACTGGCAAAAGCATTCCCGTACCTGGTTAATATGAGTGATTTCAGGGGGCCATGTTTCAGCCCTTCGTACCTGTTAATGGCCATCCGCTGGTAATACAATGCCGAGTCTGGAATCTTCAGCATATCATAAGCGTTGCCAATATTGCTCAGGTTAAACGTTTCCATTAGCTGGTTAGCTACTTCCCTGCTCAGTTTCACCGCCGGCAGCATGTATTGAAGGGCCAGTCGAAACTCCCCAAACTCAACATAAGTAAACCCAATAAATCCCAGGCTGCTGGCTTCACCGTCACGGTCTTTCATTTTCCGGTTCAGTCCGAGTGCTTCCATCTGCATTTTTAGTGCCCGGGGATAGTCGCCAAGGAACCGCAATGCCTCCCCCGCAATATTCAGTGCTGTAACTTCTCCTTTAGTAAAACGAAGGCTCCTTGAGAGTTCCAGGGCTTCTTCGGCAAGAAAAAGCGAACTATCGGGTTTAGAAAAATAATAGGTTTGGGCGACTTTTAGTACCAGGTTTACCCGGTTGCTGTCTGCAGGCTGAGTATTAAGCAACAGCCTCAGGCTATCAGTATCCCGGTTTTGCCCATTTACCTTGCAGGTAAGTGCTGTAATAAATAGTATGCCCAACAAAAAACTTCTCATTAGAAATATTGTCTTAAGTTAAAACTATACATCCCGCCCTGAGTTTCCATTGCTTCATTCCTTATCCAGGCAGCTATCAGGCGCCCGTCATTTCTATGCCGGCAATCCCATAATAAATGTTGAACCTTCTCCTTCCTTCGTTTCCACCTTCAACTCTCCGCCATGTGCTTTTACAATATCATAACTCAAACTCAACCCCAAACCTGTTCCCTGGCCTGTTGGCTTGGTGGTGAAGAATGGTTGAAATATTTTGTCCAATACTTTTTGTGAAATACCGTTGCCGTTGTCCTTAACATTAACCTCAACCTTGCCATTTATTTTCTTTGTACTTACAGAAACAGTTGGTTCATAATTTGCGATCCCTGATTTTTTCTTTTCATCCACCGCATAAAAAGCGTTGGTAATTAAATTGAGGATAACACGGCCAATGTCCTGTGGAATGATATGGATGTTGCCCATGCTCTCATCATAATCCGTTTTCATAACAGCATTGAAAGTTTTATCCTTGGCTCTTAATCCATGATAAGCCAGCCGTAAATACTCATCGGCCAATGCATTGATATCCGTTGGTTCTTTTACACCGCTGCTGCTGCGGCTATGCTGCAACATGCCTTTTACGATGGCATCGGCCCTTTTGCCGTGATGGTTTATTTTTTGCTCGTTGTCTTTTATGTCATTTAAGATGGTTATGGCCCCGGGCATATTTCCTTTGTCTATTTCCTGCCCGGCTTCATCAATCAATTCGGCATTTACTTCGGAAAAATTATTGACAAAGTTCAGTGGGTTCTGTATCTCATGGGCAATACCGGCAGTAAGCTCACCAAGGCTGGCCATTTTTTCTGATTGGATAAGTTGTGATTGGGTGGATCTTAAATGTGCAAGCGTGCTTTCGAGGACTACGTTTGACTTATGTTTTTGACGGTTATTCCGGTAAAGTAATAAAGCAACCAGCAGGAAAACCCCCAAGCCCGCCAGCAAGGCATAGGTCCTGATCCGGTTCTGGTACACGACTCTTTCCTTTTCCAGGTTTTGCAAACGAAGCTGCTCAGCATAGGTGAGCTTTTGAAATTCGGCCAGGTTCCTGATCCGGACACTGGCCAAACTATCTTTGGTAACAAGTGCCAGTCCCTGGTATTTAAAAGCACTGTCGAACTGGTTATTCAGTTTATAACCCAGGTATACATTTTCATAGCCAATCCCAAGGTTGGTTTCCTTACCAGCCACCATTCCCAGGGTTTGTAATATTTGGAGGTTTTTCAGGGAGTAGTATAACGAGGAGTCTTTATTCCCGGCAGCGAGATGGTACCTGCTGAGTCTTAAGCAAACCCTGCTCAAACTGGCCCGGTTATTAATCCCGGTAGATGTATGCAGGCTTTTATAATAGTAGGCTAAGGACATGGAGCTGTTTCCCATTGCCTGGTAAATATCTCCCAAATGCATTTCCACTGTACCGAGATAAGTTTTTGCAAGCCGGTACGTACTGGAGTCTGAATGCAGGGCCCATTTCTCGGCTTCCTTTTCATAATAAAGCGCCGAGTCGGGTTGATTAGCGTCCAGGTAGCTCTGCCCAAGATTCAGGTAGGCAAGTTGGATACGCGGAGCATACCTGATCTCTTCCCCTATCTTTCCGGCTATCTTGAAATGATAAATCTGTTGTTGCAGGTTTTCCGTGCTGAGCATCAGCAATGCATACATATGGTGCGTATAAGAAAGCAGCAACAAACGGCTGTTCCCTACGAATGGAGTGAGAAAATAATCCCATGGTTCTGCTTTTTCATTTTGTTTGTCTTCAGCTATTACAAAAGCCGCCTGCAGGCATTTAAGCGCATCCGCATATCTGCCCAATCCCATCAATTGATAACTCTTACTAACCAGGGAAACACCTTCCGCGATCTTATTCTTCTTCCGGGTGGCAATTAAAAACTGCTGCTCTGTGTAGAAAAGCGCTGAGTCCCTGTTTAATTCCTGGTAATAGAAATAAATATTACTGGCGGCTTTAAACCGGGCGGAACCATCAGGTGCAGTTGAATAAAGCAATTGCAGGCTGTCGATACGGCCAGTTTGTGAGCCCGCAAAAGCCGGTACCAGTAAAAACAAGAAGAATGTTAAACCCCTCATTCAGTTTTTTTTAATCCGGTGGTAATTCTATAATAAATACACTTCCTTCGCCTTCTTTCGTCTCCACTTTCAACTCTCCGCCATGCGCTTTTACAATATCATAACTCAAACTTAAACCCAGCCCTGTACCCTGGCCCGTGGGCTTGGTGGTAAAGAAAGGCTGAAAGATCTTCTCCAGCACTTTTTGCGGGATACCACTGCCGTTGTCGCTTACTGACACAATAATCCTGTCCCTTTCTTTTTTGGTGCTGACCGTTACTGTTGGCTCATAACCGCTGGGTTGCTGCGTTTTCTTTTCATTGACAACATAAAAAGCGTTGGTAATGAGATTGAGGATCACCCGGCCAATATCCTGGGGTATGACACTGATATTACCAATGCTTTCGTCATAATCCGCTTTCATGGTGGCGTTGAAGGATTTATCCTTTGCCCGCAGTCCATGATAAGCCAGCCGCAGGTATTCATCAGCCAGTTTATTGATATCCGTGGGCTCTTTGACAGCACTGCTACTGCGGCTGTGTTGGAGCATCCCTTTCACGATCCCGTCTGCCCGCTTACCATGGTGATTGATCTTTTCGAGGTTTTGTTTTACATCATTCAAAATGGCCTCCACTTCCTCAAAATTTCCTTTTTTTACCTCTTCGATCATCTCGTCCAGTAATTCATTGCTCACTTCTGAAAAATTATTGACAAAATTCAGCGGGTTCTGTATCTCGTGGGCAATGCCCGCAGTCAGTTCGCCCAACGAAGCAATTTTTTCAGATTGAACCAGCTGTGCCTGTGCCAGTTTCAGGTTCGTAAGGGTGTTTTCGATTTGTCCCTTGGCGGCTTCCAGCTTATTGAAATCTTCATAGCGGGCATATGCAGTAGAAAATGCATCTGCAACGGATTGGACAAGTTTTATATCATCGGCTTCCAATTCTACCGTATTGCCCACATACAACATACCCTGTAAGAAGGGAAGAAAATGCAGGTAAAATCCACCCTGCGGGATGCTTCCGAGGTATTGGGCAGGTGAAGTAATGGTACCCTGCTTCATTAATACATCTGCAAATTGAACAAACGCATCTTCCTTCCAGTGATCGATATAACTTCTTTTCTCCCGCCAGTTGCTTAACACCTGTTGAATATTTCCGGGGGTAGTATAAGGCAGGTGAAAGGCCCCGATCGCTTTTCCATCCGGTGTGGACAGAAACGTATGAATGAGTTCCTGTTCCTCGTCCATGATAAATACACCGCAACGGATAAAGGGAACACCGAGTATGGTTAATTCACTCCATATTAGCGGGGTAATTCTTTGCAGGTCCTCCGGCGTACGCATGGAGGCTATATTCGCACGGATACGATCAAGTGATGCCTGTTTTACAGTTACAATGGCATTGGCTTCAGATTTCTGTAATTCTATGTAACGCCGGTATGTAAGAGATATTACCGATGTAAACTTCCGGAATATATGAAGTTCTTCTTCAGACAGTTCTTTATCTGTCCACGCAAACACCAATCCTTCCTTGAAATAGAAATAATTTCCATAATGAACAACATGATCCGGGTATTCGGGGAAATTGAGCTGGGGCTTCATCACCTGGTAATACCGGGTAAGATCCTGGCCGGCAAGAACAGGGAAATATTCCTTTTGCAACCTCCAATGACTAAAAATATTTTCCAAAACAGGATGACCGGCCAATTTCAGTTTACCGATTATCTCATAAGAATCTCCCTGTTGCTGGGCCGTGGTAGCTGACAAGGTTGAGGTTTGTTCTACTTCATCTAATTCTCCCACCCCACAACGCAAGGGAGTAATGCCGAGGATTTTTAACTCTTTGAAAAATATATCAACCGTATCAGACAGGTCTTTTGAACTATGCATGGACATGGCTTTCCCCCGAACCCGTTCCAGGGAGGCCTCGATCTTTGCTTCTCTTGCCTGGGCTTCTGCGAGTCTCAGGTCTTTATAGCGCTTATAGGTTAGACTAAGCACCGTGGTAAACCGGCGATAGATCTTTAATTCGTCTTCAGCGAGCTCTTTATCCGTCCATGCATACACTCCCCCCTCATTAAAGAAAAAGAAATAACCATATTGGACTACATCGTTGGAATAGTCCGGACAAGAGATTTGTGGCCTTATGAGCTGGTAATATTTGCCGATCTCGCTTCCCCTTAACACAGGATGATACTCTTTCTGCAAGAGCCAGTTATCATACACCCCTTCCAATACCGGGTGACCGGCCATTATTAATTTCCCTACGATCTCGACAGAAGCCCCTTCCCCGGTAGAATTCATAGTAGAGAGTTCCGCTAAACGAGTTTCTTTATCAATCAACCCAACGCCACATCTTCTTGGCGTGAAGGTCAATGATTCCATTTCCCTGTAAAAAACACCGATCGTTGCTGCCAGGTCCACTGAACTATGCATTGCCATGGCTTTGCTCCTCACCCGTTCCAATGCAGCTTCTATTTTTGATTCCCTGGCCTGTGCCTCTGCTTTTTGAAGATCAAGAAAACGCTTATAAGCCTGTTCAAAAACATTCGCAAATCTTTTCAGAATGTTGTTTTCCTCCTCGGAGTATGGAATCGCGGCATAATTTCCCATGACCAGAAAAATGTCCTTCATGATGGCAATCGACCGGGCAAATCCCGGCGTAGTGAGCAGGTAATTCCTGGATTCCTCTGAGAAAATATCAAGTCCCGGGTTATTCCTGAATATATGTTGCAACCATTCATTGTTCTCTGCCTGCGTTAAAACATCTGCATAGATCCGGTCGGGACTTTGCTGGGCTTCTTTCAGCCTGCTGACCCCGGGTATATCCAGGAAGGTCCATTTAATATGGTAAGCCCTGGGGTAGCCTTTTACCGCCATCCAAAGCTGCATATCATAGTTCCGGTTATTGACACCAAAGCTTACGTTGCCGAACTTTATGCCGAGTTGCTGCAACTGTTCTGATACAACGATGATAATTTCAAGGAGTTCTTCGCTTTTGTGCATGGCCATTGTCTTGCTCCTCACCCGTTCCAGGGCCGCCTCTATTTTTGATTCCCTGGCCTGTGCTTCGGCTTTCTGGAGATCCAGGAAACGCTGGTACAATCTTCCAAACTCCGTCGCAAATTTTAATACAATTTGTTCTTCCTCTTCGGTGGCTTTTTTCCGCTGGTTCATGCCGATGTACCCGAACCGGCAGTTACCCGCTGTGTGGTAAATGCCATCCGGGTAATCTTCGGGAACAATTTTAGCTTCCTCCGGCATCGAGGCAAAGGATTCATGAAAGACCTGCCAGACCTGCGGCAGGGATTCTTTGGGGAAATGCAGGCGGTTAATCGAAAAAGGTTCACTGGTTCTCCATTTCTCTGCCGCCTCTTTCCATATATCCATGGAATCGATGGCCACGGTTTGTTCCCCATAGCTGCGGTGTCCGGCCTTCCCGGTTTCCCGGAACGTGAACGTATTGCTCTCCAGGTCAATCAGCGTCATGTGGGTGGAGACCGAATCAATACCGAGAATATCAAATTGGTCAAACAACACGGCCAGCACTTCATCCAATTCATCGGATTGATGCATGGCCATGGCTTTCGCACGCACCCTTTCCAGCGATGCTTCAATCATCGCTTCTCTCGCCTGGGCTTCTGCTTTTTGCAAATCGAGGAAACGGGTATAGGATTGTTCAAATACCTGGGCAAATCGCTGGAATAAATGGTTTTGCTCTTCAGAATAAGGAACGGCTTTGTAATTCCCGATATAGAGGTTGATATTTTTAAGGATGGAGGTAGACCTGGCGAAACCCTCACCGTTCAGGATGTAATTTTTTGTCCTCTCCGGAAGCAGTTTGAGGGCCGAATGATCAATTAAATGCTGCGTCCATTGCCTGTTTTCATCTTTTGACAATACATCTGTAAAAAATTTCAGTCCTTTTTTCTGGGCCTGCCTGACCCGGTTAGGAGCAGGATTATCCATGTAAGGAACGTTTATCAGTAAAGGCGCTGGCTGGCCGGTGGCGGCCAACCAGAATTTAAATTCATCATCCTGGTTATTTTCCCCAAAACTCACGTTGTCAAATTTGAAATCCAATTGAACTAACTGCTCTGCCAATATCTTAACTACATCCAGCAGTTCATCGCTTTTATGCATCGCCATCGTTCCGCTCCGGACTCTTTCCAAAGCCGCTTCAATCTGTGCTTCCTTCGCCTGCGCTTCCGCTTTTTGCAAATCGAGAAAACGGGTGTAGGATTGCTCAAATACTTTCCCGATCCTCTTCAGTATGGCGTTTTCCTCCTCCTTGTAAGGTATTAACTGGTAATTGGCGATGGAAAGGATTACATTTTTCGATACGACGGATGAAGAGGCGATTCCGGCGGAATGATAGATATATTGTTTTCTTTCCGGGGGGATGTGTTTCAGGTTTGTTTTTTCAAAAACATAATCAAA
>JANWIJ010000003.1 GCA_025449935.1 Chitinophagaceae bacterium
ACAAATCCCAGGTATTTAAAAATATTATTTCTCATGTTGCAAGCATTTTATTTTTTACAGATACGTTGTTTTTACAAGTCAAGATTAAATCCAAGCGAAAATACTCTTGGCCTTGGATAAAAATTATTATCTATCCCGCCGGCGATTTCCGGATCCAGCCCGCGGTATTTGGTTATTACGAATACATTGGAAACGTTACCGGTGGCTCTCAGGTTGGCCTTATTGTTAAATACCTTTCCAAAATCATAGGAAACTGTAAAGTTGTCCATACGCAGGAAAGAGGCATTCTCCACATAATAGTCTGAAAAGAACTGGCTGTTGACGAACCCTGTTTCCAGGTAGTTCCTGTGAACATTCCCCACGAAGCTGACAGAACTGGGCTGGAAGGTGCCCCCTCCTGAAAATACATTATTATACATGTAATTCCCAAGATTGCTGCGCAAAACCGTAGAAAAATTCCAGCGGTCATAAGCCACTGAAGTAGTAAAACCAATCATTACGGTTGGCTCGGGAGATTTGTAGCGGTAATAATCCAGGTTATTGATAATACCATCATCGTTCCTGTCTACGTACAATCCCTCAATGGGTTTGCCGTCGTTATCGTACACCTGCTGCAATACAAAGAAAGCGCTGGGCTGGTACCCTACTGAATGTATCTGGATGGTATTGCCAACGGCACCGGAGATCCCGCCTGTTGCCACACCGATAAAGGTTGGGTCATCAATCCGGGTCAGTTTTGTTATTTCGTTTTTGTTATACGTTATGTTGAAACCAAGATCCCAGTTCAGTTTGGTTCTCTTCAGCACATTTGTATTGAGGGTAAACTCAACTCCCCGGTTCTCCATATCACCCACATTGGTGAAAATCCTGTTGGTGAAATTGGTGCCGGCCGGTACATCAATAAAGCTTAAGAGATCTTTGGTCTTCTTGAAATAATAATCAATCGTACCGGTGATTCTTCCTTTCAGGAAACCAAAATCCAAACCTGCATTATAAGTCTCCGTGGTTTCCCATTTGATATCCTTATCATAGCCTACTGGCCGGTTTACCTGGTAATAGGTGCTGCCAAACTGGTATTGTGCGGTTTGGGTGCCAAGCGTATAATTAGGAATGTAGGCATAATCATTTCCTATTTCCTGCTGCCCGGTCTTTCCATATCCTAACCGTAGTTTCAGGTCTGAAAGTGTGCTGCCTCCTTTAAGGAACGATTCTTCTGATATATTCCAGGCAAAGGCGGCCGAAGGAAATAAGCCCCAGCGGTTGTCTTCGCTGAAACGGGAAGATCCATCCCGGCGTAAGCTGGCAGTAAATAAGTATTTATTGTTAATCGAAAAATTGGCACGTCCAAAGAAAGAAATCAGGGTATTCTGCACTTCAAAGGGGAATGGTGCGGCCGGGGCAAACTCGGTCCCGTTGGCCCTGAAATCAGGGAAGTTTGGACTTTGACGTTTGAAATCCTGGTAACCGTAGCCCGCCATCACGTCAACCCGGCTCTTGATGGATTTGATGTCTTTTACATAATTCAGGTAAAACTCGAGCAGCTTGTTCTTCTTCGTTTGTTCGTAATGGTTATTCACCCCACCGCGGATATAAGTCATGGCCGCGGAATCCGGTATATAAACCGTGCCCTCTCCTTTTGAATAATCATACCCGATATTCAGGTTAGCCCTCAGGTCTTTAAAGAACGGCAGCGTATAATCCAGCTGGAGATTGGTGATCAAACGGGACACATCGCTTTTATCCTCCCTCAGATTTAGTAAACCAAGGGGGTTTTTAGGAGCTAACCCGTCAGGCTGGTTATTGTTCGCCAGCCATTCCCAGTAACCACCAAAGCGGTTGTCTGAACGCATTACCGTTTGAGTGGGATCAAAGAAGGCGGCAGAACCGATTGCGCCTTCATTGGCAAACTGTGTATTGGTAAATGACCCTTTAAAATTGAGGTCAACCTTGAGCATATTATTTAATAACCGCGGGTTCAGGTTAAGGGCTGTAGTAAACCGGCTAAGTTTGCCCGTTCTTAAAACACCATTCTGGTTAAGATAGCCGAGTGATAACCTGTAGGGTAGTTTTTCTATGCCCCCGGTAAGACTGATATTGTTATCAGACATAAAAGCGGTGCGGTAAATCAGGTCCTGCCAGTCAGTATTTGCTGACCCTAACAGACCCTGCTGGTTGGAATTTCCTTTGTCGTTAATAACGGTTCTGAATTCATCGGCGGTTAACATATCTATTTTATCGCCAACAACCGAGAGAGAGTTCAGTGTGCTGAATCCAATCTTCAGTTTACCGGATTTTCCTTTTTTAGTAGTAATGATAATAACCCCGTTGGTGGCCCTGTTACCATAGATAGCAGTCGCAGAAGCATCCTTAAGGATATTGAATGTTTCAATATCATTGGGGTTGATTAAGGCCAGCGGGCTGGCTGCACCCGAGATGCCGCTTTGCTGATCAAGGGGAACACCATCAATGATGATCAGGGGATCGTTACTGCCCGACAATGAAGAAGTACCCCGTACACGGATACGTCCACCGGCACCCGGCGCCCCGCTGGGAGCAGTGATCTGCACGCCGGCTACTTTACCGTTGATTAATTGTTCGGGAGAGGTAAGAGGACCTTTTACAAAATCCTTGGAATTTACAGTGGCAACAGATCCGGTGAGGTCTTTTCTCCTCGCGGTACCATAACCAATAACAACCACTTCTCCCATCGAAGTGCTGCCCATCACCAGGACAACATCCACCGACGATCTTCCGCCGATAGAAATCTCCTGCGTGGTAAATCCAACGGAGGAAAACACAAGAACCGTTACACCCTGCCCTACTGAAATAGAATAGGAACCATCAACACCAGTTTGCGTGGCGCCTGTTGACCCCTTGCCTGAAACCGTAACACCTACTACAGCAGAGCCATCT
Organism: Chitinophagaceae bacterium; assembly: GCA_025449935.1. GTDB lineage: Bacteria > Bacteroidota > Bacteroidia > Chitinophagales > Chitinophagaceae > JJ008. Next base: position 2,914 of record JANWIJ010000003.1, read on the forward strand.
TTTGAATCAGTAACTTTTCCTGTGATTACTTTGTTTTGAGCGAAAGAAATTTGCGCTACCAGCATCAGCATAACTATGCCAACTGCCTTAATTGAGTTTTGGAAGGACATAAGCAATCATTAAATGTTTTTTGCAATCAGTTTTCAACAACACATTATATGTATACAGGACACAACCAAATGTGTATTAAGAACACAATGTTAACACAATTTTGACTTTTTCCAAATTTTATTTTGCCTTTTAAAAGGCAATTTTTTCGATTTATTTTCAAAAAACTCACTATTGTTTAATCAATTCTTTAATACTCAACGTAAACCCTGTAACAGGCCGGTTTAAAAATCAATTCCGGTCGGTTGAATGGCGGGTAACAAGGACAGGCTCCAGCACAATTTTCTGCCGCGGCCTTCCAGTTTCGTCTTTTTTATCGATCAGGTCAATCAGCAGGTTCAGGGCCGATCTTCCCATTTGCACCGTTTGCTGGTCCACCGTTGAAAGGGTCGGCGTAATATGTTCGCCAAACTGTTCATTGGCGAAGCCGATTATCCCAAATTCCTGGGGAATTTTTATGTTTCTTTCTTTGAGTTCCTTCAATACTCCCAGTGCTGTAAAATCTTCTGTCGCAAAAATGGCATCAGGTGGATCGGGCAGCGAAAAAAACTGCCGGGCTCCTTCTCTTCCGGATTCGATTGAAACATTGCCCTGGTAGATAAATGATTCGTCAGTACTCATGCCGTGATCCCGGAGGGCCGCTGAATACCCCCTGATTCTTTCTTCAAAATTTTTCAGGTGTGCCGGACCTGCTATGTGTGCAATTTTCTTATACCCTTTACTGATCAGGTGCTCCGTTGCCATATAGGCACCCTTATAATCATCAATTACTACAGCATCTATACCAAGCTCATCATTAATACGGTCAAAAAAGACAATGGGGACTTTTCTTTTTTTAATCTGTTCAAAATGATCATAATCAGTCGTGCCTTTTGCCAGTGAAACAAGTATGCCGTCCACCCGTGCCGACAAAAAAGTTTCTACTCCCTTTTCCTCGTACTGTTTTAATTCATTGGACTGGTAGAGCAATACGCTATACCCGTGAAGATTGGCGATGCTTTCAATACCATGAACAACAGAACCAAAAAAATTGATTTCTGCACTTGGAATGATAACCCCGATCAGGTGTGTTTTACCAAGCCGGAGCGAAGAGGCAACCCGGTTACGTTTGTAATTAAGTTTGGAAGCTGTAAGATGAACTGATTTTTTTGTTTCAGCACTGATACGCGGATGATTGCTAAGTGCGCGGGAAACCGTAGCAGCTGTTGTATTTAATTCCTTAGCAATATCAGCTATGGTTGTTTTATAATTCAACTGTGCAATCGTTTACACAAGTATACATATTTTTGGAATTAAAAAAAAATCCTTTTTCAATGGTAATAAGGAATTCCCGGTAACCCGTCAGTTACCCTGTGACACCACGGTAAACCTTTTGCCCGGGGCCTTCTTTTTAAAAGCTGGTTTCAGTTTGTAGAGCTTACCCGGACGGTGCGGCACATCGTTTTCCATTTCATCCATATCCATCAGCCAGTCTTTGATAGAGATCTTTTTCCTGAAATTGCGCCGGTCAAGTTCAACGCCGAGGATAGCTTCATATAATTCCTGCAACTCCCGCAGCGAGAATTTCTCGGGCAACAAATTAAAAATGACCGGATGCTCCATCACTTTTTCCTGGAGCCGGACAAGACAGCTGTCCAGGATAAGCTTATGATCAAAAGCCAGTTTTTTTATTTCGCGGACATTATGCCAGTGGAGGTCATTATTATTAAGCTGGAGCTTATGATGCTTGATATCAATGAGCGAATAGTAAGCAATGGTAATTACCCGGCCGGATGGGTGACGCTCAAGACTTCCAAAAGCCTGTACCTGCTCCAGGTATACATCATCCATTCCTGTTCTTTCTTTTAATATCCGGTAAGAAGCCGTTTCCAGGTCCTCATCGGGCCTGATCAGATCGCCCAATAATGAATACAACCCGCTAAACTCTTCCAGGTCAGATTTTATTACCAGGACTTTTAATTCTTTTTCATCATATCCAAAAATTACACAATCCACCGATATCGCGATATTGAAGTAATCAAGATGGCTGATCTTTTCTATCTCTGCAGTTTTCAAACGCAATTCCTTTTCGGTCATAAAAAGTTGAGTTTAAAAATTATTGAATTACCAGTTTTACTGTAATTTTTTTAGTACCCGACTGTACCTGTAATAAATAGGTACCGCCCGCCAAATTATTGATTTTATCAGTAAGCGGTAACCGGTGTTTGCCCTTCGCCAGCATTCCCTCGAATATTAACCCCAGGTTCTGGCCCGTGCTGTTAACCAGGTAAACATCAGTTCTGGCTGCCTGGGGCAAATCGATTTCCAGCACAGAAGCTGGCTGCACCGGATTTGGAAAAACAGTTGCCAGCAACTGATCGCCCGGATTAGTAATGCCGGTTACCGGGGTAACCACGGCATTAACAAGATTGCGGTTAAGGAAAACATGAAACTGGCCGGGTTGCAGGTTAATCGTCTGCGCAGCACCCGTGGCGGTAAAAGTTCCTCCATTGAGGTAATTATACCAGGTTCCCGCAACAGGGAATGTAAAAGAACCGGAAATGGCCGTCACCTCAAAATTGCCTATAACACAAAGCATCGAAGAATCCGTTGCACTGCGGATGGTCATCGATTTGATGGCCCCGGTCAGATTACGGGAGAGGCTGATATTATTGGCAATAAAAACATCTTTGTACCAGGGATGAAACCTCAGTTTGTTCAGACTGGAAAAAATATCATACAATCTTTTACGCTGAACCACCTGCTGGTAATTCCAGAGAATGGGTTTGTTATCAAGCCGGCAATTTGGATCCACGGACCCGTTTACGCAACGGTTGATCGACATGTCATATCCCAGCTCACCGAATTCCCAGATCATTTTAGGCCCGGGGGCCGCCAGGAAAAAGCCGGCACACAATTCAATCCGCTTCAGGGCCACGTTCAGGTCCCTGACATTATGAGCACTGTTAAATGTGTTACCAAACTGTAAGTTCTTATACATCATTCTTTCTTCATCATGACTTTCCATGTATCCTACGAGGTGAGGGTTGGTCCATCCGCGGGTGGTATGAAGAAATCCTTCGAAATTGGAGTTGGCGTTTGTAAAACCCATGGATGCTTCCTGGAAATTAAACGTATTGTTTCCCCAGAGTAACATCCCGTAATTAGATAATTCAATTTCTTCCGTATTGTCCGCAAAATGTTCCAGGATCACATAGCTACCCGGTGATTTTAGCTGGCAGCTGTCATAATATCTTTTCCAGATAGCAACCCGGCTTGCATCATACTGGCTCCAGAGTCCTACATTAGTTCCTGAATTGGTTTGTGTAAATCCTTTTGAAAGGTCAAACCGGAAACCATCCAATTTATATTCCTGCAGCCAATGCTCTACAACGCGGCTGGTAAAATACCGGGTGCGGAGGCTTTCGTGATTAAAGTCATTGAATACATTGAAGGGGTGCGTGGCGTTAACATTGAGCCATGGATTATTCGCTGCCGGCTGGCTGGTTGCGTTGTTCCAGTACAGTGCGGCCAGGGGATTCAGGCCCGTCGTATGATTCAGGGCGATATCCATGATCACCGCAATTCCTTTGCTGTGACAGGAATCGACAAATTCTTTCAGCGAATTCTTAGGCCCATAATATTTATCCGGGGCCAAAAAGAAATCGGGATTATAGCCCCAGCTTTCATTTCCTTCAAATTCATTAA
>JANWIJ010000004.1 GCA_025449935.1 Chitinophagaceae bacterium
ATCTGGCAGGGAAACCGGTACCTGCATTTTTCCCTGCGTACATATTTCGACTGGATCAACAAACCGCTCCAAAAAATAGGGGTGCTGCTGTTTACGGTCATTTTTTACACGGTTCCCGTAAGCGTACTGCTGTTAGCAGGATGGTATAAATTATTTTCAGATGACCCTGTCAACTGGAATGTTATTACCCAGTCAACCCTCATCATTCTTATCGCGGTTCTTTTCATCACCCATATTTATGAAACAGCCTTTTTGGTGAAAGACTCAGAAAATGAAATGATAAAGAATGAACAGTTGGAACGGGCTAAAGCGGAGGCAGAACTCGAGGCGTTGAAAAACCAGATCGACCCCCATTTTATTTTCAACTCGTTAAATACGCTCAGCCATCTTATCGAAGAAAAGCCGGCCAGTGCAAAACTATTCAATGATAACCTGGCGGATGTATACCGGTATATTTTACAGAATAAGGCAAGGGGGCTGGTGCTGTTACGGGAAGAAATAGACTTTCTGCAGAGTTACTTCCTTTTATTAAAGATCCGTTTTGAAGAAGCAGTACAGTTAGTCATAGCCGTAGAAGAAGCCGCCAGGGATCAATACCTGCTTCCCCCCATTTCCTTACAAATACTGGTAGAAAATGCCATAAAACATAATGAATTCTCTGAATCCTCCCCATTAGTAGTGAAAATAGAAATGAATAACAGCGCCCTGGTTATTCATAACCGGGTAAAGAAAAAACTGTTGCGCAAAGAATCTTCGAAAATCGGGTTACAAAACCTGCAGGAACGCTATAAACTGACGACCAACCAGGAGATTATCATCCTGGAAAAAGAAAATGAGTTTATCGTGACTTTGCCGGTGCTTAAAATTGCATAATATGAAAGTTGTCATTATTGAAGACGAAAAACCTGCTGCCGAAAAACTGGTGAAAGCTATTCAAAAAACCAGCCCATCCATTGAAATAGCGGCCATACTCAACAGCATCAAAGCATCTGTTGACTGGCTGCAGCAAAACCCCATGCCAGACCTGTTCTTTATGGATATCGAACTGGGGGATGGGCTGTCATTTAAAATATTTGATAAAATAAATATTACCAGCCCGGTCATATTTTGTACCGCCTTCGATGAATACTGGCAGGAAGCTTTTGAGCATAACAGCATTGATTATTTACTAAAACCGGTTAAACAGGATAAGCTTGAAACAGCGCTAAACAAGTACGATAAACTGAAACAACATTTTGCCGGCAACTTCCTGCAGCTTCAACAATGGCAGCAACAACCGGGGACGGGCCATAAAAAACGTTTTTTAGTAAAAAGGGGAACTGATTATGTCAGTATCAGAACAGAAGATATTGCCTATTTCTATGCTACTTATAAACTGGTTTGCATGGTCGATAATAAGAGCCAGAAGTTTATCCTGGACCAATCACTGGCGGACATCGAAAAGCAGGTGGACCCCTCCCAGTTTTACCGGTTAAACCGGAAATACCTGGTTCAGCTGGGCGCTATTAAGAAAATAAAGTCATTCCCCAAAAGCAAGTTGCAGGTAGAGGTTGAACCTGCCACGCCGGAAGATATCATTATCAGCCAGGAAAATGCAGCCGCCTTTAAAGAATGGATGGCGCAATAAAAACCGTCCCGATCCTTGGCAAGCCCAGGATAACGGGACGGAATCCGGTATGATCGGAGAATTGGTAATTACCTGTTGCCGCCGCCCTGCGGACGCTGGGGGCGCATGGAGGGTTCTATTTTCTCTTTCCAGATGGCAAATTGTTCTTCGGTAAGCATCGTTTTTATCATTTCATCGCGGGCATCCGTATATTTTTTTCTTTCCGCCATCATGGTCTCGCGGTCCGGTCTTTCCCCGCCCGAAAACATTTCCCTCATTTTTTCATCCTGTTTTTTGAACAAAACAGTGAGGGCCGTATCAAGGGTTGCCAGCTTTGACGCTTCTGTCTTAAAAGCACTGTCCAGTTTAGCATGAATAGCGGCCACCCTTTCTTCCGGTGTCTGCCGTTGAAATCCACCACCCGGCTGCGCATTAACAACAATTGCCAGTGTCATGGAAACCAGCATCAGTAAAAACATCTTTTTCATGGTATTATTTTAATTATTAATAAATGTGGCTGTTTATTAAGACGTTGCGGTATTTAAAAACATTCGGTCGGGGGATAATTTTCCGGTCTCCCGGTTTGCCCGAACTCAAGTATCTTGCAGCTCCTTAATCTTATATTATACGTATGGAATACAGTAAACTTGTTGCCGTTACCGGGTTGCCGGGCTTATTTGAGTTAATTAACAGTAAAACCGACGGGGCGATCGTTCGCTCGCTGGAAGATAAGTCCACCCGCTTTGTTTCCAGCCGGGTACACAATTTTTCTCACCTGGAAAGCATTGAAGTGTATACGGTCCGGGATAACGTGAACCTGGTTGATGTTTTGAATGCGATGGATAAGGACGGTGGGAAGCTTCCCGATGAAAAAGATGCGGCCGCTGTGAAAAAATATTTTGAAAAAGTATTCCCCGATATGGATTTTGAGCGGGTGTACAGCAGCGATATGAAGAAAATGGTTAAATGGTTTTCTATACTTCAAAAAAATAAAGTTGAAATAAAACTGTCTGAGCTGCCCGAAGAGGAAGAAGTGGAAGAAGCGATCCGGGAGGAACCAAAAGAAAAGCCCGCTAAAAAAGCCGCTGCCAAAAAAACGGAGGAAGCGCCTAAAGCAAACCCTGCTAAAAAAACCGCCGCTAAAAAAACGGAAGAAGACGCTAAAGAAAAACCCGCCAAAAAAACGGCTGCCAAAAAGAAATAATCCAACTTTCAAAACCAACTGCGGTTTGTTGAATTTCATGCCTCCTTGCGGAGGAATCTATTATTTAATCAATCCATTGCATGCAGTACAGTGCTGATATAAAAAAATTACCCCGGCATTTTCTCCCCCACGATTTTATTATAACCAACTGGGAGAGTCTTGAACCGTATTTCAGGGATCTTGATGAACGGGCACTCCGTTCACCCGGGGAACTGGAACAATGGCTGAAAGACGCCAGTGAACTGGAAGCAGTGATCAGTGAGGATGCCTGCTGGCGGCAGATAAAAATGACCTGTGATACGGAGAACAAAGAACTGGAAGAGTCGTTCACGTTTTTTATGATGGAAATTCAGCCTAAGATCCAGCCCTATTCTGATAAACTGAATAAAAAATTAATCGCCTCTCCTTTTAGTAAACAGCTGGCGCCGGAAAAATATTTTACTTACCTGAGGAATGTCAGGAAGAATATTGAACTTTTCCGGGAGGCCAATATCCCGCTGCAGGCGGAGCTGAGCGTCATGCAGCAGCAATTCGGTATTATATCAGGAAAGATGACCGTAGATATAAATGGACAGGAGTACACGCTCCAGCAGGCTACCAGGTTCCTGGAAGACCCCGACCGAAACCTGCGGGAAGAAGTCTATCACAAGATCAATCAAAGAAGATTACAGGATAAGGAGGAATTAAATACATTGTTTTCCAGCCTGCTCCAAAAGCGGCACCAGGTAGGTTTAAACACTGGTTTTACCAACTTTAGTGACTACCGGTTTGTAGAACTCGGTCGTTTTGATTACAGCAAAGAGGATTGTTTCCAGTTTCATGAAGCAGTTAAACTGCATGTGATGCCATTGGTGAACCAGCTTTATGAAAGCAAAAAGAAAAAATTGGGACTGGATGTGCTGCGCCCCTGGGATATCGATGCTGAGCCGGCCGGCATTAAGCCCCTTCGCCCATTCAAAACCAGCGAAGAACTGACAGAAAAAACCATTGCCTGTTTTGATGAGATGAGACCTTTCTTTGGTGACTGTCTCCGCAAGATGAAAGCCATGGGACACCTGGATCTTGAAAGCAGGAAAGGCAAGGCCCCCGGTGGTTATAATTGCCCACTGGCAGAAAGCGGGGCTCCTTTTATTTTTATGAATGCCGCCGGGCAACTGGATGATGTGACCACCATGGTCCATGAAGGCGGACATGCTATTCATTCTTTCCTGGCACATGAATTAGAACTGACTGGCTTTAAAGAATATCCTACTGAAATTGCAGAAGTGGCCAGCATGGCAATGGAACTTTTCAGTATGAATCACTGGGAGGTATTTTTTGATGATAAAGACGAATTAAGGAGGGCTAAAGAACAGCAATTGGAAAGAGTCATTACTATTTTTCCCTGGATCGCCACCATCGATAAATTCCAGCATTGGGTATATGAAAACCCGGAGCATACTTTGGCAGAAAGAACCATTCAATGGTTAAACATTCTCGAAGAATTTTCTTCTCTTGTTATCAATTTCGATGGCCTGGACGAATACCGGAGTTATGCATGGCAGCGCCAGTTACATTTGTATGAAGTGCCCTTTTACTACATTGAATACGGAATTGCGCAGTTAGGCGCTATCGGGTTGTGGCAACAATACAAACAAAACCGGGATGCGGCCCTTACCAATTACATGACAGCCCTTCGCCTTGGCGGCACCCGCACCCTGCCTGAATTATTTAAAGCGGCAGACCTGGTGTTTGATTTGTCTCCAAAACATATTAATCAATTAATGCGCTTTGTTAAACAGGAGATGGATAGTCTGTAACCGGGAAAAAATACCCTGAAAGTGGTAGGTTTTAAATTCGGAAAATTCATGCGGGCCCCCTATTTTTGAATCTGAATACAACGATGCAACGGATAATTGCATCTGAACATAGCTACTAATCAGAGCCTTAACCAATAAGTCCGGCTGTTTCTACAGCAGGGCTTTTTTTTGCCCCGGTTTCCGATTGGTAAAAATATTCAGCAACTTCCTCATTTACAGTTCTTACAAGTGCCTTCGGCAACTACTTCAATGTGGTCGGGTGTATACCCCTTTGGCAGTTTTAATTCCGGTGTTACAACATCATCCAGGCAATACGTGATATGACAGGTCGTGCAAACAAAATGAACATGGTGATCATGATGGTGACCTTCCGAACATTCGTCTTTACATAATGCGTACCGGATCGAATTATCTGCAGTAGGGATCGTATGAATAATCCCTTTGTCAACAAATGTCTGCAGGGTGCGGTAAACAGTTACCCGGTCAAATTTTTCTGCCGCTTTCCGTTCTATATCACCATGTGCCAGCGCGCCGGTTTGTTCCAGGAAAAGCTGGAGAATCTTTTTACGGCTGTCAGTAATACTCAGCCCGTTTCGCTTCAGCATCGCATCCGTTCGCTGGCCAGCCTGGCTCATTATTTCTTTTGACATATAAAGTGCTTAAATAATAACAACATTCAAACTGGTTGAAAGTTTTGGTCCTAATCCTTTAGCAATTTTTCCGCGTCTGCGATCAATTCCCTGACTTCTGCCTCTTTTAATCCATCATAGATTTTCCTGACATCTCCGTTCCTGTCAACCAGGGCCCATAACTGGGAATGCATAAAATCATCTTCCAGGCTTACCAGGTTATCATTGGGGTCATCAATGGTATAGCTTACCCTGGCCATGTTATACAGACTGTCCTTCCGGCCTGTCAAAAAGATCCACCGGTTGGTATTTACCGCCATGGAATCGGCGTACTTTTTTATCTGCGCAACAGAGTCCGTGTCCGGGTCGCAGGTATGGGAAAGGATCAGGAAGTCATTCTCATCCCTGAATTTTTCATATACCAGCTTCATATTATCATTCATTTCCCGGCAGATCCCCGGGCAGGTGGTGAAAAAATATTCGGCTACATACACTTTTCCAGCAACATCTTTTTCCGTGATCGTCCTGCCATCCTGGTTTATAAATGAAAAAGGCCGCACAAAACTAACGGGGGCCACACCCTTTTTACTAAATCCCGGAATTACTTTAACCAAAATAAAATAAAATGCAACCGCCAGCAGCACAAAAAACCCCGTATAAAACATCCCTTTTTTCGACATAATCCTGATTTTATGGGGCAAAGTTAGGGGTCAACCCCGACATTCTTTTGCAACATTGTTGCTTTTTCTTACTTTTGCTGTCATTTATGAAATTAAGGATCAACTGGGATGCTTTAGGGATAGGTACTTCGGTGGCCTGCGCCATCCATTGTGCCTTATTGCCTCTTTTCCTGACCAGCCTTCCGCTTTTTGGTGTAAACATTATACATAATACCTTCTTCGAGGTGGGTATGATCGTGCTGGCTTTTTTTATCGGATCTTATTCCCTTTACCATGGTTTTAAGAAACATCATCACAGCTTGCTGCCCTTGCTTGTTTTTTTCACCGGTTTCACTTTTTTAGTCCTCAAGCAATTCTTCGCCCGCTTTGAAACCTGGTTGCTGATCCCCGCCGTTTTACTCATCATTTCAGCGCACCTGATCAATTACAAATCATGTCGGGTGCACAACCACGCACACCGGGATGATTGCAGTCACTGAGTATTTCTTTTTTATTACCTTGTTCAAAATATAACCTGATGATAAAATCTTTTTTTTCTCTTGGAATATTGCTGCTGTCTTTGGGATTGTTTGCCCAGGACCGTAACAAAAAGGAAATACTCGGCATACTCGATAAGCAAACAGCTGCGTGGAACCGGGGCGATAAAGAAGCTTTTATGAAAGGGTACTGGGAAAATGATTCCCTGATGTTTATTGGTAAAAGTGGCGTTACCTATGGCTGGACAAACACACTGAATAATTATAAAAAGGGGTACCCGGATACAGCAGCGATGGGTCAATTACATTTTACGATCATTAGTGTAAAACGCCTTTCGGGGAAATACTATTATGTGGTGGGGAAATGGCACCTGAGACGGAGCATCGGTGACCTGGATGGTCATTACACATTACTGTTTCAAAAGATTAACGGGCATTGGGTGATCATAGCTGACCATAGCAGTTAACCGGCCTGCACCTCGTAGCGTTGCTGAAGTTTCCCAAACGCGAAACAGGATACCAGCAGACCGAAAGAAGAAAAGATGATATCATTATAATCAAATGTTCTTCCGAAAAAAGTGATAAGCTGCAGGTATTCATTCACCACCAGCATTCCAAACCCCATCAGGCATACACCACGAAGCTCATAGGGTGTTTCAATCCTGAATACCCGCGCAACAAGAAAATTTCTTCCGCTGAAAAACCAGTATGCTCCAAAGGGTACCAGGAAAGAACCCAGCAGGTTGGGGGCAATATTAAGAAAGAATTTGGCTGAATCGTCCAGGGGATAAACCGGCCTGATGATATATTTAATAAGCCAGATCAGTAATGTACCGGCAATAACTACCCGTCTACTTAACTGTTTTAATTCCATTTGTTAACTAAGATGAGTGTTCAAAATACTCTATTTTATGATGCGGGGAGTGGTATTTAGCGGTAGCCTCCGCATATTTCTGCTGCTTACCCGTCTTTCCAGGTTTTATACAGATATCGCACCAGCAACGCGAGAGAAACGGCCATCGCGATATAAAAAAGAACCGTATAGATAATGGGTCCGCCATTTCCGGATCCCAATTCAAAATAGAGACCGGCGGTAGCACAACCAATCATCCATATTAACCCCCAGGAAATAGAATAGAGTATTTTCCTGAAGTATTTTCTTACCTGTGGATCCCAACCCTGTTCCATACAACAACTATTTCAGGTTATCAAGTTACTACTAATCAGCTGGCAGAAATAGGCCTGTTGAATTACCGTAAGAGCAGGTTTTTGAATTCAGACGAGTCCCCGTTAAAAACATTAAAATCAACTTTTGAGACAATCCCATTTACACGGCCTTCATCGCTGTGCTGCCAGAACGACCAGCCCCTTGCAATGCGGGGTTGCCGGGTCTGGTAGTAATGTGCCACCCACAGCGGATACTGATCAAATTCACTTCCCAGGTTACGTTTATAAAAATCGACGTTGGTATAAATGATCGGCTTTACCCCGTAGTGTTGTTCAACGATGTCCAGCCATTTTTTTGCTTCCCGTTTTAACTGCGTGGTGGAGGTCCCGTTAAGCTGTTCAATATCCAGCACTGGAGGAAGGTCACCGGGTTCCAGGTCCGCCTGGCTGATAAAGTGTTCGGCCTGCATTCTTCCGTCTTTTGATGCAATAAAAAAATGATAGGCACCCCGGGGCATGCCTGCCTGTTTTGCTTTTTTCCAGTTTTTATTGAACCGCGGGTCGGTGTTGCCAATACCTTCCGTGGCTTTTATGAAACAAAAGCCTAGTTGTATCTCCTTTACCTTCATTGCTTTTACTTCCTCCCATACGATGATTGACTGGTATTTGGAAACATCGATACCATGAATAACATAGGTTTCCGGAATGGCTATTCCGAATTCGGGATACCTTGTAAATTTTACTTTCCGGAACGCCAGCCATTGGTAAATCATTATGCCTGACACCGCGATAAGCGTTGATAACGTGATAAAGAGTACTATGCGGCGGATTCGCTTCTTTTGTCGGCTTGATGGCATGAACGGGGGAGGCAGTTAAAATAAATTGAAACAAATATAAACCGTGGCAGCGTTGGGATTTGTTAATTCAGGGATACCCGGAATTCGCCTGGATTCAGCCTGAATGGCATCGTAAGTCCGGGATAGGATTTCCTTTAAAATTTATTGTACCTTAATTGAAAATGATTTTGTTATGCCTCACCTGCTGATCATTGGCGCTAACGGCGTCCTGGGAAACGCCGCTGCCAGTCATTTCCTGGAAAAAGGATACCGGGTTACTGCTTTTGTGCGGGATAAAGCAAAGGCAGCAGAGCTGGAGAGAAAAGGAGCTGCTGTTCTCGTTGGAGACCTGACAAAACCTTTAACACTGACCGGCATTTTCAACGGGGTTGATATCGTCCTTACCGCTGCCCACGGTATGCTGGGTAAGGGTGGGAATAAATCTGAAAAAGTGGATAATGCGGGACACAAGCTTTTGATTGATGAAGCCAAAAAATCAGGTGTACGGCAATTCATTTATACATCTGTCAGTACGGCTGCTGCAAATCACCCGGTCGACTTTTTCCGCACCAAATACCTGGTGGAGCAATATTTGATCCGCAGCGGGTTAAATTACACGATCCTTAAATTGCCTGCTTTTATGGAATGGCATGCCTATCACTTCCTGGGAAAAAATATCATTGAAAAAGGAAAAGTTTCGATTTTAGGCGCCGGGAAAAACCCCGTTAACTTTATTGCGGTAAAAGATATTGTTTCAGCGCTGGACAAAATAGCAGGCGATGAAACTTATTATAACAAAACAATCCCGCTGGCAGGGCCCGATAATATTTCCCGGAATGAAGTTGCGGGGCTTTTTGAAAAAGCAGTAAACAGGAAAGCAAGGATCGGTCATGTACCGGTAGCAATTTTAAAAGTAATGGCCGTGCTGTTCAAACCGTTTAATCCGGGCATTGCACGCATCATGAAATTTTCTGTGTATACTGATAAATCGGATGAAACCATGAACCCACAGCACAGTATCCGGCAATTTGGATTAAACCCCACCAGCCTGGAAGAATTCATCCAGTCTGTGGTCAGCAAGAAATAAAATATTGTACGCCTGATTTATTCTTCCAGTATTCTCAACCTGGCATAATTGAGCATGATCTTTTTCTCACCATTGTGTTCAAACTTTACGGTCGCAATCGGGTTATGAGCCGCTCCTTCCATTTTCATCACTTCTCCAAACCCAAATTTCTGGTGTTCTACTTTTTGTCCTTCTTTCAGTTCAGAAGTATCGCTGGCCACGAAATCAGGTGATGGTATATGTTCCTTTACTTTTGCCGGTCCACCTTTTGGGGGTAAATAAGAAGGAGCTGATTTGGCAGCCGGTGGACCTGAATTATAATAAGTCCCGGATTGCTGACTGACTTTTCCTGATTCTCCGTCATCCACATATTTTCCCTTCATGCGGTCAAAGGCCGAACCCCGGCTCCACTTGCTGCCGCCTACCTGGTTTTTAGCGCCTCCGCCTGCAAAGCTCCTGTCCAGTAATTGTTCGGGTATTTCGCTGATAAACCGACTGGGTTCATTTTGCACCAGTTGTCCAAACCTGTACCGGGTATTGGCATATGTAATCCATAGCCGTTGCTTGGCCCGGGTTACCACCACATAAAATAAGCGCCGTTCTTCTTCAAGCTCCTCCCTGGTATTGATGGCCATGGCATTCGGAAAAAGCATTTCTTCCAGACCCGCTGCAAACACGCAGGAAAATTCCAGCCCCTTCGCAGCGTGGATTGTCATTAGCTTTACCGTATCAGCATCGGGATCCTTTTCATCCGCATCAGTAAGCAAAGTGATCTGCTGTAAATAAGAGGCAAGGCTTTTGTCCACCAGCTCACCATCTTCGGTATCGGGACTTTCCGTCCATTCCTTTATCGAGTTTAATAATTCCTGGATGTTCTCGTAGCGTTGTACCCCCTCGGTGCTTTTATCATTAAAGAGTTCTTTTACCAGTCCCGTTTGTTTGCCGACATGAACCGCTACTTCATAAGCATTTTGCTTTGTCAGCATACTGGCAAAGCTTTTTATCATTGTCACAAATTCATCGATGGCCGTAAACGTGCCGGCCCGGAAGCCAAATTCATTGGCCTTTTCCAGCACTTGCCACATGCTGATATTATTTTCATTGGCGGACAAGACCATCTTATCAATGGTTGTTTTTCCTATTCCTCTCGCCGGGAAGTTGATGATCCTCTTGATCGCTTCCTCATCCTTCGGGTTGACAATAATGCGGAGATACGCGACAATGTCTTTAATCTCTTTCCGCTGGTAGAAACTGATCCCCCCGTAAATAGTGTATGCAATCCCCATTCGCCGCAGGGCTTCTTCAAACGCACGGCTCTGGGCATTGGTGCGGTATAGAATAGCAAAGTCCTTATTGCTGTAATGATTGCGGAGTTTTTGTTCCTGTATACTGTCGGCCACAAACTTGCCTTCGTCGTTATCCGTCATCGTCCTCACCAGCTTTATTTTCTCTCCTTCTGCATTTTCCGTGAACAGCACTTTTTCTATCTGGCCCTTATTGTTCTTGATGACTTCATTCGCCACCTGCAGGATGCTTTGGGTACTCCGGTAATTCTGTTCCAGCTTTACAATTTTTACTTCGTCATAATCTTTCTGGAATTGTAAAATATTCTGGATGGTAGCACCGCGGAAACTATAAATGCTTTGTGCATCATCACCAACTACGCATACATTCTCGTGCATCGCCCCGAGTAACTTGATGATCTCGTATTGTGCGGGGTTGGTATCCTGGTATTCATCGATCAGGATATATTTAAACTTGCGCTGGTATTTCGCCAGGCTTTCGGGAACATTTTTCAGTAACTCATAAAACTTCATCAGCAGGTCATCAAAATCCATTGCGCCGTTCCTGAAGCAGCGCTTTGCATATGCATCATATATCTGGGCAATAGCAGGACGGTTGGCCCGCATGTCTTCCTGCTGGATGGCGTAGTCATTCCTGTATTCTTCTGCACCTACCAGGGCATTCTTGGCAGCAGATATCCTGTTGTAAACAATATTGGGTTTGTAATGTTTGTCATCGAGGTTCAGTTCATTGATGACGGTTTTTATCACACTCTTTGCATCATCGGTATCATAAATTGTGAAATTCCGGGGGTAACCGATCTTATCCGCTTCAAAACGGAGGATCCTTGCGAAAACGGAATGAAATGTCCCAATGTATAAATTCCGGGCTTCGCCATTGCCCAGGATCTTTTCCACCCTTTCCTTCATTTCCTTAGCTGCCTTATTGGTAAAGGTTAATGCCAGAATATTAAACGAATCCACCCCGTTGGCCATCAGGTGTATAACTCTTGTCGTCAGTACTTTGGTTTTCCCGCTGCCTGCCCCGGCCACAATCATTACCGGCCCGTCCATATGCAGAACGGCTTCCTGCTGCCGTTCGTTCAATCCCGCTAAATAATCAATCATGACCGCAAGTTACGAAGGGCGTGGGGAAGAAAGTTTCCGGTGATGAAAGCAGTGTTTGCCTTATTAAAACGATTTTCCGTGTGTTTTCCTGATCAAAGCATCAACCAGTCCCGGGAAGGATTTCATTACCGTGATGAATAAGTTGGTCAGCCAGCCACTCCCGAATAAACGCTGGATCCTCCGTCCTGTTTTGAGCCGGCGTGAAAATTGGCGCTGCCATTGAAACCTGTATCGTTTCTCCATTTTCTCCCGGGTGGTTTGACCCTGTAAAAACATATGAATATGACCGGCTGCTATCTTACTGCCGTGCAAGGCCATGCTCATCCCGTTTCCACAAAGTGGTGTGATCATTCCCGCCGCATCACCAATCATCAGCATATGATCTTCTACCTGGGATTTCCTGTCAAAACTTATCTGGGAAATAGTAAGGGGGGATTCAAAGCCTGTTTTGCTTTCCGCAAATATTTTTTGGAGATGGGGGTTCACACTCAGGATAGTCTGTTCCATCCTTTTGATATCCGTATGACTGTTTTGAAGATTGCGGGCAGTTGTCAGGTAACACAAATTATATTTATTGTCTTCAATTTTCACGAGGCCGCAGTAACCGTTCTTAAAATTGTGGAGGGCAATGGTATTGGCGGGAAAGTCGCCGCTGATATGATATTTTACACCAATGTAATTGTTGAGTTTATTTTTGGACGCTGTGGAGAAAGGCCGTTTTCTTTTGATATCGATATTACTCCGTTTGCCATAGGTTCCACAAACAATTTTTGCCCGGAAGATTTGCTGTGCTGTTTCAATGGTAAATTCATCATTGGCAAACAAAACATCATTCACTTTAGTGCTTTCCTGCAGGGCCACCCCGGCTGCCCGGGAAAGCGCTGCCAGCGCCCCGTCCAGTTTATACCGGCTGATGCCAAAGCCGCCCAATGGCAAGTGCCGTTGTAATAATTTTCCATTTGTTCCCGACACCTGTAACCGGGTGATGATGGGCACCTGCATGCTGTGGAGATCCACTCCCAGGTCATTCAGGAAATCCCATGATTCCAGGCTGATGTATTCGCCGCATACTTTATGGAAAGGAAATTTCTCTTTTTCAAAAAGAATAACACGATGCCCCTGCCTGGCTAATTGAATAGACAGGGCCAGGCCAGCCAGGCCTCCGCCCACGATAGCTGCATCATATGATTGATCAGTAGTCAAACTCCGTTCTGTTTATTCACCGAAACAACCAGCCAGCGAAAAGCCCATTTCCAGTTTATACGGTAGTCTTTAATTCCCGCCAGCTGAAACAATTGCTGCCAGTCTTTTTTGGTAAACCCGCGGGCGACGGATAAGCAGGCATCATTTTTAACGAGATAGGACCTGCTGAAAAATTTCGTAATGTATTTTATCAGGTAATAGGCCAGCCAATGACGGTGCAGGTCGTTGATGAAAAATCCTTTTCGGCTGTTTTGCCGCAACCATTGCAGCATGAACAGCAATTGCTCATCCGTAAAGTGGTGACAAAACAACGAGGAAAAAATAATATCCGGTTTCTTGTCCTTCCATTCAACCAGGGCATAGTCACTGCATATCCATTGACAGGGCAGCGCGGGATATTGCTGCCTTGCAAAAGAAATACAGGCTTCATTCATATCAATGCCAATAAAATTGACTGGTATATCATGGCTGTTGCAATATTTGTAAAGCGCAAAAAGGTTGTCCCCGCCTCCACAGCCAATTTCGCAAATGCTGACGGGTTCCCTGCCGCTTATTAATTGTTTTAAGCCTTTCGTGGTAATGGCATGGCCACCCAGGCGGGTGTTGACGATATTTAATTCCTTCAGGGTTTGTGCCATCGCGGCAAAAGGAATATCATCTCCATCCATTAACTCCTTCTGGTAACTGCGGTGCTGAAGGTTTATCATGAAGATAAGATAAGCGTTTCCATCGTCAGGCCCGGGCCAAAGGCGGCCGCAAATATTTTATCCTGTTCCTGTTTCTTCAGCTTATTCATTATTAGTTCCAGCACAAATAATACGGTGGGGGAAGACATATTGCCATAGTCCCTTAGTATATCATAACAGGATTGCAATTGTCCGTTCGTAAAACCAAGACTGCTGTGTACGGCTTCCAGTATTCTCTTTCCGCCCGGGTGTATGCACCAGTGGGTAATTTTTTCTTTCTGCAGACCAGCGGTTGTTAATGCGTTTTGCACCAGCTCATCAAAATTTTCTTCAATCATATCGGCTACATAACTGCTCAGCGTCATCCGGAAGCCCTTCGAGGAAAGTTCCCAGGCCATATCCTTTTTACCCTTTAAGGCAACGGTCGAGTAAAAATTGCCAATCGTTAATCCTTCTTCATACCGGCCGCCGCCGCCACTTACCAGTACCGCCGCTGCACCATCAGAAAATAACATACTGCTGGTGATATTGTCTATCGTATTTTCTTTCTGAAAATGCAGCGTACATAACTCCGTACAAACAATTAATACATTCGCTTCCTTGTCTGCGCGGCAGAAAGCATCTGCTATTTTCAGTGCCTGGATAGCTGCATAACAACCCATGAAGTTTACAGACGTACGGAAAGTGGTGGGGGGCAATTCCAGTAATTCCAGTAATTCCAGGTCGAGCCCGGGTGCACTCATGCCCGTGCAGCTGACCGTAATGAGATGGGTAATTTTTTTTCCGGGAAAGTTTGCCACACATTTATGAATGGCCTGCAAGGATAACGGCGCTGCCTCCTGCTGAAACCATTGCATACGTTGTTCCAGTTTTGGAAAGGGTTCCAGGTTTTCTGATGGGCTGTAAAACTGCCATTGGGCAGCCGGAAGGCTATAGTCAGGTATTACCGAATACCGGGTGTCAATCCCGCCCTGGCGGTATAGAAATTTTAGCTTCCGCTTGTCCGCTTCATTCAATGCATACACCCGCTGCATAAAGTCAAGAATGGATGACTGTTTATGCTGGTATGCCGGACCGGCCGTTCCAATTGATACGATTTTACTCAAACCATCTCCAGATTAACAGGATGATAAATGCTGTGTTGGTACAGATGGCTGCCAGCCAGTTCATTCGCATGGTATTCTTAAAATTGGCAGCCCTGTTGTCTTTCTTCACTTTACTGAACCATTGTATGAAATAAACGATGATTGGTACAAAAAAGATGCTAACCAGCAACAATTTCTTCTCTTCCCCTTTTCTGATAAAAAATTGTGCCATGAACAACCAGGCCATGATATAGATAACCGCGCAAAAAATAAAAGTGCCGGTGTAGCCGAGTTTGTAGCTGATAGTTTCTACGCCATCGTCCAAGTCCTGCCGGTGCTGGTAAATTTGTGTAAGCGGATAGAAACCACCGATTAACAGGGCAGAGATCAACATGCCCTGCCAGGGAATAAAGAACTCATTACCTGCATTGCTACCATAATACACCAGGGCAAAAGTTAATGCACCCTGGAAAATAATCACTGTCAGGTAACCAATGATGGGAAATTTTTTAAGCCGGATACCCCGGTAGCTGTATGCTTTGGAGGCTCCAATATACAGAAGCATAAAAAACGGGATCAATGGGTGTATTAAAATACTCAGTAAAATGGCTGCCGTATCCATAACAATGGTCAGCAGGAAAAGTTGCCGCGATGGTGGTGGGGGTTTTTCAATTCCCCCGATACTCCCGGTATCCCGGTCCATATAACTGTTGTAACCATTACTGGCGGGATAAATCAAAAAATGAAGAATAATAAATATCAACCCGGCTTTCTCCCAATTGATTTGCGGGACCTGGGAAAGGGCAAAAAAATACAGGGGAGACAGAAAAATGGAAAATGGTATCCTTAATAACCTGATAGTGGAAGCTGAAAGCATTTACCCGGGCTGGTTTTCCCTAAGTTAGTATTCCCCCGGGTAAATCTATAAAGTTTCCGCCTACTCACCGGGGTGATAAATCTTTTTCGCGGTTCTCAGTACTTCCTTTTTATCCAGGGTCATTGGTTTGGTCTGCTGGTTTTGAAACAGGGTCATCTGGTCTTTAAAATGCGGTGAATCCGGGTGCATGGAAGCACCAAACGTATTCACTGATTCTAATTGCGGTAAGCCGCCGTTTTTCGGATAGCGGACAAAACAGATATAGGCATCCCCGCCGGTTACTCTTCTCATACCATTTATGTAAGGTTCAGAAAATGAGGGTGTCAGTACATCCGGGAAACCCCAGGCCGGGCGCGCATCACTTCCGCGCACTAATTTTTGCACGTCCCCTAAAACCAAATCCGTTTTCCCGAAATGCTGTATCATATAATCATGCACATACTGGTAGGTAGCAACGGCCTCTGCCCGGGTAATTTGCCTTGGAGCCTCTCCTCTTAATTTATCAGCGAGATAATAATAGGTCAGCAGGAAAACCGCTGCCCCTTTGCTCGTTGCGATTGCTTTCCTGTCCCAGCTTTGAAAATTACTGACCACCTCCCTGATCGCGGGGTAACCTGCCGGATCCAGGCTGAGCATGCTGTCGATACCATACGTGTATTTTAATTGTTGTGGAAGCTGCTGGTCGAATTTTATCCGTTTGAATGTGCTGTAATCAATTTTTTCACTGTGTATTAATTCGGTTACCCGCTGGCTGCGGTTGTTGTGAAATGTTTCATACCCATCATTCTTATCAAATTTATTCCTGTCAAGATTATACCGGCTGTCGGTGGCTAAAAATGGAGAGTGGTTGGTATTGAATAAATAACCGGATGGCGGATTTACATATTGTGGTAATTCGGTAACGGCTTTAAATGTTGTCCACAGGGTAGCCGAAGTATTGCCCGGCAGGGTACTCTTCCAGTTGTAGGCGGGGTCGGGATTTCGTCTTGGCATTTTTCCATTACTGATATAAAAAATAGTATCGTACCTGTCCGCATAGGTGATATTGAACATGGGCAGGCTGGTCATGCTGACCGCCTGGTAGAATTCAGAAAAGTTACGGGACTTATTCATCCGGTACCATTGTTCTAACGCTTTTATATCCATGATGGCCGGGACCCGCAACGAAAAAACACCTTTAGCTGTTTTGAGTGTTGGTCCATATTTACTCCACCATATTTTTTTACCAATCGTGATGGGTATGCCTTTTACTCTTAGTTTGGCTTTTTTTTCTTCGAGGGGGAGCCATTCCCCGTCAAACCGGTATTGATTTTTGTTGGCGGGGTTTATTTCCAGCTGGTATATGTCAATTTTATCCTGGTAGTTCACGGTATGTGCCCATCCCAGGTTTTCATTGGTGCCATGGAAAATCAAACAACCACCGGGAAACAAACCGCCGAGCATGTTCCATCCCTGTTCGCTTTGCAGGTGCGCTTCGTAAAAAGCAACCGGGCCGGTATTGGGCTGATGCGCATTAATGGCCAAAAAGCTTTCCCCGGTTGTTGTTTTAAGCGAGTTCATCGCAAACGCATTTGAACCCTGGGTGTTGAACCCGGGGATCGTTGCTACTTTACCACCAAGTATTTGCGGTATTGCATCATCCACCCCGCAAAAAAGGCTGGTGGAAAATACAACGGCTGTCATATAGTCTTTCTCATTAAAAGGGAAAGCTTTCTTATACCTGACTTCCTGCGGATGGGCCTTGGCATATGCATTTAATCCCGCTACATATCCCTTTATCAATTCAACAAAATCGGGACTGAGGGTATGCCACTGTTCCTCTACGGTTTTCCGGATCCGTAACAGCTTGATCACATAATCACCCTCCGCTCCTTTCTTACCAAGTCCTGTTCCCAGCTTTTCCTTACCGGAAAGAACCACCAGTTGTAAGGTTTCAAAATCATCTTCGGCATGCGCCCAGGCAATGCCATACGCTACTTCGGGGTCTGTGGGTGCAAAAATGTGCGGGACCCCAAAACTGTCACGGGCAATGGTTATGTTGTTGGGATTGACCTGGGCGTTTACCTGGTAAGCGCCAACCAGCAGGAACAGTAACAATTTTTTCATCCTGAAAATTAAATAAAAGAATCATGGATTTATTCTTTATTACCTGCACCTATTTCTTTCTTTTATTCTGCAGGTATTTTTCCTGGATGATCGTTCCCATGGGTTTGCCATATACTTTGCTTTCGACCCAGGAGATAATATCAAGGTAAGCAAAGGACCGGGTCTGGAAACGGTTTTTCTCCAGGTGTTTGATCGTGTCCAGGAATTTTTGCAGTTCCGGTTTCAGTTGGCGGGGGGATAAAGGAATTGACTGGCGTAAGAATTTAAACATGGCCTCTTCGACAGCTGTCAGGTTTTTCATTTTCGCCATAAAACGGTACACCGACTTACTAAGCGACTCCATCAGCATATCATTACCCAGTTCATAATGCGCCATGAGGTGCAGGAGCCGGGCATAGCATTGCAGGTCGTACCGGAGATTGGTTTTGTCGTTGATAATTTTTTGCAGGTAATCGATACAGGTGTTATAGTCGGCGCTGCCGAAATATAGCATGGCCATTTTATAATTTAAAACCAGCACCCGGTGACGGTCAATAAAGAGTGAATAGGTAGAAAGCTTTTCTTCAATACCCGGAACAATAGAAAGACCCTGCCTGAATGTACCCAGCATAAAATGCTGGTTGATACGGGCGGTACTGATGTAAATAAACGCCTGAATGCGGAAGTTATCATGATCTTTCACCCGGTCAGTCTGGGCAAATTTTTCAAACTGTTTCAGGGTTTTTTCAAACTGGCGGTAATTACGCAGATCAAAATGTGCATTCAACAAATTATGAAGCCCTTTGATATAATTTCCCGTTTCCACCCGGATCATTAACGGTTGACCGGTAAACAAATCCACCCATTTTTTCGTGTAGCGGTAGTATTGTAAAAAATCCTGGCGGATAAAAGCATACCAGGTATAGCTCTGGTATAAATACAGCCTTTCATAAAAACCGGTCTGTTCCCAAACACCAGGAAGAAGATTATCCTTCATGAACTGGCGCACATCTTTTTCGTCCTCTTCATTTCTTGCATGCCCGTGCTGTACATACCAGCTGTATAGTTTCAGGGCCAGGTTGGAGAGTCTTGCCACCATATCTATATGCCTGCTGACTTCATTGGCCTCGGCGGAAAGAATTTCGGCCCGGTCCTGCATGCTGCGGGTGATGTGCAGGTTTTCGATTCTTTTTTCCAGGGAAATGATCTGCGGTAAAAAATTAAATTTCTGGTTGGCATTTGCTATTTCCTTGGCTTTTTCCAGGAGACGCAGGCTTTGATGAAACAGCCCTTTCTTATAGAGGATATGGGCATAATCAAATTGCTCGTTTAGCTGGAGGTCCAGGCTGTCAGCGCTTTTCAGGAGGCGGAGACTGGCTAATATTTGTTTGTAAAGATGGGTTTTGAGGTTGGCAAGCTGTGGCTTGGTGACTCCCGCCATTTTTTTCAGCAATCCTTTTTCATCATAATCCTTCAGCTTATCCAGGGCATCAAAAAGGCGAACTATTTTAAGGTCCTCATTTCCGGAACTCCGTTTGATATATAGCTTAAAATGCCTTTTTTCCGCTTTTTCAAGGGATTTAATCAGTTGAAACAACATATCTGTTGAGCGGGTGGGCATCATGACAAATTTATCCTGAAAAGCAGATCCGGCAAGGGTTTTAATAAAAAGATAACCCGTTGACATCATAAAATCCCGCCGAAGTTGAATCCCATGACGAACGGTCAAGCCCTATTTTTGAGTTACAAAGATGCAAGGCTTACATACAGCAGGCAATCGTTAGGAAAAAAGCAAATCGTCAGAGGCCGGGCAGTGCATCATCAACACACTACATTCGAAGATTTTCATATGGCAAGCAATCGTTAGAGGTCAGTCCGTTTCTACGGAAGGACCTTTTTTGTTTCAGGCCCGCTAATGTAACAATAAATTAATGCTAAAAGGAGCAGACCGCGGGTTTTTTTGATTTTTTCCATGCCTCAACGCGTTCTGTTGAATAATGACGATTTCGCTGTGCTCCCGGACTGTGGCTGATTAATTATCTTCAGCCTTCAACCGTTTCACATGGCCATACGCATTTTCATCACCGGCGGCACTTTTGATAAAGAGTATAATGAAATTACCGGTCAGCTATATTTTAATGATACCCATATGCATGACCTGCTGGAAATGGGCCGTAGTAAAGTGAAAGTGGAAATAAGAACCCTGATGATGGTGGACAGCCTGGAGATGACAGACGAGGACCGGGAACTTATTGCCTACCAGTGTAACCAATGTGATGAAACCCAGATCGTCATCACGCACGGCACGGACACGATGAGCGATACTGCCAAAGTCTTAGCTCAAAAAGTAAAAAACAAAACAATTATTCTCACGGGCGCGATGATCCCGATCAAATTCGGAAGTTCTGACGGGCTTTTTAACCTTGGCAGCGCCATAGCATTTGCACAAACCTTATCTGCCGGTGTATACGTGGCGATGAATGGCCGTTATTTCTTCTGGGACAATGTCCGGAAGAATAAACAGACCGGTATGTTTGAGGAAATGAAATAATATCCTCTCCATCCCCGGCATTAATTTAACCCCTTCTCCCTGCTAAAAACACCTGTTATTTCCTTCCTGTTGCAAAGTTTGTAGAAACTATTCCCCACAACTGCCTTATTTGCCTAAAAACAAGGCAGGATAATTTTTGGCCCAATTATATCATTAAGCTAGACGGATAAAATATTCGAATCACTTAAAACCAACAACGATGAAAAAGATAAGCTTAGGCTTTACGTACAAATTATTCCTGACCTTTTTATTTGGTTGTATGCAGGTAATGCTCTGGGCCCAGGACAGCACCAGTACCAGCCGCACTACCACCACAACCACAGAAACAACGACTTCTGACTGGTACACACAACCCTGGGTTTGGGTAGTTGGCGGTGCCGTATTGCTCATAATCCTGGTAGCTCTTTTACGCGGAGGATCCTCCTCAGATAAAGAAGTGACAAGGACCACCGTTATCAAAGATGACAGGGGTTATTAAGATTACAGATCTTATGAATGCAGGTTAACCAGTTCGTACTTAATTCGGCACTCTTATATATATAAACAAGCGCCGTCCTTTACCGGGACGGCGTTCATTTTTTAACTGCAACGGGTTAATTATTTTTTCGTTTCCAGTAATTGAAAAAACTGGTCAAGCTGTGGCAGGATCACAATTCTTGTTCTCCGGTTTATGGCTTTTCCTTCATTGCTGTTGTTTTCTGCCAGTGGCTTATACTCGCCTCTTCCCGCAGCGGCCATTTTAGCCGGGTCCATTCCATACTGTTTTTCCAGCATTCTCACAACCGCTGTTGCTCTTTTTACACTCAGGTCCCAGTTATCCAGCAATACCCCGCTGCGGTAAGGAACATTGTCCGTATGACCTTCCACCATAAATTCAATATCAGGCTGGTTCTTTAGCACGGCAGCCACTTTCCCCAATACGGTTTTGGCCTGGCTGGTAACATCAAACTTGCCGCTTTTGAAAAGCAGTTTATCTGAAATATCAATGTATACAACTCCTTTATCGACTTTGATATTAATATCCTCATCATCCAGGTTGCCGATAGCGCCCTTCAGGTTCAGCACCAGGGCCATGTTCAATGAATCCTTGTGTGCCATCTGTTGCTGCAACGTTTGAATATAGGCATCTTTGGCACCCATATTTTCCATTGATTTTTTAATACTTTCTGCCTGGGCGGAAGTTATTACAGACATGTCTTCCAGTTGTTTTAATGCAGACGTGTTATTGGCTTTTAAAAAATCAATTTGTTTATCCAGGTCTGTGATCCTCCCGTTTAATGCAGCATTGTCATTTTCCAGTCCTGTCTTTAACCGGTTGAGATTTGCTTTTTCATCGTTGCAGGTATTCAGCTCTCCCTGCAGGCTGGTATAGCGGGTTTGCAATAGGGTATATTCATTTTGCGCGGTCTTATATTTTTTACTGCTGACGCAGGAAAATAATAATAAGGATGTTGCCGCCACCATGATTTGATATCTCATAAATAAGCGTTGAAGTGAATTAATGTTTTTTACCGGCACTTTCGCACCGGTCTTACCTGACAAAGATCGTTCCGTTCATTTAATAATCCGGGAAGGAATGCGGCTTTTCATGCTATAACCCCTGTTGGCTCTTTTGATCTGGTTATTTGTCGTGCAAAAAAAAGCGGGACAGCCAGGAAGCTGCCCGCTTTTTCCGGAAACCCATTTTATTCTTTTTTCAAACTCAGGCTCCTGTTAATAGTAAAGCCTAAAGCCAGTTGGCCATCCTTGAGCCGGCTGTTATTGCGTGCCAGCTGATCAATATTGGATGCATCCGTTGTGGTACCGACATAGAACTGGAACAGGTGACCGCCTGTATTAATCTCTACGCCGGCTGCTAACATATTCGGGCTGTAATTAATAATCGTCCCGCTTTTGCTGATCAGGTTTTCGTACATATTGAGCTGGCGTGCATACTCCATGGTCAGGTTGAGTTTGGCCGTAGCTTTATATTTGGCAGCCATCCCAATTGACCATACCATGTTGGAGTTATTGATGCCATAAGGAACTACGTTAAAATGAATCAAGGTAGGCATAAGCTGGACTGAAAATCTATCCGATAGTTTTCTTGCAATCAATAACTGGTGCATGAAGGACCACCGGTTGTCGGAAAATTCACCGGGCTCTTCCAGTCCGGTGTAAATATTTGCCATGGAGAACCAGCCTACCGTAACCGGTATATTCCTTTCGCCGGTTTGCTGACGAAGGATCTTAAATTTTGCCCATCCTTCAAATACGGCCCTGCCGGTAGCGGCGATACCCACATTCGACCATTTGGTGGGTGCATACTCAAATGAAAGATACGTATGCGCAATCCCTGCATTGAGACCAAATAAATGAGCCAGGTTTTGTTTAAAGCGCTTACCGGACCCGGGGGCTGCCAGATCTTTGTTCCAGAAATAGCCAAAATGGTGTGAGATCATAAACTGCATGGAGCCCGGGGTGATTATTTCCACGCTCTGCATATTGATGACACGGGTAGAATTAAACGTGGTGCGGGTGAACTTTTTCCGGGGAACTTCTTTGGCTTCTGATTCCGTGGAATCCTGTGCAGGAGAAATAGTCCAGACTCCCAAACCCAAAACAAGAAGCAATAATATCTTTTTCATAACGCCTGTTTTTATTGTATTTGCATGCATTGTCATTTCAAACCAGCTTTATTACTGTGGCTGGCCCTGGTTAATCCATTCTTTGAATTTGTTTATCGTACAGGTAGTTAAACTTAACGTTCCACCGGGATGCCCCTGGCTTCCACCACTGTTCATGATAGAAATCAACACGTCTTTTTTGGCTACCATTTTACTATAGTCAAGCGCCACAGCAATACCGCCGTGACAGGTTCCTCCCTTACAGGTAGTGGTGTATACCGGCAGGATATCTTTCGTATACGTTTGTGCGCCGGTTACTGTACAACCTTCCCCGTCATCAATCCCGCCTTCTTCAATCCATCTTTTTATCAGTTCCTTTTCACTGGGAGAAAATGAAATATTACCACCACCTGGATGTTCGCCGCCGTTCGCCATGATAGCAAGCTGTGGTTTCCGGGCCAGGATGGCATCATAATAAATCACATTCAAACGCTGGTCGGAGAACAGGACAGCACGGATAGTTACACTGGTATTGTGACAACCGCAGGGTCCTGCAGTAACAATGGGGACCACTTCTTTACGAAAGGATACTTTTGGCAAAGCCAGGATATCTTCTTTATTCCGGTAGCAGGATGATAACATATAGATCATCATGGAGGTGACCGTTGCTGCCAGTATTATTCTTTTTTTCATATACCTGAAATTTTATAATGAGCATATATTGTTAGGGCCTGATGATGTTACCTGATTTCCTGTATTTGAAAATACCGGCATTGTTGATCCCGTATTTCCATACAACAGGAACATTCGGATCAGCGAAATACCAGGCTTTGATCAGGGCAATTTCATGGGGCTTTAACCCGCCGTCATCAAAAGCCATCCCGCCCTGGTGAGTGGAGGAAAATGCACCGGTGAACGGGTTGGCGACCAGCAGGGTTGAATCGATCCTCGATGCTATCGCACTGGCTGCATTCAGGGCATTTCCCCGTGCATAGTATTGTTTTGAGGTAACAGGATCAGTATATACTACGCTGGAATTACTTCGCACACTCTTAGGTACCATGATGTCCAGGAGGATGTCATCATAGGTTTGCAAAGGACCGCGGGTACTGAGCGCAGAAACAGGTGTGGAGAAAGTTTTCCAGGGTCTGAAACTTGCATTGGCTACTGTATCAGCATAGAATCTCCTGACACTGTCTTTATAGGCACCCCAAACCTGGTTGCGCAGTGTTGCATTCGACAACTGGCAATAAACCGTTACCGCGCCGGTGGGACTGATATAAGTATATTGTGTCGTATCGGCTGTTGTAAGCGCACCCAGCAAACCTTTCCTGGCCCAGCCTCCTGTTGCGGTAGCCTGGTTATGACAATTGGCAGATCCACAACCGTCATTAATGATCCGTATAGCAGCCGGTCTGAAATCAGTAAGGGTGGGTCTTTCTTTCGCACCGTTGATGATCCAGTTGTAAATAAGCCGCTTGTCTGATGTATTCAATTCATGGTTGGAATTAACCGGCGGCATCGCTTTATCAAAATCATTGGTCGTAATATATTCCCATAATTTGCTGCTTTCCGGGCTTCCGGGTGTAATAAACTTCATAATATCCGCATAGCTGTCAAACTTCGGACTAATGGGACCACCATGACAGTTCGAGGTTCCGCAATACTCATGAATAATAGTTTGCACCCCCCGGTACCGGATGATATCGTTCACATCGGGTGTCACATCGGCCGGGCTCACTGTATTATTTTCATAGAATGATGCATATACCGTAGAATCCGCAGCACCGGTAAAAGTCCGGTCCAGGTTCTTTATTAAATCGCCTTGTTTCCTGCACTGAAAAACGGACACGGAGAAAAAAACAACACCCAGGAAGAGTGTCGCCGCTTTAATGAATGAAATCTTTTTCATAAAAAGATAGTTTACTAATTGAAATTTGATTCGCTGAAAGAACTTTTTATTGAATGCTTTTCCCAAAAGTATTCGTGCCCGATTTACAGTATCATGACAGGAGGTTGCCCCTTACATGACTTTTGTCATACCCGCCTCCGGGCTGGTTTCGTGTAAGATCCGTCTCTGACAATACTCATTTACATCCTTGACAATCCTCATAAAACTGTCATCTCCCGGTGAATAAGTTGCACTGAATTTTTTTACTAAGTTGGAGAGAATATTTTAATTTGGAAATACAACAACCTGGGAAATAATAAAAATATGGAAAACAACAAAAAGGAGGGGGCTAAGTCCCGCCGGTGGTTTTTGTCCCTGTTTAAGCCTGAGGATAAAAAGCCGGGTAAACCAGAAATGGTAAAAATGCTGACTGCGGAAGGAAAACTGGTGGAAATAGATAAAGCCGTGCTGGAGCAGGCAGCCAAAAAACAAAAATCCAGCAATAAGGAAATATATGACTGGATGAAAAACCCCAGCAAGGAAGAGCGCTGATCTTTCTTTACGCAAAACCAACAACCATGAAAGAGGAAGAAAAAATAACTGATAAAAGCCGGAGGGATTTCCTGAAAACGGCCGCAATTGCAACGGTTGCTACAGCTACCTGCGGAAGCCTGGCCTGTTCCTGTGGTTCCGGCAGTCCTAAAAAAATAGCTATTACAGACAAAGTAAAACTCCTTTCGCCGGATGGAGAGATCGTCGAAATTGATTCGGCTTACCTGAACCACCAGGAACACATGGCCATTGTTTCCAAACTGGAAGCAAGACAGGGCATCGCCGGGAAAAGATTTGTCATGGTGGTTGATCTTTCCCGTTGCAAAAATGCCCGTAAGTGTGTTACTGCCTGCCAGAAATGGCATTATCGCCCCGAAGAAACGGAATGGCTCACCGTAAAACTGATGAAAGACAGTGATAAAGCCGCTCCATACTGGTTTCCTAAACAATGTTTCCATTGCGACAATCCCCCCTGTGTGAAAGTGTGCCCGGTAGATGCCACTTTTAAAAGACAGGATGGCCTGGTATTGATAGATAATGAACGCTGTATCGGGTGTAAGTTCTGTATGGCCGCCTGTCCTTATTCAACCCGTGTTTTCAACTGGGATGAACCGGAGCAGCCATTTGATATAATGAGTCTTGCTCCCAATCCTGAAACAGGACTTCCCGCCAAAGTAGGAACCGTTGAAAAATGTGATTTCTGTCCCGACAGGGCAAGGGAAGGTTTGCTTCCCCCCTGCGTTGAAGCCTGTCCGAATGGTGTATTTTATTTTGGAGATGAAAATGAAGATACTGTTAGCAACGGGGATGAAACCGTCAGTTTTTCACAATTAATCAAAGACCGGGCAGCTTACCGGTTTATGGAAGACCTGGGAACCAAACCCCGGGTATATTACCTGCCTCCAAAAGACCGGCAGTTCCCGGTGGAAAGAGGGTATGATGATCTTCCTGATAAGATCAAAGAAAGATTTAAGGATATAATGGAAGAAACAAAAGAGGTAGAAAAACACTAATAATGAGCAGCCCGATTGAATTTAACCAAGAATACCAATTATTATGGAACTCAATAAATATCAACAGGAAGTTTTTGACAAACAACGGCCTGTTATAGAATCCTATGGTAAAAAAACCTGGGGTTGGACCATTTTTTTCCTGCTGTGGATCCTGGTAGGATGGTATGCGCTGTATTTACAGGTTGACAGGGGACACTCTGTAACCGGTATGAGAGATAACGTGGTTTGGGGACTTTATATAGCCAACTTTATTTTCTTTATCGGTATAAGTTATGCCGGGGCCGTTATTTCCGGTATCCTGCACATCCTGAAAGTTGAATGGCGCAAACCAATTATTCGCATAGCGGAAATGATAACGGTCATCTCCACTATTATCGGACCCATCTATATATTATTATGCGTGGGCCGGTTAGACAGGCTGCACCATCTTTTTCTTTATCCAAGGCTTCAGTCACCTATTACCTGGGACGTATTTGCCATAGGAACTTATTTTTCCGGCAGCCTGATCTTTCTTTATCTCGCGTTAATAAAAGACTTTGCCATTTACAGGGACGCCAGGCTGAATATTCCGAAATGGAAACAAAAACTATATAAGGTGCTGGCTATTGGCTACCGGGGCACGCCCAGTCAAAAAAGACATATCCGGATTTCAACCAACCTGATGGCGATCATGATCATTCCGCTCGCCATCGTTGTACACTCTGTGCTTTCCTGGATTTTTGGTATGACACTTCGCCCCGGGTGGCACAGTACCATCTTTGGTCCTTACTTCGTACTGGCGGCTATTTATTCCGGAACAGGTGTCCTGATCATGGCCATGTGGGTGTACCGGCGGATGTACAAGCTGGACAGTTACCTGACGGACAAACACTTTGTTTATCTCGGGTATATAATGATGGTGCTGGGCGCCGCATACGGGTACTTCACTTTTTCTGAATACCTGACCGACTGGTTTGGTTCTGAAAAATGGAACAGCGAGGTGATTGAAAAAATATTCAACCCGGCAAAATACGGCTGGTGGTTTCTGTTTGCAAACGTAGCCGGCATTTTACTTCCCATCCTGGTTGTAGCCATTCCAAAGACAAGAACACCGAACCTGATCGCGCTTGCTTCTTTTTTCATGGTAATAGCTTTATGGGTAAAAAGATACCTGATCATTGTTCCCACCCTGGAAACTCCCTTGCTTCCGGTGCAGGATACAAGAATTGAATATGTAAAGTACTCCGCCACCTGGGTGGAATGGGCGCTTACATTCGCCGGGATCGCGACATTCTTTTTATTCTTCACGCTGATGTCGAAATTTGTAACGATCATTCCCATCTCGGAATTCGGGGATAAGGAAAAACAACTCGTTCAACCCGCAGAAAAAGAATTCGTGCTGGCGAATGGTTCATTAAAATAAAACCGGTAGTGATTAAAATAATTTTATGAAACAAGGTTCAATAAAAACGCAACACAACATAGGGTTCCTGCAGCGGGTTATAGTTGCCGGCCTCTTTATTCTTTTGTTGTCACCGGGCGGCCTTCGGGCGCAGACCGACAGCACTGCACAAAAAGAAGAAGCGGTGGTGGAAGAAGAATCGTCCCTGATATCACCGGCACTGGAATTTACCACTGTGCAGAAAGCAGATAATTCCATTGATCTCAGAACGTCCCTGAAAGCAAAAGTAAAAGGTACTTTGTACAAACTTCCACTGCTGAAGATCTCCTACAGGCTGGTAACAGACAGTATAGAAAAAGACCTGGGATTTGTTATAAGCGACCGTGATGGTAAAGCCGTGATGAATGTAAAACCAGGAGCACTGGTTAGCGGCCAGGATGGAAAATTACATTTCAAAGCCGTGTTCTCCGGAAACAAGGCTATGGACGCGGCCCAAGAAGAGATCACCATAAAAAGGGCACATCTTGAAATTATTCCCGTAAAAGAAGATTCGTTATTGTCGGTTAAAGTAAAGCTTACTGAGTTGGGAACAGGCGCTGAAGTGCCGGTACCCGAAACCCTGCTTGGGGTTTTTGTAAAAAGATCATTCAATCCTCAAAAAATCGGGGAAGGAACCACGGATGAAAATGGGGAAGCGCTGGTTGAAATTCCCGGCAATCTTCCCGGGGATGCAAAAGGTAATATAACCCTGTTGGTAAGGTTGGATGAAAATGAAGTATATGGAAATATCGAAGCTGGTGTTACCCAGCCGCTTGGCGTTCCCGTTTCTGACCAGTTACGGGAGATGCCAAGAGCTTTATGGAGTGCCCACCCGCCGCTCTGGATGCTAATAACATTTATCGTTCTGATGACTGCCGTATGGGGGCACTATATCGTTATTATATATGAACTTTTCCGGTTAAGGAAAGAGGAACCTCACCCGGCAACTGATGCAACTAAATCCTAACTTAGACATTCTATTAAATACATAAAACTTAAAAAATGAAAAAGAAGTTCTCAATAGTCATCGCTGGATTGTTTTCGATTGCGCTCCTGGCTTTTACATCCAAATCAACTTACCAGAATCCCTGGCCCGTACCGGATGCTTATAAAAACAAGGTCAATCCTTTAAAAGGAGATGCCCCCTCTGTGGCTACCGGTAAAACCCTTTATGGACAACACTGCAAATCCTGTCATGGAACGAAAGGAAAAGGAGATGGTCCCAAGGCTTCACAGTTAGATAC
>JANWIJ010000005.1 GCA_025449935.1 Chitinophagaceae bacterium
AGCACTGTTTTGTTATTGAACAGCAAAGCCGGGTTCGAGATTGTAAACATCCAGCCAAACCCTGTCACTAATTCGGCCATTCTGAACATCAGCGTGGCAGTAAGACAGGAACTGGTAATATTTATAACCGATAATAAAGGGAGCCGCGTGATGCAAAGAAATATTCAAACTGCTCCCGGGACCAACCAGGAAGAGTTGAATTTATCAGCCTTATCATCCGGCACCTATATCCTTTCCGTAGTCGCCTCAACCGGCGAGCAGAAAGTGATTCGTTTTGTTAAGCAATAGTTACTTAAGACTTATTCCTGATAAAAGAAGCTGTTTATTTTAAACAGCTTCTTTTTTAATGCCCTTTTTGAAATTAACTTATCTTCGCACCCTCACACAGTTCTTACGTAATGATCAGCAGAAGAAATATCCGGGTGAAAGTGATGCAGACCATTTATACAGCGGCCACACTGGAGACAGACGTTAAACCCGCCCAGGCTGAAAAAATACTGCAACAACACTTTGACGAGACCCGTTCCCTGCTTATTTATATGACCTGGTTCCTGACAGAAGTAACCCGGTACGCAGAAGCCCATTCGCACCACAAGGCTTCCAAACATTTACCCACCACCGCAGACCTGAATGTCAATACCAAGATCGCCGGGAACGAATTATTATGGAAGCTCCTGGAAGATCCCGCCTTCAAAGAACAACTGGCGATTGAAAAACCGGAATTGAAAGCGGATAAGGAACTGATCCGGAAAACCTATATCCAATTATCAGAAACCCCGGAATACAAGGCCTACATCAGTAACAATTCAAGGGAAAAAACAGAAGAAAAAAAGATCATCGAGTTTATCCTGAATGACCTGATGCTTGCCAACGATGTTTTTGTGAGCCATATCGAAGAAAATTTTACCAACTGGGATGATGATGGCGAGATGGTGGTACAATTACTGGCGGGTTACCTGCAAAAACCCGGCAGTTATAACTTCAAAGAGCTGATGAGTAAGGATAAGGAAATTTTTGCCAGGACACTGCTCCAAACGGTGCTGGAAAAAAATGAACACCTGCAGACCCTGATCATCCCCAAACTAAAAAACTGGGACCCCGAGCGGATTGCCCTCCTGGACATGATCATGATGAAAATGGGAGTCGCCGAATTCCTGTATTTTGAAACGATACCGCCCAAAGTAACTATCAATGAATATATTGACCTGGCCAAAGATTACAGCACCCAGCAAAGCGGCCAGTTCGTCAATGGTATCCTGGACAATATACATAAGGAGCTTGTCCAGCAGGGTAAAATGCAAAAAGTGGACTATAAAAAGGCCTGAGGGGTGGCTCATGGCTTTTCTCTACATTTGCAATCCCGGTTAATACCCTTAATTAAATAAAAACGAATAATAAATGAAAAAGATACTGATCATGCTGGCGGCTGTACTGCTGATTGTTGCCTGTAAGAGTAATGATAAGAAAGCGGTAGCTGCTCCCCTGACCAAGGAAGAAAAGGAAAAAGCCAAAACTGATTCGGCGAATTTCACCACGATTGAATGGATTGACGCCCCCTCCAAGAACCTGGGCACACTAAAAAAAGACCAGGAGATCGAGATCACTTACCGGTTCAAAAATTCAGGGGATAAAATGCTGATCATCGAAGACGTGACAGCGGGCTGCGGCTGTACGATCCCCGAAAAACCACAGCAGCCTTTTGCACCGGGTGAAGAAGGCCTGATCAAAGCCAAATTCAACGGAAGCGGGAATGGCAGCATTACCAAACAGATAACGGTCATCGCCAATACCCTGCCTAAAAAGGATCATGTGCTTAGTTTCAGCGGGGAAATAAAGTAGTAGCAACAGAGTCTCTAAACGATACGTTTAAACATATATATTAACATGAAATCAATTTTTTCTTACCTCAGCGGTGTTATTGTCTTACTTTATTTCTCCGGTTGTGTTCCTCCGGCTTCCGACGGCAAGGCAGGATCCTCCGGCGGAGGTATGGGGGGCTCATTCCAGTTAATTTTTCTTGGCTTAATGATCCTGGTGTTCTGGATGTTTTTTATAAGACCCCAGGCCAAGCGGGCAAAAAATCAGAAAAAATTTATTGAAGACCTGCAGAAAGGTGATAAGATCGTAACGATCGCGGGTATTCACGCCACCATCAATAAAGTAAATGAAGACGGCACCCTGCACATTGAAGTAAGTCCGGGCAGTTACCTGAAGATTGAAAAAAGTGCTATCAGCATGGACTGGACAGCAGCCCTGAACAAACCGGCCCCGGCAGTAAAAAAATAAAACCTTCATTCATAAATTCCAAATTTCAACAGCCGGTAACTCTGCATTGAAATTTGGAATTTTCATGTTGGAAATTCTGCAAGCAATCTACTATGTTGAAAATAGGGCTTACAGGCGGCATCGGCAGCGGGAAAACAACTATTGCCCGTGTATTTGAAACGTTGGGCATACCCGTGTACTATGCAGATGATGCGGCCAAAAGACTCATGAATACCAATGACGAGTTGAAATCCCAGATCATCCACCACTTTGGCAAGGAGAGCTATACCGCCGGGGGACTTGACAGGAAATACCTGGCCTCTATTGTATTCAGCCACAAAGAAAAACTGGAGCTGCTTAATTCCCTTACTCACCCGGTTACTATACAAGATGCCCAGCAATGGATGAATCAGCAGGCGGCGCCCTATGTCATCAGGGAAGCGGCATTGTTATTTGAGAGTGGTGCTGCCGAAAAACTGGATTATGTAATTGGCGTCTATGCGCCCCAGCATATCCGTGTAAAGAGAGTGATGGACCGCGATGGGGTATCAGTAAATGATGTGATGAAACGAATCAGCAGGCAGATCGATGAAGAAATGAAAATGAAGCTGTGTGATTTTGTCATCACCAACAATGAACAAAAACTGGTCCTTCCCCAGGTACTGGCCCTGCATGAAAAATTTACCGGCGGTACTGTTTCCACACCGACCGCCGCAACTTAGGATCAGTGAAGCCGTTGTAAGGCTTCCTTTATTCTTTTCCAGCCTTCTACTATTTTTTCCATGCTGTTGGCAAAAGAAAAACGAACGCACCTGGGTTCGCCAAATGCATCTCCCATTACGGAAGACACATGTGCTTTGTTCAACAGGTACATGCAGAAATCCCCGGCGTTGGCAATGACCGATTCGCCGTCCGTTTTACCAAAATAGGCACTGACGTCGGGAAAAACATAAAACGCACCATCGGGTTTGCTGCAATGGATACCCGGTATTTCTTTTACCAATTCGAGCACTCTCGTTCTTCGCCTGGCAAACTCTTTTGTCATTTCAATGGATGGCCGTAGATCGGTGGTCAGTGCGGTCACCGCTGCTTTCTGGGAAATGGAATTGGCGCCGCTGGTAAATTGTCCCTGCACTTTCTCACAAGCTTTTGCAATTTCAGTATTGGCAGCAATATAACCCAGCCGCCATCCCGTCATCGCGAAGCCTTTGCTTAACCCGTTCACGATGATGACCCTTTCCCGGATCTCATCAAACTGTGCAATACTTTCGTGGGGCCCCACGAAATTGATGTACTCGTAAATCTCGTCGGATAAAATAAAGATACCCGTATGTTTCTTAAAAACACCGGCCAGTGATCGCAACTCTTCTTTGCTGTACACCGCGCCGCTGGGATTGCAGGGAGAAGAAAAAAGAAAAAGTTTAGTGCGGGAAGTAATGGCGGATTCAAGTTGCTCCGCTGTGATTTTAAATCCCTGCTCCACCGTACTGGGAATTTCCACTACTTTCCCTTTCGCAATCTTTACCAATTCGCTGTAAGTAACCCAATAAGGCGTAGGGATGATCACTTCATCCCCTTCATCCACCAGCGCAAGAACAGCATTCGCCAGGCTTTGTTTTGCCCCGGTCGAGACAACGATATTCCCGGGTTGATAATCCAGGTTATTATCCCTTTTGAACTTCGTGCATACTGCTTCCCTCAGGTCGGGAAAACCGGGCACGGGTGTATAATGACTCCAGTTATCGTGAATGGCTTTGATGGCTGCTTCTTTGATATGCTGCGGTGTGTCAAAATCAGGTTCACCCAGGCTCAGGTCAATCACATCAACTCCCCGGGACCTGAGTTCACGCCCAAGTTTGGCCATCTTTAGTGTCTCAGGCTCATTAAATCGCTGCAAGAAAGAAGATAGCTGCATCACAGTTGGTTTAATCTTTAAGTATAAAAGCATGTAAAACGAAGATAGTGGTTTATGTTTTTTTTATTGGGTGTAATCATACCGGAACGAAGAAAGGTCAGCCGCATATTTATGTTCCCGCTGCAATTCATAATCGTACAGTACCCGCCCGAGGTTTTTTAAAAAAGGATACCCGGTTGCCGCGTAGTCGTACCGGTCATCGTTAAAAATGCCATCACTGTTACAATATATAACTGCACTGAGCATGAATTCGATATTGTTTTTATAGTCGGCAATATAACAGGCGTCAATCAAAAAGCCGTAAGCGGTTCCAATTTTATTAAATATCCGGATATTGTTTTCCGGTGTGGTTTTCTCCGTCCCGTAAAAAATCATTTTTGCATAATTATCCCAGTAATCAGGTAGTGTGTAAACAGGCGACACCGATTCGCCCGGAACCATGGACATGTAGCGACGTAAAAAATCGTAATCCGCTTTTGTAAGGTTGAACTGCTGTTCTTTTGGAACCGCGTCGGGGAACATAATACTCCTGACTATATTATGAAGATCGGGCAAGGCCAGGCGATTCTTCATGGAAAAATCAAACGGTTCCTTTACCAGCTCTGACCCCCGCATATAACCCTTCCCCATTTTTGTATTCCTGCGTGCATAAAGCAACGCACTTTTTTTGCCGGGACTTTCGTAAACGATTTTACCTGCTGTATCTAAAAAGGTGACAGGATTCGTATGCCGGTTCTCTTCTTCTGTCAGGCTGATACTTAAGCGGTGAATGATTTCCACATCCACATAACCCATGCTGTGAAGTGTATGGTTAATATATTCCTGTCCTAAAAATTCATACAACCTGTTGAAAGCATCATTATCACTCACCAGCAGAATTTTCTTAATATAATTTGCGATGGTCGGTCTCCCGTCTGCTGAAGAAGGATCATTGCAAACTTCGGTTTGGCTCTCCTCCCCGCTGCCCGTAATCATCGTGCTGTTCATGTCCAGGCCCCGGATCTTCAGTTCGTTTAATTTTTGGAGCGCCAATATGGCCACCGGCAATTTCACGGTGGAGGCCGGGTAGTAATAATTACCCGGGTCCAGGTTCCAATAATGGTCGGTAAACATGGGCTTGCCTTTTTTTGCCCTGTCTATCTGTGTATATATGATCTGAACATTTAATTCTTCCTTCCTTTCAAGGATTGAACTAAAAAATTGAGGATATTTCGCTAACAGGCTGGACATGAAAGTGTCAGCACTATTTATTTTGGTGAAAGCAGGGACTTTCTGTTGTTGCATAAGCAGGCGGTGGAAGTCAGTCGGCTTGTTTTCCCGGGGAACAAAACCAAACCCGGAAAACAGGATTAATAAACCCGGAAAAATGGTTTTGGCAAAGGCAGTCATAGCCATTCAAAGATACAGGTTGCCGCCAGTTAAGTTTTTAAAAATCAACCTCCAACAACCCTTTTTTAGTTGGCCCGAATTAATCTGAAACTGCTATCTTTGCCGTCCTTAAAATTCGTCTAAAGTCCTGCTCCTGCTTTATTGTAAAGGACCCATGATTAAAAATGTAAACTGATCAACGTATGCAACTGAAAGGTTTGGTTCGCTTTTTCACAATCCTGCTGATTATTTATTCTTTGTACCAATTGTCTTTTACATGGTTTGTAAGAAATCATGAAAAGAAAATGGAAGCCCGTGCCAGGAGTTTTGTTAAACAGACTTACCCGGCTGCTACGGAGAAATACCCGGGCAACAAAGATCTGCAGGCCCTTTACCAGGATAGCCTCGATAAAGCTTACGAAGAAAGGCTCAGGCGTTTGCTGGACAGCACAAAAGACGTCACTATCACCTATGGTATCAATGGTGAAATGAGTTACCAGAAAGCCAAAGAAGAAGAACTCAACCTGGGTCTTGACCTGCAGGGGGGTATGAACGTAACGCTGGAAGTGGAAATGACCGGGTTATTGAAATCTCTTTCCAATAATTCCAAAGATCCAAACTTTCTGCAGGCAATACAGAATGCAGACAAACGCAAAGCAAACAGCGGGGATGACTTTATCACGCTTTTTATACAGGAATACAGGAAACTGGAACAAACAAGACCGCTGGCCTCACTGTTCGCCGGAGCCAGCAACAGCAAGATTGACATCAAGTCAAGTGACAGCAAGGTGGAGAGCTATATCCGCAGTGAAGCAAGAGATGCTTTTGACAGGACTTTCCGTGTATTACAAACCCGTATTGACCAGTTTGGTGTAGCACAGCCCAATATTAATCCCAACAGGGATAAAGGCATCATCAATGTTGAACTTCCCGGTATTAAAGACAAGGAAAGGGTAAGAAAATATTTGCAAAGCACGGCCAACCTGCAATTCTGGGAAGTGTATACCTTACAGGATCAGAATTTCCTGGCAGGCCTGCAAAGAACGATTGATGCATTTAATGCAAAATACGGCGGCGTTGCAGACACGACAAAACAAAAAGACACCACGGCCATCAGGGATACATCCAACCCTGGTGCTGCTGTCAACGATACGACCCAATCCACTTCGCTGAAGGATTATGGGAAAAACAAATCAGCGGATACAATCAATAAGACAACTGACCCTGGCAATAACGCCACCTTAAATACTATTGACAAGTTCGTCAGGTTTATACAACCATACCGGAATGAAAATGGACAGTATTCATTCCCCGCTGCTATTGGTACGGTTTCTATCAAGGACACGGCTGAGTTCCGGAAATACCTGGACGAATATCGTTCCAACTTCCCTTCTGATGCTGTCTGGGCCTATGGTATCCCTGAAAGAGATAAAAAAGGGAAATCCCTTAATGAAGTACCTCTTCATGCACTAAAAACGTATGGCCGTAGCCAGGCAAAACTGGAAGGTGACGCGATTTCAGATGCCCGCCAGGACTTTGACCAGTTTGGTAAGGTGGAGATCCGCATGGACATGAAGAACTTCGGTGCTACCATCTGGAAAAAAATGACGGAAGACAATGTTGGCAAACCCATTGCCATCGTTTTGGATAACATCGTTTATTCTGCACCTAATGTAATAAACGCCATTCCAAACGGAACGTCTACGATTTCCGGCGGGTATACCCAACAGGAAGCACAGGACCTCGCGAATATTTTAAAGGCGGGCAAACTGCCTGCGCCGGCAAAAATTGTTCAGGAACAGCAAGTAGGACCGACACTGGGCAGAGAAGCCATTCGCGGGGGATCACTCTCCTTCATCATATCTTTTATTGTCATTTTCCTGCTGATGCTTGTATACTATAATACAAGTGGCTGGATTGCCAACATCGCCCTGATATTAAATCTACTGTTCACGGTAGGTATCCTGGCCGGCCTGGGTGCCACCCTAACAGCGCCCGGTATCGCAGGTCTCGTTCTTACGATCGGTATGGCAGTAGATACCAACGTTGTTATTTATGAACGCATCAAAGAAGAACTCACCAGGGGAAAAGGTTATATCCCCGCCATTAATGAAGGATATAAACGTTCATTACCACCCGTATTGGACGGGCATATCACTACCCTGTTGACCGCAATCATCCTTTTCTATTTCGGATTAGGCCCGGTTAAGGGGTTTGCCACCACGCAGATCATCGGTATCCTGCTTTCTTTATTCTGCGGAATATTAGTAAGCCGTTGGGTTACGGAATGGTTTACCAATAAGAAACGCCACCTGGAATATTTTACCGGTGTTTCCCGCCGGATTTTCAAGCATGCTAAATACAAATTCATCGAATACCGTAAAGTGGCTTATATCATTTCCTTTGTAGTACTGGGACTTGGTATTGCCGCCTTCTTCAACGGGTTTGATTATGGTGTTGAATTTAACGGAGGACGCAGTTATACAGTTCAGTTTGACAGATCGGTCAATGTAGAACAGGTAAGAGAAGATCTTACCGCAGCTTTTGATGGTGAAAACCCAATCATCAAAACAGTGGGTGATAATTCCAAGTTAGATATCACGACGGCTTACCTGATCAAAGACAGCCGCCAGGAAGCGGATTCACTGGTTGAATTAAAACTGTTGCAGGGATTGAAAAATCACCTGCCTGCCAACCTGAGTTTCGCACAATTCACCACAGACAGGTATCTACCGCAAACAAAGAAAGTGTTACCCACCATTTCGGACGACCTGAAAGCCGGTGCCGTAAAAGCTACTTTATTTGCACTGCTGGTGATCTTCCTGTATATATTCATCCGGTTCCGTGACTGGAGATATTCACTCGGTACAATCGTGGCGTTATTCCACGACGTAATGGTGACCCTGATCGTTTTCTCTTTTGCCAGGAATATCGTGCCTTTCCCGTTGGAAATTGACCAGCACTTTATTGCGGCCATCCTGACAGTGATCGGTTTCTCCATGAACGATACAGTAATCGTATTCGACCGTATCCGTGAAGACAGCCGGTTGATGCCGAATGCCCCGAGAGGTGAGATCATAAACCGGGCGATCAACGAAACATTGAGCCGTACCGTTATGACTTCCTTAACCGTATTCCTCACCATCCTTATCCTTTTCCTTGTAGGTGGTGAAGTGACTAAAGGTTTTGCATTCGCGATGCTGATCGGTGTTGTTACCGGTATCTATTCTTCTGTATTCGTTGCCGCACCGATCCTGGTCGATCTCGGTGGCAATAGAAGATTAGGTAAAAAATCAGAAAAAGAAAAAGCAGATCCTACTGCCACTAAGAGTTAACTAACCTCAGTTTATAGAAAATGCCTCCTGCAAACAGGGGGCATTTTTATTTCCGTTGATGAAAGGATTCTGGAGCTGATTCAGTAACTTTAAAGACTTCAACAAACTATGGGTGAATTTTCCGCTGAACATATCATCCTGGTGGGCTCCTTACTCCTTATAGCCAGTATACTGGCCAGTAAAACTTCGTTCAAGCTTGGCATTCCCACATTGATCCTGTTCCTGCTCATTGGCATGCTGGCCGGTTCAGAAGGTATAGGCGGTATTGATTTTAATGATGCCCATACCTCGCAATTACTGGGAATTGTCGCACTGAATTTTATCTTGTTTTCCGGCGGTATGGATACCCGGTGGGAAAGTGTAAAACCAGTGTTACGCCAGGGTATCGCCCTCTCAACCATTGGGGTGATAATAACAGCTGCCACGATCGGGGTATTTGTTCACCAGGTCACCGATTTTACTTTACTGGAAGGCCTGTTACTGGGCTCCATTGTGTCTGCTACCGATGCAGCCGCTGTGTTTTCCATTCTCCGAACCAGAAGTATTGGCCTTAAAGGAAATATTCGCCCCCTGCTGGAACTGGAAAGTGGCAGTAATGACCCGATGGCTTATATACTTACGATCAGTTTCACTTCCCTCCTGGTAAATAATGATAGCAGCATCGCCAGCCTCATTTTCAGCTTTGTGAAACAGATGGTGATCGGAGGTTTATTGGGATACGCACTGGGCAGGCTGATGACATTCGCCATCAACAAAGTGAAACTGGAAATAGAAGGATTATACCCTGTGCTGATCATGGCGATGATATTTTTCACGTTCGCCTTTACCGATCTTATCGGTGGCAATGGATTCCTGGCCGTGTATATCTCGGCCATGGTACTTGGCAACAGTAATTTCATTCATAAAAAAAGTGCAGTCAAATTTTATGACGGGCAGGCATGGCTGATGCAGATCGTGATGTTCCTTACTCTTGGTCTGCTCGTATTTCCTTCCCGCATTGCACCTATCGCCGGCACCGGAATATTGATCGCACTGGTACTCATTTTCCTGGCAAGGCCGCTTGGCGTATTCCTAAGCCTGAGCTTCTTCAAAATGAAATTGAGGGAGAAACTGTTTATATCCTGGGTGGGTCTCCGGGGGGCTGTACCGATCGTATTTGCAACTTACCCGTTGATTGCAGGAGTCGGGAAAGCCGATGTTATTTTTCACCTGGTATTCTTCATTTCTGCATCCTCCGTGCTGTTGCAGGGATATACCCTTCCGATTGTAGCGAAATGGCTGAAAGTTACTGTACCTAAAAAAGCCAAAAGAGTCACATCGCTGGATATGGAATTATATGACAGCATCCAGTCCGAATTTGTCGAAATAATACTCCCGGGCAATAGCGAGGCTGTTGGCAAAGCCATAGTAAAAATAAAATTACCCAAGCCTACCATGATTGTTTTGCTGGTAAGAGAGGGTAAATATATTCAGCCAAATGGCTCAACCGTGCTGGAAGAAGGTGAC
This sequence comes from Chitinophagaceae bacterium, assembly GCA_025449935.1. Taxonomy (GTDB): domain Bacteria; phylum Bacteroidota; class Bacteroidia; order Chitinophagales; family Chitinophagaceae; genus JJ008. Next base: position 10,390 of record JANWIJ010000005.1, read on the forward strand.
AAACTATTGGTGCTTGCCAATAATAAAGAAATGCTGGGTGAGATCTACAAAAGTCTTGGCGTTTAACAGGCTGCTTAAACAGCAAATGAAGTTCCGCAACCGCAGGTAGTGCTTGCATTGGGATTTTTAAAGGTAAACCCCCGGTTATTTAACCCGTCCTGCCAGTCAACCTGCATTCCAAAGAGGTACATCTCATGAGCTTTATTCATGACGCAGATAATACCATCAATCTGAAATTCCTGGTCATCTTCCTGCTTTTGATCAAACCCTAGTATATAGGTCATCCCGGAGCAACCGCCCCCCTTCACTCCCACACGCAAGGACTGGGTAGCGTCAAAGCCTTCCGCGGCCATGAGTTTCCTGACCTCCTGAATGGCACCTGCTGTTAGTGTGACCGGTGAACGTAAGGTTGTTTCCATCCTGCAAAAATAAATATTCTTTTCCAGTAAAAGAACCTCCTGCTTCCGAAGAGCGGAATTTAACTACTTGTTATTCTATTGAGCCTGTTTACTTGCCACTCGCCTTTCCTTTCATACTTTTGTTGAAATACGTAAATAATTATCCATGGATTTAACCGTTGTAAGCCTTATTTTATCCGGACTGGCTTTTTTACTCGCTCTTGCAGCATTAATTAAAACTTCATCGTCCGTCCGGAAAACTGCCGCTACCAATGACGCGTTTGAGAGTGTTCCATTACGCCTGCAGGCCTATGAAAGACTTGTATTGCTAACCGAAAGGATTGCCTTGCCCAACCTGATCAGCCGCCTGAACCAGCCCGGGATATCGGCTTATGAAATGAAGATCATCCTGACTGAAAATATCAAACAGGAATTCGAATACAATAACACACAACAATTGTATGTAAGCCCGGTAAGCTGGGATTCTGTACGTAACCTGAAAGAGCAAAACATCATGGTGATCAACCAGGTTGCCGCGTCGTTAACACCTGCTGCCTCTGCCGCCGATCTCAATAAAAAAATTCTGGAGATTTTAATGGCCCAGCCAAACGGGGCGATGCATGAACTGGTACTGCAGGCATTGAATCATGAAGCCAAGAAGCTCATGAGGTAGACAGCGGCTGTCGTCCATGGTCAATTGACTATGGACAAAAATAAACATGAGTGATTCAAAAAAATATTCAGATTCAGGTATAGAGATTAAAACGCTTTATACTGCCAACGACATGCAGCCTGGCGACCAGGAACAACCCGGCGAGTATCCCTTTACCCGGGGGGTTCAGCCGGATATGTACCGGGGCAAGCTATGGACCATGCGGCAGTACGCGGGATTCTCTACAGCCGAAGAAAGCAATAAGCGGTATCATTACCTGTTATCGCAGGGCGTAAACGGGCTAAGTGTGGCTTTTGATTTGCCAACGCAAATTGGTTATGACAGCGATCACCCCCTGGCAGAAGGAGAAGTGGGTAAAGTTGGGGTGGCGATCGATTCCATCGAAGATATCCAGGCTTTATTCCGTGGTATTAAACTGGAAGAAGTCAGCACTTCTATGACCATTAATGCCACCGGGTTTATCCTGCTTGGCTTTTATGTGGCACTGGCAAAAGAGCAGGGTGCTGACCTGAAAAAAATATCCGGTACTATTCAAAATGATATTCTAAAAGAGTATGCGGCCCGGGGAACCGATATCTATCCTCCCAAACCATCCATGCGTATCATCACGGATATTTTCGAATGGTGCGGCGAAGAAATTCCCAAATGGAATACTATTTCCATTTCGGGTTATCATATAAGGGAAGCTGGGAGCACGGCTGTGCAGGAGATCGCCTTTACACTCAGCAATGGCAAAGCCTATGTGGAAGCTGCCACAAAAAAAGGACTTGACATAAATGTATTTGGCCGGCGGCTTTCTTTTTTCTTTAATGCACATAACGACCTGTTTGAGGAAATTGCCAAATTCAGGGCAGCCAGGAGAATGTGGGCCAGGATGATGAAAGACCTGGGGGCCACTGATCCCAGGGCCATGATGCTGCGCTTTCATACCCAAACCGGTGGCAGCACCCTGACGGCACAGCAACCCCTGAATAATATTTCAAGGGTAACGGTTCAGACATTGGCGGCTGTGCTGGGCGGAACCCAGTCGCTGCATACAAACGGGTATGATGAAGCACTGAGCCTTCCTACTGAAGAAGCAGCCCGGATTGCACTCCGCACCCAACAGATCATTGCGTTTGAAAGCGGGGCGGCAGGTACGGTCGACCCCCTGGCCGGTTCCTATTTTATTGAAACCCTTACCCGGGAAGTAGAAGATGCTGCCTGGAAACTCATTGCTAAGATTGACAGTATGGGAGGCAGCGTCGCTGCGATTGAGGAAGGTTTTATCCAGAACGAAATTGCTAAGAGCGCATACGAACATCAGCGCGCAGTTGAAACAGGTGAAAAGATAATCGTAGGTGTGAACAGGTTCCAGGTTACCGGGGAAGACACGATCCCCGTATTAAAAGTGAATGACAGCATCCGGGCGGTACAAATTGATAAGATCGCAGCCCTCAAAGCGGGGCGTAATCATGCTAAATGTGACCAGCTGCTGCAACTGCTCAACGATAAAGCTACCAGCGGTGAAAATATTATGCCCACCGTTGTGGAAGCTGTTGAAAACAAATGCACACTGGGAGAAATTGCCGATACGCTGCGGGAGGTATTCGGGGAATACAAATAATCACTCCCGGCTCATCCTGCCGGTTTCACCTGGATTAACAGGCTTACCGCAACCGAAAATGTTAAACGCCGGTCTTACCAACCGGTGTTTTTTATTTTCTTCCTATTTTCATTGCTTAATATTTACCATTATGCGACTTCCCCATGTTAAAAAAGTCACTGCTGTCTTATTTCTTTCAGCCGCCTGCCTGGTACTCCCGGCATTTTATTCCTCGGCACAACAACCTTCCTTTAGAGCCAGCCCAAAGGATTCGGTCGCAAAAATCAAAAAAGAGGATCCGGATCCCAGGAGGATTGAAAAAGAAAAAGAATTAAAAAATTCAGGGGATAAAGCTGCCCAAAAGGAAACGGCGGAACAACCAGCGGTGCGTGGCGGCGATAAAGCCGGCGCAACTCTTACGAAAATGCCCGTGGCCAGCCCTTCTTTCCTCCTCGACAGCCTGGATAAATATATTGAGCGAGGAATGCGTGACTGGCAAATACCGGGCCTGGCCATTGCCATTGTTAAAGACGGGAAAGTAATTTTCAGCAAAGGTTATGGAGTGAGGGAATTGGGCAAACCTGATAAAGTGGATCCAAATACCCTTTTCATTATTGCTTCCAATTCAAAATTATTTACCGGGACGGCCCTGGCGAAACTCGATTATGAAAAAAAATTATCCCTGAATGACAAAGTAACCCAATACATCCCCTGGTTTGCTTTGTATGATCCTACTTCCACCAAGCTGGCCAATATAAAAGACATGTTGTCTCACCGCATCGGAACAAAAACATTCCAGGGCGATTTTACTTTTTGGGATTCCAACCTCCCGAAAGATTCCATTATCTGGAAAATGAGGTATCTCAAACCAACGGGAGAATTCCGGCAGGACTATGGCTACTGCAATTCCGGTTTCCTCGTCGCCGGCCAGATACTGGAAAAAGTGAGCGGGCAAACCTGGGAGAATTATGTCCAGCAGCATATTCTTATTCCATTGGGGATGACAAATACCTACATGAATACTGCAGGACTTTCCGGCCGGAATAATGTGGCACAACCGCACAACAATTTATACAGCTCTATCACCAAGATCCCTTTTGACCAGGTCGATAACCTTGGACCTGCAACCAGCATGGTCAGTAACATTACCGACCTGAGTAAATGGATAAAGCTGCAACTGGACAGCGGGAAATACCAGGGCAAACAAATCCTCCCCTGGCAGGTCCTGCAGAAAACAAGAGACATCAATATTCTTACAGGCAGCCGGAAATCCGCAGCCTTTCCTACGCATTTTCGCGGGTATGGGTTAGGTCTTTTTGCTACCGATTATAACGGCCGCCAGGTTTACTGGCATACAGGTGGCGCTTTCGGACAGGTCACTAATGTATGTTTTGTGCCCGAAGAAAAATTAGGCATTACCATTCTGACCAATAATGACAACCAGAGTTTCTTTGAAGCGCTGCGCTACCAGGTACTGGATGCTTACCTCGGGGTTCCGTATACCGACAGGAGCAAGTTCCAGTTAGGATTCTTCCAGGAAGGTAAAAAAACAACTGACCAGGAAGTAGCATCACTCAAAGCAAGGGTAGATAAAAAAAATGCGCCTGAATTAAAACTGGAAGATTATACCGGCGACTACAAAAACCTTGTGTATGGAAAAATAACAATCAGCAAAAGCAAGGATATGCTTATTTGCCGTTTCCAGCATCACCCGGACCTGATCGGTTATATGGAGTACATGGATAACCATGAATTCAGGATGACCTATTCCAATATCGGTTATGGAATTTACCCTGCTAAATTTTTACTGAAGGACGGGAAAGTCGTCTCTGTTGAAATAAAGGCCAATGATTTCGTGGAAAGTGACGCCTATCTTTTTGAGAAGACATCGTTCTGAAATTAATCATTAAAAAAGCCATCCCGCGGTTGCGGGATGGCTTTTTTGTATCAGGGATATTTCAATTATCTTCTTTCCACTACTATTCTCTTCGCCCCTATCTTTTTGCCGCTTCCGTTCACTAACTCCACAATATATACTCCTGCCGGAATGCTGCTTCCCAGGTTGACCTCGATACCCGTGTATGGGGTCGTTGTTACCAGGCTGCGGCGGTAAACCCTCGCTCCTCTCGAATCATAAACATTGATCGTGGCAGGTTCGTTCACCGTATTATAATACCTCACCTGGAATACACCAAGGTTCGGGTTCGGGTAAACAAACAGGTTACCGGATGGAGCACCAGTGACTTCAATCGTTGAAGAAGTGCTGACACAACCATTTGGATCTGTATAAACAACACTGTACACTCCAATATCATCCACTCCCAGGCCGGCGAGTACTGGTCCGCTGGCACCTGATATGGGTGAACCATTAAGCATCCACACATAAGTTCCGCCCGCAGGATTCGTGGTAGCGGTAAGCGTGGTGGTCTGACCAGGTAATAAGACCGGTGTCGGGCTTGCTGTCAGCTGGATAGTTGGCAATGGATTTACATTGAGTTTGGCGTGTACCGATGTTACTACGGTACATAACCCGGTAAGCACCACCCTGTAAGAATTGGTGTTCATTGATACATTTACATTACTCACCGTATAGTTTGCACTGGTTGCACCTGCAATATTATTCCAGGTGGTACCATTGAAAGCCTGCCACTGGTAGCCCAGCACATTGGTTGCCACTACTGTGAAGGTTGCATTACCTCCTGTACAAACTGTTGTGTTGACCGGTGGAGTTGTAATAACTGGTAACTGTCCGTCAAGTACTGTAACCGTAAATGTACAGGTCGAAATATTACCCGCGGCATCGGTTGCCCTCCAGGTCACGTTATTTACACCTAACGGGAAAGCGGATCCGCTTGCAAGTCCGGATTGTAACACTTGTGTTACCCCCGGACAATTATCTGCCGAGGTAACAGTATATGTGACTGGTGCGGTACAAGCCCCGATAGCAGTTGTTACGGTAATATTAGCAGGGCAGGTTATGGCTGGTGCCTGCGTATCATTGACGGTAACATTAAATGAACAGGTGGCAGTATTACCCGCAGCATCAGTAACCCGGTAAGTATTGGTTGTAGTACCAACAGGGAATGTACTTCCACTGGCGAGACCGCTAAGCAGTGTCAGCGGATTTGGTCCGGCAACAACGCCTCCAACATTCAACACGATATGCATATTGGGGAAGCCCAATGATGCCAGGGTAACCGGAGTTGGTACGCCGCAATCTGCCGCGGAAATATATCCCGGTGCAGTTTGCCCAAGGTTATTGCTTCCGATAAAGAACACGTTATTGGCAGGAGCCCTGCCATCCGGTGTAAACAGCTCAACCACCAGTATTGCATTTGCAGGGACTGTTGGCGGAGTTGTGAGTGTTACCGTGAACAAACTATTTGTCTGGTCGGGTACATTCACAAGCTGGCTGGCCACCTGTGTAAGAACACCACCGGGGAAAGCACCGGCACTTGTGTGTAACCGGACCGTTACGGGCTGAGTTGTTCCGGTACCACTTGCATTCGCAGTCTCGATACCGAAAGTAACTGTATTAACTGTTAATGCTCCGGGCAAACCAGCTGCTGCCAGGTTATAAGCTCTCCAGTAACTGTTGTTGGTATGGAATCCACCAGCCTGGCAACCGATTTGGATAACCGGTCCTATAGAATTTGAAGTTGTTTGGCTCAATGACTGCGGGCCAGGGAATGCACAATTGTCTGCAATGGTTGGCAAAGGATAATTGACAACCGCGCCGCATAAACCGGCGCCATTACCAACGGTGATATTTGCAGGACAGGTAATCGTCGGCACCTGTGTATCATTTACTGTTACGGTAAATGAACAGGTTGCTGTATTACCAGATGCATCTGTTGCAGTTGAGGTTACTGTAGTCGTTCCTCTTGGGAACACACTGCCTGAAGCCGGGCTGTTGACCACGGTAACACCGGGGCAATTATCACTGGCTACAGGAGCGAAGTTTACAATAGCACCACATAAACCAGCTGTATTATTTACCGTGATGTTAGCAGGACAGGTTATAACCGGGGGTTGAACATCGCTTACTGTAATGGTAAATGTGCAGATACCTCCTCCCGGCTCTGTTGCAGTAACCGTTGTTGTTCCGCGTGGGAAGAATGAACCAGAAGCCGGCGTAGTCACGACAGGACCGCAAATGCCACTCGTAGTCGGTGCGGGATAATTAACTATCGCACCGCACTGGTTCGGATCATTTACCACCGTAATATTAGCGGGGCAGGTGATTACGCAAGGTGGAATAAAAATATTCACGGTATAATCTTCTACCTGTCCAAAACTTGAAGTTCCGCAGGATGTTGCATTCGGGCCGGCGGCAGCGTCGTGCATTCTTACCCGCATACGGGTATTGCCTGCTGTCGCGGTTGTTGGAATGGATATACTACCGGTATGGGGACCCACACCTTGTGGAGATGTGTAAACAGTTTCTCCTGCATCGGTAAAATCACCATCCTGGTTAAAGTCAATAAATATGATAACCTGGTCAGAAGAGAAAGGACCAGATATTGTAGTTGTGGCGGAATAAGTTGCTCCTGCAGTAACGGTTGTCGAAATCGCGGTAAAGTCTTCGTAGCCCGCCGTTGAAGAGGAACTATTATTAATTGTGTTGAAAGTTACATTCGAAATTTTCTCAAAAGAGGTACTGGTGGCACCGGCTGAACAATAACAGCTGGAAGGTGCGGCCATGGTAACCTGTAAAGAACTTGAATTAGCGCTAACGGCACTACAGGTTATCTGGCGGCGGTAAAAAGTAACAGCCGTCTGGCTGGTTGTCAGATTCTGGCCGGTTGCTCCTGCTATTGGGGACCAGACTGTTCCGTTCGGTGAAGATTCCCATTGGTAAGTCAGCCCGGTACCAACACTGGAACCGCTCACGCTGAGTGTAAAGTTCACGCCACTGCATGCCGGGTTAGATGAAGAAACAGTTGTTCCCCCGGTTGGAGGTGCAGTACAGGGAGCCGGTGGCAGGAAAGTATACATTGTGCCATTACCCGGCCAGGCCGTATTAGCATTATTAGCTACGGTGGTGCTTGAAGTACCCGCCGGTGTTGTTATAGATATGAAATTTGTGGCAGTCGTTCCATTTATACCGATTGAAGCACTTAAAGTTGCTCCGCCCACGGCACCATACCTGAACTCGATCGCGTTGGTGGTTTCGTATAACCAGGCCTGGAAAGTCGAATTGGCTGCACCTGCTGTGTTGCGGGGGATAGTTACGAACCATTGGATTTTCAGAATACGGTTAGGGGCTGAACCGGTAACCACGAATTGCCCGGAACCCGTTGTACCAGTTGCCAGGTCGTCCCAAAACGGAAACAGCTTGGGAATGTTCGTAGTGCTGGTAATTGCGTTGGTAAACTGCGACACCGCAACCGGTGCGCCAAGTTTAACAAAGCCATCGGGGGTGATGGAAAACTGGGTATAGGTCACCCCTTCATAAACAAAATTGAACCCAATGTTTTGCAAAGCTGATGGGGTGTCATCATTTCCCGTATTTAAAATGGTGGTTGCCCCGGTCATCGGGTCAAGCGTGGCTCCGGCTGATGGAACATACAGGTAAGTGTTTGCAGTTTGGGCGTTTAAACTAAGTGTAAGCATTCCCCCAAAAATGAATGCCATTAAAAACGACGTGTAAATTTTAAATCGCATAATTGCAGGTTTTGGTTATGAGTATAAAATCAGGGAGGATCAGTGGACTTACACAGGATGGATAATAGCAATTAAATCTACTACTTTAAATTTAATTACAAAGAAATTTTTGATGATAACTGGCAAAAAATCATTGATCTATATCATTCCCCGGTCCCCCGGTATGCACAAGCCCAGAAATCGGTATTATTTCAGGATTTTTTCTTTGTTTCCTTCGCCCACCCGTCTTTCAGGGTAACCGTCCGGTTGAATATCAGGCGGCTCGGGCTGGTATCTTTATCCAGGCAAAAATAGCCCTTGCGCAAAAACTGGTATCGTTCCTCAAATTTTGCTTTTGCCAGCTCCGGTTCAGCCACTGCAGTGGTGATGGTATTCAAGGAAGCCGGATTAATATATTCTTTAAAGTCCCCTTCCTCATCAGCCGGGTTCTCTGTTCTAAATAACCGGTCATATTCTCTTATTTCCGCGGAAATGGCGGTCCTGGCACTGACCCAATGAAGCGTTCCTTTTACCTGGATACCACTGGTATCGTTCCCGCTCCTGCTTTCCGCGACATAAGTACAGCGAACTTCTGTGACTTTACCTCCTGCATCCTTAACCACCTCTTCACACCTGATGATATAAGCACTTTTCAATCTTACCATTTGTCCCGGTGCAAGCCTGAAGTATTTTTTTGGCGGATTTTCCATAAAATCATCACTTTCGATAAATAATTCGTTGCTGAAAGGGATCTCCCTTGTCCCGGCGGCCGGATCTTCGGGATTATTTTCGCTTACCAGCATTTCGCCCTCCCCCGGATAGTTGGTGATAACCACTTTGAGCGGGTTAAATACAACCATCCTGCGCAAGGCAATCCTGTTCAAATGTTCCCGCACACAAAATTCAAGCAATCCCACATCCACCATGTTGTCTCTTTTTGCCACACCAATCCTTTCGCAAAATTCACGGATACTTTCGGCTGTATAACCCCGGCGCCTCAAACCACTGATGGTGGGCATTCTCGGATCATCCCAGCCATCCACATGTTTTTCGGTTACCAGTTGCAATAATTTACGTTTGCTGGTAACTGTATAATTGATATTTCGCCGGGCAAACTCATACTGGCGCGAAGGATAGATCCCCAGCTTTTCAATCAGCCAGTCGTATAGTTCGCGGTGCGCTACGAATTCCATGGTACATATGGAGTGAGTAACTTCCTCGATGGAATCGCTCTGGCCATGCGCCATATCATACATCGGGTAAATGCACCATTTATCACCGGTCCGGTGATGATGGGCGTGCTTGATACGGTACAAAACAGGATCTCTCATCAGCATATTGCTGTTGGCCATATCAATTTTTGCTCTCAGCGTCCTGCTTCCATCGGGAAACTCGCCATTCTTCATCCTGGTAAACAAATCCAGGTTTTCTGCTACTGTCCGCTCCCGGTAGGGGCTGTTCGTGCCCGGTTCGGCAGGAGTTCCTTTTCCGGCAGCCATGTCTTCACTGCTGCTATCGTCCACGTAAGCGAGCTCTTTGTTGATCAGTTTGACCGCAAATTCATATAAGGTATCAAAATAATCAGAAGCATAATGTTCGTGTTTCCATTCAAAACCCAGCCACCGGACATCTTCTTTAATACTGTCTACATATTCCGTCTCTTCCTTCTCCGGGTTCGTATCATCAAAACGAAGGTTAGTATAACCGGGATATTTTTTTGTCAGGCCGAAATTGAGGCAGATACTGCTGGCATGACCTAAATGCAGGTATCCGTTGGGCTCCGGGGGAAACCGGGTAACAATCGTTTTATACTTACCGCACCTGATATCTTCATCGATAATCTCCTCGAGAAAATTGAGACTTTTTTCTTCTTTTATCTTTTCATCAGACATAGTTTGCAAAGGTAAGGAAGAGAGAGAATTATATAGCTGTTTATACTTGTTGAATGGGTTCGCAGCGAGGGCTTGCCGAATGTATTTCAAAAAGCCGGACCCAGACCCGCAGCTGAACAGATTTAATTATCTTTCCCTTTAAACCGTTACCGATGTCCCTAAAAAAATTGCTTATCCCTGCCTCGTTAGCCGTGATCCATTTTTGTTCAGCTTTTACAGTCCCTTCCTTATCTGCACAACCAGAATCCATCCGGGAAACCCTACGGGATACTGTCCCGGATACAGCGTCGGATGAAAAATTATTTGTCAAGGTCGACATAGAAGCCTCCTACCCCGGTGGCGATAATGCCTGGCGGCGTTTCCTGGAACAAAACCTTGATGCCGCTGTACCGGTCAGGAAAAAAGCCCCGGCCGGATATTATACGGTGATCATTCAATTTGTCGTGGATAAAACGGGAAATGTTTCGGATATAAAGCCGCTGACCAACCATGGATATGGGATGGAAGACGAAGTGATCCGTTTATTAAAAAAATCACCCCGCTGGAAACCAGCCAGCCAGGACAGCCGGCCCGTAAAAGCTTACCGCAAACAACCGGTCACTTTTATGGTCATCGAAGAAAAGCGAAAGAATAGGCGGGATTGAGCTTCCGGGTGCATTCAATTTCACAAGGTTCCTGCCGTCGACGACGCCGGTTAAATTTTATTTCTGTATTGCGGCACACACCTTAACTTTTTATTTGTCACAAATAAAAAGAAATGACGTTCCTGTGAATTACAAGCCTGTGTAATGAAAAAAATTTCTGCATCCAGCCTGAAACTGCTGGATATGAGAAAGACCACAACAACTGATTCATTTAGCCGGGCAATTCTTATCCCCCTCATCACGATATCTTTCGTAAGCGCAGCCCAGCCACCGGCTCTCCTAAAAAAAGATTCGAGGCCGGGAATCCTCTCCATCGCTTATTTTATCGAAAGTGCGAATAACTCGGTGAATTCACTCAGCAGCCTCTTGAAAAAAGATAACTACCGAAACAAGATCACCACCTTAAACAATCCAACCAACAACGAACTTGGTTTCAGCTTAAAAAATGAAATACTGACTGCCCTTAAACCGATCCTTGACAAGGCACGCAAGACAGACAGTAAAAAATTCAAGGAAGTAATCGAAAATTTCCTGAGCAATCCAGAAGATAACGGCATCAGCTCTGTAAAGAAATACCTCCCGGCTCTTGGCATTTTCAGCACCGTCCTCTCACTTGTTGGTAATCTCGTGATCGTTGAGAAGACCATTACCAAAGAAGACCTGAATATATTTATCGGGAAGATCCAGCAATATTTTTCCCAGTATGAAAAATTAAATACCATCAACCAGCAATTTGGCATGCAGGTGCAGAAACTCCTGGATCGGTCCGAGGAAATTAAAGGTGACCTGAAAGATTTTTTAGTTGACTGTATTTGCACCATGGACAAAAAAATTGCCAAACATTCCATTAAGGATTTGACTGTTGAGGCGCTGATCCAGAAATATTATGACCCCCAGAAATTGCAGAACTGGCTGGATACGGCACAACTGAAAACGGAAGGCCCTGTCTTCCCCCCGGATGCGCCCACTTCGGTTAAACTCCTGACTTCCGGTATAAAAAAATTGCAGAAAGAATTCGAAGCGCTTTATAATGACAATTACAAACAACTGAAAGAGCTCATCGCCTCTTTAAAAACAACCATACCCAATCTCGATCAGAAACAACTGGACAAAACAAATACTGAAATAGACAGGCTTTATAATGACAGCCGGCAGGCAGATATCATCAACCTGAACATGAACCAGGTAGATGAACGGATGAACACGGCCTGCCGGGTCATCAATGCAGGACGATAAATTAATCTTCCTTCCTGGTTTTCCATAAGTGGAAGAGTTTATAGCTGAAGCTGATGGTGAATAACAGGTGCCCATCTGCATGGGTAAAATCGGTTTTCCTGATCTGCAAGGACTCTTCTTCCCCTGCAACCACTTCAATTTCCTTTCCAAAATGCAGCATATACTGTGCAGCGATGGAACAGTCAAAACGCGGGGTGATATTGACATGAGTTCCCAATCCTGCCTGGGTGGCCATACTCAGCCGGCTGGCGGAATTATTTTTATCACGCTGATCGGTGACTTTACTTTTATCAAAGCAATGCCCGAGGATAAAGTAGGGCTGCAGGAGCCTGTCATCATAGTAATTATTGCCCAGGTAAAAAAGCAACGACCACCCGATGTGATAGTCGTTACGATACGTAAAGGATTTATTTTTTGAAGAGATGTAGTCAAAGAACCATTCTGAATTGATTTTATTGTCCAGCCGTAACCTGAACTGCCCCCCGATACCTTTCCCGGTCACCCCGTCTTCGCTGAACAGGCTGACGGTATTCCTGGTTCCCAAACTAAAGGTGCCGGGTGGCTTTGCATTATTGTTAAATCCCTGGGCTGACAAGCACGCGGATGTAAACAGCATGGCTGAAAGAATAAGCTGGTGTTTCAAATGTACGGCGGTTTAGCGTAGAGAAGTCCGGGAGGAGTAATATTTGAATAGAAACGGGGCAGCATTTAATTTTATTGTTTTGTCTCCACGAAACAACCAACTAACCATGGCATCATCCTCAACAGACCAACCGTTAAAAAACACGGTTATGGCAATCGGGTTCACGGGTTTCACTGCCGGACTACTGGATATTAGTGCTGCCTGTCTTCAATATTATTTTAAAACCGGGAAAGGCCCGGGGAATGTACTGCGGTATATTGCCAGCGGCGTCTTTGGGAAAAAAGCGTTTGCAGGCGGCACTACGATGGCTGCCTGGGGATTGCTCTTTCATTTCATGATTGCCTATGGACTCACCCTGTTTTTCTTCTGGTTATATCCAAGAATAAGCTGGCTGGGAAAAAATAAAATCCTGGCGGGGTTATTATATGGCATTTTCGCGTGGGTGGTCACCGTTTTTGTCATCGTTCCCCTGAGTGAAGTGCAGCAGGGGCCATTCGTGCTTTCCAAAGCCGTTGTTGCCGTGTTAATTTTAATGGCTTGTATTGGTCTCCCTATCTCACTCATGGCGAATAAGCATTATCTTTATAAAAAATAAATATCCCGTATGTCATTGCTTAATCAAAATAATAAGAAAGGAAAGAAGAAAGACAATAAAAAAGCGGCCTCCGGCAACAGCCAAAATTCGAAATTCATTCAAAAGCCCAAATCAGGTGCTTTTGTAAGCAAGCAATCGAATACCGGTTCACAAAGGGGAAGTTAACAGCACTAGGTTTTCTTCTTCCGCACATTGATCTTATACCTGAGTACAAGATCACTGTTGTATTTTAAATACAGCCACTCTACCCCGGCCGATTCAACCTTGTACAGGTAACTGGATTTATTGGGCAGCCCTGCCCGCCTATTTGTTTCCAACGGCTCGAGGAAAACCCATGCCGGGGATTGTGTAAAAAGGGAAGAATCAATCAGCAGGTCAGGGGAAATCAATTTATCACGCTCCGCATCGGCCGTTTCCAGCTCCAGCTCAATAATATCTCCAACTGCTGCGTCGATGACTCCTTTTGCAGGATAAAAAGAAGTGATCCTGTATTTCAGAAATGATTTTTGCTTGAAAGGTGAATGACGGAATTCATCCGGAACAGCTGAATCCGTCAATAAGGTCCACCGGAGGTCATCGGGATAGTGATCTTTGATAAAGATTTTTGGATCAGTCAAAAAATAGGTCTCATCATAATCCCGCACAAATTCATATCCCTGGCGGGTTACATAACCACTTGCCCAGGTGACATCCAGTAATTGCCAGCGGCCATCCAGGTAAACTGCGTTCCAGTAATGATTCACGCCGAATTTTGGTGCCGGTTTGTTCTGCGTACTCCTGGCATACCCGAGAATGATATCGGAACGGATACCCCAATAATCACAAAGGGTTTTAAATAAACGTGCATAGCCGTCACATACCGCCAGCCGGGTTCCCAAAACCGTTTCTGCTACCCGCTCGTTCAATGGTTTTAGGGCAGCAGTATCCGGCTCCTCTTCCACCTGGGAAAGTTTGCGTGAAGCAGCCCCGATAACCGGTATTTTATTACTACGCGTCCGGTAAGAAATATTATCGGTGATCCACCGGAATATGCTGGATACCTTCTCCCGGTCTGTGTTGCAGGGTGCGGTAAGCTCGCGGGCCAGGGTTTCAATTTCGCCCTGGGCAAAAACCGGTTGAATGCACAGAATAAAACAAATTGCCAGCAGGCATTTCATACAGTAGATTAACTTCCTTAAAGTTAGAATGTTTTACGGGTAATACTGCAATAAAAGTGACCCCCGGGCTGTCCGTGTTCATTAACTACCTTCCATCAAAGGAAGCTATTGCTGTTTTGAACTTGTGGGAGGTTTTCCGCCTTCGGGCACGAAGATCAATGCCCCGGAATTCATACAATACCTTTTACCTGTAGGCGCAGGCCCATCATCAAATACATGCCCAAGATGCGAACCAGTTTTGCTGTCTACCACTTCCCACCTGACAGTTCCATAACTCTCATCCCTTACCCATTTTACCGCGTCCGGGGTTACCGGTGCATAAAAACTTGGCCAGCCGCTACCGGACTTGAATTTAGTTGCTGAACTGAATAAAGGTTGAAGTGACGCTGCAGAATAATAAGTTCCTTCCTGGTAAAAATTGTCGTATTTACCCGAATAAGCTTTCTCAGTTCCCTGCTGGCGCAGGATATAATACTGGCCGCTGGTTAATCTTTCCTTCCACTGTGCATCCGTAAATTTCAGGGGATAAACTGTTTTACCGTCAGCCATCGGGGGATCGGTATACTTATTATTATCCGCCTTTTTTGATTGCGCCATGCCACAACTGGCGATGAGTAAGGACAGCATGGCCGCTAACGAAAAAAATACGTTTTTCATAAATGCTTTTTAATAGTCATAAACGGGATGCCTTCACAAAAAGATTCAGAAAAATAAAAATAGTTCTTAACGGGGTGAAGGGTTGTCGTGCAGGTGACAAGAGAGTGCCGGGTGAAAAATTAACAATCATTCAACATGGAAGGTAAACGCCAGGTATTTTCAGCGCTTCAGGAATTTACCTTTCAACAATTTCTCCATCACTTCGTCTTTGAGATTCCGGCTTACCGGTATATGCTGCTGCCCGATCCGTAAATCGTTGCCCTCAATGCTATCCACTTTGGCGGCAGCCACGATATATGATTTATGAACTTTGATAAAACGTGCAGCGGGCAAATACTCTTCCACCGATTTGAAGGTGAGGTAAGTCATGTATTTTTTTTCCCGTGTATGGATGGTAACATAATTCTGTAAAGCCTCCACGTATAATACATCGTCAAACAAGATCTTCACCACTTTATTATCCGCTTTCACAAAAAAGTAGTCGGCGGAGACCGCTTCCGCCTGGTTTTTTTCCCGGATCTCATAATACTCTTTTGCTTTCAGGGCCGCTCCCAGGAAACGTCCAAAAGAAAATGGCTTTACCAGGTAATCCAGTGCATTTACTTCAAACCCTTCCAGTGCATACTCCGGGTAAGCAGTAGTGAAAATGACCGGTGGGGCGTTTTGTAAACTTTTAAAAAAATCAATCCCGGTTATTTTAGGCATTTGTATATCGAGAAAAAGTAATTGCTTCTCTCCTGCTTTGATTAGTTCCGCCGCCCTGAGCGGGTTGTCGAATTCCCCGGACAGGTGAAGGAAATCCACATCGGCAATATATTCTTTCAGGCCTTTCCTGGCCAATGGTTCATCATCAATAACGATACAATTGATTTTCATGATAACTGGAGGTTTAGGTGTACTGCGAACCTGTGCGCTGTTTCATCAATTCTCAGCTCGTGTTTACCCGGGTAGAGTAACTCCAACCTTCTTTTTACATTTACCATCCCGATGCCTCCCTTCTTTTCTGAACTGTATTGCTGTTGCTCTTTCGAATTTTCCACCGAGAAGATAAAGGATCCGTTCGACCGGCCCAGGTCCACCTTAACAAAATTTGCACGGTCATTGTAATGAGAAATATGCTTAAAGGCATTTTCCACGAACGGAACCAGCAACAGTGGCTCAATCGAAAATCCCTTTACATCAGCCGCGCAGTTGAACTCTACCGTATATTTTTCATCTTTCCGTAATTGCTGCAGGTCCACATAGTCTTTCAGGTAATGAACCTCTTTTTCCACCGGGATCTTTTCTCCTTTTATTTCATACAGCTGGTACCGCAGCATCTCCGAAAACTTGTGCAGGGCCTGCCGTGCCTCCGTATTGTCTTTGGTAATAAGAAAATATACCGAGTTGAGGGAATTGAATAAAAAATGAGGATTGATCTGTGATTTCAGGAAATTAAGTTCCGCTTCCGCTTTTTCTTTGGCCGTTTCGGCCATCCGGTGCTGCAACCTGCCATAATCCAGCATCAGCTGGACAGCGGCACCGGCTATTACCAGGAAAAAATGAGGTAAGATATTATCGTAGAGCCGGTCCTTGAAATTTACCGCCCAGTTGTATAAGGCAGGGTTATTGAGCATACGGCCCAGGATATTCATTTTAACAATACTGCTGGCAAGGATCATCCCCACAAATAACAGTACAAACCAGAAATATTTTTTGCGGTATAGCAGCCGCGGGATCAGGATATAATTCGTAACATAGATCATTAAGGCGATATCAATAACCTTGATAACGGTAACCAGGAAAGCCATGGCGGGTGTTGGATAATCATCTACCCGGAGAAAATACCATATGCCCAGCACCAGCATCCAGAAGAAGACATGCTGCAATTTGTATTTCAAAAAAAAAGAAGCATTGTGCATACCGCAAAATAAATGTACAAATTCCCGGCGGCATAAGCGATTACATCACTGGCAGGTTTTCCCTGACCAAGCGCCCGGCAGGGGCTGACACACCTTTCATCAAGGTATTGATCCATTTGATGTAAAGTATTACGGACACAGGCAAACTTCTTTCAATTTTAGGGTAAATTAACCGTCATGAAAATACTGTCTTCACTCTTCTTATGCTGTATGGTAACGGGTACCTGCTGTTCCCAACACAACACGCAGTCAAATGCAAAAGAGAAAGAGATTCCGGTGGGTGGGTCCTGCGAAGGATGCGAGGCTGTTTATGAAAGCCCTGTTTCATTTGACCAGTTAAATGAACTGGATACGCTGCCTGACTTTAGCGACCCTGGACCTAAGATCGAGGTCAGCGGAACCATTTATCAGCGGGATGGTAAAACTGCAGCCGCGAATGTCATACTCTATATTTAT
The DNA here is from genome assembly GCA_025449935.1 of Chitinophagaceae bacterium. Lineage (GTDB taxonomy): Bacteria > Bacteroidota > Bacteroidia > Chitinophagales > Chitinophagaceae > JJ008. The sequence continues at coordinate 27,873 of JANWIJ010000005.1, forward strand.
CATACAGACCAGCAGGGACTATATCCCAAAAAGGGAAATGAAAAAGGTCAGGCAAAACAACATGGCTATCTCCGTGGCTGGATTAAAACCAACGCTGCGGGGCAATACAAATTTTATACCCTGGTGCCTGCCTCCTATCCAAACAGCAATAATCCCAAACATATTCACCCGGTCATAAAAGAACCCGGCAAAACTGCCTACTGGATTGATGAGTTTGTTTTTGATGATGATCCCTTACTTCCTGCCTCGGAAAGAAAAAGGTCAAATCCTGTTGGAGGTGGCGGGGTATTAAAAACAACCGTGAAAGACGGCATGTTGCGGGCAACGCGGGATATCGTTTTAGGCCTGAATGTAAGGGATTACCCGGTGAAATAAGGAAGCTTTATTAGTTACATGCAAACCAGGGGTTAAGTTTATTTAATATAGAAATCCGTCTTCACCCGGTAATAGGTAACAGAACGTTCAACCAGGTTTCGGATGAGCCCGTTTACAGTGAGCCGCCACATATCTTTTTCTTTATCGAAAAAAACTTCCAGCCTGCCTTTCGACACGCTGATATAAGAGACCTGGTCACCGGATTTAAACGAATAGGCAGCTTCCACTTCTTTCCTGCTCCTTGACCCGTCATCAATTTCATACACTTTATTTTTCAGTCTTTTAATGTGAAAGAAAAGTGTAAAGAACTGGTCGCGTTGCTGGAACTGAACCGTCAGGTCTCCTTTCACCCGGTAAACCCTGAGGGTAACAGGTAATCCTTCTATAAAAAAGTTGTTGGAACTGACCGTATCCGTGATATAGACCGGGCAACGTTTTAGAATGGTGTCCCTCGTTTCCTGTGCTGAAACAACAACAGAGAAGACAGAAAGCAAAAGGATGAAAAGAATCCGCATGGAAGAAAGGTTTAAACGGAAAAAATACAAATATTTGATCACAATTCAGCGTCGCGCATTGTTTTCATTTAATCCCAGCCCGTTCGCCAAACAAAATACTTCCTATCCGGACCATCGTGCTGCCCTCTTCAGCCGCGATCCCGTAATCCGCACTCATGCCCATGGAGAGAATCCTGAAGGATGGCTGCTGATCAAAAAGCGCTCTCAATACCCGGAATTCGTTCCTGATTTTTGTGGGATCCGGTGTGAAACTGGCCATTCCCATCAGGCCAACCACCCGGGCATGTGCCAGGGGATTTCTTTCCAGTTCTTTTAATATTTCACCGAGTTCATTTTTGTCAAATCCAAATTTGGTTTCTTCCTCTGCGATATGTACCTGGAGCAGGCAATCAATAACCCGTTGGTTTTTTTCGGCCTGCTTGTTTATTTCCTGTAATAATTTCAGACTGTCGGCTCCATGGATCAGTTGCACAAAAGGCGCAATGAATTTTACTTTGTTGCTTTGGAGGTGACCGATGAAATGCCACCTGATATCACCGGGAAGTGTGGCGGCTTTATCCTTTAATTCCTGCACATAATTCTCGCCGAAGTCCCGGTGACCTGCGCGGTATAATTCAAGAATAGCTTCCGGGGATTTCGTTTTAGAAACGGCAACCAGCGTGATTTTTTTTGCATCAAGCTCTTTCCTGATCGTATGGTAAGCTTCTATGTTAACCGGCATGCAGCAAAATTAAAAACCCGCCAGGCGGCAATGATTGGGAATAAGGTGCTCCTTAAGCAGCAGAATCATTCACTTATTTTTACTTTCCCACCTTAACCAATTACCTCAATATACTCCTGCTGATCACAATCCGCTGCACTTCGCTGGTACCTTCATATATCTGGGTGATCTTGGCATCCCTCATCAGCCGCTCCACGTGGTATTCTTTTACAAAGCCATAGCCCCCATGCACCTGCACTGCTTCTACGGTAGTCCACATGGCTGTTTCAGATGCAAATACTTTAGCCATGGAAGAACTTAGTGTATAATCGATGTTATTATCTTTTTCCCAGGCGGCTTTCAGGCATAACAGGCGGGAGGCTTCTATCCGCGTGGCCATATCAGCTAATTTAAATGCAATGGCCTGGTGATTCATGATCTCCGTTCCAAAAGCCTTGCGGGTCTTGGAATATTCTTTTGCCAGTTCGTAAGCACCGCTGGCAATACCCAATGCCTGTGAAGCGATTCCAATTCTTCCTCCTGCCAGTGTTTTCATCGCGAATTTGAATCCAAAACCGTCATCACCGATCCGGTTTGCTTTGGGAACTTTAACATCATTGAACATGACGGTATGCGTATCACTTCCGCGGATGCCCAGTTTATTTTCCTTGGCAGCCACCACCACGCCGGGCCAGTCTTTCTCAACAATCAGCGTATTTATTCCTCTTGATGCTTTTGAAGGGTCAGTCTGGGCCATGACCAGGTAAACAGAGGCCGTACCGCCATTGGTGATCCAGTTCTTGGTTCCGTTCAATAAATAATAATCGCCTTTGTCTTCTGCGGTTGTCCGTTGAGAGGTTGCGTCACTCCCGGCTTCCGGCTCACTCAACATAAATGCACCGATATATAACTCCCCGTTCTTTTTTCCCTGTGCCAGGGGTGTCAGGTATTTTTGTTTCTGATCTTCACTGCCATATTGCTGTAAACCATAACATACCAGGCTGTTATTTACACTCATTACCACGCTGACACTGGCGTCGATCTTTGAAATCTCTTCCATGGCCAGCACATAACTAACTGTATCCATCCCCGCGCCACCATACTTTGGGTCCACCATCATACCTAAAAAGCCGAGATCGGCCAGTTTCATCACCTGTTCCTTTGGAAATTGCTGCTTTTCGTCTCTTTCTATCACACCCGGCAAACATTCATTACGGGCAAAATCCCTGGCAGCCTGTTGAATCATCAGTTGCTCTTCATTCAATTGGAATAGCATATAATAAAACTCATTTATGTGCGGCAAAGATAAGGGCAAACATTTGGGCAAAATGAAAAACAACCCGCCCCCGGAGGTCGATATTCTCTTTACCAAAGCCTGTTTCTGTGACGTTTTTGACTTAACTTTGCATCCGCAAACTTCCGTTTATGAAAAAGATACATATTGCACTTTTGGTGTTAATTGCCGGGGCGATCGGGGTATTACTCACCTTCCTGAAAACGGCCAGCACCTACGACACCATTGATACAGCTATCGCCAAACCGGGGAAATTTGTACACCTGATGGCGCGGCTTGACAAATCACAACCGGTGGAATATGATGCGATAAAAAATCCCAATTACCTAACCTTTACCGCCATTGATACATTGGGAAAATCTGTAAAAGTTGTTTACCATAATGCCAAGCCGGACAATTTCGAAATCAGCGAGCGGCTGGTACTGAAAGGTAAATACCAGGACGGAAAGTTTGAATGCAAGGATATCCAAACCAAATGCCCGTCGAAATATAAGGAAGAAATGAAAATCACAGACAAGAATACGCCGGGAACTTCGATCGCCAATCCGGAGCCAACCAATTCAGCAGAAAAAAAATATTAACCCGGAATGGATTATATCGGAGAGCATCTTCTGCCCGGTCAGTTAGGACATTTCTTTATTGTACTTTCTTTAGTGGCATCCCTGGTGGCTACTTTTTGTTATTTCAGGTCCACCCAGTCAAAAATTGACGACGAGTCTGCCCGCTGGAAAAAACTGGCCCGCTATGCATTTATCACAGAAGTTGTTTCGGTCCTCGCTATTTTTTCCATTCTTTTTTACATCATCCACAATCACCTGTTTGAATACCATTATGCCTGGAAACACAGCAGCCGTTCGCTGGAATTCAAATACATGCTGGCCTGTTTCTGGGAAGGACAGGAAGGCAGCTTTTTATTGTGGAGCTTCTGGCATTGTATTCTTGGATTGATACTGATCAAAAGCAGTAAAAAATGGGAAGCTCCTGTCATGACGGTTGTCAGTTTCGCCCAGTTTGCCCTGGCTACCATGATTGCCGGGATATATATATTTAACTGGAAGATGGGAACCAATCCCTTTATTCTCCTGAGAGACTCTGGTGTATTTGATAACGCTCCTGCCCTTCACCTGAACCTGGATGTGAACCAGCCGTTAAGGCCGGATTATATGTCTTCCATAAAAGATGGGAATGACTTGAACCCCTTATTGCAGAACTACTGGATGGTCATTCACCCGCCTGTTTTATTCCTGGGTTTTGCTTCTACTATTGTTCCCTTTGCTTTTGCCCTTGCCGGGCTCTGGAAAAGGATCTATGGTGAATGGACAAAACCGGCGCTGCCCTGGGGACTTTTTTCAGCCGCGGTGCTCGGCGTAGGTATCATGATGGGCGCGATGTGGGCCTACGAATCATTAACCTTTGGTGGCTACTGGGCCTGGGACCCGGTCGAGAACGCATCCCTGGTTCCGTGGCTGGTGCTTATCTCAGGCATTCACACATTACTCATCTATAAACACAGTGGCCATTCATTGCGGGCGACACACTTGTTTTTTATCCTGGCATTTGGCTTTGTGCTGTATTCAACCTTTTTAACGAGGAGTGGAATTTTAGGTGAATCTTCTGTTCATGCCTTTACAGATCTCGGTATGAACTTCCAGTTACTTAGTTTCCTGCTTGTTTTTGTCCTGCCAGCGCTGCTATTGTTTTTTAGACGGTATAAAGAAATTCCCACCATTCAAAAAGAAGAAAATACATCCTCGCGGGAGTTCTGGATGTTTATCGGCTCGCTGGTCTTCTTTCTTTCAGCGATCGTGATCATCGGGAAAACCTCCCTCCCTGTTTTCAATAAAATATTCGGAACCAAAATAGCACCACCGGAAGACGCGGAGTATGCTTACAACAGCATACAGGTATATGTTGCCATCATACTTGCGTTGCTTACTGCCGTAACGCAATACCTTAAATACAAAGAAACCGGGAGAGGATATTTCTGGAAAAAAATATTGACCCCCACCATCCTGGCTGTTATTTTAAGCGGCCTGCTGTTTGCATTTGCAACGATCAACTATACCAAAAAAGGACCGGTGTTTCTTGGATCTATCTGGATGGCAGTTATCTGCAGCATCTACACGATCGTGGCCAATGCGTCATATATCTGGCTGGGGATTAAGGGAAGTTTACGGCTGTCGGGGGGATCAATCGCCCATGTCGGGTTCGGGATGGTGTTGCTGGGTATTTTAATTTCCTCTTCTAATAAAGAAGTGATCTCAAATAATATCGGTGGTATTCCGGCACCGCTTGGCGAAGGGGAAGATCCCCGGGAAAACCTGACGCTGGTAAAGGATGTAAATATGGACATGGGTAAATACACCATTACCTATCTCGGTGATTCGGCCCATCCCAAAAAGCAATTATCGTATTACAGGATACACTTTAAGAGTAAAGACGGGAAAGAAGAATTTACGCTGATGCCCAATTCATTTGTAAACTATAAAGGAAATGAAGGGCTGATGTCAAACCCTGATGCGAGGCACTATTGGAATCACGATGTGTTTACCTATATCACATCCATATCCAACCCGGACAGTGAACAAGATACTGCCGCATTCCGTCATGCCAACCTTAAACCAGGCGACTCTTTATTTTATTCCAATGGTTTCCTCATCCTGCAGGAACTGAAAAGAAAAGATAGTTTGCCGGTTGAAATTTTTGGTCCCGGCGGGTCATTATACGAGGCGCCCATTAAGATATTTTCCAAAAGCGGGTCAGTCTATTCTGTTACATCAAGACTCGCGGTTGCAAAAGGCGAAATGATGTCACTCCCCGACACCATTACTTCTGAAAGCCTGGTGCTAAGGCTGCAAAAGGTGAACCCGGATAACAGCATAGAACTGGGTGTAAAAGAATCGAATGCTGTGATGAAATATATCACCCTTAAAGCTTATAAATTCCCTTACATAAACCTCCTCTGGTTCGGGGTCGCTATTACGGCTATCGGCATCATTATAAGCATGATACGTAGGATACAATTAAACCGCCTAAAAGGCTCGGGGTCATAAATTTAGCTTTTTCCAAACAGCATCCTGGTTAGCTTTGCTGTCTGGCATATGAAATGCCGCCCCAGTTTTCTAATTTTGCTTTTCCATGATTTGTTCAAGGCCAGGTCATAGACAATTCAAACTCATACTGCTCCTTATTTTTTGGGCAGGAAATGGCCTGTTTGCCCAGGTGGAGTTGCCCCCGCCGGTTACAGATTCCAACCAGGTGGCACTCCAGTACATGAAAGAACAGCGTAAGAAATGGGGACCTAACGATACGATCATTGTTCCCGCCGTCTGGTACCAGAACGAAATAGTGAATTACAAGGAAATGGAGATGGTGTGGATCTCCAAATTATCGCCAGATAAACTGGCTAAATACATACAGGAGTGGACAAGGCTTCGGAATGCAGTATACGTGACTTATCCTTATGCAAGAATCGCGGGCGGAACGATCAATGATATTAATACCAACCTTAACAACGTAGACTCCAAAAAAGAAAGAAAGAAATATATCAAATCCAGAGAGAAGGAGTTGAAGACCCAGTTCAGTGAGCCGCTTTCGGATTTGTCAGTCTACCAGGGTAAGATTTTAATGAAACTGATCAACAGGCAAACGGGCAACAACTGCTACGAGATCATCAAAGAATACAAAGGCGGTGTCAATGCGAGGTTTTACCAGACAGTTGCCTGGTTTGTGGGTGGCAACCTGAAACAGGAATGGGATCTCAAAGTAAATAAACTCGACAGGGACATTGAGAGTATCGTAAAAGAAATTGACGGATCCTGGTATAATAATACTTACCGCAGGTAATGGTGATGTTAGCTGCTGCATCCATTGTTTTTTCTCTTCCCTATCTTTATTCTCTAAAAATTTTTCGTCAGCTGTTTGTCGCCGGCAGTTCAGCCCTCAAAAACCCGTAAAAAAAATGAAACTTGATATTCTCGCAATAGGTGCTCACCCGGATGATGTAGAGCTGGGTTGTTCCGGAACCATTATTAATGAACTGAGATCCGGGAAAAAAGTCGGTATTGCAGATCTTACCCAGGGAGAACTGGGTACCCGGGGAACGATTGAAAGCCGGTACCAGGAATCGGCAAATGCGTCGATGATCATGGGTGTCCAGGTCAGGGAAAATTTGAAAATGCGGGACGGCTTTTTTGAAAACAATGAAGAAAATAAGTTAAAGATTATTGCGGCGGTTCGTAAGTACCAGCCGGATATTGTGCTTGCCAACGTGCTGCATGACCGGCATCCTGATCATGGCCGCGCGGGTCATTTGATTGCCGAAAGTTGTTTTCTTTCCGGGCTGGCCAAAATAGAAACAAAGGATGAGGCCGGCCGGCCCCAGCAAAAATGGAGGCCATCGTACGTATTGCATTACATACAGGACTGGTATCATGAGCCCGACCTGCTGATTGATATCAGTGACGTCTTCGCACAACGGATGAAAGCCATTGAAGCCTACAGCACCCAGTTTCATACGTCGGGAGAAAGCAACAGCGGGCCCCAGACCTATATTTCCACACCCGATTTCCTGGAAAGTGTTATCGCCCGGGCAAGAATGTTCGGGAAACGCATTGGCGTAAAGTACGCCGAAGGATTTATCAGTGAAAAGAAGATCGGTCTAAGCAGTCTTGATGCATTGATACAGAACGAAACATAACGTTTGTTTGTATGAATGCCCGCTAAAAGTTAAACAAAACCCATCCTTTGGGAATGGGGCCATTGTGCATTACTTATAAGGTAAATGTGGGATTAAAAGGCTACCTTTGCGAATTGAAAAACTTCAGCACAATGGCAGTTCCCAAGTTCTCACCTACTTCCCAGTCCTTTCATGGTGAATTAAAAAAGAGGATCAGTGAGTATTTTAAGCAGGCGGGAAAATCTTCTACCGGAAATTTTCATTTATATTTCAAAGCAATAATACTGGTAATCAGTTTTCTTTTTGTTTATACCCACCTCGTGTTCTTTACCCCTGTTACCTGGCTGGCGCTCACGGAATGTATTGTACTGGGAGGACTAACTGCCGCGATAGGCTTCAACGTGATGCACGATGGTATGCATGGAAGTTTCAGCCGCTACAAATGGGTAAATGAACTCGCAGGTCTTTCGTTGAATTTTTTGGGGGCGAATAATTTCATGTGGCGTTCAAAACATAATATCATTCACCACACTTACACCAACATTGAAGGTATTGATGATGATATTGAAGCCAAACCTTTACTCCGTCTTTGCGAGACACAGAAATACTATAAAATTCACCGTTTCCAGCACTGGTATTTCTGGGCCGCCTATTCATTGCTTTATATCTGGTGGGTTTTCTTTACCGATTATAAAAAATATTTTCTCGGCCGGATTGGTCCAACCCCATTGAAAAAAATGAGCGTTTCGGATCATATTTCATTCTGGGGCTTTAAGTTATTGCATGCTTTTATTTTCATGGCGGTACCCATTTACACTGTCGGTTTTTCCACCTGGTTAATCGGGTTCCTGGTCTATGGCATGTTTGCCGGTTTTGTTTTAAGTATCGTTTTTCAGCTGGCGCATACAGTAGAACATACGCACTTCCCCCGGGTAAGTACAGAAACAGGAAGAATGGAAGACGAATGGGCTGTACACCAGTTAAAAACCACGGCGAATTTCGCTACCCGCAACCGGTTCATCTCCTGGTGGGTTGGCGGATTAAATTTCCAGGTAGAGCACCATCTTTTTCCCAGGATATCGCATGTTCACTATCCTGCCATCAGCAAGATCATTAAGAAGGCCTGCCAGGATTTTGGTATGCCCTATATTGAATATCCAAAAATGAGAGGCGCCGTTATTTCTCACGTAAGTCACCTGAAGCACCTCAGCCGCAAATAAATAACTCGTCTTAAGAAATCAGAAGAGCTGCATTCCAGCTCTTTTTTTGTGGGTTGACGTATAAAAGCTTATCCACATTACCGGGCCTGATTTTGCCACTATAGGAAAGCCTGTTAACTTGCATCCCTTTTCAACTCCCTGGCTATGATTGATCTTACTAATTACGACCCCAACAGTGTGGGTAATCCCAATAATAATATTTTCGGCCTGCCGACCAACGAAGATGATTCCCGCCTGGTTATCGTTCCCATACCCTGGGAAGTTACGGTAAGTTATGGGGCAGGTACCGCCCGCGCCCCGGAAGCCGTCCTTAAAGCCAGCTTACAGGTTGACCTGTTTGATCCCGAGATGCCCGATGCCTGGAAACAGGGTTTTTATATGCGGCCCAGCGACCGGAAGATATTGATGAAAAGTGACTACTTGCGCAAAGAAGCAGAGCTTTATATTGATTATATCTCTAAAGGCGATGCAGTGGAAGCCAACCAATTCATGACCAAAACCCTGAAAGAAGTAAATGAAGGAAGTAATTACCTGAACAATTGGGTATATGAACAAACCAAAGTTCTGCTGGACAAAAACAAACTGGTGGGGCTCCTGGGCGGCGACCACAGTACACCGTTGGGATTTTTTAAATCTATTGGGGAAAAGCACGGAGATTTTGGCATCCTTCAGATCGATGCGCACTTCGATCTGCGGGAGGCCTATGAGGGTTTCGTTTATTCGCATGCAAGCATCATGTTTAATGCATTGAAAGAAATTGCGCAACTCAGGCGGTTGGTCCAGGTAGGTATCCGTGATTTTGGCAGCGATGAATGGGAGTATGTAAAGAACAGCGATGCCCGGATTGTGACCTATTTTGACAAAGAGATCAGGAACCGCCAGTTTGAAGGACAGACCTGGAAACATATCACCGAAGAGATCATCAGTAAACTGCCGGACAAAGTATTTATCAGTTTTGATATTGACGGACTTGACCGGAAACTTTGTCCGTTCACCGGAACTCCTGTACCCGGGGGCTTTGAACTGGAACAGGTTTTTTATTTATTCAGCCAGTTGCTCAGGAGCGGGAAACAACTGGTAGGATTTGATCTGAATGAAGTGGGCATTGGCGGGGATACCGACTGGGATGCAAATGTGGGTGCCCGGGCATTGTATAAGCTATGTAATTTGCTGGTGACAAGTAACAGTTGAGATGCAGCAATTTGAAATCATTCTAAAAAACGAAAAGCGTAACATATACAACCGGTTAAGCTGGCTCATCATTTTTATTTTTGCAGTATTCTTTTCTTACATCATTATTTTCCCCTCAGATATGAGACATCGGAATATCAGTATTGCCACATTGATTGTGGTTGCTGCCTGTCTCGGGTATAAACTGTATTTCAAAAACACAAAATATCAGCCGGGTATTCAACTTTTCTTTTGGGTCATATTGACCGGCTGGATATGCATGGAAGAATATTTGCTGGCTGGCTTCACGATCCTCTTTCTCCTGTTATCCGCTTTTACCTCACGGAACCCTGCCGTTATTTTTTCAAAAAATCATATTATATACCCCTCCCTCCCTGTTAAATCAATATCATGGAAGGACCTTAATCAGCTTATACTCAAAGATGGTTTGTTAACCATTGATTTTAAGTCCAACAGGCTTATTCAGCAACTGGTGGATGAAAACAAAACAACCATTGATGAACAGGAATTTAACGACTTTTGCAGGCAGCAATTGACCATTGACCATTGACCATTGACCATTGACTATGTCTCTAACTCAATCACCATATATTCTCTATTCCGACGGGAAGGGAAATATTTTCGAAGATAAATCCCTGCATGCAACCGGCCGGAGTGGCTGGGATGCAGTGCCGGTACCGGAAGATGAATGGATAGAACTTCCCGATGGCGGTACTTTATACGAACTGCCGGGCCGGAGAGGAATTGGCATTGACGTGCAAAGCGGTAATATGAGGTTATGTGAAAAAGGATGGGCCGTGGCGGCCTTTATTCCGCCTGCCCACACGGGTTATTATTTGGCTGCTTATGAAACGGCCAAAGATGCTCCTGTTCTTCCATTGTTTTGTTATACCGCTGCCGGCTGGCTTAATGAAAAGTTCTATGTGCCTGCAACCAGGGTAGAGCCGGACATACGCCAGGATTGTGCGGGGTATGACACAGACAAAGTGAAAGCCGGGGTAAGTGATTTACAAAAACATTACCCGCATAACCGCCTGGTCACGCACCTGACCAACAATTGTGCACTTACCTATCAGTGCCCCGCTGCCAGGAATTTTGCCCTAAGCAGGTGGGAGTGCCCCGTTCCCGTATCCCCGGCCTGCAATGCGAATTGCGTTGGTTGTATATCACTGCAACCGGATGAAGAGACTATTGTTTCCACACAGGATCGGTTAACATTCAAACCTACCCCGGAGGAAATTGTAGAATTCACGGTACCCCATCTTGAAACAGCCCCCTATCCTATTATCAGTTTCGGGCAGGGTTGCGAAGGTGAACCATTACTGATGTGGGAAACAATCTGTGAAGCGATTATTGAAATAAGAAAACACACAAAAAAGGGAAGTATCAATATCAACACCAACGGTTCAAATCCCGGTTCGGTAAGAGCTTTATGTGAGGCCGGACTGGATTCTATCCGGGTCAGTACCAATTCTGCAAGACGGGAAGTGTACATGCCCTATTACCGCCCTAACAATTACGATTTTAATGATATCGTTGAAAGTTTAAAGGTTGTCAGTTCATACGGTGGCTGGACATCCATAAATTATTTTGTCTTCCCCGGCATGACCGATTCAGTGGCAGAATACGAAGCATTGAGAAAGCTTATCAAAGAGACGGGATTGAAAATGATCCAGTGGCGGAATTTTAATATTGATCCGGATTGGTACCTGGGAAAGATTGGTGTGACTGATACGGGTGAATGCCTGGGGGTGAAACAATTACAACAACTGCTCCGCGAAGAATTCCCTGCCCTGCGATTTGGGTATTTTAATCCCCCGATAGAACGCATCAAGGGGATATTTGAACTGGATTTCGCACATTAATTTCACCCTCATTCATGACGGAAAAATCTTCTCAAAACAAAATCCTCACCGGTATTTTGCTGGCGGTTCTTGCTACCATTATCTGGTCCGGTAATTTCATTATTGCAAGAGGAGTCATCAATAATATCCCACCGGTAACCCTGGCATTTTACCGGTGGCTTCTCGCAACGATCATTCTTTTGCCATTCGTCTGGAATACATTCAATAACGATGTCGGTGTCCTGAAAAGAAAATTCCCCTATTTCTTGCTTGCGGCCGTATCAGGTGTCAGCCTGTTCAATACGTTTGTATATATAGCGGGTCACTATTCGGACGCCATCAATATGGCCCTGATCGGCACCACATCTTCCCCTATTATTTCTGTGATCCTGGCCAGGATTTTCCTGAAAGAAAAAATTCCATTCACCCGTGTTATTGGAATGGTGATCTGTATAGCGGGTATCCTCTTACTCCTGAGCAGGGGCCACCTGGAAACCTTATTGTCACTTTCCTTTTCCAAAGGCGACTGGTGGATGCTGGCCGCCGCGTTTAGTTTCGCGGTGTACAATGTCTCTGCAAAAAAGAAACCAGGCGAAATGAGTTCCAAAAACTTCCTGTTCATCATTTTCCTGGTTGGTACCCTTGTGCTTTTCCCATTTTATTTATGGGAACTGAATACAAAAGGTGGATTCGGGATTAATGTTTCAAATTTTTCGGCCATCCTTTACCTGGGGTTGGGTGCTTCTGTTATCTGTTTTCTTCTCTGGAACAAATCTATTGCCATCCTTGGGGCCGGAAGAGCTTCCCTGTTTGGCAACCTGATTCCTGTGTTCAGTACTATTGAAGCAGTGATTATCCTGAATGAGAAAATAAACTGGGTTCATATCGCCAGTTTTGTACTCGTCATTTCCGGGCTGTTGATAGCTAACATCCAGAAAAGAAAGTAATATTGACAATTAAAACTGGCCACTATTGTCCACCGGGGTTCCAAAACGAATTTTACCGCTGATCGTTGTATCGCAGTTTGCCGGAACCTCACTGTGGTTCGCAGGAAACGCCATACTTCCTGACCTGCAGGCAACATTTAATTTGGGTATTGATGCAGTTGGGCCTGTTACATCAGCCGTCCAGTTGGGATTTATCTCCGGCACCCTGATCTTTGCGTTGCTGGCCGTTGCGGATCGTTTCTCTCCCTCCGCTGTTTTTTTTATTTCTTCATTACTGGCCGCCACGGCAAACCTGTGCATTACCTGGATACCAAAAGATTTTTATGCATTGATGACCTGTCGTTTTATTACGGGTTTTTTCCTGGCAGGCATTTACCCCGTTGGTATGAAGATCGCATCCGACTGGTATGAAAAAGGATTGGGCAGAGCGTTGGGCTACCTGGTTGGTGCATTGGTACTGGGAACAGCCTTTCCGCACCTGTTAAAAAGTTTTTCGTGGCAATTATCCTGGCAAAAAATAATCCTGTTCACATCCTTATTTGCATCGGCCGGTGGTTTATTGATCTTCCTGTTTGTAAAAGATGGGCCATTCCGGAAAAAAGCCCAGGCTTTTCATCCACGGAATATTGTTCATATTTTCCGATCGAAGGATTTCCGGGCGGCCGCCATCGGTTATTTTGGACACATGTGGGAACTCTATACTTTCTGGGCATTTGTTCCTGCATTATTAATGCTTTACGGCAATGTTAAAGACGAAGCTATCAACATCCCGTTTTGGTCATTCCTGGTTATCGGGATAGGGTTTGTAAGCTGCATTGCCGGGGGATATTTTTCACGGAAAAAAGGCAGCGCCGGCGTTGCTTTCGTTGCTTTACTCATTTCAGGCACCTGTTGCGTGTTCTCCTTTTTATTGCTAAAAATGTCTTCTCCTTTTTTCCTGGTGTTTATGCTAATCTGGGGGATGGCTGTTGTAGCAGATTCTCCGCAATTCTCGGCACTTGTAGCTGAAACAGCCCCGCCGGCGGTCAAAGGCAGTGCGCTTACTTTTGTAACAAGCATCGGATTTGCGATCACCATTCTCAGTGTGCAGGTGATGAACTATTTTTTTTCCGCAAGTATGAGTTCTGCGGGGATTTTTATCCTGCTTGCACCAGGGCCCTTAGCAGGACTATGGTTTATGTATCGTGCCTTTATAAAAAAATAAAAGACAGCAGGCTGTCTTTCTAAAAATCATCTCCTTGTTAACTTTCCTGTTTAACGGGTAACCGCAGTGATCTGGCCCCTTACTTCACCCGCGGGGTAAGCTGCATTAAGAATTGTATAATAATATTTAGCGGCCAGTAAATCAGCTTCCTGCTCTTCTGTCAACGTTACCGTCGTACTCTGTGCACCATTTGTGCCTCCGCCGCTGATCGCTACGGCGAACACGAGGTTCCCGTTAACACCGGCTGTAGCCGGACCATGAATTTCAATGATCGTGGCCGCACTTGACAAAGAAGTCCAGCTGATACTATATTCCCACACATTCGTATTTGAATTATAAGAACCTGTAAGACTGGCTGAACCCGTTGTTGAAACAGGTGGGTTTTGCTGGGAGCCCGATGCATTTCCGAAAGTACCATATGTTAGTGGCGGAGTATTGTCATCATTTCCTTGCTTACTGCAGGAGATGAATGCCATAGTTGAACAAAAAGCAATGATAAGGGGAATAATAAATTTCTTCCTGTAGTTAAGAATAGTTTTCATGAGTCTTATATTAAAATTAAAAAAATCGTTCAGGGGTATTGTTCAAAAATGCTGCCAACCTCAATAGTCAAATAGATTTTCATCTTTATCCTGATCAGCGATGACATTAAGGGGATTATTTTTCCCGATGCCGGTAAATTCGGTGACCCCTTAAAATCAAAAAGGATGATAGCGTGTATCATCCTTTTCAGCATCATGCCCTGTTATTTATCAATCCAGGTTTTCCTGGCAATTATCAATTGTCATTTTTTCCATTTGTTTACCGGCACTTCCTTTTGTCACTTCGATCATTTCCAGTCTTGTCCGGGTTATGCTCTGTTTAACATTGCAGGCCACATAATAACTACCACCGGCTTCTGCGTCGATCTCTATTTCTGTTTCCTTTTTAAAAAGCCCGGCACCTCCCACTTTGGCACTTATTTTATGTTTGCCTGGCGTTACCGCGAGACGCATGTACTTATTATTGCTCAGTTTGCATTTTTTTTCATCATCCATGAAAATGGCCCAGTTGGCCGCAGCCGCGTTCCATTGTCCCACCCGGTATACATAGATATAGGTGGTATCCCCGGGAGGAGTAATGGTGGAAGCTTGCCCGGAACCCGGGAACAGGATAGAAGAGGTCAGGATCATTGAAATAAGCAGCATTTTTTTCATAATACGTTTTTTAGTTCCAAATATAATGCGAACAAACTGAAGGAATACTGGCTATTTCTCAAATCTTAACATTTCCTAAATCCTTCTTTGTGCAAGTTGCACGGGGTTTGCATCGTTACTAACAGGTGTGAAAAACAATGATTTCCACCTCCGTTTACTTAAAAGTACATTTGTATGAACAATTCTTACGCAATGGCAGCATCTCTTGAATCCAAAAAGAATTCACAGCGGGCAACGATGATCACGGCTGGTTTCGCAGCTTTTATGATCGTTCTCATGTTCCTGCTGAAATGGAAACTGCCAGAATTTGAAAAAAACGTAGAATATGCCGGAATCGAGGTGGAGCTTAACCTGCCCGAAGAACCCGAAACCTTAGCCGATGGTGGTGGAGGTGGTGGAAACCCGGTTCAGGCTGCCGGACCTGCCGGTATTGCCGCCCATGTGCCCCCTGCCCCCGGTGAAAATGAGGATTCAAAGGATATTGAGGATAATAATGATAAAGAGACTCCCCCTATTGTAAAGCCTGATGTAGTTAAACCCACTGCCACAAAGATTACCAATACATCCGTTGTTAAAGCAACTCCCAAACCAGTAGTGGAAACCCCTGCCCCGCCAAGACCAAAAGCAGTTTTAGGTAAGACAACAACCGGAACCGGGAAAGGTGGTGGCGCTGCTGATGACTATGAAAAAAGCGGTGGCCGTGGCAACGGGTATGGAGTTGGAAATGGAAACGGAACTGGTGGAGGAAACGGGAATGGAACAGGTGGAGGTAACGGAACCGGCAGTGGTAGTGGCAATGGCCCGAAGATAACCAGGGGCGACAGGAAAATAATCCGCCACTATTCATTCCAGGGTGACCTCGAGAAAGCGATTGTGTATGCCAACGTAAATGTGTCCCCGGATGGGATCGGAAAACTGGTTAGTATAGCTAAGGGTTCCTCTACGACGAGCAATGCATATAAAGAAGCTATCATTCAATACCTGCAAAATATCAAATTTGACAAAGCTGATCATGAGTCGATGCTCACCGTACAGTTTAACTTCCGGGTGAACTGATTTAGGTAACAGAAAAAACTACAGGGATGCCATGGTTTTGAACCATGGCATCCCTTTTTTATTAATTTGCGGCACATGAACTACCAGCAGACCCTTGATTACCTGTTTAGCCGCCTGCCCATGTTCAGCCGCATCGGCGCGGCTGCCTATAAAGCCGATCTGACGAATACCCTTGTGCTCTGCGATTCATTGAATAATCCCCAGCAGGCTTTTCCGGTGATACATATTGCCGGCACCAACGGCAAAGGCTCCACCAGTCATATGCTTGCCGCTATCTTTCAAACCGCCGGGTACCGGACAGGCCTTTACACCTCACCACATCTTAAAGATTTCAGGGAGCGGATAAAAATCAATGGTGGGATGATTGATGAGGGTTCCGTGATAGCGTTCACAAAAAAAATAAAACCGCTGATTGAAAAAATTCAGCCTAGTTTTTTCGAGATAACGGTCGCCATGGCTTTTGACTATTTCCGGGAACAGGAAGTTGATATTGCTATCATCGAAACAGGTTTGGGAGGAAGACTGGACAGCACCAATATTATAACCCCGCGATTGTCGGTTATTACAAATATTGGCTGGGATCACATGAATATGCTGGGAGACAGCCTGGAAAAAATAGCGTATGAAAAAGCCGGGATCATTAAACAGGGAATTCCCGTAGTAATCGGGGAAGTGCTGCCGGAAACTCAACCCATTTTTGAAAAAATTGCGCGGGAAACGGGATCACCGCTTTCGGTAGCTTCCAAAAATAGACAGGTAACCGACTGGCATTGGGATAAACATGATCTCGTCGTTGAAGTATCAGAAATGCAGCAAACAGACCATAAAATATACCGGCTGGATCTCCCCGGGTTGTATCAAACCCGGAATCTCCTCACAACATTGGAAGCCTGTGCTGTCTTACAAAGGCAGGGCTGGAAAATTACGGAAGAAGATATTCACAATGGCCTGAAAAAAGCAAAAAAACTGACGCAGCTGCATGGCAGGTGGGAAGTTATTCATACTTCCCCGCTGATCGTATTGGATGTGGCACATAATGCCGATGGAATAAGCCAGCTGGTTCAACAGGTTGAGGTAACCGATCATCGTCGGTTGCACATTGTAATAGGGATGGTCAGGGACAAAGAGGTGGAAAAAGTCCTGGCATTGCTTCCGAAAAACGCCGAATATTATTTTACCAGGGCCCAGATACCCAGGGCCATCTCAGAAGACGAACTCGCCGTAAAAGCCACTCTTGCCCACCTGAAAGGAACCGCCTGGTCCGAGGTTAATGCCGCGTTGGGGGCAGCTCTTCATCAGGCAGAACCCGGGGACATGATCATTGTATGTGGCAGTGTGTTCCTGGTAGGAGAAGTCAATACTTCAATTCATTCAGCTTCTCCAAAGCATACATGATGCAGGAAACATGCATGGATTGAACGATCTTATTTTCTCTCAGCAGTTGTTTCAGCTCTTCCAGGCTTAATAAAAGGACTTCAATCTCCTCGTTAGGATCCAGTTGCTGCCCCGATGTTTTCTTTCCACCGGTGGCTAAGAACATATGCAGCAGGTTATTGTTCGTAGAGGGGTTTGGTGAAATTCTGCCCAGGTAGGTATAGGCAGAAAAAGAATAGCCTGTTTCCTCCTGTAATTCTCTGGCAATAGCATCCTGGAGGCTTTTATCCGTAGCATCCACGCAGCCCCCGGGAAGTTCAATGCAGGTCTCTCCCAGGGCATGCCGGTATTGACGGACCATTACAGCTTTTCCATCTTCTGTCAACCCTACAGCGGCAGCCCAGGTGGGAAATTCGTAAACATAATACGGATCAACGATCTTACCTCCGGGCGTTTCGCAGACATCCTTCCGCACCTTAAACCAGTTGTCATTAAAAAGATATTCCGATGAAAGTATTTTCCAATTCATGAAGTGTGGTTACGGTTGGTGGTACTGGTTTTTACATCAGTACGTTGGTAAAAATAATATGGATACTTAACTCGGCCCGGCCTACCAACCCTTACGTTCTCTTAAGCTGGTGATATGTGCCACATGGTGTTTTGAATGCCAGGCATACATTCCCAGCAGGTACCACAAACGCATGGTCTTTTTGTGCTCGGGATGATAAACGGTCCGGTTGTTCCATTCATTATCGCTGACATATTTCAACGATTCATACCAGCGGCTATGCAGGGCATGCAATAATGTAAGTGAAATGTTGACCGGAAGTTTTTGGACATCATTCATTTCAGCCCAGCGTTTTTCCTCGTAGGGCTTGATCGTTGGATTTTCTTCCGTGAGTGCCAGTTTAAAACGACAATATGCATTAATATGACTATCGGCCACATGGTGAACTAACTGGTGCACTGTCCACCCGCCTTCGCGGTAAGGGGTTTGTAACTGGGCTTCGTCAAGGTTCAATACAGCATTTTCCAGGTGGAGAGGCAGAAATTTAATATCGGCCAGCCATTCTACTTTTTGGGCAACGGAAAAAGGTCTTGGTTCATACTCTCCTATGGGGTAACGGGGATCAGCGGTCATGGTAACCATGATGATTTTATTTAACGATCTCAATTAATTCTACTTCGAATACCAGCGTAGCCCCGCCGGGAATATCATTTCCGGCACCCCGGTCACCATAGGCCAGGTCTGAAGGTATCCACAATCTCCAATGACTTCCTTCGCTCATTAAAGGCAAAGCGATTTGCCAGCCTTTGATCAAAGCAGTGAGCGGAGCTGAAAAGGGCTGACCTCTTTTAAATGAATTGTCAAATTCCTTCCCGTCCAGTAATGCCCCTTTATAGTGAGCTTTTACTTTATCCCGTAAAGCGGGACGGTTACCTTTCCCTTCCTTCAATACCTCGTATTGTATTCCTTCGGGCAGTGCCGTTACTCCTTCCCTGCTTTTATTCGCCGCTAAGAAAGTTGCGCCTGCCTCCTTTTGTGCTGTTATTTTTCCCTGCATAAATTCTTTCAATTTATTTTGAACACTCATATTTATCC
>JANWIJ010000006.1 GCA_025449935.1 Chitinophagaceae bacterium
ATATAGCCGGCGCCGGTTGCTTTATCCCAATCAAACCGAAATCAATTCTGGGCAGTTATTGTTACTAAATATTTATTAGTCTGCCCGTGAATCGAAGTGACGGTGAAAGAAGCGACGTGACCGGCACCGAGATCCCTGACATCATACTTGCAGGAGAATTGCAATAACGAAGCAAAAAGAAGAACGGTAAAATATAAGTAAGATCGTTTCTCAATTAACTTTCTCATATTAAAAAGTTGAATTGTCAATAAAATTGTTTTCTGATCCCTTTTAATAATTGGGATTTTGTGGCAGGGCCGCGGTCCTTACATCAAAATCAGGAATAGGCAGCAGGCTATGCTTGTTTTGCTGATAGCCTAATGCAGCTAATTCTGTTGAAGCAGTTCCCCAGCGAACCAGGTCAACATACCGGTAGCCTTCAAATGCGAGTTCCAGTTGCCGTTCTTTTACAATATCACCAAATAAGGCAGTGCCGGAAGAACTCACATCCACCAAACCGGCCCGTTGCCTCACCTGGTTCAGGTATTGCCGGGATTTCAGATCATTACTTGATTTATTGTAAGCTTCAGCCGCCATCAGCAATACATCGGCATAGCGTATATGACGCCAGTTGGTTCCATAATTCAATTCACCGATCGGGCCGCCTGTCTGTGGCTGGAAAGAGCCATATTTTCGCTGAAAGAAACCTTCATAATCGTAGGCTGAAGGGTTACTCCAGTTACCGCCGGCTGCTGTCAATTCTCCTACCGACATGATGATTTGCTGCCTCCTGGTAACATCCCCTGCGGCAATAAATGCATTCCACAGTTTTTGTTTTGGCAAATTAAACCCCCAGCCGCCGATCAATGAATCCGCAGGTGCCTTGGTATAATAATCACTGCGGGGTCCCATTAACTGGATATGAATATTACTCTCCGGCGCAGCACCCCAGGGAAAATTACCCCAGTCATAACTGCGGGCATTGGTGTAAGAAATTTCAAACAGGGATTCAGAGCCAAACTCAAAAGCTTTTGAAAATGCGGCGCCGACAGAAGGGGCCAGGGTATACTGGTTCGAGGTGATCACGAGCTCGAACTGGGCGGCTGCTTCTGAATATTTTTGCTGGTACAATAAAGCTTTTCCCAGCATGGCCTGTGCAGAACCCTTCGAAACCCTGAACCTTTCTGCGCCGCTATAGGTGTTTTTCAACGGAAGATCAATAATAGCTTCAGCCAGGTCTTTTTCGATTTGTCTGTAGACTTCAGCTTTAGGCTTACGTCCTGTACTGGTATATTGTGCAGGTGGTATATCATCCAGCACCAGGGGCACATCGCCCCATAATGAAACCAGTTCGAAATAATTGTAAGCACGCAGGAATTTTGCTTCCGCAATGAGCCGTTTGCGGACTTCAGTTTCCGGCAGGGTCCTGTTGATAACCTTATTCGCACGGTAAATGGTAAAATAGCACATCCGCCACGCATCTCTCACTTTATCGTTGGTGGCGTCGAAATTATAATTGTCCAGCGTCTGGTAACCGGGCTGGTCACCTGCATCGCTGCCTCCTGCATTGCCTTCATCAGAAAGCAACACTTTCACCATATACAGACTGCCCCAATTATTATTGTAATGCGCCTGCATCATATCATACACGGCCGTCACGGCCTGGGTGGCATCCAGGTCGGTTTTGTAAAAATCTTCCTCTGCAAAAGCTCCCGGTACCTCCTGCTCAAGAAATTTTTTGCAGCCGGTACTCATCAGCAGGGCAGAGAAACAAATTATCGTGGTTTTTATTAAATAATTTTTCATTGTTGTTTCCATTTAATAATTAAAAATTAAATGTCAGGCCTACGATGGCTTTTCTGGGAATGGGATAACCCCCGCGGTCAATTCCTATACTATTCTGGCCGTTGCTTCCTCCTTCCGGATCAACACCGGGGTATTTCGTAAAGGTGAAAAAGTCATCAAGAGAAACATAGATACGGGCCCTGGTGATCTTCATCCTGTTCAGGATGCTTTCCGGTAATGTATATCCCAGCTGTAATTGCCTGATTTTGGTGTAAGCACCATCAAAGATCATCAGGTCACTGTTATAGATATAGGGATTGGACGTATTGGAAGCAAACCAGGTATTGGTGCTCCCGGGTCCTGTCCAGCGATTGGTATAAAAGAATAGGGGTTTGTTGGCAGTTCCCCGGTCAGTCCGGTTGAAACCCATCAGGATGTCGTTGCCTGTCTGACCCTGTACGAATACCAGCATGTCAAATCCTTTCCACGAAACACTTGCCCTTGCTCCAAACGTAAGATCCGGGTGAGGGCTGCCGATAAATGTCATATCAGCAGGAGATATCTGTTTGTCACCGTTTACATCCACTACGATTGGTTCACCCGGTTTAGGAGAATACCCGGTAATACCGGTTTTGGTTAAGTAATCAAATACATCAGCCTGGGTCTGGAAAATTCCAGCCGTTTTATATCCATTAAAATACCATAAAGGTTGACCAACCTGCATGGCTGTCGCAGACCAGCCCGTACCAATACCGGCTCCGAAAATAATCGGTGAATTAGGATCCAGGAAAGTGACTTCATTGTTCAGCGTAGACAGGTTACCGCTTATTTCGTAATTCAATGCTCTCTTTGAAGCAGGCCTGTTATTGTAAGACAATTCAAATTCCCATCCTTTATTAACCACGTTTCCCGCATTCTTGGTGCGCAATGTGTTTCCGGCAATTAACGGTGCATTACCGTCGGTCAGTAAGTCCTTTGTTGTTTTCTTGTAATAGTCAACTGTCAGGTTGAACCGGTTATTCAGGAAAGCCAGGTCAGCCCCGATATCGAATTGTTCGCTGGTTTCCCAGGTCAGGTCAGGATTTGCCAGGCTGGTAGGAGCCGCTCCCACCACCAGGTTACCATTGGCATCGGGATAAAGCATACCGGCCCCGATCGCATTTTTCCATTCGCCAATGCCGATGGAAGAAACATTCCCGTTCTGTCCCCAGCTTCCACGCAGTTTCAGGTAATTGACCTTACCGGAAACATTTTTAAAGAAATCTTCATTTGAAACGATCCATCCTGCAGAAACAGCAGGATATAATTTCCACTGGTTACCCGGCGCCAGTTTGGAACTGCCATCCCGGCGGACCGATGCATTTAACAAATACCTGTCCTTGAAACCATAATTCACTCTTCCAAAGAAAGAAGCCAGTGTATAATCAAAAGCATTGCTGCCGATCCGGTCCACAGCATCCGGAACATAGTCAGCATAGGAGAAGCGGTCATCTTCCTTGAATAAACCTGAATAGCTTCCCCCGATATGATACTCGTGTGTTTTGATCGCTGATACACCACCCAGTAATGTTACATTGTGATCTCCAAAATTTCTTTTGTAGGTAGCAAAATTTTCCCATTGCCAGGTGTACCAGTTATTATTGTAATCGTAACCGGTGGCTATTGTATTGAGGCTCTCGCTGGAATACCAGAAGGTGGGAGTCCAGCCATGTCCTGTCTGGAACGCCGCGTCAATACCAAATCTCGACGTGAATGTAAATCCTTTGAATGGCTGGATCTCTGCATATACATTTCCGACAATTTTATTCTGAATATTCTCTCCTTTAGCCAGTTCAATTCTTGAAATGGGGTTACCATACTCTCCCCGCAGGAAATTTGAAATCCCATACAGGTTTCCATTCGGATCTCTCCTCAACAATTTAGCGATTGGTGTTCCATCCGGGGTAAACCCGTTCAGTGCAGACTGTACGTGTACCGGTAAAGTGCCTGTATAAGTCACCGGGGTAACAGGGTCCATGACCAGTGCAGAAGAAAGGATTGACCCAAATTCGTTATTATCGGATATCGCTCTTCTTTTATGATGAGAATACGATAGCCTGTTACCGATCGTTAACCATGGTTTTATTTTATGGTCGCCATTGAACCGGACCGTATACCGGTTGAATCTTGCTTTATCGCCACCAACGATTCCTTCCTGTGTAAAGAGGGTTCCGCTAACGAGGTAAGTAGACTTGTCGGAACCACCACTGAACTGCAAGGAATGATGTTGCTGCGGCGCGGTTTGAATAACTTCCTTTAACCAGTTGGTACCGGCACCGATATTCGCAACATCTGCGGGTGTTGGCGCGCCAGCCACCCCCGCTTCCTGCAGGTATTGCTGGTATTGCTGTGCATTCATCATTTCAATGAAATTGTCTTTCAGTGATTGTTGGGAATATTGACCACTGTAAACAATTTCTGATGAATTCCTTTTTCCTGTTTTTGTCGTGATAATTATTACTCCATTGGCACCTTCCGCACCATATATCGCGGCGGAGGCAGCATCCTTAAGGATCTCAATAGAAGCAATCTCGGAAGGGTCGATGTATTCAATGCCTCCTGCCCTTACTCCATCAATAATATAAAGCGGGTTTGAATTGCGGTTCGAACCGGCCCCACGGATGCGTATGTTCAGCCCGGCACCTGGTTGACCCGAGGTTGGCAGGACAACCACACCAGCTGTTCTTCCCTGGAGCGCCTGGTCGATACGCGTGGATGATACCGTAGTAAGCTGTTCCGCCCTGACGGAAGAAATAGAGCCGGTAACAAGAGTTTTTCGTTGCTGGCCATAACCCACCACCACTACTTCGGAAATGGTGCGGTTGAGTGATACCAGTGATATGCTCATCGTTGTTTGATTCTCCACCTTGATTTCCTGTGTCGCAAAACCAACATAGCTGACAATCAGCGTGGCATCCGGACCGGAAACATTTATTACAAATAACCCGTCATCCCTGCTGGAGACACCGTTATTGGTTCCTTTTTCCAGGATACTGACCCCTCCCAGCGGTTCGCCTTTATCGTCAGTGACTTTTCCGCTGATGATAGCAAACGGAGGCGGACTCGGGTCGCTTTTCCTCCCGGCAGCCGGGTCACTGGTGATTACCACCAGGTTGCCATTCATCCGGGTATAGACCAGCGAAGTATTGTGAAGCATTTTGTCCAAAACCTCGTTTAAAGGCCTGTCCTGTACATTAATGCTGATGCGGAGCTCCTTGGGCAGAATCTCATCTTTGTAAACAAACCGGAAAACACCCTGTTCCTCAATGGTTTTAAAAGCCTTTTTTAAATGGGCTTTTTCCAGCCGGAGACTGATGTTTTCCTGTCCATAGCCACGGCCAAAGGACTGAAGCGAAAGCACAACAAGCAGCAGAATGGTAAATTTCATCATCAGCAAGCATTTGATGATTTGATGAGCTACGTCAGCAGACATAGCCTGTCCATTTTTTTTCATACCTTAGTTTTGATTTGATGACTGGAATTTGCTCACGCTTGAGCAAGTTTTCTTCATTTTTTAACGGGGAATGCCGCAAACATTCTCCGTTTCTTTTTTACGTCAGGTTTCTCTTTTCATAAGCATACAATTTTTTAGTTACGCAATCGTATATTATTACAGACAGTTTATGGTTATTTACCACTGATAGTCACATCTTTCTTATTGATTGAATACCGGAATCCGCCGCTTGCCTGCAAGGCTTCCATCACCTCCCCCAGTGTCTTATCCTCGAAAGTGGCGGTATAGGATTCCTTTTTCAGTTTTTCGTCTGCGATGATCAATCTCACATCATACCAGCGTTCGATCTTCAGGGCAATTTCTTCGAGCGTCTCTTCATCAAAAGCCAGTTTATTACTGATCCATAAGGTTTCCACCGCGCTGCTGTCTTTTTTCTTGTAATTGATTTTCTCCAGTTTCAGTACATTATTATTCGCTTTTACGTGGCCGCCTTCCTCTACCAGGGTGCCTTCATTATTGGTTACGATCAGCTTATCGTTTGGTTTCAGGATAATCTTTTTCTTGTCGGGGCTTTTAACCAGGGTAATCTCTACCGAACCCCTGATCAGGGAGGTTTCCGTATTTTTTTCCTCGGCATAGGAACGTACATTGAACGCGGTTCCGAGCACTTTCACATCGATAGCGGAGGTATGAATGATAAAGGGACGGGTTTCATCCCTGACCACATCGAAAAATGCTTCACCAGTCAGTTCAACTTCCCGGATAACTCCCTGGAAATTTTCATTATAAGTAATACGGCTGTCGGCATTTAACCATACCTGTGAACCATCAGGCAGGGTTACTTTTGACTTTGACCCCCGTTTTGTACTTACCGTATTCCGGGCATTGGATTTGGTATCTTTTTTATCGGCTATTATGTTGGAAAAAAGGAAGAATCCAAGGACCAGGGAGGCCGCTATCCCCGACACCCACATTAATTTCCTGAATGCAGAGCGTGGGCTCACTTTCTTTTCTCCATACCCATTTTCTTCCTCGGTATCTGCATTCTCATATTGCAAAACAGGTTCAGAAAGATGGTTACTAAGCCGCTGCATATGCCTGTTAAAAGCTTCTTTCTTCTGTATCGTGGTGGGTTGCTGCGAGTTCCAGACAGCCATAAGTGTTTCAATACGTAAGCTTTCCCCCGGGTTTTGTTGTAGAAAACTTTCCAGCTCGGCCAACTCTGGTGGCAGCGCTTCTCCTGATAATTTCAGGCTTATCAATTCATAAAAACGATCCTGGTTCATAATTCCTGGTTGGTATATAGCCCTAAGACAGGAAGAAGAAAGGAAATGTACCAACCGAAGGGGGAAAATAGTTAAACCGGTTCAGGAAACTGAAAACCGGCTGATGGAAGGAATGGAAGGCTGTACAGCGTCGGGTAATACGGTTGCGATTTTCCGGACAGCGATGGCAAGCTGGTTACGGACAGTTAATACGGAAAGGTTCAGGATTTCAGCCGCCTCCTTATACTTCATACCATCCTCTTTAACTAACTGGAAGATAACCTTGCATTGGGGAGGCAATTCCCGGATAGCCTGTTTTATCCGGCTCACAATCTCAGCTGATATGCATAATTCTTCGGGATTCCCCATACCTACTACCGGCTGTATATCAATGTCATCGATGCAATAAGGAACGTTTTTGTAATTCTTGTGTATATAATTGATGGAAAAATTTTTCGCAATGGTGAAAAGATACACTTTTAAGTTTCCGATTTCAGCCAGCCTTGAACGGATCTGCCATAGTTTAATAAAAACATCAGACACAATTTCCTCAGCGGCTTCATTTGATTTTACGATGGAAAAAGAAAATTTGTGGAGATGATCAAACATATGATGGTAAAGGCTTTCATATGCTTTCATGTCTTCATATAAAGCAATGCGGGTTTGCAGTTCTTGTATCGCAGTATGTGGTAACAATGCAGGCAGTTTGTGAGCAATCGCATTTCAATGTTATACTTTTTTATTGAAATAAAAAAATGTCCGGTGTTTTTCTGCAAAGCAAAATCATGCATTCCGGCCAGCGGTTACGTTTGTATGACAAATCAAAAAGATTTTCAGCATTACCGAACTCTGCGTTCTAATTCTTTTTTGATGAGTCCCAGTTCCCGGCCTGTCTGTCCTTTCACGGATGTGTTTTCCTGCGCCCGGCGCATCAGGTAAGGGATGACATCTTTGATGGGACCAAACGGAAGATACTTGCTTACTGAACAACCGGCATGCGCCAGGTTGAAAGTGATGTTATCGCTCATCCCGTATAACTGGCTCCAGTGAATATGCCGGTGATTGAACGGGAGTCCTTTTTGTTTAATCAATTCTGTTGCGTAAAGGTTGCTGTATTCATTGTGCGAGGCCACAATCAATGCGATTTTGTCGAGATGCTGGATGCAAAATTCAACACCGGTGTTGTAATCCCTGTCCGTGCTTTCTTTATCCGGTTGTATCGGTGAGGGATACCCAAGTTCTGCCGCCCTTTTTCTTTCTTTTTCCATATAAGCGCCGCGGACAAGCTTGGCCCCGAGAACAAACCCCCGTTCGGCTGCAGCAGCATAAGAGTCTTTCAGGAACGAAAGCCGGTCATGGCGGTAATGCTGGATGGTATTGTACACCACGCATTTCCCTTTATTAAACGTATCCATCATCAGGATCGTTAATGCATCCACGGGGTCCTGTATCCAGGTTTCTTCAGCATCCACCAGGACCCCAACTTTATTTTGATCGGCAGCTTCACAAATGCGCATCATGCGGTTACGGACACGATGCCATTCTTCTTTTTCCTCAGCGCCCAATTCTGTAATCGTTTTCAAAAATCGCTTCATCAGGGTTCCCTGTGCCTGGTGCATGGCTGCATCCAGCTTTTCCAGCAATCCAAACCGGGCTATGCCGGTCACCTTAACACTCATAAAAGGTACATTGGGTTCCGACCCTGCATAATTAATTACCCGGATGAACTCATCACAGGCATGGTCAAAATTTTCCTCTCCTTCCTTCCCTTCCACGCCATAATCCAAAATGACCTGAACATGGTATTTTTCCAATAGTTCCGCCACTTTGGTGGTTTCCGCCAGGGTTTCCCCGCCGACAAACTGAACAAAAATGGTATCGCGGATGATTCCGTTAACCGGTAGTCCTGCTTTAATAGACCAGGGGGCCAGCCTGGTACCCAGTTTCACCAGCCATGGTTTACCCATCAGCGAAAAAAGAAACCGCGCTTTCTTGAGTTGCCTGTCTGATTTATACTCAAAAGCAAATTCAGTATTATCAAAAGAGATAGGGGGATATGATTTCATATAGCAATTGTAAATAAACCGGGCAAAGATAGGGTGAAGATTATCATATAATACTGACCCCGCTCTTGCCGTCGCATGCCTTAACTTTGACCCAAATTTTTGCCATGGAACCAAAAAAAGCAGCAGCCAGTATCACCATTATGACCGAACTAGTTTTACCCAATGATACCAATCTATTCGGCAACCTGATGGGAGGTAGATTGATGTACTGGATGGATATCGCAGCTGCCTTATCTGCTCAAAAACATTCCAATGCACCCGTGGTAACAGCTTCCGTCGACAATATTTCTTTTGAAAATTCGATCAAACTCGGCAACGTGGTGCATATTGAAGCGAAAGTGACCCGGGCATTTACCACCTCAATGGAAATTCATATAAAAGTATGGGGAGAAGACCTGGCGCAGCAATACCGGTATAAGAGTAATGAAGCTTATTACACGTTCGTGGCGCTGGATCCTCACGGCAAGCCTAAAGCCGTTCCCCAACTTACTGTAGGCAACGAGGAAGAGAAGAAACTCTTCGACGGAGCATTAAGAAGAAGACAACTCCGCCTGATACTGGGTGGAAAGATGAAACCCGATGACGCGGCTGAGTTGAAAGCTTTGTTTGTTAAAGATTAAAGTGGTCACTAGTGAATCCTGAATAACTAGAAACTACAGACTACAGACTACAAACCATAAATTATTTGTCTGTCGTCTGCCAGTGATGTTTCCCCATCATCATGAATTTCTTACTCTGTTCAATGGCATCCATGAGCTGCGATAAAATCATTTCAGCGGGGGCTTCATAGTCTATGACAAGTGGTTCTTTAAAGGTGATCGTTAGTATGGAGCCCTTTTTCTTAAGCCTGAGTCCCTTTTTATTAAAGGCTCTCCAGAAACCGTTTATGACAACAGGAATTACAATGGGTCTTACTTGTTTAATAATAAGTGCAGTTCCTTTTCTTCCCGGTGCAAAAGGCTTGGTGGTTCCCTGCGGAAAAGTGATCACCCAATTTTTTTCCAGCGCACGGGTAATCTTCCGGGTGTCGGATGGATCAAGACCTCTCCTCACCTCTTTTCCCTCTGCCCGCCAGGTTCGTTTCACCGTCAATCCCCCCGCCAGTAAAAATAAACGGCTGATCCAGCTACCCTTCATGGTTTCTTCCGCGGCCACGTAATTCACCCGGGTAAAAGGGTTCAACAGGTAATAAGGCACACCAAGGCCTTTCGTCTTGCCCCATTTCACCGCGCAAAAAATATGAAGAAAGGTGATCACATCGGCAAAATAGGTTTGATGATTACTCACAAAAAGCACTTTCTCGCGGGGCAATTTTTTGAGATGCTCCATGCCGGACACCTGGAGTTTGTTAATGATGGCAAGACCGGGATAGGAAAATAGCCCCACCAGGAAATAAATGATCTTACGAACGGGATTAAATGTCTTTACTCGTTCAATGATTGAAGCCATGCAAAATATTTAGTCGGGCAATGACGGCTCAAATTAAGGAATTGTAGAAGAAAACAACAGGATGTTGAAGGTTCATTAATGCCTGTATTTTGCCGGGCAATAAAAAAGCCCCTTTAGTGGAAGGGGCTTTAAATTATCGGTCATTGATTATTCAGGCTTCGCCTCTTCTTTACCGGCTTCCTCATTCCCACTTTCCATTTTCTTCTTCAGGTCGGCCAGCACGCCCAGGTCACCAAGGGTTGCTTTCTCTACTTTGCTCTGCACATTCTTCACGGCTTTGCGGGTAGTCTCGGCATCACTTCTTGCTTCCTTTTTAGCCGCTTCTGCTTCTTCTACCTTGCCCTGTTCCCAGATGCGGGTGTGAGAAACCACGATGCGTTTTTCATTGCGGTCGAACTCGATCACCATGAATTGGGCCGTTTCATCAGCGCCAATGCTTTTCCCATCTTCCTTTGTCAGGTGACGGTTAGGAGCAAATCCTTCGAGGCCATAAGGTAACTGAACCGTAGCGCCTTTATCATCGCGGCGGCTAACTGTTCCTTCATGAATACTGCCGATAGCAAATGTATCCTGCAGGGTATTCCAGGGATCTTCTTCCAGTTGCTTATGTCCTAATTGCAATTTGCGGTTCTCTTTATCGATCCCAAGTATAGCGACATCAATATTCGCACCCACTTTCGTGTACTCGGTCGGGTGATTGAAACGCTTTAACCAGCTCAGGTCGCTGATATGGATCATACCACCGATACCGGGAGCAAGTTCAACAAACACCCCGTAGTTAGTAATATT
Organism: Chitinophagaceae bacterium; assembly: GCA_025449935.1. Classification (GTDB taxonomy): domain Bacteria; phylum Bacteroidota; class Bacteroidia; order Chitinophagales; family Chitinophagaceae; genus JJ008. The sequence goes on from JANWIJ010000006.1 coordinate 10,827, forward strand.
CTTTACCAAACCGGTATGGCGGCTGCCTTCTGCAAATTTTGTTTCGATATCGTTCCAGGGATCAGGTGAAAGCTGTTTGATCGACAAGCTCATCTTACGGCTGGCTTTGTCCAGTGTAACGATCTTGGCTTCATGCTCATCACCCAGTTTGAAAAATTCCTTGGCATTGATCGGGGTATTGGCCCAGGTAATTTCAGAAACGTGAACAAGACCTTCCACACCCGGCTGAATTTCCAGGAAAGCGCCATAATCTTCAATGTTCACCACTTTGCCTTTCACTACATTGCCTTCTACGATATTTTCGCCAAGTACATCCCATGGATGGGGGGTCAGTTGTTTCAAACCAAGGCTGATACGTTTTTTCTCATCGTCGAAATCCAGCACCACCACGTTGATCTTCTGGTCCAGTTTCAGCACCTCTGTCGGGTGCGTGATACGTCCCCATGAAATATCGGTGATGTATAATAATCCATCGAGTCCGCCGAGGTCCATAAAGGCACCGAAGTCGGTAATGTTTTTCACCGTTCCTTCCAGTACCTGGCCTTTCTCGAGTTTGCTCATGATCTCGGCACGCTGTGCTTCGATATCACTTTCGATAAGAGCTTTGTGAGATACCACGGCATTCTTAATGGTCTCGTTGATCTTAACCACTTTGAAGTCCATTGTTTTTCCAACAAATTGGTCGTAATCAGTTACCGGCTTCACATCAATTTGTGAACCAGGTAAGAATGTTTCCATTCCAAAAACGTCCACGATCAATCCGCCTTTGGTCTTGGAGGTAACGGTTCCGGTGATCACTTCACCAGTCTTGTGCACTTCCACAATTCTTTCCCAGGCACGTGTAATTCTCGCCTGTTTGCGGCTCAGGTTCAGGTGACCTTCGCGGTCTTCTTTCTCCACAATCATCACTTCTACTTCGTCGCCGATCGCGAGATTTGGGATGTCACGGAATTCATTGAGAGAGATCAAACCATCGCTCTTAAATCCAATGTTCAGCACTACGTCGGTTTTTGTCAACCCAACCACGAGGCCTTTCATCAGTTCTCCGTCATTCAGCTGAACAAATGTATTGTCATACACCTGGTCATACTTTTCTTTTTCTTCTTTGCTGTAAGAGGTAAGGTTGCGTTTATCAACGCTCCAGTCAAAATCATCATGAGCAGTAGCTACTGCTTCCACAGGTGCAGTTATTGTCGCTGTAGTTGCGTCGCCGTTATCGGCAGCCGCAGTCTCCTGTGCATCAGCGTTTAATTGTTTCCGAATGATGTTTTCAAACATGTTAAAATAGTCCCGAAGGGTTTAAAAATTCGGGGCAGCAAAGATAGGAATTTCAGCCGGTAATCCGGCGGTCAGCCGAAGGAGATTTGAGGCCCGGGAGGTGAATATAACACGTTGATTAGGAAATTTTTGCAAGCATCCGGGAAAGGCCATTTGCCGTCTCATCTGTCAATTCTTATTATATTCACCAAAATTACCTGTTTGTTCTACCATTTCCTGAAGATGATAGCCCGGCTTGGAATCAAAATATTCTGCCGGAACATCATAATAAATAAGCCGGAATTATTGAGAGAACAAGGGCCCCTGTTACTGGCCTGTAACCATCCTAACTCATTCCTCGATTCTGTAATACTCGATACTTTATTCCGAGAACCGATCTGGTCACTGGCGCGGGGTGACGTTTTTAAAAAACCCTTTTACATTAAACTGCTTACGGCGCTGAAAATTCTACCGGTGTACCGGACGAGTGAAGGCGTTGAGAACCTGTCAGAAAACTATAATACATTCACAGCCTGCATCAATATTTTTAAACAGGATGGAGTGGTGATGATCTTCAGCGAAGGCAAATGTGTTAACGAGTGGCATCTCCGCCCGCTGAAAAAAGGAACCGCCCGGCTCGCTATGAAAGCCTGGGAAGAAAACATTCCGCTAAAAGTCTTACCAGCCGGGATCAACTACAGCTCCTTCCGGCGTTTTGGGAAAAATATGTTCATCAACTTCGGCGACCTCATCCTCAAAGAAGAATTTGATATGACAGTACCGGATGGACTCAAACATCAATCCTTCAACAACAGGTTACAGCAACAACTGGAACAATTAGTGTTTGAAATACCTGCAGGTGATAAGCAGCAACAAGAAAAAATGCTGGAAATAAAGCCATCATCTTTAAAAAAAATAATTCTTTTTTTTCCGGCATTGCTTGGGTGGCTGGTTCACCTGCCCCTTTATCTTCCCATCCGCAATTTTACCTGGAAGAGAACCTACCAGAACGATCATTACGATTCAGTCATGACGGGAATTTTGTTCGTGGCATACCCGATCTACCTCCTGTTGCTAACATCGCTCCTGGTTGGTGTAACCCAATGCTGGTGGTTTGTATTTCTTTTGCTGGTTCTTCCGTTCACCGCATGGTCTTATGTACAATTAAAGCCGCAACTGGACAACTGATTATTTTGATATCTCACCGATCGATTTAGCCGCAATAAAACCACTGGTCCATGCATGCTGGAAATTATACCCACCGGTAATTCCATCCACATCCATTACTTCACCGGCAAAAAAAAGACGCGGCACTTTTTTGCTCATCATTGTATTGTGGTCAATTTCGGCCAGCCTGATACCGCCGGCAGTTACAAACTCTTCTTTGAATGTGGTTTTTCCTTTTACAGTGAATTCCCCGTTGCAAAGATTTTTCACCAGCCTGTTCTGTTCCCTGGCCGGCAAATCGGCCCATCTTACTTCTTTATTGATCCCGGCCTGATCCAGGAAATACTCCCAAAGCCGTTGAGGCAGCCCAAAAGGGTTTTTAAAAAATATTTTTTGTCCCGCTTTAGCTGATCTTAATGACTGAAATCTTTCTGTTAACGTTTGTTCATTAAAAGCAGGTAGCCAGTTAACCGTAATGCCAAAATCATAGTTTTTAACTGCCAGTTCTTTTGCACCCCAGGCACTCAGTTTAAGAACAGCAGGGCCACTGAATCCCCAATGCGTTATTAATAGCGGTCCCTCCTGTGCCAGTTTAGTGCCGGAAATTTTTATCCTGGCCTTCTCAATACTGATCCCCATCAATTTGCAGATAGGATGAACGGCCAGGCCCGCCTGGCCGGCCGGCAGGTTAAAAGTAAATAAGGAAGGTACCGGGTCTTCGATGGAATGTCCCAGTTCCTTCAGCCATTGAAACATGGAAGATTTAGGATAACCCCCGGAAGCTACACACACGAAATCCGCAGTCAGCATGCTGGCATCAGATAAGCCGATGGTAAATTTTTCTTTTCCCGGTTTGAGGCTGCTGACCCCGGCATTTAAAAGAATCTTCACATGATACCGGTTCGCTTCCTTCATCAAACAGTCAATGATCGTCTGCGATGAATTGGTAACGGGAAACATCCTTCCATCCTCCTCTGCTTTCAGCGGCACTGCCCTTTCTTCAAACCATTTAATGGTATCGGTGGTAAAAAACTGGTGCAATGCTTTCTTCATAAAGCTGCCGCCCCGGGGATACCGCCGGCTCATTTCCATGAGATCAAAACACGCATGAGTAACATTACAGCGCCCGCCCCCGCTCACTTTTACTTTTGCTAAAAGCTTGCTGGTCTTCTCTGCCAGTACTACATCCAGTGCCGGGTTCAGCCTGGCTGCATTAACCGCGCAAAAAAAACCAGCAGCACCTCCGCCGATTACAAGTAATTTTTTTTGTGACATACATTAACAATATACCCTGTCTGCCTTCATCCGGAAGGCAAACCGGCGGGCAGACTCTCAGGTGAGTGGCTGAACAATTTTGCCTGTAGTAACGAGGTGGGGATTGGCTTCTTCTGCTTTTTCAATCGCACTATAATCAGAAAGGATATCTGCTTTATCTTTCCGCACACACACATCATGTTCAAAATGGACCGATGCTTTTCCATCTTTAGTTCTTACTGTCCACCCATCCTCCTCTGTATAAACTTCTTTTTTTCCCAGGTTGATCATGGGTTCTATTGCCAGCACTAATCCTTCTTTTAATTTAGGGCCGCTCCCTCTTTTCCCGTAATTGGGCACCTGCGGATCCTCGTGCATGTTTTTTCCCAGGCCATGTCCTACCAGTTCCCTGACCACGCCATACCCATGTTTTTTTTCGGTATGTTCCTGTACCGCGAAACCGATATCTCCTACCCTGTTACCCGCCACCGCCCGCTCGATGCCTTTATACAAAGATTCCTTGGTTACCCTGATCAATTGCAATATTGCCTGCCCCGGATCGCCAATAGCGAATGTATAAGCATGATCGCCATGCCAGGCATTTAGTATAACACCAATATCAACCGAAATGATATCTCCTTCCCGTAATTCATTTTTACCTGGAAAACCATGCACGACCACGTCATTTACGGAAAGACAGGAATTAAAAGGATAACCATGATAATTCAGGAACGAAGGTGATGCGTGGTGATCACCGATGAAATCACCGATCATTTTATCGATGGATAATGTCGTTATCCCTGGTTTGAGTATTTGCGCCACCGCGGTCAGTGTCTTGCTTACCAGTAAAGCGCTCTGCCGCATCAGCTCTACTTCGTCATTTGTTTTACAGATCATCATGGTAAAACTGCAAATTTAGCTTTTAAAAACAAAAACCCGGCAAGTGATACTTACCAGGTTTTGTCTGTCTTAAAAATATCATTTTACATCTGGACCGCCGAGGTTGTTTGTCTTCCCTGGATACGCCCGCTTTTCATCAACCCGTCGTATTGTCTCATTAGCAATTGTGTCTCGATCTGCTGTAATGTATCCAGTACCACACCCACCATGATCAGTAATGATGTACCGCCAAAGAAGGTGGAGAACTGCTGGGTAACACCGAGCCGCTCCGCTATACCGGGTAGAATACCCACAAAGGCCAGCAGAATTGCACCCGGGAGTGTAATCTTATCCATGATGGCTCCAATATAATCGGCGGTCGGCTGCCCGGGTTTTACACCCGGAATAAAACCATTATTCTGTTTCAGGTTTTCGGCTATTTGTTTCGGATTAAAGATCAAGGCCGTATATAAAAAGGTAAACCCTATTACCACGATGGAATAGATCAGCATATACCACAAATTCTTGTGGTCATTCAATACCAGTAAAAAGCTTCCGCTGGAGGGATTGAAGTTGGCGAATATGGTAGGTATAAAAATAATCGCCTGGGCAAAGATGATTGGCATTACACCCGCACTGTTTACTTTCAGCGGGAGGAATTGCCTGGCACCGCCAAACTGCCGGTTACCTACAATTTGCTTGGCATAATTCACGGGGACTTTCCGAACCCCCTGGATCAGCAAAATACAACCCATGATGATTGCAATGAGTATGGCGATTTCTATGATAAATACCAGGATCTGGCCATTACGAACTGACTTGGCACTCAGTTCCTGCAGGAAAGACTGCGGCAACCGGGCCAGGATCCCGATCATGATAATAAGTGATGTTCCGTTTCCAAGCCCTTTATCTGTTATCTTTTCACCCATCCACATTACAAACATGGTACCAGCGGTGAGCACGGTTAAAGAAGATATCCAGAAATAAGCGGAAAACGCAGGCATAATAGCGCCCGTCTGTGCGTACATACCACGGAGATAGGATACATAGGCGGAAGCCTGCAGTAACGTTACGATAACCGTTAGATACCGGGTGTACTGGTTGATTTTTTTCCGGCCGCTTTCACCTTCTTTCTGCATTTTCTGGAAACGGGGTACCAGCACAGTCATCAGCTGCATAAAGATAGAAGCAGAGATATAAGGCATGATACCCAATGCAAAAATGGAGGCGTTGTTGAATGCACCTCCGGAAAATGCGTCGATCAGTCCCAGGATACCTGTACCGTTATCACCACTGGTATCGATCCTGTTTGGATCGATACCGGGTAAGACAATATGGGAGCCAACACGATAGAGAGCAATCATCATCAGGGTAAAAAGAATTTTACCTCTCAGTTCTTCGATGCTCCAGATATTTTTGAGTGTCTGTATTAACTTCTTCACGGGGGTTAAAAAAATTTAAAGCACTTAAAATATAAAAGACGCATTATCAATGCGTCGCTGCAATTTAGCGAAATTTACTTTACTATTTCCACCGATCCGCCAGCCGCTTCAATAGCTGATTTGGCTTTTTCACTCACGGCATTTACTTTAAAGACAAATTTACCTTTCAGTTCACCGTTCCCTAAAATCTTTATCCTGTCAGTCTGATTCACCAGGCCGTTGATATAAAGATTTTCTAACGTGAATTCCTGGATACCATATTTCTCAGCCAGGTGCTCCACTTGCCCGAGATTGATAACTTTATATTCAACCCGGTGCGGGTTATTGAATCCGCGTTTGGGAATACGGCGCTGGATCGGCATCTGTCCGCCTTCATGAGCCATTTTGTTTTTAAACCCGGTACGGCTTTGAGCTCCTTTGGTTCCTTTTGTGGATGTTCCGCCATGTCCTGAACCATCACCACGTCCAATTCTTTTTACTTTGTGTGTTGCACCTTTAGCAGGTCTTAATTCGTGTAGTTTCATTTCTTTTGCTTTTATTTTTGACTTAACGCCCCGAAAGCATCCGGAGCTCGCTTGTTATTACTATGGGTGTCCAGCCGTTAACAAAGCCGGCCGGTTATTAACCTTTCACTTCTTCTACAGATAACAGGTGGTTCACTTTACGTACCATGCCCAACACCTGCGGAGTAGCTTCCACTTCCCTGGTTGAATTGGTTTTATTCAGTCCCAGCGCTTTCAGCGTCAGTTTTTGCCTTTCGGGTCTGTCGATAGGACTTTTTACCAATGTGATCTTTATCTTTTTCATAATTCAATTCGTTTGTAGTCCGGAATTATCCGTTAAATACTTTCTTCAAACCCAAATTACGGGTCTTCGCCACCTGGACGGGTTCACGCAACAAAGCCAGTGCTTTAAATGTTGCTTTTACCACGTTGTGCGGGTTAGCAGAACCGAGTGATTTCGCCAGTACATCTGTCACACCGGCGCTTTCCAGCACGGCACGCATAGACCCACCCGCGATTACACCTGTACCATGGGCAGCCGGCTTGATCAATACCTTAGCAGCGCCTTCTTTGGCCCACTGGTCATGCGGTATTGTGCCTTTCATAACGGGAACTTTGATGAGATTTTTCTTAGCATCCTCAATTCCCTTGGTAATGGCTTCCTGGACTTCTTTGGCTTTACCCAAACCATGACCCACCACCCCGTTCTCATTTCCTACCACAACGAGTGCAGAGAAACTGAATGCACGGCCCCCTTTGGTAGTTTTCACTACCCGGTTGATGGCAACTACTTTATCTTTCAGTTCAAGGTCTCCGGCTTTTACCCTGTTTACGTTAAACTTTGACATTTATGCTTGTAATTAAAAGTTTGAATGTTGTTTCTTTTAAAATTTAAGACCGCCTTCCCTTGCCCCGTCAGCTACAGATTTCACACGACCATGATAGAGATACCCACCCCGGTCAAAGGTTACATCCTTTATACCCAGTTCAACCGCTTTTTTCGCGATCGCTTCCCCGACCATCTTGCTTTTCTCTACTTTATTAGCCTTCTGGGCCTGGATGGCCTTATCCTTTGAAGATGCGGCAGCCAGTGTTTGCCCGTTTGCATCATCGATCAGTTGCGCATAGATATCCGAATTGCTCCTGAACACCGAAAGCCTGGGCTTCTGGGCTGACCCTTCACCAATTTTCCGGCGAATGCGGTAGCGGATATTTTTCCTTCTTTGTGACTTAACTTTTGGATTCATCTTTTTCTATTTTTATTTTCCTGATTCTGCCAGGAAATCGATTTGAAAATTTCTCGATTTAATGATTTGATGATTTGTACAAGCCGTCATTTCGAAACCAGCTATTTATCAAATTTTCAACTCAATTATTTACCGGCCGCTTTACCAGCTTTCTTACGCACCACTTCACCTACATACCGCACACCCTTTCCTTTGTAAGGCTCCGGTTTCCGGAGACCACGCAATTTCGCAGCCACCTGGCCGATCAACTGCTTGTCAATGCCTTCCAGTGTGATGGTCGGGTTCTGACCTTTTTCCTGGGCTGTAGCAACTTTGATTTCCTTAGGTACTTCAAAAACGATGTTGTGAGAATAACCTAATGAAAGATCGAGCACATTTCCCTGGTTGGCGGCTTTGAAACCCACACCGATCAGTTCGAGTTTTCGCTGGTAACCATCTGTTACTCCTTTTACCAGGTTAGAAATCAAAGAACGATACAGGCCATGCAGGGCACGGTGACGTATCTGGTCAGTCGGACGGGCAAATGTTATGTTTCCGTCTTTAACCTCCACGGTAATATCGCGATCAATCGCCTGCTTCAATTCTCCTTTGGGTCCTTTTACAGTAACCACATTATCCTTGTTCACAGAAATAGTGACACCACTGGGAGCGATTACCGGTTGTTTTCCTATACGAGACATAAAATAATTTTATAGTTTGTTGTTCCTTGTTTGTTGCAGACCGGTCAGCTTAGTATAGTTTCGGCTTAATGTATCGGCAACGTTTATTACCCGGCTTCTGGCTAACTGCCAGCAGCTTTCTATTTAATATACATAGCAAAGCACCTCACCCCCAACGTTCTGCACCTTGGCTTCTTTATCTGTCATTACTCCTTTGGAAGTAGACAGGATGGCCACACCCAGCCCGTTCTTTACACGACGGAAATCAGCCGGCTTGGCATACTGGCGCAAACCCGGGCGACTTACCCTTTCCATGTTCTGAATGGCGGGTTGCTTGGTGGAAGGATCATACTTCAGGGCGATCTTGATAACGCCTTGTTTGTTATCATCTTCAAATTTGTACTTCAGGATATATCCCTGGTTGTACAAAATCTCTGTCATACGCTTCTTTAAATTAGAAGCCGGAATGTCAACAACACGATGACCCGCCATCTGTGCATTACGAATTCTGGTCAGGAAATCTGCTATAGGATCTGTTACCATATTTTTTGCCCTCCTACGTCCCCCGCCACGGCGGGGAATAATTGGAAAAGTTTAGTTTAATAATTTAATTGTCTTACCAGCTTGCTTTTTTCAATCCCGGGATCTTTCCGTTCAGGGCCATGTCTCTCAGCATGATCCTTGATAACCCGAAATAACGAACGTATCCTTTCGGACGCCCCGTAATCTGGCAGCGGTTCTTCAAACGAACTTTCGAAGAATTCTTCGGCATTTCGTCCAAAGCTTTCCAGTCGCCGGCTTTTTTCAGCTCTTCCCGCTTAGCTGCATGCTGGGCCACCATCTTTTCTCTTTTTCGCTGCCTGGCTTTTACTGATGTTTTAGCCATAATTGTTTATTCTTTTTTTTAGTTTGAACTGTTTTTTGTTGCGTTTCTGAAAGGCATTCCCAGCTCTTTCAATAACTCGTATGCTTCTTCGTCTGTATTCGCTGTAGTAACAAACGTGATATCCAGGCCGGTGATCTTATTCACTTTGTCGATATCGATTTCCGGGAAAATGATCTGCTCGGTTACACCCAGTGTATAATTACCGCGGCCATCAAATGCCTTTTCGTTCACGCCTTTGAAATCACGAACCCGGGGCAATGCCACTGCAATCAACCGATCCAGGAATTCGTACATCTTCACACCACGCAGTGTCACCCTGGCACCAATCGGCATGTTCTTACGCAGTTTAAAATTCGAGATATCTTTCTTTGACATGGTTGCAACTGCCTTCTGTCCTGCAATGGTTGTGAGTTCATCCAGGGCGATATCAACCAGCTTTTTGTCGGTTACAGCACCATTCACGCCGCGGTTCAGGCAGATCTTCTCCAGCTTGGGAGCCTGCATCACCGTGTCGTAGCTAAACTTTTTTACCAGGGCAGGTACCACATCGTTTTTGTACTTATCTGCCAGTCTCGGGGTATATTTCTTTGTTGCCATTATTTTTTACCTCCCTGAGTTTTTTTTGTTTTAAAAACCCGTTCAGTTTTTCCGTCTTTTCTTACTCTTGTTACTTTCGCGCCGGCTTTCTGCGCCGCATCCCAAAGCATTACATTGCTGATGTGGATCGGGGCCTCCCGCTTGATGATACCACCTTTGGTATTCTGCGCCGAGGGTTTACTGTGCTTGGTAATGATGTTCACACCTTCCACGATCACTTTTCCTTCCTCCACCAATACTTCTTTGACCGGGCGGGGTTTTGATAAATCTTTATCATCACCGGTAATCACCACCACACTGTCTCCTTTCCGGATATTGTACTTGGGTTTAAATCTTGCTTTCATTTTATCTGTCATTAATGGGTTTGAACCCTTTTAATCAATTATAATACTTCCGGGGCCAGGGAAATGATTTTCATATAACCTTTATCCCGCAATTCTCTCGCCACCGGTCCGAAAATACGCGTACCGCGGGGCTCATCCGACTGGTTCAAAATCACCACCGCGTTATCATCAAAGCGGATATAAGAACCATCTTTGCGACGCAACTTGTTCGTGGTGCGTACGATTACTGCTTTGGCAACTGTCCCTTTTTTAATGCCCCCCTGCGGTAAGGCGTCTTTTACCGTTACCACAATCTTATCGCCGATCCTGGCATAACGCTGGCCGCTGTTGCCGAGTACCCGGATACAAAGCACCTCTTTGGCACCGCTGTTATCCGCTACATTTAACCGGCTTTCTTGCTGAATCATCTTTTTGCTTTTAGCTTTTAGCTTCGAGTTTCGAGCTCTTCGCCTAAATTTTGTTATCTACTATTATTATCCCGCAGCCCGTAGCTCATCGCCCGTAGCTTATTTTTTACTTCACTTTTTCCACTACTTCCACCAGTCTCCAACGCTTGGTTTTGCTCAGTGGACGACTTTCCATGATCTTGACCACATCACCGATGCTGCACTCATTCTTATCATCATGCGCATGGAATTTAGTCGTCTTTTTTACGAACTTACCGTAGATCGGGTGTTTTACTTTTCTTTCGACTTCCACCGTGATGGTTTTGGTCATCTTATTGCTGGTTACCACGCCAATCCGGGTCTTTCTTAAATTTCTTGCTTCCATTTTATTCGCTTTATTATGCTTGCTGTTGCTTTAACTTCAATTCCGTTTTCAACCGGGCAATCTCGCGGCGCAATCCGCGGATGGTCATAGGATTCTCCAGGGGAGAAATCGTATGCGCAAACTCCAGCTTCTTCAAACGCTGCTTGTCTTCTTCCAGCCGGGCAGTAAGATCCTGCTCGTTCATCCCGTGAATACTTTTTACAAAATCAGATTTCTTTGACATCGCTTTCGATTTATTAATAATTACGCAGTCATTAAATCACGGCGTATAACAAATTTTGTTTTAATCGGCAGTTTACCGGCAGCCAGTGCTAATGAAGCCCGGGCCACTTTTTCATCCACGCCATCTACTTCAAACAGGATACGTCCGGGTTTTACCACGGCAGCCCAGAACTCCAGGTTACCTTTACCCTTACCCATCCTCACTTCAGCCGGCTTCCTGGTAATGGGTTTGTCAGGGAAAATGCGTATCCATACATTACCTTCTCTTTTCATTTCACGGGTCAATGCCTGGCGGGCTGCTTCGATCTGGCGGTCAGTGATCCAGTGCTGGTCCAGTGCCTTTAAGCCATATGAGCCAAAGGCAATGGTAGTACCTCTTTTCGCATCACCTTTCATGCGACCCTTCTGCATCTTCCTGTGCTTTGTTCTTTTCGGTTGTAACATATTTCTGAGCTTTTAGCTACCGGCTCCCAGCTTCTGGCTGCGGCTTATAGCAAATGAAACCATTTTTATTAATGAACTGCCAGTAGCTAATAGCCAGCGACCAGCAGCTTTCTTTTAATTTCTTCTTCCTCCTCCACCGCCACCCCGGCGGTCTCCACCACCCCTGCGGTCATCCCGGCGATCACCACCGCGGTCATCTCTTCTTTCCCGCCGGTCTGTCACTTCGCTTTTTCCACCCACGAAGTTGGGATTGAGATCTCTTTTCGTTAACACTTCACCTTTACAGATCCAAACTTTGATACCAATTTTGCCATAAACAGTTTGGGCAAATACATTGGCATAATCAATATCCATCCGGAATGTATGCAGTGGCACACGTCCCTGCTTAAACTCTTCGCTACGGGCAATCTCTGAACCACCGAGACGTCCGCTTAATTTTACTTTAATACCCTCAGCACCCATGCGCAATGCAGAGGCAATCGCCATCTTGGTGGCTCTTTTAAAGTTGATGCGGTTCTCGATCTGGCGGGCAATGGTATCGCCCACGATCATCGCATCCAGTTCAGGACGGCGGATCTCCAGGATGTTGATCTGCACATCATCTTTACCGGTCAGTTTCTTTAATTCTTCCTTGATACGGTCTACTTCACCACCACCTTTACCAATGATAATACCCGGCTTGGAAGTATGAATCGTAATGATCAGCTTTCCCAGTGTTCGCTCAATAACAATTTTTGAGATACCACCTTTGTTAATACGGGCATTCAGGTAGGTCCTGATCCTGTTGTCTTCGATCAGCCTGGTTGCGTACGTCTTTTTATCGGCATACCAGTTGGATTCCCAACCACGGATGATACCAAGCCTGTTACCAATCGGATTTGCTTTTTGACCCATTGTTGTTATGCGTTATTCGTTAATTTATTTGTTTTCGGACCTTGCTTAACCGCTTTTTTGCCGGTAGTCGTTTCAGCCGCTGCTGCTTTGGCATCCACGATCACGGTCACATGGTTGCTGCGTTTACGAACACGATAACCACGACCCTGTGGAGCCGGGCGCATTCTTTTCAATGTTCTTGCCCCGTCCACGAAAATGGTTTTAACCACCAACTCGCTTTCATCACCGCCTTCATTTTTCTGCTTCCAGTTATTGATCGCACTCAATACCAGTTTGCGCAGGGGAACGGCCGGGTGTTTGGGATTATGCTCCAGCTCAGCCAGCACTTTTTCTACTTTCTGACCGCGGATGAGGTCAGCCAGCAAACGCATTTTGCGGGGTGAGGTGGGATAATTTCTCAGTTTAGCTACTGCTTCCATTGTTATTAATTTCTTTATTAACCTTCTTTTTTAGAGTGTCCTTTGAACTGCCGGGTTGGTGCAAACTCGCCCAATTTATGGCCAACCATAAACTCGGTTACATACACCGGGATAAACTTGTTGCCATTATGAACAGCAAAAGTGTGTCCCACGAAATCAGGTGAAATGGTAGAGCGGCGGCTCCATGTCTTGATAACACCTTTTTTATTTTTCCCTTCGTTAATAGCCAGCACCTTTTTTTCAAGATGAGAAGCTATATAAGGACCTTTTTTAATCGAACGAGCCATGTTTATGACGTTGTTTTATTAACAGTTATTTACTTGGATATTTTGCTTCCGTTCTTTCTTTGAATAATCAGCTTGTCACTTCCTTTTCCTCTTGTTCTTGTTTTCAGGCCTCTTGAATACTGGCCATTCCTGCTCCGGGGCTGTCCACCGGAAGCTTTACCTTCACCACCACCCATCGGGTGATCAACCGGGTTCATGGCTACACCACGGGTTCTTGGTTTGATTCCTTTCCACCTGTTACGCCCAGCCTTACCCATGCTTTGCAGGAAGTGGTCGCTGTTGCTCACCACACCAACGGTTGCATAGCAATTGATCAGCACTTTTCTTAATTCACCGGAAGGCATTTTTAATACCGCGTACTTTTCTTCTTTGTTGGTCAGCTGTGCAGAAGATCCTGCACTGCGGGCCAGCTTTCCACCCTGGCCGGGCTGCATCTCAATATTGTGCACATTGGTACCCAACGGCATATTCTTCATCGGCAACGCGTTCCCGATTTCAGGGGCTACGTCTGCACCGCTTTCCACTTTAGCGCCTACCTGTAATCCCTGGGGAGCCAGGATATAACGCTTTTCGCCATCGGCATAATTCAATAAAGCGATAAACGCGGTACGGTTTGGATCGTACTGAACTGATTCTACGGTTCCAACCCCTGCTTTATTTCTCTTAAAATCAATGATTCGATACTTCTTCTTGTGACCACCACCCCGGTAGCGCATAGCCAAATGACCAGAGGAGTTACGGCCACCGGTTCTCGGCTTTGCTTCTACCAGGCTCTTTTCAGGAACATTGGTAGTAACTTCAGCATAGGCATTACCGATTCTCCAACGGGTACCGGCTGTAATAGGTTTAAATTTTCTTAGTGCCATTTTTCAATTTCTTTTAGTTCAACATTAGCGGCCTGCCTGCCGGCAGGCAGGCTGTTGAAGCCATTCGTTTTGAGGGTTAAATATTTGAATAGAGATCAATTGTTTCTCCCTCGGCTACGGTTACATAAGCTTTTTTATAGCCGGGCTTGCGACCCTTGATAATACCTGCTTTGGTAAACCGTGACCTGTCTTTTGCCGGAACCACAGCCGTATTGACGGCCGTTACGGTAACACCATAAAAACCCTCAATAGCTTTTTTGATTTCCAGCTTGTTTGCCTTTTTTGCCACTTTGAAAGCATAGCGACGCAGTTTGTCCTGCTGTCCATTGGCTTTTTCTGTCAAAATCGGCTTTATCAATATTTCAGAAACTCTCATTGCGCTCTCTTTAGAATGTTTTTAATTAAGCTTCCGCTTTTTCTTCGTCTGTAAATACTTTAGCAGCACTTTCCGTGAGGATCAGCACTTCAGAATTTACAATATCATACGTATTGATGTCACTCAGCAATACGCCCAATACAGATGGCACATTGCGGATAGACAACTCAACATTGTTGTTGCCCTCCGGCATAATGAACATGGCCTTTTTGTCTGCAATTTTCAGGCTGCCCAGTATGTTCATAAAGTTCTTTGTGCCGGGAGTATCCAGGGTAATATCTTCTATTACCACGATGGCGTTTTCCTTTGCTTTATACGACAGCGCCGAAATCTTGGCGAGGTCTTTTACCTTACGGTTCAGTTTGATATCATAACTGTGGGGCTTGGGTCCGAAGATCGTACCACCACCCTTGTATAACGGGTTACGGATATTACCCTTACGGCTTCCACCCGTACCTTTCTGGCGGTGCAGTTTACGGCTCGCACCCTGGACTTCAGCACGGGTCTTCACTTTGTGAGTACCCTGGCGCTGGGCAGCGAGGTATTGTTTTACTGCCAGGTAAATGACATGATCGTTAGGTTCTGTACCGAAGATGTCTTCGGGCAGTTCTACCGTCCTGCCGGTTTTCTTTCCTTTTGTATTTAAAACTTCAACTTGCATTTTGTTTCTTTTTTAATAACGGAACTGGGTTCCGTTGTCCGTTATTTCTGAATTAAAACAATTGAACCGTTATGACCAGGTACCGAACCACTGACAAGAATGTAATTTTTATCAGCGAAAATCTTTACCACTTTCAGTCCTTTCAGTTTCACACGGTCGGTTCCGGTGCGACCGGCCATCTTCATACCTTTCATTACACGGGCAGCATCGGAAGAGTTACCCAATGAACCCGGTGCACGCTGACGGTCATGCTGGCCGTGAGATTGCTGACCCACACCATGGAAACCGTGACGTTTAACAACGCCCTGGAAACCTTTACCTTTTGTAGTACCAACTACTTCAACAGCATCGCCTTCAGCGAAAATGTCAACTGTAATTGTTTCACCTATATTTTTTTCTATTGAGAAATCCCTGAATTCCTTAGAGAATTTTTTGGGAGCTGTAGAAGCTTTTGCGAAATGGTTTGTTTCGGCTTTGGTAGCGTGCTTTTCCTTTTTATCGCCGAAAGAAAGCTGGAGAGCGCTGTACCCGTCAGACTCTTTAGTCTTTACCTGGGTAACTACGCAGGGACCCGCCTCGATGATCGTACAGGCGGTCTGTTTGCCCGAGGGATCGAAGATGCTGGTCATCCCAATCTTTTTCCCAATAATACCTTTCATGTTTGTACAATTTATGCCTGCAGGATTATTGGGACATCCTTCGTTGCTGTTGTGACATTGTCACCCTGAGCAAAGCGAAGGGTCAATCCCCGTTTGCCACCGACCTTTTCCTTTCTGGGGAAGTACCGGTAGTAAACAAACCCTGAATGGCTTGTTTTATGTTAATGCGCCAGAGCTCTTTTCTGCTGCCCCTTACGGGAACATTTTTGAGAGATGGCAATAATTTATTTATAAGAACTACAGGAAGTTTACACTCCCGGTTTCTACGCTTTGATCTCCACTTCCACACCACTGGGTAAATCCAGTTTGCTCAACGCATCCACCGTCCGGCTTGAAGACGTGTAAATATCCAGCAAACGCTTATGCGTAGCCAGCTGGAACTGCTCACGGCTCTTCTTGTTTACGTGGGGTGAACGCAACACAGTAAAAATTTTACGGCGGGTTGGCAGGGGAATAGGACCTGTTACCACGGCACCGGTGCTGCGTACTGTTTTTACGATCTTTTCGGCAGATTTATCCACCAGGTTGTGATCGTAAGACTGTAATTTGATTCTGATTCGCTGGGACATGTGTGAAAACCCAATTTTCTTTTGGGAGTGCAAAGGTAGGGTTGTGAGCCATATCCTCCAAATAGTTGCGAAAGAATTTTGCTGCCTGTGGACAACCTCAGGACAGCTCTATTCAAATTACTCTGCGGGCCTTAATTTCAGGCTTAAGGTTGCAAATCCACCCAGCTCGAGATGTTCCACCCTAAAGTAATGATTTCCACCCAGGTTCACCCGAATTCTCCGGTGTGGTGACTCGTCAAATTTATAGAGGGAGGGATTCCATTCGTTTATCACCAGTTTGTTGTCAAAATAGACCCGAACCGCATCATCCCATGTTACCGAAAGTTCATACAGTCCCGCAGGGATGGTGAAGGTGGTCTCGGCAAGGGTGATAAAGCGGGTATATTGCTCATTCCCCACTTTTATTCCACCCCACCAGGCATAATCCAGCCGGTCCGTCTTTTCTGTTTTAAAAGGGGCTTTCCTTTCCAGCGGGGAGAAAAGTGTACCGGTCGCCAGGGGGTTATGACCGGAAGTGTCCAGCGAATAAAATAATACTAGCCAATCCATGGGCTGGAAGAATTTCTTAAAGAAAAATTTATATGGCTTTCCGGGCTGAATAGTTTCTCCGTAAGCTGTTGTGATTGAACCACCGGTATATTCCAGCTCAATCATGATATCAGTTCTTGTTCCTTTCTCTTTAACGGCTGTAAGGGAAGCCGGAAAATTTCCTTTCTTCAGCGAAAAATTCTTAACTCCCCTAGCGTTTTTAATCAGCCATTTTCCGGTTGGTCCCAGCAGATCAAACTTAACCGTATCGCTTTTCTCTGCAGGGTTTGTGTGCCAGATAAGCGGCGAACGAAAATCATAAGGTCCCCACTCCGTCATTAGAATATTTTTTCTTCCCGCAAACTTTCCTGTGCCGGCAAACGCATCCATTGGAGCAGGAACAACGGGCACTGCCACATCGGGTGCCGTTGAAAAATAATCTGTCCATTCCTGGGAAAAACTTGTATCCAGGTGAGAAACGCTTGAATCTGTTTTAAATACCTGCTTCGTATTTTGAGAATAGGTGTTGTTGAATATATGTAATGAATCAGTTCGCGTGATATTAAAAACAAGGCCGTTATCGTTGAAACTGTTTGACACGATCGCATAACCTGCACTTCTTGTATCCCTGTACCTGGCATATCCCCAGTCTGAAGGCTGTTGCTGGCGTGACCAGAGTTTGATCGCCTCTTTATCCTTTATAAAAAGATTGTTGTAAACCTGGTTTTGCTGCCCATGCTCGATGGCTATTGCAATGCGGTTATTGCGGAATTGATTGTTGGAAATATTTGTATTATAGCTGTATCCTCCCCATATTCCATGATCGCATTCAAAAATCCGGTTGGAAGAAATGATGTTACGGCTGAAAGTGGCTTCCACCCCGTTGGTGGGTGCGTAAGAAAAATCATTGTTCATGATGATATTATCATTACACCCGCCCTTGCCGCTATCCATGGTTGTTTGCCCGGCCCACAAAAAGAAACCATCCCCGCCATGAGTTACATTGTTTTTATAAAAAAGGTTGTTGTTGCTTTGTTCGTACACCAGTATGCCTGCACTGTCCTGCCCGCGGTTGTACACGCCATGGCTATAACCGCGAACATTAAAGATGACCCGGTTGTGCATAATACTGTTCCGGCTGCTGCGGTACATGCCAATACCAATGCCTGAGTTAAAGGAGAAATCATTATTGTAAACCATCCCGTCATTACATTCAACCAGCATCAGCGCATTTTGCCCGCCTGTTACTTTACAGTTCCTGATAGTTACAAAATTGCAACCCCGTAAGTACATGGCAGCGCCGTAACGAAGCCACTCATCGCTTTCATTATGATGATAGCTCATCCAGTCGGAGATATCCTCCTTCTCCTGGGTACTGTTGAGCCGGGGCCTGTAATTATAACTGAAATCACAGTTCTCCAGGGAGAGTTTTTCGACATTAATTGCACGCAATGCTACTTTGTAGCCGCTTGCTTTCAGGTTTTTAACTACCACGTTTTTACTTTTCCGGATAAGGATGGCCACCCCGGAAAATTCATCGGGCTTTTTATTCTTATTACTGCCCCTGAGTTCCGCATTATTGAAATCGATGACCAGGTTATTTCCCTCAATTATTATGACCGCCCGGGCTGTATCTGCCGGGGCGTCGATCCGGTAAAGACTTTTTTTGATGGTAACCGGTTTGCCGATCATCATCCCGGCCACCAAAGGTTTTTCCTGGCCACGGAGACCAGTAATGAAAAAAAACAACAGCGCCGGGGCCAAAATTCTTTTTATCATCATTTTGAATTTACTTGCAACAATTTACATCAATAATGGAAGACAAATCCAGGCCGGTATCCAAAACCAGTCAACTACTGAAGTTGTTACTGAAAATAGCCGTAACGGTTGCCTGCCTCTGGTATGTTTCAGGTAAAATTGATTTTGCAAAAGCCGGCCAGGCACTAAAAACTGCCAATTGGTTTTATCTTTTTCTTGCGCTGCTGATGTTTGTGGCGTCCAAATTATTGTCCGCATTCAGGCTGAATATCTATTTCAGGGATATTGGTATCCATTTGTCAGGGTGGCAAAATATAAAGCTTTACTGGTTAGGTATGTTCTATAATTTATTCCTGCCCGGTTCTATCAGCGGGGATGCTTACAAGGTAATTGTGCTGACAAAAAAATATCATGTTGCGTATAAGAAAACCACGGCAGCTGTTCTACTGGACCGCATCAGCGGATTGCTTGGTCTCGGGTTAATCCTGGCGGTATATAGCCGGATAGTATTGCATAATGATCTCTATACAGGCATCATCACAGGGGGAGCTGTTGCTGCGGTGGTTGCCTTGTACCTGCTCACCAGGTTTTACCTGAAAGATTTCGCCCGTAATTTTTTCCTTACCCTGTTACTGGGCATCCTGGTGCAGGCCTCGCAGGTGGTATGTGCATACCTGATCATGGCATCGCTGGGCATACCGGCCCATATAAGCGAGTATGTTTTTATATTCCTTGTCTCCTCCATCGTTGCCGTATTACCGTTAACCATAGGCGGGCTCGGAGCAAGAGAGGTTGTTTTCCTGGAAGGCTCAAAATATTTTGGCCTGGCCCAGGAGACCTCCATCGTTATCAGTATTCTATTCTACCTGATTACCCTGTTTACTTCTGCGTGGGGGTTGATATATGTATTCCGGGATCCCTTCAACCAAAAAGTAAAGGACCCATTGCTGAGTCCTTAACCTTTGAACATAGTGTTTTTCATAAATTGGCTCTTCGGCCTTAAATAGGAATCCTAAAAACGGAGTGATTTCGCCACAATGTACAGCAAACACAATGCCATATAGCTCATTTTCAATTGATTTAGGTTAAGTATTTATGCACAAAATAAAATACCCCGCTCGTAATGACCGGGGTATATATAAGAAAAACTTGAATCCAGGCTGATTATGCCGTCACCTTTCCTTTCACTTTTGCTATTACTTCTTCCGCAATATTCGTTGGTGCGGGGTTATAATGAGAGAATTCCATGGTTGAGGAGGCACGACCGGATGACAGGGAACGAAGCTGGGTCACGTAACCGAACATTTCGCTCAACGGCACTTTGGCCTTAATTACCTCTGCACCTGCCCTTGTATCCATTCCTTCCATCATACCACGGCGGCGGTTCAGGTCACCGGTAACATCACCCATGTATTGAGCAGGTGTAATGACTTCAACTTTCATAATAGGTTCCAGTAATACCGGTTTAGCCTTCCTGGCTGCTTCACGGAATCCCTGTTTGGCACAAAGCTCGAAAGACATGGAGTCTGAGTCAACCGCGTGGAAGCTACCATCAAATACACGGATCTTCATGTTATCAACCGGGTAGCTGGCCAATACACCTGTAGTCATTGATTGCTCAAATCCTTTCTGGATGGCAGGAACAAATTCACGTGGAATGGATCCGCCGAAAAGATCGTTTACAAACTGGTAATTCTTATCAGGGTTCTCCGCTTTCCATTCAGCATCGATTGGTCCAAGGCTGAATTGTATATCCGCAAATTTACCCCGCCCACCGGTTTGTTTTTTCAGTGTCTCACGATGTTCAATTGTAGCCTGGAATGCTTCTTTGTAAGCTACCTGGGGTGCACCCTGGTTCACCTCAACTTTAAATTCCCGGCGCATACGGTCAATAATGATTTCCAGGTGAAGCTCTCCCATACCGCGGAGAATGGTTTGCCCTGTCTCTTCATCTGTATTTACTCTCAATGTAGGATCTTCTTCTACGAGTTTGGCAATGGCCATACCCATTTTATCTACGTCAACCTGGGTCTTTGGTTCAATGGCAACTGCAATAACCGGTTCAGGAATAAACATGTTTTCCAGGGTGATCGGGTGATCTTCATCACATAAAGTGTCCCCGGTTTTTATCTCTTTAAATCCAACCGCGGCACCGATATCTCCTGCTTCGATAAAATCAATCGGGTTTTGCTTATTGGCGAACATTTTCATGATACGGCTGATACGTTCTTTTTTACCACTTCTTACGTTCAATACATAAGAACCTGCATCCAGGTGACCAGAGTAACACCGGAAGAAAGCCAGGCGGCCAACAAACGGGTCGGTCATGATTTTAAAAGCCAGGGCTGCAAAGGGTGCTTTCGGATCCGCTTTGCGGGTTTCTTCAGCTCCGGTGTCAGGATTGGTTCCCACGGTATCAGGAATATCAACGGGTGAAGGCAGGTAACGGCAAACCGCATCCAGTGCAGTCTGCACACCTTTATTTTTGAAGGATGACCCGCACATCATCGGAACAATGCTGAGGTCAACTGTTGCTTTGCGTATCGCCTCATGCATCTCATCTTCTGTAATGCTGTTGGGATCATCAAAAAACTTCTCCATCAGCCTGTCATCATATTCCGCGACGGCTTCCACCAGGCTGGCTCTCCATTCTTTTGCTTCTTCCAGCATATCTGCAGGAACTTCTATTTCATCAAAAGTCATCCCTTCTGTTTCCATATGCCAGATGATACCTTTCATTTTGATAAGGTCAACGACTCCTCTAAAATCATCTTCCGCACCAATGGGTAACTGCAGCGGAACAGCTTTTGACCCAAGCATATCTTTTACCTGCTTAACCACCATCAAAAAGTCAGCCCCGGCCCGGTCCATTTTATTTACAAAGCCAATACGGGGCACGCCGTAACGGTTCGCCTGGCGCCACACTGTTTCAGATTGTGGCTCCACACCATCAACCGCAGAAAATAAAGCGATCAAACCATCCAGGACACGCATAGACCGTTCCACTTCAACGGTAAAGTCAACGTGGCCGGGTGTGTCAATAATGTTGAATGCATACTTCTTGCTGTCAGCTGTTACTTTCCCCTTATCGGTGGGGAAATTCCAATGGCAGCTTACTGCAGCGGACGTAATGGTAATACCTCTTTCTTTCTCCTGCTCCATCCAGTCGGTAGTAGCTGCACCATCATGCACTTCCCCGATCCGGTGGATCATTCCTGTATAACGGAGTATCCGCTCCGTTGTCGTGGTTTTACCGGCATCGATGTGCGCCGCGATACCAAAGTTCCTTTGAAGTTTTAAGTCTGCCATGACTGCTTTATTTTCAGATGTTTAATTCAATAATAAAACCTTTCGGTTTTGGAGGCGCAAAGGTAAGGAAAAATAGCTTAAAATAAAGGGGAAGCTGTTTCCCGCAAGCCCCTGTGGATAAATAGGCCCGCACTAATCCATAACCTTCCTGGTTGAAACTCCTCAAAACCTAATAAATGACTCCCAAAAGTCCTAATTGGACCAATTCTGTCCTGCCACAAAGCCGCAATGACAATCTTTTATATTTTTATAACCTCTTTTCAGGCTGTAAATTAATTTGGTTGATGGTCTAAATATTTAATAAATGGAAAGAAGAATTTACAACCCTATACAAAAGGACAGGGTCCTGTTCCTGAAAACCCATGAAGATACCCATGGCGAATACACACTTGTAGAAGTGGAACTGGCTGATGGCGGGGGTGTAGGTCTGCATTACCATAAAACCTATTCAGAAAAATTTGAATGCATGGAAGGAGAAATGCAGGTACGCTTAAATAAGAAGATACATATTTTAAACCCCGGAAGCACTGCCATCGCTGCCCCGCATGTCAATCATTTCTTTCGTAACCGGAGTGGCAAACCCTGCAAATTCACCGTGGAATTAAGACCGGCCAGCCGCGGTTTTGAACAATCTCTTCAAATTGGTTACGGTCTTGCCAATGACGGGCTGACCAAATCAAATGGCTTTCCAAAGGACAAACTGGCCCTTGCCTGGTTATTTGACATCAGCGAAAGTAACCTCCCGGGATGGATGAGCTTCTTTGAATTCATCCTGAGAAAACAGGCCAAAACCGCCAGGAGAAAAGGGATTGACCAGCAACTGATCAGCCGGTACGTGAAGTTTTAAACCAGTAAGTTTCCGATAATAAAAAATGTCCCCCGCTTATTCAACGGGGGACATTGATCTATGAGAACGGTTCACCTATTTATAATAACTCAATGTCAGTTCTGAACGGCGATTTTTTTGGCGACCGGCAGCCGTTTTATTATCTGCTATCGGTGTTGTTTCACCATGACCCGTTGCACTGATACGGCTTTCATCAATGCCTTTGCTGACCAGGTATGTTTTAACAGAAGCAGCACGGTTATCGCTGAGGGTTTGATTATAGTCGTCCTTACCCACGTTGTCGGTATGGCCATCAATGGCCAGGCTCATACCTGGATTTTCAGTCATGATTCTTACAACATCATCCAAACCTTTGAAGGAAGATTTTTGCAACTTGGCGCTTCCGGTAACAAATAAGATGTTCTTGGCAGCCAGGTTAACCCGCTTCTTCACTTCTTCAGATATAACAGGGCAACCAAAGTTTTCTTTTGGACCGGGAATGGTAACACACCTGTCCTCTTCATCATTTACTCCATCGCCATCTGTATCGGGAATCGGGCATCCCTGGTAACGCGCCAGACCCGGAACTGTAGGACATTTATCCTCCTCATCATTGATGCCATCTTTATCTGTATCGGGGATCGGGCAACCCTGGTAACGGGCAAGACCCGGAACAGTAGGACACTTATCTTCTTCATCATTGATGCCATCTTTGTCCGTATCCGGAATCGGGCAACCTTCATATTTTGCGAGCCCGGGTACGGTTGGGCATTTATCCAGGCTATCAATAATACCATCACCATCCGTATCAGGTGGTGGCTTGGGTGGTTCAATAATCTTGGGTTCTTTCTTTTTACCCAGTCTTCCGGCAATTCCGATGCTGTGCTGAAAATGGTAATTGGCTGTTTCGGTCGTAACCGGAACCCGGTATGTAGAAGTTATAAAGAGATGCGCTTCATCAAGTATGTTCACCTTAAGGCCCAGACCCAGCGGCATAAAAGCTCCGTAATAACTGCGATACTTGTGTCCGCCAACCCCGAGTATTATGTACGGCTGAACCCAATATTTTTCTGTCGTCATCTTAAGATTTACAGCAGCATTGGCCTCCAGTAATAAACTATTGCCGGAAAAAGATTTATTGGGCATAGGGTATCTCAGGAATGCACCACCGATGCTGGCTGCGATATCCACATGCTTCCGGATTCCTTTAAAGTAAGTAATAGCTAAACCCGGTGACATCTCTCTAAGTTTCGCAAACCCCTTATCACTGAACACCTGGCTAAGCGAACTGTTACGTATTCTTTGCGCAGACAAGAAATCATTGAGGTAAAAACTAACGCCAAGTGCTTTTGGTCTTATTTCGTCATCCTGCCCATAAGAAGCGGGTACAAGAAGGCATAGCGTTATCAATACTGATAGTATCTTCTTCATAAAGAGATAGTTTGGTTTAAATCTGAACAAAAATAACAGGTAAGTTCAATATCCTAAAATAAATTATTTCCCTCATATTCACCACTTTGGGGCTGGTTCTTTTTCCCCATTTTCAGGATTCAAAGAACCGCGTTTATGGCATATTCCGGGGGCTTACTTTGCTGCAAAATATTTTTCACGCAAAAGCTGGTCATCGCCATACGGATCGTCATAAAAAACGATGCCCCCGTTTTTCCCTTGGCAGGTGATATACCTGATATAAACCGGCAATTTGTTTTTCACGGCGATATTCCTTTTCTGTTTTTTCTGCAGCCAGGTTTTTACAGAATCGATCTTTGATCCGCCGCCGCTGGTCAGGCTGTCGTAGCGGAGAATATAATAAGCCAGTTTCTCCCATTCTTGTACCCGCACGCAGCCGTGGCTGAGCGACCTCCTGGAACTGGCAAATAAGTACCGCTGGTTCGTGTCATGCAGGTATACGGAATATTTATTATCAAAATGAAATTTCATAATCCCCAGGGCATTCGCATCGCCACTTCCCTGCACCACCCGGTAAGGAATGCTGTTGTTGTATTTTGACCAGTCTACACTGTAAGGATCCACTTCTTCTCCCTTACTGTTAACCAGGCTGAACCCTTTGCGGGCAAGATAACCCGGGTTCTTTTTAACCGCGGGGAGGATCTCCTTGCGGACAATACTTGGTGGGGGAACCCATTGCGGGTAAGTAATCAAAATGGAAATGGCGCTATTGAGTAACGGAGTTTTTGTTTTAGGTTTTCCGCAAATAACCCTGGAGGAAAATTTTACAGAGTCACCTTCGACCACATCCATATAATACCCCGGCACATTTACCCAAATATACCTGTATGGCATTTTTTCGGGTAATTGTTTGTATTTGTCGAGGCTGATCGCAATGCGGATAAATTTTTCCCGGTCAGACATATTTAGCAAGCGGAGCGTGCCTTCCCCGGCTACCCCATCCACGGCAATATCCTTTTCATGTTGAAATTTTTTTACCGCTTCTGCTATGTGGGCGGAATCTGCCTGTACGCTGTCTGAGCCGATATAGCCTCCTTCAAACAAGCGCTTTTGAAGAAGCCGTTTAAATTGCCCCGGTTCTTTTTTTGGAGATGGTACCAGGGTGAAGACCCGGTAATCTGCGCTGTCTAAAAATTTCTGGATGCCTTCTTTAATCAGATGATACCCTCTTTCTTTGGGCTCCAGCAATTCCACCAGTTTTACCAGCGAACCTGCTTTCTTCAGTGATTCAAATTGTTGCTGGTAAAATTCCGGCATCAACACAGAATCTTTTCGCAGGGTGATGCTGTCATTGGGTAACCGGCCAAGCTTGATGTCTTTGATGATCCCGACAAATGCATCGGTGAGCATCATATCGGCTTTCGACCACAATAAAGCATCGTTCCTGTCTTTCTTCGCTAAAGTGTCCGCCGCAATCCTTTCACGGATACCTGTCAGTTCTGCCAGGTGATAATCTTCCGGGAATAGCCCATACAGGCGCGATGAGCGGATGAATTCGAATAATGAATCCGCAGCACGGAACCAATCCTGTTTATTAAACCACAACGGAACATAAGAATTGTTTTCATAAATAAATTTAGCAAGCTGCGGCTCCCCGAGTAATAAGGAATCTTCTGTAATCCCATTATGTGAAACAGCATGATTGATGGCAGTCCCGATTAATTCAGTTGCAGTCACTTTCATTTCTTCGGGCGAATGCACAATAGTAGTATCGTGCCGTTTGTTCTTCTTACTCTGACAGCCGGGCAGCATAAACAGGAAAAACAAAAACAGACCCGGGAGGATAGGGTACAATGATCTTTTTACAGTCATATAGTGGTGTAGTGGCGGCAGAATCAGTATCCTTGTTTTACAGTATGTTTACCAGCCTAAAAGCATACCGCAGATGTATTACAATATAAGCAAACGTTTCAATATTGCCCGGCCAGTTACGCTTATTTTTTCTATAATACTGCTGAGCCGCGGTACTGCCCAGGAAACCGCATATTCACCGCCACCTGTAACCAGTAACTGGGACAATTACCGTGAGCAGGTGCTCGCAGATTCCACGAAAAGAATGGTGGAATTAAAAGACCTGGTACCTGGTATCATCTATGATCTCCGGTATGCCACTGCAAATAATTTTATGAACCGGGTTATGTACTCCGGGAATAACCATACCACTTTTTTGCGCCTGCCTGCCGTACGTGGACTGGAAAAAATCCAGGCAGTATTAAATCAAAAAGGACTGGGATTGAAAATATTTGATGCTTACCGGCCTTATTCGGTGACAGTAAAATTCTGGGAACTGGTAAAAGATGAAAACTATGTAGCTCATCCGGCAAAGGGAAGCGGGCATAACCGCGGTATTGCCGTGGACCTAACCCTTATCAATCTCGGATCAGGCCAAGAACTGGATATGGGAACGGGATTTGATAATTTTTCTGACACGGCGCATCATTCGTTTCGTCAATTGCCGCCGGCAATTTTACAGAACAGGTTGTTGCTGAAATCAACAATGGAAGATCATGGTTTCAAATCTTATGAAAAAGAGTGGTGGCATTACTTCATTCCCGGTGGAGGTCAATATGAAATACTGGATATTGATTTCAGGAAACTGAAAATGGATTTATAACTCCAGTACATCAATCACGGCCTCCGTATTGATCTGCCCGTAAACATGCGGAAATGTATCAGCGGTAGACGGCGACCAGTCAAACACATACTTGCTCGTGAGTTTATCCGTATCAATTACCAGTTTAACCAAACTGGTTTGACCGGCGAAATACCTTTCGAGTACGCCCGCTACCTGCTGCTCCTGTGAGCAATGAATAAAACCTTCCTCTTTTAAGGAAGGATGCTCATAAAATCCTCTTTCCTTCGCTGCATTCCATGCGTCCGCAGTTGTTACATGATAAATAACCGGCATTATAAAACTCTTTTGATTTTCTGTTCCAGTATGAGTAAATCTGCCAGCACGATGGCAGTGACCGCTTCCAGCACCACGGGTACCCGCAGCGCAATGCAAAGATCATGGCGCCCTTTTACGGACACGGTTTCAACTTTTTCAGTTTCCCAGTTCAGGGTGCGCTGTTCCCTGGGTGTGGAGGATGTTGGTTTGATCGCGATGCGGAAAACCAGTTCATTTCCATTTGTCAATCCTCCCACTACACCACCCGCGTGATTGGTCGTGGTTTTACCGAGCATATCTTCGATTGCATCGTTATGCCCGCTGCCAAACATTTTTGCAGCAGCAAAACCGGTTCCGAATTCAATGCCCCGTACAGCGGGAATGGCAAACACGATATGACTCAGCAAGGACTCAGCCGAATCAAAAAATGGTTCTCCCAGTCCAACCGGCAAATCATTCACCCGGCATTCAATAATGCCCCCGATGCTGTCCTTATTATCAATTGCTTTTTGGAGTCCTTTCTCCAGGTCACCCTCCCCGCCTATTTCCAATATTTTCGTGGCTACCTGAACCTGTCCAAGCAATTTTTTTGCAATAACCCCGGCAGCCACCAGCGCCACCGTTAACCTCCCGCTGAAATGGCCACTGCCCCGGTAGTCTTCGAAACCACCTGCCTTGGCTTTTGCCACAAAGTCTGCATGACCAGGTCTTGGGATGGCCCTTTGTTTTTCATAATCGCTGCTGCGAACATTCTTATTCTCAAAAAAAATAGCAATGGGCGCCCCGGTTGTTTTATCGTTGAAGAGGCCGCTCCTGAAAACAGGCAAGTCTTCTTCCTGCCTGGGTGTGGTTCCTTTCTGCGTTCCCCCTTTTCTCCTTTCAAGATCGGGAAGGAAATCCTCAACGGTCAAGGATAAACCCGCAGGACATCCGTCGATAACAATACCCACTGACTCGCCATGCGATTCACCAAAAATGGATATGCGGAATATGCGTCCAAAACTATTCATGCCACCTGAACTTTTTATTTAAAGATACATCAGCACCCAGCTTTTTCAAATCTTCATAAAAATCCGGGTATGACTTATTAACGGCTTCTCCTTTCCTGATGATGGTTTCTCCATCAGCCCTGAGGGCAGCCACCGCACAAGCCATGGCAATGCGGTGATCGTGATTGGAATGAACGCTGGCACCCCTGACGGTATTGCCTCCATGAATTACCATGACATCATCCTTCAAATCAATCTTCACATCCATTTTAGCAAATTCCTGCTGTAGTGTAATGGCGCGGTTACTTTCCTTATGCGTGAGGCGGCTTACTCCTGTTATTGTTGTCTCCCCTTTACAATAAGCAGCCAACGCCACAAGCGGCGGGAACAGATCCGGGCAATCAGTGGCATCAAAATCAAAGGCATTCATCTCAGCAGGACGCACTTTTATTCCTTTTGCCTCCACCGCGATACCCGCGTTGGCAGACATTAACACATCCACAATGGCTTTGTCAGCCTGGGAAGAAGTGAGATCCAATCCCCGCACCGTTACCGGACCGGCGATAGCACCGGCGACCAGGAGAAATGCCCCGCTGCTCCAGTCACTTTCAACAACATAAGCCCTCCCTTCTCCGGATGAGTGGGTTTGCAGGGAGCCGGGACGAAAAATAAATTCTTCATAGTTCCTGTACTCAGGCACCATTAAACCAAACTGTTTCATCACATCCAATGTGAGGTCGATATAAGGCTTGCTTTTCAGGTTACGGACTTTTATAGAAACCGGCACGTGAATGGCGTTTCCAAAAGTATCTCCCGCTGAAAAATTCAGGGAGGCTCCATAGGCCATTAGCAAACCCGTAAGGAACTGCGAACTCAATGAACCATCTATTTCAATATTTGCGGGTAATAAAGGGCCCCGGATAATCAATGGCAGCCTTCCCTTATTGCTTTTCACTTTAACCCCCAGCCCCGGCAAAATCTCATCAAAAAAATCCATGGGTCTTTTTGCCAGGCTTCCGGAACCGGTGAGTGTTATTTCTTTATTACTCACGGCGGCGATGGGGGTGAACATCCGGATACTCAAGCCCGATTCCCCGCAATTAATTTCCTTATCCCGGGGAATAACTCCTGCACTATTTATGACCAGGGATTCAGCTGTCATTACGACCTGCGCCCCCAATGCTTTAATTATTTCAATAGCCGCCTGATCATCATCCGAGTGACCGGGATTTTTAATCACAGTTTCTCCATTGGATAATAATGCCGCTGCACAAGCCCGCTGCATCGAACTCTTGGAAGCCGGTGCCTGAACAATTCCGTTTAACGGCGATGGATGAATGGTTACTTTCACGAGTTATAATTCCTGAATGATTTTTTCCAGCTGTTTCAACGAAATGGTTTTCACAATCCCCTTCCCGATTTTATTCAGCAAAACATAATTCATTTCTTTCAGCTCGCGTTTCTTATCCATTTTCATCACATCAAATACCTGCCGTTTGTTAAATGAAGCATAAGTGGGCAGATGATATTTTTCTAACACGCTCACTACTCTCCCAGCCTGTTTAAACCCGGCAAGTTGTTCGGATAGATGACAGGCATAGGTCATCCCGATGGAAATGGCCTGCCCGTGCAATAATTCGTATTGATTTTCCAGTGCGTGACCCAATGTGTGCCCGAAATTCAGTAACCGTCTCTCTCCCTTTTCAAATTCATCCCGCTGCACCAGCTTTGTTTTTAATAAGGCATTCCGCAGGACGAGCTCAGAAACAGGTTTTTTTTTGCCCTGGTACGTTTTCAATGTATTTCTTTCCAGTTCAGTAAACATCGCTGCATCTTTTATGCAGGCATGCTTGATGATCTCCGCAAACCCGTTTTCCCATTCCACCTGCGGCAGGGTATTAAGAAAAATCATATCGTGCAGGATAAAGGCCGGCTGGCGGATAAGACCTACCATATTTTTGAACAGGCCCACATCAATACCATTCTTTCCGCCGATTGAAGCATCCACCATTGCCAATAAAGAAGTGGGAACAAATCCAAAACGCACACCGCGCAAATATATGGAAGCCACATAGCCGGTAATATCTGTAACAACCCCGCCCCCGACACCCACCAGCGTGGTTGTTCTCCCGGCTTCCATCCCGACCAGGCTCTCAATGACCGCATCAACGGTTGCCTGTATTTTAAATTCTTCCCCGGGTTTTAATACAATGGTATTCCATCCCCGAAACCGCCTGGAATGTGCATTATATACATTTTCATCGGTGATCAGCACGGTTGATTTCTGGTCAGTTACCTGCTTCAGGTAAGTCATGCCCTGCGACAGGTAATAATCTGTGGAGGTATGGGAAAACTTGAAGGAAAGCTTTTGCATCAGGAATCCATGATTTTCTTCTGGTGATTGATACTCTCCATGTGAACGGCATCAAAATACCGGGTGATAAATTCTTTACTCAGGCCGAGCTTATCGCCTTTTAAAAAAGCCCGTTCAATGATTTCATTCCACCGGTTGGTTTGCAAAATGGTAATATTATTTTCTCTTTTGTAGTTACCGATCTGTTCTGCAACCTTCATGCGCTGGCCAAGGATCTGCATCAATTCGTCGTCGAGGTGATTGATCTGCTGCCGCAATTTTTCCAGTGCAGCGTGGTACTCGTCAGAATTAATGTCTTCCTTTCGCCATATAATACTATCCAGTATCTCTTTGAGCCGCTCGGGTGTCACCTGCTGGCTTGCATCACTCCAGGCATGATCCGGGTCTATATGACTTTCGATCATCAACCCATCGTAGTCAAGATCAATCGCTTTTTGCGCCACTTCCAGCAATATATCACGGCGGCCGCAAATATGCGAGGGATCATTAATTATCGGCATACCCGGATGCTTCAGTTTCATTTCAATCGCGAGGTGCCACATCGGTGCATTCCGGTATTCCGTGTTCCCGTACGACGAAAACCCGCGGTGAATCAAACCGATTTGTCTTACACCTGCCCGGGCGATTCTTTCAACAGCTCCGGTCCACAATTCCAGGTCAGGGTTAATGGGATTCTTTACCAGCACGGGTACATTTGTTCCTCTTAATGCATCCGCTACTTCCTGTACGCTGAAAGGGTTTACGGTGGTCCGGGCCCCGATCCATAACACATCTACATCAAATGTAAGCGCATCCTGTACCTGCTTCGCGGTGGCTACCTCCACCGTGGTGGGCAATCCGGTTAGCTTTTTGGCCTGTTGCAACCAGGGTAATCCTTTAGCGCCAACACCCTCGAACATGCCGGGCTTGGTCCTGGGTTTCCAGATGCCCGCCCGCAGCATGTCCACCCTCCCGGTTGCAGCTAACCGTTGTGCAGTTTCCAGGACCTGCTCTTCGGTTTCTGCACTGCAGGGCCCGCTGATGATGAGCGGCCGTTTGTTCCATGTCGCCTGCGCCGTTTCGTTTATTGCCTCTGTTGCTTGCATAGTTGTAAAGATAATTTTTTATGTGATCACCGTCCTCATCTTTGCACATCGCCTGTCGCGGCTATTTTATTATTCTTCTAATCTTATTCGCATCCTCAATCAACCGCAGCAGGTACTCGTAGTCCTCTTTCTCAATACTTTCCTTAAATCGCGACAACTGCGCAATATGCTCTTTTAAAACATCCAGGACGTTTTCTTTATTCTGCATAAAGATCGGCACCCACATGGCCGGGTTGCTTTTTGCCAGCCGCACTGTACTTTCAAAACCCGCCGAGGCTAATTCAAAAATGGCCTGCTCTTCTTTTTCTTTTTCCAGTACGGTATTGGCCAGCGCGAACGAGGTGATATGCGATATATGGCTGACATAAGCCGCATGCAGGTCATGCGCTTTTGCCTCCATTTCCAGGATATGCATGCCGATCTTCTTATACATCCCTTTCACCCATTCCAGAGCATCAGCATCACTTTCTTCCGCATTGCAGATGATTACCGCTTTGTTTTCAAATGCCCCCCGTACCGCCGCCTCCGGACCGCTGTATTCAGTGCCCCACATGGGATGGGTAGCCACATACCTGCCGCGTTTCGGGTGGTTTTTAAGTAATTCAATCACCTGGCTCTTCGTAGAGCCAAGATCAACTACGATCTGCTGTCCAACCTGGTCAATAATCGAAGGTAACAGCTCAACCAGTTTATCAACCGGTATTGCCAGTACAATTACATCGGACTGTTCAATGGCTTCTCGCAAGGGCAGTATCTCATCCACCAGGTCAAGTTTGATGGCTTGCTGTGCATGAAGTGAATTGGCTTCCACGCCAACCAGCTTTGCAGACAATTTTTTTTCGTGCAACTGGATGGCGAGTGAGCCGCCGATTAAACCAACCCCGACTATGGCAATTCTCTTCCGTTCCATTTCTTATTGTTTTTTAATTCGTTGAATGACCTCTTCCATCTTTTCCTCCGGGCTGCATAAACTCACCCGTACATATTTCCGACCGGCACTTCCAAATATTCCACCGGGGGTTATGAAAACATTTAATTTATATAGAATTTCATCACTCATCACATATGCATCCTTATAGGTTGCCGGTATGGCCGCCCACACAAATAAACCGGCCTGTTCTTTAGAATATTCACATTTCAAAAGATCCAGCAACTCAAATACTTTTTCCCTTCTTGCCTTATACACCAGGTTCAATTCTGCCTGCCATTCCTTTCCCAGGGTCAAAGCTCTTGCCGCCGCCAGTTGTACCGGCAAAAACATGCCGCTGTCCATATTGGTTTTGAACCGCAGCACCTGGTCTATCCTTTCTTTGGCACCGCATAGCATGCCCACCCGCCAACCGGCCATGTTATGACTTTTACTCAGGGAGTTCAATTCAATCACACAGTCTTTTGCTCCCTTAATGCTTAACAAACTCAGCGGGGATTCATTTAAAATAAAAGAATAAGGATTGTCATGTACAATAAGAATGTTCTGCTTCCTGCCAAACCTGGCCAGTTTTTCAAACAGCTGTTTGGTGGGTAACTGCCCCGTGGGCATTTGGGGATAGTTCACAAACATCAGCTTTACTTTTTTCAGTTTGCGCTTACCCAGTTTATCAAAATCAGGTTCATAATTATTTTTTGCCCTTAGTTTATATGGCACACACTTTCCACCGGCCAGTTGAACGGCTGCATTGTAAGTTGGGTAGCCCGGGTTGGGCACCAATACCTTATCTCCTTTATCCAGGTAGGTCATGCAGATATGCATAATCCCTTCCTTGCTTCCTATGAGGGGTAAAATTTCTGTAGCAGGATCAAGGTCCACCTGGTACCATCGCTTATACCATTCGCTTATCCCCTTCCTCAATACCGGCGAACCTTTATAAGATTGGTAAGCATGAGCCGCCGGTTTCGCAGTTTCTTCCTGCAAAACCTGTATCACTCCGGGATGTGGTGGCAGGTCCGGACTGCCAATACCAAGATTGATGACATTCTTCCCTGCCTTATTCAGTTCCTCGATCTCTCTCAGCTTGTGAGAGAAATAGTACTCTCCGATTCCGTTTAATCGTTTGGCTACTTCCATAATCCTTTTTTATAAACACCATAAATCTTAATTGCAGCTGTTAGTCCTTTCAACTGGCTAATCACTTTATAGAATTTTCCCGGGGAATCGAATTCCATATCTGCATGAAAACTGTATTTAAAGTTGGTCCCGGGAACAGGAAAGCTTTGCAGCTTACTTAAATTGATGCCGCCGGCCGAAATTTTTGCCAGCACTTTTGCCAGGCTTCCGCGGGAATGGTCTGTGAGGAAGCTTACCGATGCTTTATCAGGCTGCTCTGCTTTGAATGCGGCCTCCTGCCGCTGCAACACAAGGAACCGGGTATAATTTTTCTTTAAGGTATGAATGTCAGGGACAATTATTTTCAGCCCGTATAACCGGGCGGCAACCTTACTGCCGATAGCGGCCAGGTGTTTACTCCCGGTCCGGTGAATTTGCCGCGCACTCAGGGCGGTATCATCGGTTTCTACCAGTTTCCATTTGTATTTATCCAGGAAATCATCGCATTGCTGCAAAGCCATAGTATGGGAATGAATCTCTTTTATATCCCCGAGTTTTACCCCGGGATTCACCAGCAGGTTTTGACGGATCTGCAAATAGATTTCCCCGGTTACAGCTAAATTGCTTTTCCGTAAAAGATTATAATTTGGCAGGATACTTCCGGCGATAGAATTCTCAATGGCCATGATACCGCCATCACTTTTCTTATTAATTGCTGTTCGCTTCACGACATCTTTAAAAGTGGCGCAGGGAATTACTTCGACATCTTTTCCAAAGAACCGCTGCGCAGCCTCCTGGTGGAAGCTGCCGGGATATCCCTGTATATGTATGTTCCTGCTCATAGTTTGAAAACAAAAATCCCGGCCTGTCTGGCCGGGACTCTTTATGTTGATTTTTAGTTGTTCGTTATACCGCGTTCAACAAAAGCATTCCCGGCTTCCTGTTAAAAAAGAAGTAATAAAAATAAAATCCGGAATATGTTCTTGCGATTGTCATGTGTAAACAAATATAAGTTTCCCGCCGAGTAAAAAAAATTTTTATTTGTTATTTTCTTCCGCCCCCAGTTTCTGCATCATTCATCCGGATCTTCCGGCCACGGTAATTTTTGCCATCCATGGCCTTGATCATTTTCTTGCCGGATGAAGGCTCAATTTCAATCCAACTGGTCATTTCCTTCATATCAATACGGCCCAGCACTTCTTTTTTCAGGTCGCTCATATCCAGGATAAACTGGAGGAAACTGGCTTTATAAAAACCATCTTTGGTACCCAGGTTAACAAACAGTCGTTGATAATTTCCATTCCCGCCAAAACTTCTTCCTTTTGTATCCCTGTCGCGGGCGGTCGTTCTTTCCGCTCTATCCCCGCGGCGGTCTGTTCTCCGGTCATCCCCCCTCATATTCAGGTCGGCGGCGTTTTCGTAATATTTAAGGAAGCGGTCAAATTCGAGTGCCGCCACCCGCTGCAATATTTCTTCTTTGTTGATATCGGCAAATTTTTCCTTCAGGGTTGGCAAATACGCTTCATATTCCCCGTGGCTGATATCAGCCTGTAACATTTTATCAATGAAGTGAAAGAACTGTTTGCGGCAAACATCCTTACCACTCGGAATATCCATCTTATGTACGCGGGTATTCACCAGTCTTTCGATCTGTCTGAGCCGGTAGGTTTCTTTGGGTGTTACAATTGAAACCGATACACCACTTTTCCCTGCCCTGCCGGTACGGCCACTCCGGTGTGTGTATACTTCCACATCATCCGGCAATTCATAATTAATAACATGAGTGATACCCGTTACATCAATACCGCGGGCGGCCACATCGGTCGCTATTAATAATTGTATACTTTTATCCCGGAACAGCCCCATCACTTTGTCCCGTTGCTGCTGGGTCAGATCTCCATGTATGGCATCAATATCATACCCTTCCCTGGTCAGCCGTTCCGCGATATCCTGCGTGTCGGCCTTGGTGCGGGCAAATACAATTCCGTAAATACCCGGGTTGAAGTCAATGATCCTTTTTAAAACCTCGTAGCGGTTGTGATGCTGGGTAGCGTAATACTGGTGGTCAATATTTGCAGCACCCGCATTTGTTTTACCAATAGTGATCTCGAAAGGTTTGTCCATGTACCTTTTGCTCACCTGTCTTATTTCCGCCGGCATCGTCGCACTGAACAGCCAGGTGCTTTGGCGGTTGGGTGTGTTCTTTAAAATAAATTCAATGTCTTCCTTAAACCCCATGTTCAGCATTTCATCCGCTTCATCCAATACCACATAATGAATCTTTTCGAGGTTGATGGCTTTCCTTTCGATCAGGTCTATTAACCTGCCCGGGGTGGCGACGACTACATGTGTTCCTTTTTTTAAATCCCGGATCTGCAGGGTGATGGAAGTACCTCCATACACGGCCGTAACGAAAACACTTGCTTTTTTGTTTTTGAATTTTTCCAGGTCGCTGGTGATCTGTAAGCAAAGTTCCCGGGTGGGGCAAACGATGAGGGCCTGGGGGAAACGATCCTCTTTTTTTATCAGTTGCAGCAGGGGCAATCCAAAAGCTGCAGTCTTACCCGTGCCCGTTTGTGCAAGGCCTATGAAATCCTTGGTTCCCTGGAGCAAAACGGGAATAGCTTTCTCCTGGATCGGCGTAGGCTGGGTAAATCCTAACGTTTTAATTGAATGAAGCAATCCTTCTTCAATTCCCAGCGCCTCAAATGTATTCACTATTAAATATTTTTAAATGTATAATAAAGCGGCAAAGTTAACTTTAAATGGCAGGAAAGGCTAATGTATTTTCTACGCAGGTATAGCTGTAAATAAGAAAGCCCTCCCTGACGGGAAGGCCTCTAACGATTGCTTGCCATATGAAAAATTTATGCCGGACTTCAGCAAACCTGCCTGGTCCAATGGCAAAAATTACATTTTGCTTTTTAAAGAATCTTTGGCAGCAGCAGCAGCAGAATCCACAACATTCTTTAAAGAATCTGAAGTAACTTCAATTGAATCGGTTACTGCATTAGCTGTTGAGTCGATTACGTTTGTAACGCTGTCTGTTGTTTCTTTCTTGTCAGAAGAGCTGTTACAAGCCACTGCGAAAGAGGCGATAGCGACGATTGCGAGGAATTTTTTCATTTTTCGATTTTTTGGGATTTTTTGAAATATTTCGATGTTAATACCTGGAAGGGAAAAAGGTAACCCGGGTTTTAATATTTTTTTTCAGGTGGCTTAGGGTTACTATTTTTAAAATAATGTATTAAATAACGGAATAGTGAAACCAGAGCATACCGAAAGAATTCTATTGCAGGGATTAGCCGCCAGTGATAAAAAGGCCATCGAGACCATATATAAAGAGAATTACAATATGGTTCAGGCGTTGATAATCAACAATAACGGATCAACAGACGACGCCAAAGACATATTCCAGGAAGCGATGATTGTGCTCTATGAAAACGTGAGATCGGGGACTTTTGAGCTAAACTGCCAGATCAAAACATACGTTTATTCGGTCAGCCGGAGGCTATGGCTGAAAAAGTTGCAGCAATTGAACCGGTATTCGGCCCCGGTGGAAGCGCTTGAGGCGGAAATCCCGGTGGAAGAGGAGATTGAAGAGCATGAAAAAAGGAACGCGGAATTTGAAATGATGGATAAGGCAATCAGCAGCCTTGGTGAACCCTGCAAAAGCTTATTGGAAGCCTACTACCTCCAAAAAAAGAGCATGCAGGAAATATCTGTCAACTTTGGATATACCAATGCTGACAATGCGAAAAACCAGAAGTACAAGTGCCTGATGAGACTGAAGAAAATATTTTTTGCTCACTACAAAAATGGGAATGGTGATGGATGACATAAAAATTCTGGACGCGGTTGAACGATATATCAGGGGCGAAATGAATCCTGATGAGCGTCTCCATTTTGAGAATCTTCGCAAAACCAATACGGAAATTGACCAGCTCGTGGTCGAGCATACCCTCTTCCTGCAGCAGATGAACCGTTTCGGTGAGTGGAAAAAATTCCGTTCTTCCCTGAACATTGTTCATACCGACCTGGCTGAACAGGGCAGGATTAATTCGGTGAGGTTAAAAGGCAAATCCAAAATTGTCTATTTATGGAATCGCTATAAAAGAGTGGCCGCCATTGCCGCGTCTATTGCCGGGATTACCGCAATTACCATCAGCGCATTGGTTTGGACCATATCTCCCAAACCACCTTCTACGGGTGAACTTGAAAAATTGAGCCGCAAGGTGGATGAAACCAAAAACAAGGCTGACCGGCTGGAAAAGGACCTGAACATTGTAAAAACTATTAAGAACAATACCCCGGCTATTCCTTATAAAACGGGGGGTACTGGATTTATCATCGACGTGAAAGGATACCTGGTAACCAATTCACACGTTATAGCCGGTGCCAGGAATATCGCCGTACAGAATAGTAAGGGCGAATACGTGGCCCGGGTGGTTTATAACGATATCCAGAAAGACATTGCCATCCTTAAAATTGAAGACGAAAGTTTTAAACCTTTTACCTCTGTTCCTTATGCCATCAGCAAATCATCCGGTAACCTCGCTGAACCGGTTTTTACACTGGGTTATCCCCGGAACGATGTGGTTGTTTACGGGCAAGGCTATTTAAGTGCTAAAACCGGCTATGACGGGGATACACTTAGTTGCCAGATTGAAATAGCAGCTAACCGCGGAAATAGCGGCAGTCCTATACTGAATAAAAACGGGGAAGTGATTGGTATACTCAATGGCAGGCAAACCAACACAGAAGGTTTTGTATTCGCTATCCAGGGCAAACATATCTACAAAGTGCTTGGCGAACTTAAAAAAGACACTTCCTTTCAGCGAATAAAACTTACTGCTAAATCCAGTATTGCCGGCCTGGACAGAACCCAACAGGTGGAAAAACTGGAAGATTATATTTTCATGGTAAAAGTGAACTGAATGAATAATATCCCTATTGAATAAAACTGCCCCGCTTTTTTGCGGGGCTTTTTTATGCAGTTCACTATTGGGTGATTATGTCCACAGGCTGGCAGGATACTCCCCGGCTTTAATAAGTTGCTGCAGGCTTTGTTCCACGAAGGGCGCATCTTCTTTGTAGGTAACTCCAAACCATAATGAACTGGTTGGGATAACTTCGATTTTACCACCTGCTTTAATAAACTGGTCGGCTACGATGGGTATAAAAAACTCGGACTTAAGCTCCTGCCCGTGCTGATCTAAAAATTCAGCAAAAAGTTTCTGTGTATAGGAGAAGAAGGAGGTATCAAAACACCAGAAGTTCATGGAAACCTTTGTTTGCAGTGCGAGGACGGCCGGCTCCAGTCCATCATCACAAACTATCTTATCTCCTTTTTTTGAAATATTGATTCTTTCCGTAATCGTTGCCAGGTTTCCATCCCGGTTCAACCCGCAAACCCCCCGGTTGACAGTGCCATAATCAGATAATGTCTTCACTAAATCATAACCGACAATGGCATAGGTTTTATCATTACAGCCGGTATTCAAAAAATCAAACGCATTGTCAAAGGCATTTCTCCCGTAAAAATCATCTGCATTGATAACAGCGAACGGTTCTTTAACCACATCTTTTGCGCAAAGGACAGCATGGGCTGTTCCCCAGGGCTTGGTTCTTTCTGCCGGCCCTGTGTAACCTTCGGTAAAGGAATCGATTTCCTGGTATACATAGGCCGTCTGAATCCGGCCTTTTAGTTTGGGTTCGAAAATAGCCCTGAAGTTTTCCGCGAATTCCTTGCGGATTATAAAAACAACTTTACCATAACCTGCCCTGATAGCATCAAAAATGGAATAATCCATAATGGTTTCGCCCGAAGGTCCAAAGCCCTGCACCTGCTTCATGCTGCCATAACGGGAAGCCATGCCTGCTGCCAAAATCACGAGAGTGGGTTTCATAATAACTATTCAAATTGCGGCACGAAATTAAAGTAATTTTGTTATGCGGCTCAGCCTATTTTACCATGGAGGAAATAAATCCAGCAAACATTTCAATTGATAAAATATCGGTTCCGCTGTTCGTTAAGAAAGAAGTGGAAGTCGCCGTGCTCCGGCTGGATAAAATACACCCGCAGGTATCGGGTAACAAATGGTTCAAACTTCGTTATTACCTCGAGGATGCAAAAAAAGAAAACAAAAAGACCATCCTGACTTTTGGCGGGGCCTGGTCCAATCATATCCTCGCCACTGCTGCTGCCTGCAGGATTCACCAGCTGGAATGCATCGGTATTATCCGGGGTGAGAAGCCGGCCGAACTATCGGATACGCTGCTACAGGCGAGAGAATCGGGAATGAAGTTATTTTTCGTGAGCCGGGAGGATTACCCCCATCAAACTATTCCTCAACAATTTCATCAGGAAGACTATTACCTTATCCGTGAAGGAGGATATGGGATGAAAGGAGCCACGGGGGCAGCAACCATCCTGGATCATTGTAATAAGGAAGAGTACACCCACATCTGCTGCGCAGTTGGTACAGGCACCATGATGGCCGGTTTGATACGGGGTGCAGCACAGTCCAACGCGATTATTGGCATCAGCGTGTTAAAGAATAATCTGGACCTGGAAGGAAATATAAAATTATTGCTGGGAGATCAACCGGCAGACCCCACAATTATACATGATTATCATTTCGGCGGGTATGCAAAGTATAAACCCGGGCTGATCGAATTCATGAATGAGTATTATTCCCAGACAAATATCCCATCCGATTTTGTTTATACGGGTAAATTATTCTTTGCCGTTAATGATCTCGTTGAGAATAATTATTTTCAACCCGGGAGCAGGCTGCTGATCGTTCACAGCGGCGGTTTGCAGGGGAATAATTCATTGAAAAAGGGAACGTTAATATTTTAAGATTTCCGTATTGCTCCCCTATCTTTGTCACAACCCATGAGAAGAATCCAATACTCTTTTCGTTCTAAAAGCATGCAAAAACTAACCCTCTTACTTTTGCTATTCAGCTTTGCCGTGTCGCCGGCCCTGCAGGGGCAGGACACGCTTCCAAAATTTTCCCTGAAAAATGCCGGCAATAACAGGATCATCATCGGTTGGACCAATAATTTCCAGGATATCCGGCAGATAAGTATCCAGCGTTCATTTGACAGTCTTACGGGATACAAAACAATCCTTACCGTTCCGGATCCTACTACCCCCCAGAATGGATACGTAGATGCCAAAGCTACCAATGACCATATGTTCTACAGGTTATATATCATGCTGGACAAAGGCATCTTTTTATTCAGTAACCCAAAAAGACCCTACAAAGACAGCCTGCAACCAGCAACTGGCGCCATAGCCCCGGATACTATACGGATGGGTGATACTTTTATTATCGCCAAACCCTTTGGGGTTCGATTGGATAAGTTTCCCGGGACCGATTCGGTGGCTGTGCCGAATGTAAATAACAACAAAACCCGGCCCAATGCATTCACTCCTTCGCTGTATGTTTATACATACCGGGACGGCTATGTACGCATCAACCTGCCCGATGAAGAAAAGACAAAAAAATATTCCATCAAATTCTTTGAAGACGACGGAACTTTTCTTTTCGAATTAAAGGATATCAAAGAACGTGATTTCAAAATAGACAAAGCCAATTTCTACCATGCGGGCTGGTTCAGGTTTGAATTATACGAAGACGGGAAATTGCTCGAGAAACATAAGTTTAACCTGGAAAAAGATTTCTGACAGGTTCAAATCAATTCGGCGTTGAATACGATTTCAAAATTCTTCCTCACTTTCTCTTTCACTTCATTTATGTCCGCTTTGTACCCTAATTCCTTTTCGAGCGACGTAACCTGCTTATTGCTGATACCGCAGGGAATAATATGATTGAAATAGGACAGATCAGTATTTATATTGAATGCGAATCCATGCATCGTGATCCAGCGGCTGCAGCGTACCCCAATAGCACAGATC
The DNA here is from genome assembly GCA_025449935.1 of Chitinophagaceae bacterium. GTDB lineage: Bacteria > Bacteroidota > Bacteroidia > Chitinophagales > Chitinophagaceae > JJ008. Next base: position 52,433 of record JANWIJ010000006.1, read on the forward strand.
TTTCTTTCGCGGCCCGGAACACCAGGTTCGATCCATACACCGGTTTCACCGGCTGAACGTTCTCCCTTTACCGCGTACCCGTCCAGGGTCAATATGATTACTTCTTCGAGGTTTCGTAAGTATTTGCCGATATCCGTGTAAAATTTTTCAAGGTCAAGGATGGGATAGCCCACCAGCTGGTTTGGCCCATGAAAAGTAATATCCCCTCCCCGGTTAGTATTAAAGAACTGGATTCCCCTTTCCAACAACCCGTCATTATCCAGCAACACATTTTCTTTCTTCCCGCTTTTTCCAAGGGTATATACCGGTGGGTGTTCTACGAAAAGAAGATAATGCTCCGTATTGTTGTCTTCCTGCAGAGGTTCAGCATCTGCTGCTAAAGCCGTGACCCCGGAACCAGCATTGCTGCGTTTTGCCTTCTTCCGGACATTTTCCTGCAACAGGTTTTCCTGGTAGTTCCAGGCTGCGCCGTATTCCAGGCTACCCATGTCTTTAAATATCACTTTTTGTTTTATCATGCAGGGGTGGCAAAATTACCAACAAATATCCAACCTTTACCTTTGCGCCATGAAGAACGGGGATTCAGAAAAAGATAATAGCGGGATACAGGACAGCAATGATGAACTATATGAACGGTTCAGCATGACCATCGACAAGGGCCAGGAGCCTTTACGGATAGATAAATTCCTGATGAGACGTATAGAGGGGGCTACCCGTAACAAACTGCAACAGGCCATTAACCTGGGCATGGTACTGGTCAATGGCAAAGAGATCCGGCCAAACTATAAAATAAAGCCGCTGGATTCCGTCATTGTCTATTCTGACATGCATCCCGATGAAACGGATGTGGTGCCGGAGAAAATGGACCTCAATATCGTTTATGAGGATGCCGACCTTATGCTCATCAACAAACCGGCAGGGATGGTCGTACATCCGGGAAGTGGTAATTATTCCGGCACACTTTTAAATGGCGTGGCTTATTACCTGCAAAAACAGAACCCGGCTATCTCAGAAGATGTCCTGCCAAGATTTGGTCTTGTTCACCGGATTGATAAAAATACAAGTGGGCTGCTGGTACTTGCCAAAACTGATAACGCCATGCGCCAGCTGGCAAAACAATTTTTTGACCATTCCATTAAGCGCCAGTATGTAGCACTGGTCTGGGGAGATGTGGAAAAAGATTCAGGAACAATCGTTGCACATGTAGGCCGCCATCTCCGTTTCAGGAAATTATTTGAAGCATACCCGGAAGGCGATCACGGGAAAGAAGCCATCACTCATTATAAAGTGCTGGAAAGATTCGGCTACGTTACCCTCGTTCAATGTGTATTGGAAACCGGCCGCACTCACCAGATCAGGGTACACATGAAATATATCGGGCATCCATTATTTAATGACGATTTCTATGGGGGAGATAAGATTTTGAAGGGCACGGTCTTCAGCAAATACAAGCAATTTGTTGAAAATTGCTTTGTTATCTGCCAGCGCCAGGCCTTGCATGCAAAAACACTCGGCTTTATTCATCCTGCCACCGGGAAAGAAGTTTTTTTTGAGGCGGACTTGCCGGAAGATATCTCCCAAGTGATAGAAAAGTGGAGGAACTATGTATCCTCAATTGGTAAAGTCAAATAAAGTGGCGGTAAACATCCCCCGCTCTCTTTTCTTCAATACCACATCCCAGTTCCCGATATAACGGAGCAAACGCGGTACGAGGTAGTTGCCAAATTTTGTCATCTGGACCTCCATGTGCACATTAAAATCATAAACGCCGGCATCGTAACTCATGTCGTAATTCCGGGCCATCACCTCCATGGTTTTGGTATTAAACCAGGTAACCATACTGTCAATGACAATACTGTTTTTTCTACCCCCCTGCTCTTTACTTTTTGCCTTAATGGAAAAAATATAACAGGACTGGCCTTCATAGTCGCCATAATCAATCCCGAATTCATAATAGGCGGCCCGGTCGGGATCAAAAATATCTATCTTATCGCCGATAAAAGGAATGCCCGGAATCCTTTTGCCTGGATTAAAAAAAAGCATTTTTAGTTGTTCCTTATGTTTGGCCATCCCCTTTTGCGATTTGGGGCGAAAATCAATCCCCTTTACAATATTGTTTTCACCACAAACCTTTCCCCGGGTAAAAAAAAGACCGGCATAAAGTTCACCCGTATAGTAATGATTAGCCCCATCCTCTTCATAAAAATCACCCGTTGTATGTTCATCGAGTACCTCCATCGTCCGGCAACCACCCAGACGTAACTGCCTGGTTTTACTCTGCAGGGAGGCTTTTACTTTCCCTTTTTTATCCTTTAGCTGTATATAATTCCAGGAAGTAAACCCCAGTACATGCAAATTGCGGAAAGCTTTATAGAAAGTGGTATCATTCTTTACCTGGTTCATGAACTTTGCCACGTTGAGGTCTGTCCGTATTACAACTTCTGACAGGCTGACCATTTTAGCAAGGCGTTCATTATCCAGCGAGTCGTCCTGGGCATTACTATAAGCGACGGGAATAAAGAGGGAGGATATAAAGAGTATCCTTTTCATACTACTCAGCCAGGGAACATCATTTTATAATCTACACTTACTTTTCCTTTGGAGATATCATTCAACTTACCTTTCATGAGCTTTCTTTTCAGGGGAGAAATATAGTCGATGAACAGCTTTCCCTCAATATGATCATATTCATGCAGGATGACACGGGCAGAAAGACCTGTAAAGGTTTTTTTATGTGCCTGGAACCCGGCATCCAGGTATTGTAGTGTTACACTCTCCTGCCGGTAAATATCCTCCCGGATTTTGGGAATACTGAGGCACCCTTCATTATAAGGCCATTCATCACCTTCAAGTTCTGCGATATGGGCATTGATAAAAACTTCTTTCACACCCGGCGCATCGGGGTATTCAACCTTGTCTTCTTCATCCATGCTGAGGAACATTTGTTCGGTGTCCACTACAAAAAGCCGGATATCTTTATTTACCTGCGGGGCAGCTAACCCTACCCCACTGCTGGCATACATGGTCTCCCACATATCTTCAATAAATTTCTCCAGCTGGGGATAGCCGGGCTTGATGTCTTTTGCCACTTTTCTGAGAACCGGATGCCCATAGGCTACAATTGGTAAAATCATTCGATTAGGTCTTTCGGGTTTTATCTGCAAATTTACGATTATCTGGCAGATCGCAGGTACTCCTGTAACATGATCGCCGCAGCTATTTCGTCAACCAATGCCTTGTTACGACGGTCCTTTTTTTTCATTCCCATCTCCAGCATGGCATCTTTGGCCATTTTAGAGGTGTAACGTTCATCCACTTTTCTGATGGGCAATGCGGGGAATGCTTTTTCCAGGTCTTTGATACATTTGGTGACCAGCGGCGTGGCGTGCGTGGCCGAATCATCCCAGTTGGTCGGCCAGCCAATAATGATCATTTCCACCTGCTCTTTCATAAAATAATCTTTCAAAAAAGGGATCAGCTCTTTTGAATGTAGCGTGGTCAGTCCTGTAGCAATAATCTTCAGGGGGTCCGTAACGGCGATGCCTGTTCGTTTGAGTCCGTAATCTATAGCGAGTATGCGGGCCAATTAAGGAGAGCTATTAAGGGTGAATAAATAAATCAGTGATAACAAAGATGGCAAAAACAACTGACGCAATACCGTTGGCAGTCATAAACGCGAGGTTAACTTTCCTGAGATCATGGGGTTTGATGATGAGATGCTGGTAAACCAGCATGACCAGGAAAACCGCCACACCTGCCCAATATATCCAGCCAAAGTTTCCACAAATCCCGGCAATGACAACTGCCGCCGCGCTTAGCAGGTGCAAAACTTCTGACACCCTGAGTCCTTTACTTTTTCCCAGCCATACTGGAATAGAATATAAACGTTGGGATTTATCAAATTCCTCGTCCTGCAATGCATAAATAATATCAAATCCGCTCACCCAAAATAACACGACCAGTGAAAACAGGATAGGCAACCAGTGGAAAACTCCTGTCACAGCCAAATAGGCACCGATGGGTGCTAATGACAACCCCAGTCCCAGTATTAAATGACAAAGCGGCGTAAATCTTTTGGTATAACTGTACCCAAGCACTATAGCTAATGCAACAGGAGATAAATAAAAACAAATCCTGTTGATGAAAAAAGTACAAGCTATAAAAAGCAAACTGCTGATGAGGGTAAAGGTCAATGCGTTTTTAGCCGGAATAACTCCCGCGGGGATCTCCCGTACCGCAGTCCTTGGATTTTTTGCGTCGAATGTCCTGTCTAAATAACGGTTGAATGCCATAGCGGCGCTACGGGCAAAAATCATACAGAGTATTACTAAGCCCAGTAGTTTTACCCCCTGACTGATATATAACACGTCGCGGGTTTCAGCATCTATGCCCGGGTGTGATGCCTTGATATTTGACTCAAACCAACCTGATTTCAGTCCTAAAAAAAAACCAATCAACGCAAAAGGCATGGCAAAAATGGTGTGAGAAAACTTTATCAGGCTCAAATAACTCTTAAATCTGTTCATGGTTCATTGTTCATGGTAGATAATCCATAACGCTTAAACGGAATCTCCCGGTTTTGTAATCATTTTACATAAAATTTTATATCCCCGATACTTCCTGTAAATAGCTGCTGTTATCCAGGAACCATGAACTATGCACCATGCATTATCCTCTTCCTGACCAGTTCCCACAGCACGACGCCCGCGGCCGTGGCAATATTCAGTGAATGCTTCATACCCAGCTGTGGTATTTCTATACACGCGTCACATAAAAGAATGGTTGACTGCTCCACTCCTGTCACTTCATTGCCGAAAATTACCGCTACCTTTTCATTTTTAGCAGGCTCAACCTGCTGGAGCAATTGGCTGTTAAGGGCCTGTTCTACTGCATACACCCGGTACCCTTCATGCCGCAACTCTTCAATAGCCTCTCCGGAAGTTTTAAAATACTTCCAGGCCACTGTTTCTTCGGCGCCTAACGCTGTTTTTTTAATTTCCTTATGGGGAGGTTTGGCAGAATAGCCGATGATATAAATTCCTTCCACGAGGAAAGCATCCGCGGTACGGAATACACTGCCCACATTATAAGCGCTGCGGATATTTTCCAGGACCACCATCACCGGCATCTTATCCGATTGCCGGAACTCCTCTACAGACTTCCGTCCCAGTTCATCCATGCTTAATTTTCGCATCCCGCAAATTTAGCTATTAGCATTTAGCTAAGAGCTAACAACTCATTTTAAGTTGACGATCTTTTTATCCTTCGGGTATTTTACGCTGTAGCTGAACCGCACTTTTTTACTTTCCCCGGGTTTGAGATCAATTTTCCAGGTCAGCACACCGGTTTCCGCATTCACCGTCGCCATACCTTCTTCTTCCAGTTTAACTTCCACTTCCTTGATGGTACTGAGGGGAAACTGGTCCTTCAATAAAAGATTGACATCAGTGAGTTTGTTGTTTTTCACAATAATCTCGTAGGTAAAAGTTTGCCTGCTTTCCTTTCCCGTTGTTTTGATACTGCTCTGTTCTTTTACCAGGGACCGCTTCACGGCAATTCGCTTATCCCTCCCCAATGAAAGGTTCAGGGTATCCGCCGTTGTATTGGGGTCAATCACGGATTTACCGATATATGTATCATCCATGATGATATTGGCATCCCCGGGCAACAGGTCAAGGTTTTGCCAGTCGGCCACCTCCGCCATTAAGTAAGCTTCTTTGTCAACCCGCGGGACAGCATAGTTTTTCAGTATACAGCTGATCTCCTGGTCTTTGATGGTCACGCTGTGGAGCTGACCATCACTTTCAATATCGTACGGAAGATCGATTTCAAAATTTGTATTCAACTGCCCTTCGTTGAGGGTGGTGTATTGCTGCAGCGTGCTGGGGTCAATGGTCTCTTCATTTTCTTTCTGTTGCTTTAGCTGCCCGTACGCGTCTGCCACCACCACTTCTGATAAAACCTTATCATCTTTATAAGATTGTACCATGTTCCGCGCTGCATTACCCTGGGCCGCCCTGCGCTGGAGGTCTGTGTACAAACCAGGCACATATAACTGCAAATACCAGGGCGTCAGTACAGGAGCCGTTACACCAAAGCTGGGTGTTCCGGTGCTTAATGTAAGTTTTGTTTTTTTCCAGTCTATCCCGCTTGTCTGTGTTAAGGAAGCCTTATACACCATTTTTACTTTATTGGTTTTTGAATTCACCCGGATGTCATAAATAGCGGTCCAGCCGGCATGCGCCGTGTAGTAAGAAAGATCAACCGGGATTTCGCCTGCCCTCTTACACATCACCTGGAGGATTACCTGTCCGAATGGTTTTTGCTTTACCGGACTGACCGTGGTGACCAGGTCAATCTTTTTCTGCAAAATCTCCATTCGCTTCTGCAGCAGTTTAATACCCTGGTTGTGATTATATATGTTAGTCTTTGACCTGTCAATCTTCGCATTATAATACTCAAGCAGCTTCAGTAATTCATCACTGGTGATTGTCTTGTTACCGCTGGTTTTAATGGTTGTTTCTATCAATAAGCCGGTTTTGGTCAACACTTCCTGTTCAATGACGATGAGGTTATCGATCCGCCCGATTTCTTTCTGTACAATTTCAATACTATCCTCGAGTCTTTCCACTTCTTTTATTTTGACCACGGTGGGTGCGACCGGGTAAAACACTTGGTATTTATGTGATAAAAGCGCCACATCTTCCGGCACACTTATTTGCAGGCTGTTAATATCAATGGCCGTACTGAGCTGGCTGATCACGATGGTTTTAGTATCAGCATTTACTTTTACTTTGGATTGATGGGTCAGTTCAGCGCCGTAACCAAAATACACGGTGGCGTTGGGAATGCTGGCATTGGCCCGCGCTGTATCCGCGCTTCCGGGAGAAATACTTTGGGCAGCTGGTTTCACCAGGGGACAAACCACTATCATCCCGAAAAACAGGAAATATTTTTTCATGGCAACTTTATTTTGTCAACAGATGCGGAATAAAGAAAGGTTACATAAACACTTTCTTATTTTTGTCATCCACGGCGATATTTCGCCGGGCCAGCATGACAAAATCCTTAATGGCAAAGACGACTACTTCCGATACACCCATGATGCAACAGCACCGGGCTATTAAACAGAAATACCCGGATGCTATCCTGCTATTCCGGGTCGGGGATTTTTACGAAACATTCGGCCAGGATGCTGTGCTGGCTTCACAAATACTGGGCATTACGCTGACCAAAAGAAATAATGGTGCAGCCGCATCTTCCGATCTCGCGGGATTTCCACATCATGCACTCGATACCTATTTGCACAAACTGGTAAAAGCGGGTCACCGGGTGGCTATTTGTGATCAGCTGGAAGATCCAAAGCAGGCCAAAGGCATCGTGAAAAGAGGTGTAACAGATATGGTGACCCCGGGTACTACCGTAAACGATAAACTGCTGGAACATCACAGCAATAATTTTTTAGCCGCTATACATTTCGCCGCGAATGAACAATATGGGCTGGCATTCCTGGATATTTCCACCGGTGAATTTTTAGTTGCCGAAGGCGACCGGGAATACGCAGATAAACTCATTCAAAGTTTCAAACCTGCAGAAGTAGTGTTTCAACGGCACCTGCAAAAGAAATTTAAAGAATATTTCAGCAGCAAGATCTATACCTATACCCTGGACGAATGGATATTTGATTCCGGCTATGCCGAAGATACCCTCCTGAAACACTTCCAGACCCACTCCTTAAAAGGGTTTGGAACTGACGAACTGCGAAATGGACTGATTGCCGCCGGCGCTATCATTCATTATTTAAAAGATACGGAACACCCGAACCTGCAGCATATTACCTCGCTGCAGCGGATCGACAAAGACGATTTCCTGTGGATGGACCGCTACACTATCCGGAACCTCGAATTGGTTTATGGAAATTCCGAGGGCAATCATACGCTACTGAGTGTGCTTGATAACACCGTTTCCCCGATGGGAGCCCGGTTAATGAAACGCTGGATTGTCTTCCCCTTGAAAGACATCCAGAAAATCAATGAACGGCTGGATACCGTTGAGTTCCTGATAAAGGAAACAGACCTGAGAAACCGGGTCAGCCAGCATATCAAACAATGTGGTGATATTGAAAGACTGGTTTCCAAGATCCCCTTAAAAAAAATTAATCCCCGGGAAGTTCTTCAATTGGCAAGAGGGTTGAAACAGGCCGACGCAGTGAAACAACTCTGTAATTCTTCGTCCAGTGAATACCTCAAAAGACTGGGTGATGCATTAAATCCCTGTCCCTATATTGCTGATAAAATATTTAAGGAGATTGTTGACAATCCTCCTGCCTTAGCGGTGAAAGGAGGCATGATGAACAGCGGTGTGAACAAAGACCTGGATGAATTACGCAAGATATCCTCTTCCGGAAAGGAATACCTCGCCCAGTTGCAACAGCAGGAAGCGGAAAGAACCGGTATCAGTTCACTTAAAATCGGTTTTAATAATGTATTCGGCTATTACCTGGAGGTCACCAATTCACATAAGAACAAAGTGCCCGCGGAATGGATGCGCAAACAAACGCTGGCAAATGCGGAACGCTATATAACTGCGGAGCTAAAGGATTATGAAGAAAAAATCACGGGCGCCGAAGAAAAAATCCTGAAGATAGAACTGGAGTTATTCGAAATACTGCTGAACGAATTGGTTGACTACCTGGCCCCGGTGCAGGCCAACGGGAATATTCTTGCCATACTCGACTGTTTGAGTTGTTTTGCAAATAATGCCATTCATTACCAGTATAAAAAACCCCTTCTGCATACCGGGCATGAAATGTTGATCCACGGGGGGCGTCACCCGGTAATAGAAAGAAACCTGCCTATAGGGGAAAGCTATATCAGCAACGACCTGGAATTAAATAAAACTGACCAGCAGATCATCATCCTGACAGGTCCGAATATGAGCGGCAAATCGGCATTATTGCGCCAGACAGCTTTGATTACCCTGATAGCGCATACTGGTTCCTTTGTCCCAGCCACAGAAGCAAAGATTGCCTTGACCGACAAAATTTTCACGCGGGTGGGTGCTTCAGATAACCTGAGTGGCGGGGAATCCACTTTTATGGTAGAAATGAATGAAACCGCTTCGATCATAAATAACATTACAGACCGGAGCCTTATCCTGCTCGATGAAATTGGCCGTGGTACTTCTACCTATGATGGTATTTCCATCGCGTGGAGCATTGCAGAACATTTACATAACTCTCCTCACCAGCCTAAAACTTTATTCGCCACTCACTACCATGAATTGAACGAACTGGAAGTAAAGTTTCAGCGGGTTAAGAACTACCATATCACCAATAAAGAAGCCGGCAATAAGATTATTTTTTTACGGAAACTGGCCCTGGGTGGAAGCACCCACAGTTTTGGTATACACGTAGCCCGCATGGCCGGTATGCCCCCGTCACTGATTGACCGGGCCAATGACATCCTGAAACAACTGGAGACCAAACATGTTGATGAGGAGACCGGGGATGCGGTAAAAAAACTCAATTCGCCCAAAATGCAGCTCTCCATTTTTGATGCTCATACCGAAACATTTGATGAAATCAGGAGATTGCTGGAAGGTCTTGACATTAATCGCCTCACCCCGGTGGAAGCATTGCTTAAACTGCAGGAAATCAAAAACAGGCTGAAATAAACAGTTTGCCCACAGTCATTTATATATTTCCTGAAAAATGTGGTCATTTCCAAAAACTTCTTATTTTTACTCCAAATCACCAAAAATGAAATTGCTCAAACTAACTGCTTTACCCTTAGCATTCTTCATAACCCTACTGGCATTATCATCCTGTGAGTCTGATGTGGAGATGAAGAAGATAACTGAATATCAAAAACTGGGAATCGTGCTTAGCGGAGCCCAGGAAACTCCGGCCACCACCACGGCCGCATTGGGCACAATGGACGTATTTTATACAAAAGAAACACGCATGCTTAGTTATACGGTTAGTTGGTTAGGACTTACCGGCCCGGTTACGGCCATGCACATTCATGGACTCGCACCAACTGGTTACCCAGCCGGTATTATTCAAACTTTTTCTTTGACAGCCATTGTAAAATGCCCGACTATTTCAGTCACAACCTGCGGAACATATAAAGGAACATTCCTGGCGGACGGGGTAGTGGTAAAAGAAGAAGACATCCTGAATGGTGTCTATTATGTAAATATTCACACGGCTGCTTTCCCCGCAGGAGAAATAAGAGGACAAATCAGGTTTGATTAGTCTTCCAATAAGCTTTCAAAATTATTACCCATCCTGTTCACAGGGTGGGTTTTTTATTTGGGCTCAAACCAAACGGGTTTGCTGTCATCCCAATTACCATTATAATTAATAAACAATTCTTCCCCGGCTTTGATAAAATGAACAGCCCGGATGCTTATCTGCTCCTGGTCAAAATCCATCTCGTACTCGCAATTGCTGCGATAGGAATGATTGTAAACCGGTACATAACCCAACGCCATACAACACTGGTCTTTGTTTCCTCCCCATTCAAATATATAATCATGGAGCAGCGTCTGGTCAAGGTGCTTTCTTTCGCCGTTGCTCATAACGAGAACCGGCGAAACCTCTACAACCGTACCCGCCTCAATATTTTCCGACGTAAACACGCCCCGCCCCATTTTTTCTGTACCTGCAATGAATAGTACCGGAAGGATCAATACAATAAGTTTAGTTCTGCGAAGTAAATAAATATTAATTAATGCAAGGCAGCATGGCGGGCCTGCCGCATACTTCGTAAATTTGAAATATGTCTTTGGAACTGGAACAACTTACCTTACAGGAACAATTTGAAGCGGTCATCAAAACAGAAGATAAGCTCCAGATCAGGAATTTCCTGGACGACCAGAATATCAGCGATGTGGCCGACCTGGTATATGAATACCCGGAATATGAAGGTAATATTATCGCTCATATGTCGGTACACCGCGCCGCCAGCGTGTTTAAGATCCTGGATCTCTCTACCCAAAAAACAATTATCCATGAGTTACCTGCCAATACAACCGCGTCGCTGCTGAATGAACTGCCACCTGATGACCGGACCGATTTCCTGGAGGAATTGCCCAGTAACGTGGTCAGGGAATTAATTAAACTGCTGGACCCGGAGGAAAGAAAGATTACGTTATCTCTGCTGGGTTACCCCGAAAACAGCATTGGACGGCTTATGACGCCTGATTATGTATATGTCTACCCTGATAATACCATTGAAGAAGTATTTGCCACGATCCGGAAATACGGAAAGGACAGTGAAACTATCAATGTTATTTATGTCATCAATAATAAAGGAGAATTGCTCGATGATATCCGCATCCGGGATTTTATCTTAAATACGCCTGACAGAAAAGTGGCGGAACTGATGGATGACCGCTTTATTGCCCTTCACCCCGAAGACGACCAGGAGACAGCAGCTGATGTTTTTAAAATGAATAACCGGGTCGCTTTACCGGTAATCAGCAAAAGCAATAAACTCCTTGGTATCATCACCATTGACGATATTCTATGGGTAGCCAGTGAAGAATTCAGTGAAGACATGCAAAAAATGGGTGGCACGGCCGCTCTTGAAGAGCCCTACCTGGATGTTCCACTTTTAAAATTGTATAAAAAAAGAATTGTCTGGCTGATCATTCTTTTTGTTGGTGAAACACTCACGATTGCTGCCATGTCCAGTTTCCAGGAAACGCTGGAACAGGTGCTTGTGTTATCAACATTCATCCCGCTGATTATTTCAAGCGGGGGCAACAGTGGTTCACAGGCAGCTACCCTCATCATCCAGGCACTGGCACTGGGTGAAATAACTGTAAAGGATTGGTGGCAGATTGCAGGCCGGGAGATTTTCTCAGGTCTTTTAATGGGCATAACCCTGGGCATATTTGGTTTTTTTATCATTTACGGGGGTCATCATTTTTTTGGGTTATTTGGCGAGCATTTTATCCGGATTGGGTTTGCAATCGGTACGGCCGTTATCGGGGTGGTAACCTGGGGTACCATTATGGGGTCTATGCTGCCGCTATTATTAAAAAAACTTGGGGCTGACCCAGCCACTTCCTCGACCCCTTTTATCGCCACCCTGGTGGATGTGACAGGCCTGCTTATTTATTTTGGTACCGCTTTCCTGCTCCTGAAAGGGGTGTTACTTTAAGCGGGCCATCATGTTTCCCGGTTTTTGGGCATCTCCCTAATTTTCCTGATTTTAGTAGTCTGCAACCTTCAACCGTTTGCATGTTTTGAAATCAATAACTTTACCGCAATAAACTATAAATCAATGTGTGGAATTGTTGGATATACCGGGCCGAGGGAAGCGTACCCCATTATCATCAAAGGATTAAAACGGCTCGAATACCGGGGCTATGACAGCACCGGGGTTGCCCTCCAGAACGGCGGTCTGAAGATCTATAAGAAAAAAGGCAAAGTAGCCGAACTGGAAGAAAATATTGTAGGCAAAGACCTGCATGCCCATGCAGGCATTGGTCATACCCGGTGGGCAACCCATGGCGAACCCAGTGATCTCAATGCACACCCCCACCGCTCATCGAGTGGCAAATTAGCCATGATCCATAATGGTATTATTGAAAACTACAACCAGTTAAAACAGGAACTCACCAATAAAGGTTACAGCTTCACCAGCGAAACAGACACGGAAGTCCTGCTGAATTTCATTGAAGAAATTAAAAAAAATAATCAGTGTGACCTCGAAGAAGCGGTACGGATTGCGTTAAAAAGAGTTACCGGCGCTTACGTGATTTTATTGCTGGATGAAGAAAAACCGGATACCATCATCGCCGCCCGCAAAGGAAGTCCACTGGTAATTGGGATTGGGAAAGGAGAACATTTTTTGGGTTCCGATGCTTCGCCCATGCTGGAATACACCAAAGAAGTGGTATACGTCAACGATTATGAACTGGCTATTATTAAACCAGACGAACTGATCCTGAAAAACCTGGGGAATGAAAAGATCACTCCCTATGTCCAAAAACTTGACCTCGAACTGGCAGCTATCGAAAAGGGCGGTTACGATCACTTCATGCTGAAAGAAATTTTTGAGCAACCCCAGTCAATTTATGATTGCCTCCGGGGTAGACTGGATGCTGCAGAAGGCACCATCACAATGAGTGGAATTCAGCAGTATGCTGAACAGATAGTAAAAGCCAGCCGGATCGTTATGGTTGCCTGTGGTACCAGCTGGCATGCAGGCCTTGTGGCAGAGTATATTTTTGAAGAATTATGCCGCATCAACGTGGAGGTTGAATACGCCTCCGAGTTTCGTTACAGGAACCCCGTAATCAATAAAGGCGATGTGATCATCGCTATTTCACAAAGCGGGGAAACAGCTGATACGCTGGTAGCCATTGAAAACGCCAAAGCAAAAGGAGCAATAATACTGGGCGTGGTGAATGTGGTTGGCTCATCCATTGCCCGTACAAGTCATGCCGGCGCCTATACCCATGCCGGGCCTGAAATTGGTGTGGCCAGTACAAAAGCTTTTACTGCACAACTGGTTGTACTTACCATGATCGCTTTAAAGATCGGTTATATAAAAGGCACCATCTCGCAGGAACGCTACAACAAACTACTGAATGAGCTGCAGGAAATACCGGAAAAAGTTGCCTGGACGCTAAATCACAGCGATTCCATCAAGGCCCTGGCGGAAAAATACAAGAATGCCCATGATTTTCTCTACCTCGGAAGAGGTTATAACTTCCCGGTTGCGCTGGAAGGAGCCCTGAAACTGAAGGAGATCTCTTATATCCACGCAGAAGGATACCCGGCTGCTGAGATGAAACACGGACCCATTGCACTCGTGGATGAGAACCTCCCGGTTGTTTTTGTAGCTACCAGGGATGCCTATCATGAAAAAGTAGTGAGCAATATGCAGGAAATAAAAGCCCGGAAAGGAAAAGTAATTTCCGTGATCACCGAAGGTGATGAAGTATCAACAAACCTTTCTGATGATATCATGGTCGTTCCGGAAGCGGATGAGATACTGGCACCGATACTCAGTGTGGTCCCTTTGCAGTTGCTGGCCTATTATATCGGGATAGCAAAGGGTTGTGATGTTGACAAACCCAGGAATCTTGCCAAAAGCGTGACGGTAGAGTAATCTAAAATTCATCCCGTTCAATGAATCACATAAATAAAAAACCTGTCTCCTCCCTCGGGTATGGTTTTATAGAAAAAAAATATATCCCAAAGGGTAAGAATGAATATTACCTTCGAAATCTCCAGAACAGAAGTGGTATAAAATACCGCAAACTCACCGCGACCGAGATAAAAATACTTACCCGCCATGCAAACACTTCGGATGACTGGGATAAGGTCCTGGTAGCGGATCCGTTTGATCCTAAACTCGTAAGGAACTGTTCCTTCTTTGGTCTTGTACGTATTGGGCGGCTACAGCCCTATTCGCATGAGTTCAATAACATACGGATGCCGGTTGGCATTTATAACAGCCGGATCATCAGTTGTGATATCGGGGACAATGTGGTGATCGATAATATTAATTTTATGAGTCATTACATCATTGGAAATGATGTGATCCTGGTAAATATCAATGAACTGGCCACAACGGATCATTCCAAATTCGGGAATGGTGTATTAAAGGAGGGAGAAAGCGAGTCCGTGCGGGTATGGATGGAAATATGCAATGAGAATGGGGGGCGTAGTGTTTTGCCTTTTAATGGCATGCTGACAGGCGATGCCTGGCTCTGGTCTAAGTACCGGGATGACGAAAAATTATTAGAAAGATTCAAAGCATTTACCGATAAACGGTTTGATACCAAACGAGGTTATTACGGAAAAATCGGCGACAGGACGGTGATTAAAAACAGCCGGATCATCAAAGATGTCTGGGTCGGGAGTGATGCTTACATCAAAGGAGCCAATAAACTAAAGAACCTTACTATCAATTCCTCTCCCGGCGCCAAATCACAGATTGGTGAAGGTTGTGAGCTTGTCAATGGCATAGTGGGATCCGGGTGCCGTATTTTTTACGGGGTAAAAGCCGTGCGGTTTATTCTCGGAACAAATTCGCAATTGAAATACGGCGCAAGACTTATCAACTCTTTCCTGGGAGAAAACTCTACGATTTCCTGCTGCGAAGTGCTGAACTCGCTCATTTTCCCGGCACATGAGCAGCACCACAATAATTCTTTCTTATGTGCTTCCGTTGTTTTGGGGCAAAGCAACATGGCAGCGGGTGCAACGATCGGCTCCAATCATAATTCCAGGAGCGCTGATGGAGAAATCATTGCTGGCCGGGGATTCTGGCCAGGGCTTTGCGTAAGCCTGAAGCACAATTCAAAATTTGCCTCCTTTACCCTGATAGCCAAAGGCGATTTTCCGGCTGAACTGAATATCCCTGTTCCTTTTTCCCTGGTCAGTAATGAAGTTCACAAGGACCAGTTAACCGTAATGCCAGCCTATTGGTTTATGTACAACATGTATGCCCTGGCCCGCAATGCAGGCAAGTATGTGACCCGTGATAAACGGGAAGACAAAACCCAGGTAATTGAATATGATTTCCTGGCCCCCGACAGCGTCAATGAAATATTCGTTGCGCTTGATTTGCTAAAGACAGCCACTGCAAAAGCTTATGCAAAAAAAAATAAGGAAATCATACCCGAAAGAAAACTGGTAAGAACCGGTGAGTCTCTATTGGAAACCAAAACAGCAGGAATAAACCAGCTTGACATCCTGGGAGAAGGATTTGAAAACAGCCAGCGGAGAATTCAACTGGTAAAAGTGCCGGAAGCCTACCGCATATTTAAGGAACTGATCGTTTTTTATGGTGTGTCCCAGCTTATGAATTTCATCGGGCAAAATAAGATACAATCCTGGCAGAGACTGCAGTCCCTGCTGCCCGCTGCCCCATTGAGGAATACGTGGAAAAATATCGGGGGTCAACTGGTGCCTGAATCATCTATTAATACCCTGGTCCGTCATATCCGTTCAGGGAAAATAACCGGCTGGGATGAAGTGCACGGGTTCTACAGCAAAAAAAGCCATGCATATTACACGGAAAAATTCCAGCACTCTTTTGCATCCCTGTTGGAAATTTTGAAACTGTCCCCAAAAAAATTTAATAAAAAGATTTTCGCCGGTCTGCTGGTGCAGGCTATCTCCACCAAAAAATGGATGACCGAATCCATCTATGACTCCAGGGCCAAGGATTATGAAAACCCGTTCAGGCAAATGGTATATGACACAAAGGCTGAAATGGAAAAGGTAACCGGCAAATTAAAGGACAATAGTTTTATTTTACAGCAACAGGAAGAGGCAGCTGAATTTATACATAAAGCGGAAGCCCTTCTGCGGCTTTTTGGAAATCCATAAAAAAACCGGTGAGACTCACCGTGCGCTTCGGTGAGGTCCGTGGGGATTACATCCCTGGTTTAGCTGAATCAGCGCTATTGTTCATTTTATTTTTGGCGGAATCAACCACGTGATCAATGGTATTTTTTGCAGAATCAACAACATCGTCTATGACATTTATAGCAGCGTCTTTTGTTTCTCCAGATTTTTTTCCCGGGCTGCTGTTACAGGATGCGATGAAACAGGCGATGAGAACTAAAGTGAATACTTTTTTCATCTGTACGTGGATTTTAGTTGAGCATTAATAAATCAGGGGGAAAATCAGTTTATTTATTTTTTCCTGAAAAAGATCCGTATGGGCACACCGGTGAGGTCAAAATTCTCTCTCAGCTGATTCTCCAGGTAATTTTTATAAGGCTGCTTGATGTCATCCGGGAAATTGCAGAAAAAAGCAAAGGAAGGAACCGCCGTCGGTAATTGAGTAATGAATTTTATTTTAATGGGATTACCCCTGACCACAGGCGGATTGTATGACTGTATAGCTTTCAGCATTATATCATTCAGCGATGATGTCGGGATTTTACGTAGCCGGTTCTCATAAACTTCAAGCCCTATTTCAATCGCTTTAAATATCCTGGTCTTTTCTTTCGCTGACACAAAAAGTATCGGTACATCGTTGAACGGCGCAAATTTTTTCTTTAACGTGGCCTCATAGTCTTTTGCTGTATTGGTTTCCTTCGACACAAGATCCCACTTATTAACCAACACCACAATTCCTTTGCCTTTCTTGGCAGCCAGGCTGAAAATGTTCAGGTCCTGGGCAGCCATGCCCTTTTCCGCATCGATCAGGATAAGGCAAACATCAGCTTCGTCCATCGCTTTAATAGCACGGATAACTGAATAGAATTCAAGGTCCTCATGCACTTTGGCTTTTCGCCTGATCCCGGCCGTATCAATCAGGATGAATTCTTTCTGGAAAAGATTATAGTGCGTGTGTATGGTATCGCGGGTGGTTCCTGCTATTTCGCTGACAATTGTTCTTTCTTCTCCTACCAGGGCATTAAGCAGGGAAGATTTCCCGGTATTGGGCTGGCCAATGATGGCAAACTTGGGTAAAGCAGCCATTTCCAGGGTTTCCGCAGAAGCATCTTCAGTAATGAGTTCGGCAACAGCGTCCAGCAACTCGCCGGTGCCGCTGCCACTGGCCGCGGCTATAAAAAAAACCTGATCAAAACCCATGCTGTAAAATTCTGAAGCCTCCAGCAACCTTTCGTTATTATCAACCTTATTGACAACCAGGAAAACAGGTTTGGTGCTCCGGCGCAACACTTGCGCCATGGAATCATCAAGCGCTGTTATACCGGTTGCGGCATCTGTCATGAATATGATGGCATTAGCTTCTTCGACAGCGACCAGCACCTGCTTGGCAATTTCTTTTTCAAAAATATCTTCACTCCCGGAAACAAAACCGCCCGTATCAATTACGTTATAGGTTTTACCATTCCAGTCAGTAACGCCATACTGCCTGTCCCGGGTAACACCGCTGGTATCGTCTACGATCGCTTTCCGCTGTTCCAGTAAGCGGTTAAACAGCGTGCTCTTTCCTACATTCGGTCTTCCTACTATGGCAACGGTAAATGACATAAATTTTCAATTAATAACCATACTCTTTTAACTGCAACTCGTTCTCCCGCCACTTTGGTTTCACTTTTACAAATAACTCCAAAAACACTTTCCGGTCAATAAATGCTTCAATATCCTTCCGCGCACCTGTTCCGATCTTTTTGATCATCGATCCTTTGTCCCCGATTAATATGGCTTTTTGTGTTTCACGGTGAACGATAATATCGGCCACTATTTTAACCAGCGTTGTTTTTTCCTGGTATTCTCTTACCAGCACAGCCGTGTGATAGGGTATCTCATCTTCGGCCAGTTCATAAATTTTTTCACGAATCAGCTCGCTGACAAAAAACCGTGTATTGAGGTCACTGATATTCTCCCCGTCATAAAAAGGTTGGCCTTCCGGTAAATACTCCAGGAAAGCATTGATCAGTTTCTTCTTATTGATCCCTGACAAAGCAGAAACTGTGATGACTTTTTTACAATAGCTTCTCCCGGAAAAAAATGCAATTCCTTCCTTTATTTTCTCTTCGCTGGCAAGATCAATCTTATTGAGGACCACGACAGCCGGCACTTTTAGTCTTAGTGCAGTAAAGATTTCATCACATTCCTGCCAGTTTTCTTTAATATCCACCAATAGTAATGCAACATCTGCATCTTCCAGAGCGCCTTTAACGGCCTGCATCATCTTTTCATGCAGTTTGTATTTGGGTTCGATAATACCCGGCGTGTCTGAAAATATGACCTGGTAATCCTTTTCCGTCAGTATCCCTTTAATACGGTGCCGTGTCGTTTGAACTTTGTGGGATACTATTGCCAGTTTCTCTCCCATCAGGGCATTAAGCAGCGTACTCTTACCCGCATTGGGCCGGCCAAATATGTTTATAAATCCTGATTTCATTGAATAACCTGAAGATGCACACTTCGGGCAGCAAGAATGGAGGAGGTGATCAATCTTTGCCAGTTGATGTGCAACTGTTTGGGAAAATTTAAAAAAGCCATCCCGCCGATTTTGCCGGGATGGCTTTTCTTGTTGCGAAGGGGAGGATCGAACTCCCGACCTTTGGGTTATGAGCCCAACGAGCTACCGCTGCTCTACTTCGCGATGTTGAGGCGCAAAGGTAACGGTATATGGGATACTTTCCAAGAAAAAACGTCCCGGCAATCCGGAACGCTTTCTTAAAATATATCACGCCGTTTTATCCCTTGGAAACACTGCTCGAGCCACTGCTCCGGATATCCCTGATGACCCCATTTCCCTTGTACCTGATATCGCTGGCACCACTGGCCTGGGCGGATAACTCCTTGTTTACGGTAATCTTTATGTCACTGGCGCCCGAAGCCTTCACGTCACACACCTCAGTTGCCAGGTTATATCCTCTAAAACTGCTGGCGCCGCTGGCCTCGATGGTTACCTGGCCCGCCTGCCCGGTTACCGTCATATCGGAAGCACCACTAAGATCAATGTTTAATTTGTTCACCTCCAATTTGCCTTCTTTCAGGTCGCTGGCACCAGACTGGGTAATAGATAATACATCGGCTCTTAAAGTACCGGAAACAAATACATCACAGGCCCCGCTTATCCGTAACTGATCAATATTCTTAAAGGATATGTAGGCTTTGAGTTTTTTGTTACCACTGTTCCATTTCCAGCCCTTGTTGTCTAATCCCACATGGAGTATCCCGTTCTTAACTTCTACTTTTATCATATCCCGGTCCTTTACGGTAGCTGCGCTGACCGCTACTGCTTCTTCATTACCCTGGCTCAGGTAAACATCAAACGCGCTTGACACGTCGATGCCATGATAATTTTTTGCCTCCCTGATCTCGGCATTAGGATCATTGACTTTTTGGGCAGCCAGGGCAAATCCAAATAAAAAGGCCGTTGCAAACGTTGCAAACAATGCGATCTTTCTCATGGTTATATATTTTGTATTTATCTGTTTTAAATTTTAGAAACCGAGCCGCCTGTATTCCTGGTGATCTCCCGGACCGCCGCATCACCTTTATACTTTACATATCCCCCGGTATTGGCTTTTACATACAGTTCTTTTTGTGCTGTTACTGATATGCCTGCCCCGGTACTCACTTTCGCAGTACAGGTATTCGTTTTCAGGTCAATTCCTTTAAACATACTACCTGTATCACCTTCGATATCGAGTTTGGCCGCATCCCCTGATAAGGTTATTACTGAACCGGTATTCTGATCAACATGCAATTCCTCTGTATTAACTATGCCGGTCACCCGGGCACCGGTATTTGCTTTCAACTTCAGTGAAACAGATTTTAAAACCCCTTCAATTTTTACGTCGGCACCTGTACTGGCGTCCAGCTGATCCAGGGATTTGTATGAAACCCACGCCTTTAAATCCTTTCTTTCTTTTTTAGTATTCATCGAAGAAAGTTTATTCTCATAATAGATCCTGAGAATTCCGTTTTCCACTTTGGTAACAATCTTATCCCGGAACTCCGCAGTGGACGCACCAACGGCCACCTCTTCCGAATTTCCGTTGGTAAGTACCAGTTCGATACCGGTTCCAACATTGATGCCATGAAAACCGCTTACACTTCTTTTTTCAGCATTGGCCCCGTCAAAAGTTTTTTGGGCGGTTATGGTGGTTCCAATTGCCAGTAATACCAAAAAGGACAGAAATAACTTCTTCATAAACTATGGTTTAGAGTGGTACGAAGCATGGCGTAGAAAAGTTACAGGGGGCCAGGGATAATTTATCCCCTACCTTTGTGGCAGATCTAGGCCTTTGAAATAAGGCTTGGTTTTCAGTGTTTCCCGGGGTGTTCCCGACCAGCGTGTCGGGATCTGAGATCATACCCGTAGAACCTGGTCAGGGTAATGCCTGCGAAGGGAAGGTAAGTCAGATTTGATCCTTTCTCAACAGCATTCCCTCTTATTTTTTAACCCGTCCGCCTCCTGGTGGTCAGAAAAATTTAAAAAATGAAGAGGATTGTTATGTATGGCTTTTTTTGGATGACCGCTGCTGTATCTTTTGCGCAACAGAAGGAAGAGGCAAAAGACAGCTTTTATACATTGTCACCCGTGGAAGTCAGGGCTGTCCGTGCCGGCGAAAATTCGCCTTTTACCAAAACCAACCTAACCAAAAAAGAAATATCCAGGAACAACCTGGGCCAGGATATCCCTTTCCTGCTGAACCAGACTCCTTCCGTCGTGGTGAATGCTGATGCGGGTACCGGAATAGGTTATACCGGTATCCGCATCCGGGGTACGGATGCCACCAGGATCAATGTCACACTGAATGGAATTCCCTATAATGACGCAGAGAGCCAGGGAACTTTTTTTGTTGACCTGCCTGATTTTGCTTCTTCGGCGGGCAGCATACAAATACAGCGTGGAGTAGGTACTTCTTCCAATGGAGCCGGTGCCTTTGGCGCCAGTATTAATTTCAGCACCAATGAACTGAATAAGGAGGCTTACGCAGAAGTTAACAATAGCCTTGGCTCATTTAATACCTGGAAAAATACGATTAAGGCCGGTACCGGGCTGGTGAATGGATTTACCACCGATATACGCTTTTCCCGCATCAGCAGCGATGGCTATATCGACAGAGCTTCCAGTAACCTGAAATCATTTTATTTTTCCCAGGCCTATACAGGGAAAGCAACTTCACTAAGACTTAATGTTTTTTCCGGAAAAGAAAAGACATACCAGGCCTGGTATGGTATTTCAGAAGCGGACTTAACGGCCGGAAACAGGAAGATAAACTATGCCGGAACGGAAAAGCCGGGAGAACCATACGACAATGAAACGGATAACTATACCCAAACACATTACCAGTTGTTTTTCAACCAGCAAATTGGTGGCAGGTTTAATTTCAACACCGCTTTCTTCCTGACAAAAGGGAAAGGCTTTTATGAGCAGTACAAGGCAGACGATGATTACTCAGCCTATAATATGCCTTACCCTGTTAACGGACCTGATACGACCTTTACATCCGATTTTATCCGCCAGCTTTGGCTGGACAATCATTTTTATGGATCCATTTTTTCGCTGCACTATAAAGACAACAGAACGCAAGCAACCCTGGGTGGGGGATTCACCACCTATGATGGCCATCATTTTGGGAAAATAAACTGGGCTTCCGGCGGATTAACAGCGCTTGATACCTGGTATAACAACGGGGCCTTAAAAAATGATTTTAATATTTACCTGAAAGAGCAAACGCAGGTTGCGACAGGCTGGTACCTGTTCTATGACCTGCAGTTCCGGCATGTGAAATACGGTGTTGACGGGTTCAGGGATAATCCTTCGTTGCATACAAAAAGCAGGTTTAATTTTTTTAATCCCAAAGCTGGTATCAGTTATAATAAAAATGGCTGGAAAAGTTACCTGTCATACAGTATTGCCAACAAAGAACCGAACCGGGATGATTTTGAAGCGGGGATGACCCAACAACCCCGGCCCGAAAAATTACAGGATGCAGAACTGGGAATAGAAAGAACAGAAAAGAATCATAGCTGGGCCGCAACAATATATTACATGTCTTACAAAGACCAGCTGGTTCTGACCGGGAAAGTTAATGACGTAGGTGCTTATACCCGGACCAATATACCGAAGAGCTACCGGGTGGGGATTGAGCTGCAGGGATCCACCCGGTTCAACCCGTGGTTAAACGCAACCGCCAATCTTAGTTTAAGCAGGAATAAGGTACTTGACTTTGCAGAATTCCTGGATGATTATGATAATGGCGGACAGAAAATAAATAATTTTCGTTCAACAGCTATTGCCTATTCTCCAAATTCAGTGGCCGCCGCCACCATCAATGTTCTCCCGGTGAAAAATGCAGAAATAAGCCTGTTAAGCAAATATGCCGGCCGGCAATACCTGGACAATACAGAAAACAAAAATCGGTCACTGGACCCATTTTATGTGCAGGATATAAGGGCTGTGTATACGATCAAAAAGAAATGGCTGAAGGAACTCAATATCATAGCCCGGGTGAATAATATTTTCAATAACCAATATGAGCCAAATGGATATACTTACAGCTATATCTATGGGGAGAGGACGATAACGGAAAATTATTATTTCCCGATGGCAGGAACGAATTTTATGCTGGGGGTGAATATCAGGTTATAAAAAAAAATTCTTATTTGGCGTTACCAAACTTCTCCTGCCAGGCCAGCACGCCACCGGTAAGATTCCTGGTATCCTTAAACCCCAGTGTATCCAAAAACAAACAAGCCATCATGCTCCGTTGCCCGCTGCGGCAGTGAACGATGACTTCCTGATCCTTTAAATCCTCGATTTCCTCAATCTGCATGGTCTGGATCTGTCCCAGGGGGATCAATTTTCCACCAAGATTAAATTCCGCATATTCATGAGGTTCCCGGCAATCTATCAGGTTGATCTTTTCACCGGCATCCATCCGGTTTTTCAGTTCTTCCACAGAAATGTTTTGCATAAACAATATTATTCTTGTATGGGTAGAAGTGCTTTTGTACTGTCCTTGACCGGCTCTTCCAGCTGCAGCCACACATCCATGGTTTGACCCGACCGGATACGGAGAATTCTTTTTTGATCATCAAATCGTTCCGGGTTTTGCTTGTAGATCCATGCATTCAGCGTATCGGTTACATTCCCGTCAGGGACAATGGCCCCGATAATAATGCCGTTGGATTCCAGGATCGCTTTTGCTTCCCCAAATCTCATCCCGGTAATCACCGGAACGGCAAACTCTCTCTTCCCTACCCCATCCCCCAACACGAGGGAAATGACACTACCTTTCCGGATCTTGGTTCCTGCAGTGATCAGCGAACCTTTATATAATTGTTCCAGGACAGCATTCTTTGCAAAATCAGGCTTAAAAGTAGTATCCCCGATCCGAAGGTCCATATTCTTCAAAACCATTTCAGCATTGCGGTAGCTGTAGCCCACCAGGTTTGGCATTTCAATCACGGGTGGTTCAGACCTGTTCACCACCAGGTAAACCGTGCGGCTTGATTTCACGACTTCGTCCGCTTCAGGAAATTGTTTAATGACTGACAGAGGGGGCATGGTATCCACGTACACGGAGTCCTGGATTTCCAGGTCAAATCCATTTTTTTTCAGCAGGGCTTTCGCTTCCTCGTATTTTTTCCCGGTAACGGAGGGAACAGTAGCAGACCGTCCATGGCCCGTAATCCATTTCAGCGATAAAAGGAAAAAAGCAAATATGATTAGCGCCAGCAAAATACCGATCACGATATTTAGCCATAATGGACGATGGGTGATGAATTTGAGCATTATGAAATACTGAATTGTTGGTTTTAAGATAGAAGTTTTCCCACACCTGCACAAACTAAGCCGGGAAGCATTCTTCTACCAGTTTCGTATAAAAATTCTTCAGGTCCCAGCCCATGGCTTTTACCTGCTGTGGTACAATACTGGCCTCACTCTGGCCCGGTATGGTATTTACTTCCAGCATATAGGGCCGGCCGGCCTGATCATTATAAATAAAATCAATCCGCACAATCCCCCTGCAATTGAAAACCGCGTATACTTTTTTGGCCGTCTCACGTATCTTGTCTGCAATGGTTTCATCAACTTCTGCCGGGGTTGTTTCGGTAGACTTCCCCTGGTATTTAGCCTCAAAATCAAAAAAGGATTTATCATCATGCGCTTTTACTTCGGTAAGCGGGAGGACAATAATTTTACCTTTTGATTTGAATACGCCAACCGTGAATTCTCTTCCTTTAATCATTTCTTCTGCCAATACCTGGTCATCTTCTTTGAAGGCTTTATCGATCGCTGCCCCTAATTCCTCTGAAGGATTATCCACTTTGGACATCCCGATACTGGAACCACCATTATTAGGCTTGATAAAAACGGGAAATTTTAAATGGCCGGCCACTTCTTCGGGGCTGGTAAAATTGTTTTTGATCAGTAAAACGGATTTTGCCACGGGTATCCCTGCCATGCCGGCAACAGCCACTGCATATCTTTTATTAAACGTGATCGCCGAGGTAGCCGCATCACAGCTGGTATAGGGAATTTTCAATGTATCGAAATATCCCTGCAGTTTACCATCCTCCCCGGGTGTACCGTGCATCCCGATAAAAACAGCATCGAAGGTTATTTTATGGTTATCCGCCACCAGGGAAAAATCATTTTTATCAACAATTGTCCTGCTACCGTCAGGTTGTTGATAAAACCAGCCCTGCGGGTTGATATCGATCTTATAGACATTAAACAGGTTTCTGTCGAGGTTGCTGTCAATTGTGGCTGCACTTTTATAGGATATTACCGCCTCGCCTGAAAATCCGCCAGTTACGAGGGCTATGTTCTTCTTCATGTAGGTGTTTGCTGTGGTTTAACAATACAAATATTGAGGAAAAATTGTTCAGGATGAAATCTGAAATGCTAAAAATGATTTATTTATTATTTGATCCTGCATGACGGACATAAGAAAGGTGAAGGCCGTTTCTCCTTCACCTTTTTACGACGGGAAATATCACCCGCCACTCTTTCGGCAGTTTTCACTGCTTTATATACGAGATATGCTGTAAGTTAAAAAATATTCTCCGCCGGGCAAGCCTTTTGCTCCTGAATTTATGCACATACAAGGCACAGATCAGATATGTAATTTTCCCTTTTTGGCCATTAACTGGTCCACCGTCTCCTGGTACATCTCATCCGGTACGCAACAATCTACAGGGCAGACCGCTGCGCATTGCGGCTCTTCATGGAATCCCTGGCATTCCGTGCATTTATTCGGGGTGATATAATAAATATCCGTTGCAATAGGGGCATTTTTCTGGTCAGCATCGACTACTGTTCCATCCATTAACGTAAAAGAGCCTTTAACGGTGGTACCATCCGCGATGGCCCATTCCACACCACCTTCATAAATGGCATTGTTGGGACATTCGGGCTCGCAGGCTCCGCAATTGATACATTCTTCTGTGATCTTAATAGCCATAGTAATTTATTTAACCGGTTGAGAATTACTTTTGCAGCAAATTTAATTACCCGGAATGAATTTACAATATCGTATTGATTTATTAACCAGGCTGGGAGAATATATTTTATCTGATGATCCGGGATGGATATCCGCCAAAGAAAAGGCAGGCTATGAGAACGGCTGGTTCATCCCTGAATTTGTTAACAGGGCCACCCGCAATATTGCAGAGTCGTTTTTACAAAAAGATATTTTAAAGAACTGGACAACGGTCCTGGGGTCATCCGGTCACGCCCGGGATTCAAAAAAAATTGGCATTGTGATGGCGGGAAATATCCCGCTCGTGGGCTTTCACGACTGGTTATGTGTTTTTATTACTGGCCATAAGGCCCTTATTAAACCCTCTTCCAGGGACCAGGTGCTGATTAAACATTTAACTGAAAAAATGGTAGCCTGGGAGCCGGCCCTGGAAGAACAGTTCCAGTTTGCTGATTTGCTGAGGGGTTGCGATGGGTATATTGCCACCGGGAGCAATAACTCATCCAGGTATTTTGAATTTTATTTTAAGAAATACCCCCATATCATCCGGAAAAACCGGACGGCGGTAGCCATATTAACCGGGAAAGAAACAAAGGATGAACTGGAAAAGCTGGCCGATGACGTATATTCTTATTTTGGGTTAGGATGCAGGAATGTTACCAAGATCTATGTTCCGAAGAACTTCGATTTTATACCCTTGCTGGCCGCTTTTAAAAAATACGACTTCCTGGCAGAGCACCATAAATACAAGAATAATTATGATTACAACCTGGCCATACATTTATTGAATAAGGTTGTGTACATGAGTAACGGGTCAATCCTGCTGGTAGAAAATTCATCCGTCTTTTCCCCCATCAGCCAGTTGAATTACGAATTCTATGATGATGAAAGAGAGTTGATTGGTCCGCTGGAAAAATCAGGTGACATCCAATGCATTGTTGGCAAGCATCACCTGCCCTTTGGGCGGGCCCAGTTCCCTTCCATTGACGAGTACGCCGATGGCGTCAATACGCTGGCCTTTCTCTCGGAAATGTGAAAAAGGCTTTTATTCGCTGAATATGAATAATTTTGCATGGTCGCCAAAGTACGAAAGCCTTAGTAAAGAATTGTTAAACTAAACAGCTGGTAACCAAATGTACCCTGACAGTTTGTTACTTTGTAAAGCAAAGGCACATGGTTTGATTAAATAACCACTATCATAACAACTAAAGTTAAATAGCACTATGAAACTTAAACAATTACTATTAATCGTTGCTGTAAGCTCCGCATCTGCTTTAGGAAGTGTTTGGATATACAGTAAAACCACCGGGAATAAGGCTGGCTTTGTGCAAAGCACGGATGGTAAGCTGCCTGTTAATTATGCAGGCTTTAATGACAATGTTACCGGAGCTGGTGACCCCATTGATTTTACAAAAGCCGCGAATGCAGCCGTGCCTGCCGTTGTACATATAAAAACAAAAATTCCAGCCAAAAAAGTGAGTAACCAATTGCCCCGCAACAGGAACAACTCTATGGAAGACCTGTTTGAGCAATTTTTTAATTACGGCCCCCAGGTACAGCCGGAGCAGCGGGCTTCGGGTAGCGGCGTCATTATCAGCGATGATGGATATATCGTTACCAACAACCACGTAGTATCTGATGGAGGTGACGGAATTGCCGAAGAAATTACAGTGACATTAAGCAATAAAAAGGTGTATAAAGCCAAAGTAGTGGGCCGCGATCCCAGCAGTGATATTGCCGTATTAAAAGTAGACGGAACCGGTTTTCCCTTCCTGTTGTATGGCAACTCGGATGTTGTAAAACTGGGACAATGGGTGCTGGCTATTGGGTACCCTCTTACGCTTGAAACAACGGTAACAGCCGGGATCGTAAGCGCTAAAGGAAGATTTATCGGGATCAATGGCCGGCAAAGCCAAACGCCGATTGAGTCGTTTATTCAAACCGATGCGGCTGTCAACCAGGGCAACAGCGGAGGTGGACTGATAAATACTGACGGGCAACTGGTGGGAATTAATTCTGCTATATATGCGCCTACCGGCACCTATGCAGGTTATTCATTTGCCATTCCCGTTAACCTGGTGAAAAAAATTGTGAATGATCTTATCAAATTTGGTGATGTTAAAAGGCCCTATCTCGGCATCCAGGTAGACGAAGATAAATTCGAAGCCGGGGATGGTGCCCATATCGGGGCGGTAGCGAAAGACGGGGCAGCCGCTAACATCGGGTTACAAAAAGGCGATATCATTACTAAAATCAATGATGCAGTGATCAGTTCCTGGACCGAGCTGCAGGGAACGGTTGCCTCTTACAATACAGGTGATAAACTTACCATTACCTATAAAAGAAACGGGAAAGACTATACCACGACAGCGGTCCTGACCGGCAAAACCGGCACCTATGATAATGTAGCCTCTTCAAACCTTGGCGAGAAATTGGGTGCGGAATTGCAGACACTTGATGAAAAGAAAGCCCTTCAATACGAAATTGAGGGAGGTGTGCTGGTCAAGAAAATTAACAGCGGTGGACCCTTCAGCAAAACAAGAATGCAGGACGGATTTATTATTACCAGTATTAATGGTATGGACATAAAAAGCATTGAAGAACTGGGCAGGGCCATTTCCAAGCTTAAGGGAGAAACAATTCAACTGGAAGGAATTTATCCCGGTTATGAAGGTGTTTACCGGTACCCGCTTAATCTCACTAATTAATTGCAAACCTCATTTACACAGTAAAACCCCGGAGACCGGGGTTTTACTTTTTATATTACTTCTCATATACGAGGTATTCCCAGGCCTGCATCTCGAAACTCTTTTCCGTGGTAAAATCATTCGCGGCGGCTGAAAAACTGTTTTTAAATAACCCGGATACTTTATCATCAATGATCTCGAAGTGAAGATCCTTCCTGGGAGATAAGTTAAGCACAACAAGGATTTCCCTTATACCGCTTTTTCTTAAATAGGCAAAAATGTTTTTAGGCTCGGTTGTTTTTATGCGGAATGTCTGTACGGCCGGGTCGCCGCTGCGCAAGGCGGGACTGTTTGTATGAAGATCCAGGAGGACTTGATAGAAATCATGTAATTCATTCCTGCCAATCCATTTTAGGGGATCTTTTTCAAAAAATTCAAGGCGTTTTCTATTAGGGATTTCCTGCCCGGAATAAAGGAGGGGAATTCCGTTCCAGGTTGTATTGAAAACAGCGAGCGCCTTTGCCATATCACCGTACTTTTCATACTCCGTTCCATTCCAGCTGTTTTCATCATGATTGGTGGTAAACCAGGCCCGCATGGTACTGTCGCCAAGATCATCATACTTTTTCAATACCGTGTAAAGCGAATCCAGGGGTTGTTTTTCCTGGTAAAAACTTTTGGTCTTATGCATCCAGGTCCAGGTATAACTGGCATCAAATGCTTCGCCATATTCCGGGTTGTCCAACTCATCATACTCGCCCAGCCAGAGCAAGGGTTTAACGGCATCAAGTTCCTTCCTCGCCTCCTTCCAGAAATCCAGTTCCACCCAGAAAGCAAGATCGGCCCGGAAGCCGTCAATATCACATTCAGATATCCAGAAATGCATCGCTTCGATCATGGCTTTGCGCAGGGAAGGATTCTTAAAATCAAGCTCAATAATATCATCCATACCGGAAGCAATATGAAAATCATTGGTAACAGAATCCTTCAAATAATAACCAGGATGTTCATTGGTCCACACATGGTCCCAGCCGGTATGGTTGGCAACCCAGTCAATGATCACCTTAAATCCCATTTCATGAGCTTTTTTCACCAGGCTCTTAAAATCTTCCAGCGTGCCGAATTCAGGATTAATGGATGTGTAGTCCGAACAGGCATAATAACTTCCGAGTGAGCCTTTTTTATTTTTTTGCGCAATGGGTGTGACGGGCATGAACCACAGGGTCTTTACACCCATATCCTTCAGCCTGTCCAGGTGCACTGAAAATGCGTTAAAAGTTCCTTCTGCACTGTACTGGCGGACATTGACTTCATATATATTGGTGTTGTGTGCCCAGGCAGGGGCTTTAAATCTCCCGGTCATAGTTGTATCGCTTTTTTTGTTTTTTGTATCCTCTTTTTTCTTCATCAGTTTACAGGAGCCCAGCAGCACCGAAAAAGAAAAAGCAAGCAAGACATATCGCATCAGGTAATCGTTTGACGGAAGGTAAGAAGAAATCTGAGGCCGGAAGCACAGACCACTCTCACCCCTACTCCCTTATCCCCACTCGCCACTCACTGCACCTCGTTATCTTTGCAGGTATGAAGAGTTTTGATGTTCCGATCATCTATCGAAGCCCACTGATCACGTCCCTGAAGAAGAAACGTAAGGAGATGGATAAAATGAAGAAGGATTTTACTCCTACCCTGCTTGATTTCGGCCCGCTCCAGGTATTCCTGGCCCGTCATTTCGGGTTTTGCTACGGTGTTGAAAATGCGATAGAGATTGCGTTCCGGACCATAGAAGAAAACCCGGGGAAAAGAATTTTCCTGTTAAGCGAAATGATCCATAATCCCCAGGTAAATGCAGACCTGGAGGCACATGGCGTTCTGTTCCTGCAGGATACTTATGGAAAACAACTTATATCCTTTGATGAACTCACGGCGGACGATATTGTACTTATTCCGGCTTTTGGGACTACCCTTGACATCCAGAAACGATTGACAGAAATCGGCATACAAACGGAAAAGTATAACACCACCTGTCCCTTTGTGGAAAAAGTCTGGAACCGCAGCGAGGCAATAGCAAAAAATGATTACAGCATCATCATTCATGGCAAGCCAAAACATGAAGAAACAAGGGCGACTTTTTCCCACGCTGCCGTCAATGCCCCCACTGTCATTGTAAAAGACATCCGGGAAGCCCGGGAACTGGCAAAATATATAAAAGGCGAGAAAAATCCAGCTGATTTTTATGTTGAATTTGAAGGACAATTTTCGCCCGGGTTTGACATTACAAGACACCTGCAGCGGATAGGCGTGGTGAATCAAACCACCATGCTGGCCAGTGATACCCAGGCCATCGCGGATTACTTAAAACAGGTAATGATGGAGACCCCGCACCCGGATAACACGGAAGAACCTTTTGCAGACACCCGGGATACATTATGCTATGCGACAAATGATAACCAGACAGCCGTCAGTGCCATGCTGCAAACAGCAGCGGACCTGGCTATTGTGGTGGGTGGGTATAACTCGTCCAATACATCTCACCTGGTGGAATTATGCGAAGAAAAATTGCAGACTTTCTTTATCAGCAGTGAAGAAAAGATTTTCTCAAAAGAAGAAATACTGCATTACAATTTTCATACAAAGGAGGAACGATCAGCCCGCGGTTTTCTTCCGCGAAAGGAACCCGTCCGCATTTTACTGACAAGCGGCGCATCCTGCCCGGATGCGTTAGTAGAAGGAGTGATTAAAAAACTGGTCAGCTTTTTTCCCACCTCGAAATCATGGCAACAATTGCAGGCTGAATTCCGGTAATCAATTCCCGCTACCATTGACCCCGCTGTGAATTACTACTTGTACAACAGGTCGTAATACTCGTGGGCCATCCGGTTACTGTCAAACTGGAAACGTACATCCTGCATACCATTTTTCATGATTTGTCTCCAGGTACTGTAGTTGTCATAATATAATGGCAGGATTTCTTTTCCCAGGATTTCATATAATTTGTTCAAATCATATAAATCCTGTTCATGAGTTGCCATAGCAGCATAATCAACTTTGGGTACCACGAATCCATTGTGCCCATGGTTAATAAATTCCGGGATCCAGCCATCGTCTGTAGAGAAATTTATGGCGCCATTCATCGCAGCTGTCATGCCGCTTGTTCCTGATGCTTCGCGGGGAACCCTCGGGTTGTTCAACCAGCAATCAGCCGCCTGTTTCATTCTCTTGGATAAACCCAGTTCATACCCGATCAGTACCGAGACATTTTTATACTGTTTGCTCAAATGTACAAGCTGATTGAATTCGCTGATAGCCGGGTGATCTACGGGGTAAGGTTTACCGGCCCAGATGATCTGTACGGGGTATTTTGTATCGCTTACCAGTTTTTCAAAACTTTCCTCATCGGTAGTAATTAATCCGGCTCTTTTGTAACCGGCAAACCGTCTTGCCCATACAATCGTAAACACCTCCGGGTTGAATATCTTCCCGGTTTGATCGGCAACGATCTCAAAAGCCCTTTTCTTGAGGTATTTTTTCCGGTCATCAATTCCATAATCGTCCCCGGCTTCCATAAAGCGGTATAATTGTTTATCGGCCCAATATTTCCAGTTCTGTGCATTGGTAATGGAAATGATCGGGCAGATATTGTCATATTTCTCCCACATGGCCCTGGATACCTTTCCATGTAATTGTGAAACGCCGTTGGCCAGCCTGGCAAAACGTAATGCCGCCAATGAATGATTGAACTGATCGCTTTGCATACCCGTGAGCGTTTTCACCTCGTCTACCGTGAGCCCGCAGAAATAACTCATCTTATGACATAAATAAATATCATGCTTTTCATTCCCGGCTTCTTCCGGTGTATGCGTGGTAAAAACCAGCCTTTTTCTTACTTCTTCAATATTATTTTTATACTTATTATATAAATAGAAAGCAGCCGACAATCCATGAGCTTCATTCAGGTGATAGAGCTCCGGGTTAAAGCCAAGCACATCCATCAGTTTGGCGCCGCCGACACCCAGCAGGATAAACTGCGCCACTTTGGTCGCCACGTTTGCGTCATAGAGCCGGTGTGTGATCGTCTGCGAAACATAATCGTTCTCGGGAACATCTGTCGACAATAAGAATAACGGGGCAGTCTTAAACGTTTCAGGATTCAGGTAAAAAACTTTTACCCATACCGGGTGTTCATGAACCGTGATCTGGAACTTAATTCCGGTATCCTCCAAAAAACTGAACTGCTTCTCATTCCAGGCAACATCCAGCGTCTGGTCCTGGTTACGTTCCTGGTCATAATACCCGTACTTCCACAAAATTCCAACTCCAATCAGATTTTGTTTTAACTCGTAGGCGCTTCGTAAATGTGAACCGGCCAGGAAACCAAGGCCCCCGCTATAGATTTTGAGTGGCTGGTGGGTAGCAAATTCCATAGAGAAGTACGCGATCTTCTTAGCATAACGTTCTTCAATAGGATACGGAACAGAAAAAGATGAAAAATTCATGATGTGTTTATTTTACACGAAGCTGCAATATAGTCGGAAATCCTGAAAAGAAGGGGGGCTCCAGATAAAGAAGATGCTGTTATTCACAGGCTGTTGAAAAAATACTATGCTAGAGAAACAGGGCCTTTATTTATTTGCGGACTTCCGGGCAGGTTTTACATTTTTTTTCCTCGCCAAACTTCCATCCAGTGTACATGTTAATCCGCGGCGGGAACCGCAGCCTTCTATTTCTTTCAGGGAGACAGCAGAAGATGAAAAAATAAATTGCAATACACATGGATCCCCGTCCTCCCGGTATTCTGCAAGATTTGGCTTCCGGAAAAGGGCCTCCCCCTTCAGCTCCCCGGTACATTCTCCTTTATTTTTTTCAATATGAATAAAGAATGTTAACCGGTCGCTTTTGCGGCCGTCCCGGATAGAAACAAGGTTCATCTTTCCATTGCTGTAATCAGCGGAATATTTATGCTTTGCCGGCAGGGTATCGATAGGGTTGATCAGTTCCGTAACTTTTTCATCCAGCGCATCTGTCATAATAAGCAGGAAGCTCCTGCTGTCCCCGTTTAATACGTATACATCTTTCCCTTCACTCACCGTCCCGTCGGGATTCTTGCGTGTAATTGTTTTGTTG
Source organism: Chitinophagaceae bacterium (assembly GCA_025449935.1). GTDB lineage: Bacteria > Bacteroidota > Bacteroidia > Chitinophagales > Chitinophagaceae > JJ008. The sequence continues at coordinate 86,155 of JANWIJ010000006.1, forward strand.
ATGGTATATTTCCTGTCCATGGAAAAAGACTGTGCCGTGGAAACTGCCAGGTCGGGTTGAAGGACCGTCATGAGTGCCATGAACTTTTCGCTTTTGTCAAATGCCAGGATCAAAAAATTCTTCTTGTTGGTGTTGACGGTTCTCGCAAACAGGTAGGTTTCACCTCCCGGCACCACTACCTTCCCATCCGCGTAAATCTTCGGGTTTGTATTCTTTCCGAAAAGTTTTTTAATGACAGAATCCGGGATAAATCTTGCAAAATTATTATAGCTGATCAGCAATGAATCTTTTTCTTTTTTCCGCAGCAACGTATCATTTACCTGGTAGGGAAGTGTTGCCGGCGGGAAGAATGCAATAAGATCCGATACTTCCACCAGTTCATCACCGGAAAGAGAAACTTTTTTCTTTTTACCGCAGCCGGCTGCCAGCGCAACCACCAGCAGCATCCATCCTGCTTTCCGGAAAATCTTCATATGCATAATTGATGGACCGAAAGTAGCGATTTCGGAAATATGGTCAATATTCCTGTTTGCCGGTACGCTGAAATTATTTAGTTTTGTCTAAAAATATTTTTAGCCATGCTGAATTATTCGACCAGCGAAGAAAATCACATCAAAGCGATCTTTCACCTGCAAAAGCAGGATGGAACAGTTACTACGAATGAACTGGCGAATGAATTAAATACCAAACCGGCTTCCATTACTGATATGATGAAGAAGCTGAAAGCCAAAAAACTGGTGAATTACCAACCCTACCAGGGCTTCCGGCTGACAAACGACGGGAATAAGGTAGCCCTTGGCATTATCCGCCGTCACCGCCTGTGGGAGTATTTCCTGGCGGAAAAATTAAAATTTAGCTGGGATGAAGTTCACGAAGTGGCGGAAGACCTGGAGCATGTCAGCAACAAAAAACTCGTTGATAAATTAGATGAATACCTTGGTTTTCCCCGGGTGGACCCGCACGGGGATCCCATTCCTGATGCCAACGGGAAAATAGAAACCACCAAAAAGATCTGCCTGACGGACCTCCCGGTAAATACACCCGCCACCGTGAGCAGTGTGAGTGACCAGTCGAGCGAGATACTTGAATTGCTGGAACATAAAAAGATTTCGATCGGGACAAAACTGGAAATCAGGAAGAAATTTGAGTTTGATCATTCCATGGAAATAAAAATCCGCCAGCAGGCAGCCTTCAACATCAGCGGGCAGCTCGCAAAAAACATTTTTGTGAAATATGGATCATAATAAATATAACTATGCTTCTTTAAGCGAGGTGCACCAGAGTGTTGACACCACCAGCAGTAAGCGGAAAGGATGGAGAAGGATCCTCTCCTTTTTCGGACCTGCGTATCTTGTCAGTGTCGGGTATATGGATCCGGGGAACTGGGCAACCGATCTCGCCGGGGGCAGCCAGTTTGGGTATAAACTGATCTGGGTACTTTTAATGAGTAACCTGATGGCCCTGTTATTGCAAAGCCTGTCGGCGAGGCTGGGTATTGTGCGCGGAAGAGACCTTGCCCAGGCAAACCGGGAAACATATCCACGCTATATCAATTATGCCCTCTATGGCCTGGCTGAAATTGCGATTGCCGCTACTGATCTCGCCGAAATATTAGGTATGGCCATCGGTATCCAGTTGCTGACCGGGTTGCCCCTTATCTGGGGTGTTTCAATTACCGTACTCGACACCTTTCTCTTCCTGCTCCTGCAACGGCTGGGCATGCGAAAAATGGAAGCTTTTATTATTGCACTGGTAGCGGTTATCGGTTTATCATTCCTGATTGAGATTATCCTGGCCAAACCAGACCTGGGCGAAGTAGTGAAAGGGTTTGTGCCGCGTGCAATGGATAATACGGCTCTGTATATCGCTATCGGGATTATCGGGGCTACTGTAATGCCGCATAACCTTTATCTCCACTCAGCCTTAGTTCAAACCAGGAAAATAAAACGGGATGATGCGGGGATAAAAAAAGCATTGAAACTTAATTTTATTGACAGTGCCATCGCTTTGAATCTTGCTTTCTTTGTTAATGCTGCCATTTTGATTCTGGCGGCCACTGTTTTTTTTAAAACCGGGAGAACCGATGTAGCTGAAATAAAACAGGCACATGAGTTACTGGCACCGATGCTGGGAACACAGCTGGCCCCGATCCTTTTTGCCGTGGCCTTAATCGCCTCGGGACAAAGTTCCACCATTACCGGAACATTGGCTGGCCAGATAGTGATGGAGGGCTATCTCAAACTCCGGATCGCCCCATGGATCCGCCGGCTGCTGACCCGGTTGATCGCTATCATACCCGCTGTGATTGTGATCCTGATCAATGGAGAAGAAAATATTGACAGTCTGTTAATATTAAGCCAGGTAATCCTGAGCCTTCAACTCGGTTTTGCTATTATTCCGTTGATACATTTCACCAGCGACAAGAAAACAATGGGTAAATTTGTTATCAAACCCTTTGTTATTTTCCTGGCATCGCTGATCGCCGCTGTCCTTGTTTATCTTAATATCAGCATGGTGTTTGGCCAGGCCAGTTCATTTTTTGCTTCACCGGGGAATATGATATGGAAGGTTGTAATAATACTTGCGGGGCTTTTTTATGTTGGCCTGCTGGTGGTGGCAATCGTTTACCCGATGAAACGTAAGAAAGCAGAACCTCCGCCGGTACAGCTGCACCCGGAAGCTGCGGAACTGAAGCAAATAACCGTGCCTCTTTATGAAAGGATCGCTATCGCATTGGACTTTAGTAAAAATGACCTGAAACTGATCAACCACGCCATCGGCCAGGGAAATGCGAATTCTTCCTATATACTCATTCACGTGGTAGAAAGTGCCGCCACCCGGCTCATGGGAAAGGAAACCAATGACCTGGAAACCCGGAAGGACCAGGAACATATCAATACCTATGTACAACAACTGGCTGATAAAAACATTCCCGCAATTGGCCTGCTTGGTTTTGATGACAGGGCAAAAGAAATTGTAAGGCTGGTAAAAGAGAATAATGCGGACATGCTCGTGATCGGCGCACACGGACACAGTGGTATAAAAGATTTGCTGTACGGGCAAACAATTGGGAGCGTAAGGCATGAACTGAAGATCCCCGTGCTGGTGGTTAATGTGTAGCGCTGCTTTTGCTGTGGGGCCGAAGCAAATGCTTGAACCGGCTGAAGGTTTCTGGTTTGATATTAAGGTAAGAAGCTAAAAATTTTTGTGGTACCCGTTGCATCAGCTCCGGGTTTTTGGTAACGAAATTCAGAAACCTTTCCCGGGGTGTCATTTTTACCAGCTGCATTTGCCACCTGTCTTTTATAACCATTGCATAGGTAATCAGTAAACGGGCCAGGTGTTCCATCCGGTGCGAAGAGGAATATACTTTTTCGAGATCATCATGCGTAATGGAAACAACGGTACTGGGTTCTATGGTTTCAACAAAATATTCGGAGGGTTGGCGGCTATGAAAAGATTCCTGGCTGACTATTAAATGGCCTTCCATGGAAATCTGCGTGTTGATCTCATGATTTCCTTTGCGGTAATATTTTCGGATAAGACCCTTTGCGATATAATTAAAATTGTTCTCCACCTCACCTTCCTTCGTCAATACTTCTTTCTTCCCATACCGCCTTACCTTACAAACAGGCAGTAAATGCAGGTTAAATTCACTTTCGGTGAGGTCGGCGAACTTGTTAAGATATTCCCTGAATGAGGCTAACGCTTCCATACCCTTAATCTTAAGTTACAGCTTTTTATATTGATTCGGGTCAATTGTGCAAAAAGTCTCGTTGTAAACCGCTGATTACCTGTAAATTTTTCAGCTCCAGCCCGCAGTTTCCGATAATGATTGTAGATTTGCCACCCTGTTAATCAGGCTTCTATAAAACTTAAAAAACTGTTTTTTATGGCCCAAAAGATCAAAGTAGCTAACCCGGTGGTAGAACTGGATGGAGATGAGATGACACGGATTATCTGGAAATTTATCAAAGACAAACTGATCCTGCCCTATGTGGATGTGGATATTAAATATTTTGACCTGGGAGTTGAATACCGTGACCAGACAGACGACCAGGTGACTGTTGATGCGGCCAATGCCCTCAAACAGTACGGGGTGGGCATCAAATGTGCCACCATTACACCCGATGAAGCCCGGGTAAAAGAATTTAACCTGAAACAAATGTGGAAGAGCCCCAATGGCACTATTCGTAATATTTTAGACGGAACCGTTTTCCGGGAGCCGATCGTTATCAGCAATGTTCCCCGGCTTGTAACAAACTGGACCGCTCCTATTATCGTGGGCCGCCATGCTTTTGGCGACCAGTACCGGGCAACGGATACCGTAATAAAGGGAAAAGGAAAGCTGACCATGACCTTTACTCCCGAAGGAGGAGGTGAGCCGCAGGTATTTGAAGTCTTCAACTTTAAAGGAGATGGTGTGGCGATGAGCATGTATAACACCGATGAAAGCATCATGGGTTTTGCCAGGAGCTGTTTCAATATGGCGCTGAGTAAGAAATGGCCCTTATATCTTTCCACCAAGAATACCATCCTAAAAAAATACGATGGTCGCTTCAAAGACATCTTTGAACAAATTTTTCAGCAGGAATTTAAGACGGCATTTGACGCTGCAGGCATTGTGTATGAACACCGCCTGATAGATGACATGGTGGCCAGTGCCCTGAAATGGAACGGCAATTTTGTTTGGGCCTGCAAAAATTATGACGGTGATGTACAAAGTGATACTGTGGCACAGGGTTTTGGTTCACTGGGCCTGATGACTTCTGTTCTCATTACCCCGGATGGAAAAACCATGGAAGCTGAAGCTGCACACGGCACCGTAACCAGGCATTACCGTGACCACCAGGCCGGGAAACCAACTTCAACCAATCCAATCGCCAGCATTTTTGCCTGGACGAGGGGCCTGGCTTTCCGGGGAAAACTGGACAGCAACCAGCCCCTGGTCGATTTCTGCAATAGACTGGAAGCAGTTTGTATTGAAACCGTAGAAGAAGGTAAGATGACCAAGGATCTGGCGGTATGTATTCATGGCAATAAAGTAAAACATGGAGAACACTTCTTATACACGGAAGAGTTCCTGGAAGCGATTAATAATAATTTGAAGAAAAAGCTGGGATAGAATTTATCCAGGTCTCAGAAACTTTCCTGGAATGGACGATAAGTTTGAATCACTGAATTTTTTGAAACAGTTAAGGTTTTTAAAGCTGATGAAGGTTTACAGCAGAGGCGGAGAAATTAACCGCCAATATAGAAACTCACATTGCGTAACCAAGTATAAAACGTATGAGTAAAATCAAAGGCACTAAAAACGAATTGTCTCCAGAACAACGTGAAGAACTGCTCAAAACATTAAGTGCCCGTTTCGGGAAAAACACGAACCGCCATAAAGGTCTTGAATGGGCGAAGGTGGAAGCGAAACTGGAAGCCAACGCCGGAAAACTTTGGTCGCTCCGTGAAATGGAAGAAACCGGTGGTGAACCGGATGTGGTGGGCCATGATAAAAAGACGGGCGAATATATTTTTTATGATTGTTCAGGTGAAAGTCCAAAAGACCGCAGAAGTGTTTGTTATGATCATGAGGCGCTGGAGGCAAGAAAGGAACATAAACCGGGAAATAGCGCTATGGAGATGGCAGCTGATATGGGCATTGACCTTTTAACTGAATCGCAATACCGGGAGCTGCAGCAATTGGGAAAATTCGATACCAAAACATCGAGCTGGATAATCACACCTCCTGATATCCGGAAACTCGGTGGCGCACTTTTTTGTGACCGCCGCTACAATACTGTCTTTGTATATCACAACGGTGCTGAATCCTATTATGCCGCCCGGGGCTTCCGCGGCTCGCTGAGGGTCTGAAAAAATAATATGCCGTGACACAGCGTGAAATAAATCCTGCCGTTGATTTTTATTTTAGCAAATCTATAAAGTGGCAGAAGGAACTGGAACAATTGAGAATGATCGTGCTTGACTGCGGGCTGACCGAAGAATTAAAATGGGGTGTTCCCTGTTACATGTTTCAGCAGGCGAACATCCTTTTGATACACGTGTTTAAAGATTACTGTGCGCTTTTATTTTTCAAAGGAGCCTTGCTAAATGATGCACATGGCATCCTGGTGCAACAAACGAAGAATGTGCAGGCGGGTCGCCAGGTACGATTCACCAATACCCGGCAAATAGTTAAGATGAAGGCTGCTTTGAAAGCTTATATATATGAGGCGATTGAAGTGGAAAAAGCCGGATTGAAAGTGAAATTAAAAAAAACCACGGCATTCATCATGCCGGAGGAGTTTCAAAATAAATTAGCTAAAAACCCTGCCCTGAAAACTGCTTTTAATTCCCTGACGCCGGGACGGCAAAGAGGATACCTGCTGCATTTTGCTGCACCCAAACAATCCAAAACCCGGGTGTCGAGAGTTGAAAAATGTGTGCAACGAATTCTCAGGGGTAAGGGACTAAATGATCCCTGATTCCTTTCCGGCTGGCATATAATGGGAAAATAAATAAACACTCCTTTTATCTATTCCTTTCCTTTGCATCCCTTTTACACAAGTTGGACAAAACAAAGGAATTATAAAATGCTACAGTCCGTCTATGATATCCCGGTACCCCCTGCCTATCGGAATAGACACGCCATTCACCTCCACCATTTCCGCTGTAAAGGATTCTATCTTGCTCACCGAAACGATAAAGGACCGGTGGATGCGTTTGAAGAGTTTCGCCGGCAAAAGATCCTCTATCTCATGTGTGCTCATTTTTGGCAGGAACTCCTTTTTGGTCGTCACGATCCGGATGTATTCCCGCTGGCTTTCGATATAAACGATGTCGGAGAATAGAATTTTAACCTTCTTTTTTTGCACAGTCAGAAATAAATAATCTTTTGTCTCCTGGCTTTCTACCGGTGCCTGTTTTTCTGTTTGGGTTGTTTTGATTTTTGTAACCGCAACCAGGAAGCGTTCAAACTCAAATGGCTTCAGCAGGTAATCCGTCACGTTGAGATTGAACCCCTCGACGGCGTATTGATGATAAGCAGTGGTGACGATGACCGCCGGCGGATGTGTGAGCGTTCTTAAAAAGGCCATGCCTTTTAACCGGGGCAGGTGGATATCTAAAAAAATCAGGTCGGTGTTATTATCCCGCAGGAAATCTGTGGCCAGGATAGCATCTTTGAATGTTCCTTGTAATTGGAGGAATGGCACCTGGGAAATATAATCTGACAATACCTTTACGGCCAGTGGTTCATCTTCCACGATAATGCACTTTATGTTAGACATGACTGGAAAGATTAATTTTCAAAATAGCTGTAAATACTGCCCCACCCTGCTGAACGGAGAGGTTGAAATCTGAATAGAGTAGTTCGAGCTGCCGGCGGAGGTTGGAGAGGCCAATATTTTCTTTCACACTCTTTTCAACGGCAGATGACTCAACCGAATTTTTTACAATAAACGCCAGCTTCCGCTGGTTTACCGAAAGATGGATGTCAACAAATGGCTGGGACCGGGTTTCCGAAACGCCATGCTTAAATGCATTTTCCACTAAGGGGATCAGCAACAGCGGGGGCAAGGCTTGTTTCATGTCCTCAATATCATAATTAAAATTGATGCGCAAGGACTCGTCGTACCGCAATTTTTCAAGGGCAATATAATCACTGATGATCTTCAGTTCCTGCTCGATAGCGATGTAAGTACCCGCGGCTTCGTAGAGCATATAGCGTAAGATTTTCGATAACCGCAAAATAGATTCCGGCGCGAGTTCAGACTTATCCCGCGCCAGCGAATAGATATTGTTCAGCGTATTGAATAAAAAATGGGGGTTAGTTTGCGAGCGGAGGTAATTCAGTTCGGCAGCCTGCTTTTCAATACGCAACTGTTGTTCTACGCGTTTTAGTTTTATGTAATTATAAATATGCCTGATAACACCAAAAAAGAAAACGGATCCAGCACTGTAAGCCATTTGATTTTGAAGAGCCAGCTCCCGGGTAGTGAAGGACTTTAACGGGCTATACACCTGTAACTGTATTCCCAGTAACCGCCAGCCATAAGCACCGTAAGAATAGAACAGTAAATGAATCAACAACAGCAGTAGGCCGGGAAATATATTGTAGATAATAAGTTTTCTTTTTCGCAGGACAAAAGGAACGCTGTATTCGAAAAGAATAAAATTGAGAACAGTAAGATAAACAACTGCCCAAAGATTATTGAACACTAGTGGAAAAATCCTGCCGGGATAAGTTCCATGGGTGTTCAACACCCCCAGGAAAAAATAGCCAAGCGCCAGCCCTAAATAAAATTTGATCAATCTTTTGTCCGACAATAATTGCATCTTTTTACTTGTAATGATAAAGATCGGCAAATCTTTTCCGAATCGTTTTGCAGTCTATAGAATTGACGTGGGAGTAAATGAATTACCTGAAAAGGTCAACCAGTATAATGCGTATTGCCTGGTGAACAGGTTGTCGGATTGTTATTGCTCTCACCATCATTGAATCTTCACACAATCACACTCCCTGTTTATGTAATAACGCTACGCTTCCGCCGGCACAATCCCAGCCGTTCGTATACGGTAAGCTGCTGTTTATTGACTGTGGCTACCGGTGTTTTACTTATTTAAATATTCTTGTACCGGGATGACAGGTGATTAACCCGGAAATTAAGCAACACTTCTAAAAATACTAAATCAAACTATTACCATGAAACAGATTACTCTTTCGATTGCAATTACCGTTTTAACAATAGCCGGAACAGCTCAAACGGGTGAAATGCCCCAGGCACCCAATTATGAAGCAGCTGGCTGGAACACATGGCTGTTGGATAACCCACAGCAAATAAAAATAGCTGCTCCGCCTGCTGCAGCACAATCCAAAACCGAATTGAAAACTATAGAAGAGCGAATGGGAAAGTTGGACGAAAAAAAACGCGCAGCGATAAAATATTGGGATGCGGGAGCGCCTGCCTATCGCTGGAACCAGATCATTCCAGGGCTGATCGCCCAGAAGATGGAAGTTCAGCTTCGCATGCCCGGAGCGTGGATGAATATTGCTATGTACGATGCGACCATATTAGCCTGGAAAGAAAAGTTAAAATATAAAAGAACAAGGCCGCAGCTCAAAGCGCTGGTAAATGCCCCGCTAACTTATTCTTATCCCTGTGAGCATTCTGTAACCTCCGCAGCGGCTGCCTATGTGCTTGCCTATTTTTTCCCCGAGAAAGCTGATTCGATTTTACAAATGGCTCATGCCGCATCTCAGTCACGCATCGATGCCGGCGTACAATTTCCCAGTGATGTTGAAGCAGGCTGGAAACTGGGACAGGAAGTCGCGATGGAAATCATAGCAAAAGCAAAAAAAGACGGATCGGCCACCGTTTGGGATGGTAAAATGAACAAGGATCCAAAGAAATGGACTGGTACTTACCCGATGGGCATTACGCTTGTTTCATATGTGCCAATCGTCATCCGTTCTGCTGACCAGTTCAGGCCGGGACCTCCCCCCGATTTTGAAAATGAGATGAAGGAAATGAAAAACTTCAAACAAACCTTCAAATCCCGGGCGCTTGCCTATTACTGGGCAAGTACCGGGGAATCATGGACGGAACTCGCAGGCCAGAAAATGTTTGAATACCGTATGAGCGACGATGCACCGGCAGTTGCCCGCATATACACGGTATTGACCACCGCCTATCACGATGCAGCCATTGCGATTATGGATGCGAAATATGCCTACTGGGGAATCAGGCCAAACCAATATGATACAACTTATACTCCGTTGATATCAACACCCCCGTTCCCCGGCTATCCATCCGGTCATGCTGCTGGTGCTGCCACTTCAGCAGCTGTGCTGGAATACTTTTTCCCTGCCGATGCGAAACAGTTTCAGCAACTGGCAAAAGATTGTGCAGATTCAAGATTTTACGCAGGCATTCATTTCCGTACCGACAATGAAACCGCACTGGTAATGGGTACATCCCTGGGAAAGTATATTGTTGAAACCTGGATGAAGCGATAAAAAGGCAGCTTTGTCGCCGGACCGGATGCCTTAAACATTGCACCAGGCTAAGACCTGGTGCAATTAATCGGGCAACGCTTTCACCATGATTTTCTTATAGAACACTGTGCTTTGGGGATCATGACCCTGTAAAGCAAATGTGCCGCGGGAGAGCAACCTCCCGGTCATTCCTTCTTCTCTTTTTACACCCGGGGGTTCGGTATAATCAACTACGACCTGGTCATTAATCTTCACCGTTATCCTTTTCCCGATCACGGTTATTTGTTCTGTGAACCACTCGCCATCTTTGACATGTACTTCCTTTATATCAGCGATCCCCCATAGACTACCCGTCCTTCGCCAGTCTGTATGCGAATTATTCACCTGCACCTCGTATCCTTTCCGGGGCCAGGAGCTTTCCTGGAATAGCGTATGAAAATAAATTCCTGAATTCGAGCCCGCGGTGGTCATCACATCGGCCTTAAATTCAAAATTCTTAAACGAATGTTCCTGCACCGGTCCATCATAGTACAGGTGGGCCACATGTCCATTGACCCTGATAGCCCCGTCTTTAACCGAAAATGTTCCGGCATTGGCGCCTACTCTCCAGCCGGCGAGCGATTCACCATCAAATAAAGATATCCAGCTTTCCTTCGTATTATTCTTCGTGACTGAACAACTGATAACAGCGACAACGACGCAGAACAGGCATATATATTTAGACATGCGGGTGAATTTAGGGCTGTGAGTATTCCTGGTAATGAAACTAAACATTTTTCGTCAGCCGTATCAAACCACGCGCCTTGTTTAACAGGAGCTATGCCTTACTGCCCCGTTAGTGGCATAAAAAAACCACCCCGAATTCGGGATGGTTCCTTGGAAGTGTGTTCTTGTATCTTTTATACCCTGAAATGTGCGAAAGCTTTGTTGGCTTCAGCCATCCGGTGGGTATCTTCTTTCTTTTTAAATGCAGCACCTTCACCTTTGCTGGCAGCTACAATTTCGCCAGCCAGTTTATCAGACATACTGCGACCGTTCCTGTCCCGGCTATAGCGGATCAGCCATTTCATGCTTAATGAGATCTTCCTGTCAGGGCGAACCTCCGCAGGGATCTGGAAAGTAGCGCCACCAATACGACGGCTGCGAACTTCGACAGCAGGGGTTACATTTACCAAAGCTCTTTTCCAAACCTCGTATCCATCTTCACTGGTTTGTTTGGCAACCTTGTCCAGCGCATCATAGAAAATGTTGTAGGCTCCGCTCTTCTTACCCTGCCACATCAGGTTATTGACAAATCGGGTAACCAGTTTGTCATTGAATTTGGGGTCTGGTGATAAGGGGAGTTTCTTTGCTTGTGCTTTCCGCATGACTTAATCCTTGATTTACTTATTAGATTATTTTTTAGCTTTTTCTTTTTTGGTTCCGTATTTGGAACGGCTCTTCTTACGGTCTTTTACACCCGCTGTATCAAGTGAACCCCGTACAATGTGATAACGGACACCTGGTAAATCTTTTACCCGGCCACCACGGATCAGGACAATGGAGTGTTCCTGCAGGTTATGACCTTCACCCGGGATATAAGCGATCACCTCAATTTTATTGGTTAAACGAACCTTCGCCACTTTACGGAGGGCAGAGTTAGGTTTTTTGGGGGTAGTTGTGTAAACCCTGGTACATACACCACGGCGCTGCGGACACTGATCCAAAGCCCTTGACTTACTTTTGGCCCTGATAATTTCTCTTCCTTTTCGTACTAACTGTTGAATTGTAGGCATTCTTGACCTTTATTTTTGGGAGGGCAAAGGTAAAGGCGGATGGGGTAATCACCAAAAAAATAAGGGTTGATTTTTCTGATTTTGAAGCATTTGGGGATAAAAGTCTCCCCCTAGGTTAACATGACCAGGTTGATGAACTGAACTCCTTAAAAATCAGGGCTTAAACTTTTGACATCCAGTTGTACTTATCCTCTCTCCTGCCTTCCCGGATATCCGCCAGCCACTTTTTAACGGTAGGGGCTGTTTTCCAGTTGTCTACCTCGAACTGCATCACAAAATCCTTGTACCGCAGTTCTTTTATCAGGGAAATTGTGGCTGCGGTACCTGTCCCAAAAACCTCGTATAATAAACCTGCTTTGTAAGCATCGATGATGTCGTCAATATTCAGCGGCCTCTCTTCCACTTCAAAACCCATTTCATGTAACAGCGTAATCGTGCTTTGGCGGGTAACGCCATCCAGGATAGTTCCATGGCTCAGGTCAGGAGTAACTGCTTTATTACCGATAATGAAGAATACATTCATGGTGCCGATCTCCTGCACATATTTATGTTCATAAGCATCAGTCCACAGGACCTGGTCGTACCCTTTTTTCTTGGCTTGCGCGGTGGCATACATGGCAGCCCCGTAATTGCCTGCGGCCTTTGCATAACCCACACCACCGGGAACGGCCCTCACGTAATTTTCTTCTACATAAATCCGCATGGGGGCGTTATAATAAGGTCCTGTCGGGCTTAAAATAATCATGAATTTATATGACTCTGACGGGCGCACGCCAATCAGCTCATCAGACGAAAACATGAAAGGGCGTATATACAAGGAATGATCTTCCCTGGACGGTATCCAGTTTTTATCCAACTCAACTAACCGCCGCATGCCTTCCATAAATAACTCTTCGGGTACAGGTGGCATTTGCATGCGTTCCGCTGAAATATTGAATCGTTTGAAATTGTCCTGCGGGCGGAAGATAAACGCATTCCCTTTGCTGTCCTTATAGGCCTTTATGCCTTCAAATATAGCCTGGCCGTAATGCAATGCAGCGACAGATGGACTCAGCAGCAGGGGCTGGTAAGGCTTTATTTCGATATTTTTCCACTCCCCGTTCTCATAATCCGCTTCCAGCATATGATCGGTGAAATACTTGCCAAATGGAAGATTATCAAGATTCAGGTCCTGTAATTTGCTCCGTTCTGCCTTTCTTGTCAAAATATCCATAGCTGCAATCATAAAAGTTTATTTTTGAAACGTCAAAGAAACAAAAAAAAACTAACAGTCATTAGTCTAATTATTCACTCACCTATGGATTTGAATAACATTGAATTACCCGCTTCGGTAGTGGCTGATTTATACAGGAATTTCCTGGTGGGGGAAAACGTGAAAACTAAGGAAGCCATTATTCCGGAACCAGTGGAAAAAAAAGAGGGCGAAGTGGCTTTGAAAATACAAACCGTTCAGGGGTGGAAATCCTTAGGCAGTAATCAAAGAAACATACTTGTGGTCGTGGATCACGATAAGCTGGTCCACCTGCCTGACGAGGATCTTCATTTTCTGACTGAGATACTCGGAGCCTGCCGGTTGAGCCTGGATGATGTAGGCATTGTTAACCGGAATAATTACAAAGATATGCCCTACAAAGAATTGCTTACCCATTTCAAAAGCAGGAAAGTTCTTTTGTTTGGCATTGACCCGGCAACATTTGGTTTGCCGATGAACTTCCCTTATTTCCAGGTACAAGCATTCCACGATAATTCTTTCCTCTATTCTCCTTCGCTTAAAAATCTGGGAAATGACAAACTGCTGAAAAGTAAATTATGGATTTGCCTTAAACGCATTTTTAATATCTAATCTCCTTTTTCTATCTTGACCAAATGAAATTGATTTTCGCTACCAATAACCAACATAAGGTTGATGAGATCCGCGCCCTTCTAACCGATAGCATCCACGTCATTACACTAAAGGAAGCGGGGATTGAAATTGATATACCCGAGCCCTATGACTCCATGGAAGAAAATGCCTCTGTTAAATCAAAAACCATATATAAAATGACCGGGACCCCTTGTTTTAGTGAAGACACGGGACTTGAAGTAACCGCCTTGCAGGGGGAACCTGGAGTAAAAAGTGCACGGTATGCCGGTGAGAACCGTTCCTTTGATGCAAACATTGAAAAGCTTTTGAGTAATTTGGCGGATAAACCTGACAAGACAGCCCGGTTCAGAACGGTGATTTCAGTAATTATTAATGATCATGAAACCGCATTTGAAGGGATTTGTACAGGAAGGATCATTGATACCCGAAGAGGTGATAACGGTTTTGGCTACGATCCCGTATTTATCCCTGACGGAAGTAACAAAACTTTTGCAGAAATGAGCCTGGCTGAAAAGGCCAGATACAGCCACCGGGCAAGGGCCACCGCAAAACTGGTAGCATTTTTGAATAAATTAGAAACAAACCACTGATTTTGACACCTGAACGCAACCAAAATATTACGGAAAACGACTTAATTACCGGGTGCCTGCAAGGAAACCGGCGTATGCAGGAAGAATTATACCGCCGTTTTTCTCCCCGGATGTATGCTGTATGTCTCCGGTATGCGGGGAATGCTGAAGAAGCTGAAGATATTTTGCAGGAAGGTTTTATTAAGGTCTTTAAAAAAATGGACAGCTTCCGGAGTGAAGGTTCGTTTGAAGGATGGGTGCGCCGCATATTCGTAAATACCGCCATTGAGCACTTTCGCCGGAAACGTTACCTGATGCCGGTAACCGAAAAAGAAGAAAACACCATTGAAGGAAAATATACTTCTGTGTTGGATGAACTGGCAGAAAAAGATATCCTGGCGCTGGTACAGGAGCTTTCACCCGGCTACAGGACTGTATTTAATATGTACGTGGTAGAGGGATATACCCACAAAGAGATTGCCGATATGCTGGGCATCAGTGAAGGAACCAGTAAATCGCAATTATCAAGAGCCAAAGTGATACTGCAGGGAATGGTAAAAAGATTTATTGATCAGCAACGTGGCGCAAGAACAAAATCATGAGCGGAGTTCAACATAAAATGTATAACTATCAAGTCACTCCTCCTGCCGGGGTCTGGGAGAAGATTGCCGCCGAACTTGATGAATCTGAATTGGAATACGAATTCCCTAACCGCCTGCATGACCTCCAGGTATCGCCGCCTGCTGCGGCCTGGCAAAGAATAAAGAATTCACTGGATGCAGAACAGGAAGCGGCCATACCAGAACACAGGAGGCTTTCCCCCCTGGTCCGTTATGCTGCCTCTGCAGCTGTAATAGGGTTTCTTGCCTGGGGCGCCATGCAGTTGCTTAATAAGAATAACAAGGCAAGTGACGATGATATTGCTATAAAAGAGCAGATAAAACAAACGGAAAACAATCCATCTCCTGAAACCACCCGGGTGCCGGTTATTCCCCGCGAAACCGTATCATCTCCTGGTGATAAGGTCGTGAATACCGACGATGCCCGCAATGATGCAGCCCTGGAAGCCAGCAAAAAAACATATGCTTCCCTGGATGTTCCTGCAAGATCCAAAATAAAGAATGTCTCAGACTTCTATTTTGTACCTGATAATACACCGAGCGGAACCACCCGCGGTCTGAACATAGAAGACTACTACCCGGAAGAACCTATCCTGGAAGAAACCCTTGCCAATCGTTATATCATGCTGATGACCCCTGATGGCAATATCATCAGGATGTCAAAGAAATTAGGTGACCTGGTTTGCTGTGTTTCCGGGGAAGATCAGGATGACGATTGCCTGAAGCAAATGAAAAAGTGGCGCGAAAAAATTGCCAGCCCGTCAACTGGGCATTCTCCCGGTAATTTTATGGATATCCTCAGCCTTCTCAAATCATTGCAGGATAATAATCTTTAGTCCGCGTTCTCACCGTTTCTTAATTTTAATCTAAACCATACCGGATGGCAAGAATAAAAATTGAATTACCGGGTAATTTTCTTTTTACCTGCGAAGTACCGATCCGCATTACCGATATTAATTACGGAGGGCATGTAGGCAATGACACGCTGCTAACCATTCTCCATGAAGTAAGAATGCAATTTCTCCATCAACTTGGCTATACCGAAATGAATTTTTCCGGTTGCGGCATGATCATGGCCGATGTAGCCATTGAATTTAAGCATGAATTATTTTATGGCGACCGGGTTATTGCTTCTGTTGCGGCCGGTGAAATTTCCAGGATTGGATTTGACCTCTACTATAAGCTGGAAAAAGAAACAGCAGCAGAAAGAAAATTAGCAGCGGTTGCCAGGACCGGAATGATCTGTTTTGATTATAAAAAAAGAAAGATCGTTTCAATACCAGCGGAAGCCAAAACACGCCTCAGAAACTAGTTACTGGTTCCATATCCGCCAGTTCTCTTCAGCCTGGAGAGACAGCATTTCTTCTCCATTCTTGGTACGGGCACCCCGCTCCTCCCCTTTTTTAAGAAATAATGTTTTAGCAGGATTATAGATCAGATCGTACAGCAGGTGTTGACCGGAGATAAATTCATAAGGGATTTCGGGACAGGCGTCTATACCCGGGTACATGCCCACCGGTGTGGTATTTATAATAAGCGTGCATTCTTTTATTATTTTTTCGCCAAGATCTTTATAGGTAAGTGAAGAACCGTGATGTGTTCTCCTGCTGACGATCTTAAAATCGATGCCCCAATCTTTTAATACAAAGACAACGGCTGCAGTGGCACCCCCATTCCCCAATACCAGGGCTTGCCTGTCTTGTTCTTTCAATAAGGGCTTTAGGCTATCCCGGAAACCGGAATGATCCGTATTGAAACCCAGCACTTTTTTATCCCGGATTTTTAAGCAGTTGCATGCGGGCAATCCTACCGGGATGCCGGTTCTGTCATTAACATAACGAAGGATTTCCTGCTTATAAGGAATAGTTACGGCTAATCCTTCCAGGCCAGGGTTGGACTTAACAAGGCCGGGGAAATCATCAACTGAAGGAATTGGGAAATTCTCAAACCGGCAACCGGTCAACCCTTCTTTTTCAAACTTCTCATCAAAATATTTCTTGGAGAAAGAATGAGACAGGGGATAACCAATTAATCCGAACAGCCGCATCAGGCTTCTTTTTTATCAAGGTATAAACTGAATGTATCACCCCGCAGACCGATTCGCATGGCTTCCAGCGGAATGACTTCTGCCGGTGCGATATTGCCAAGATTGGCATTACAGCCAACCAGTTCGATAAAGTATAATTGCTGTGCTTTCTGTGGCGCTTCCCAGATGATTTTCTCGGTTGGGATCTGTGTAAGTATTTCCTGAACCAGGCCTTCTCTCACTTCGCCACTGCCACGGTAAATACCGACGTTTCCGGCTTCCCTGGCTTCCGCAATAACATAGGTGGAACCGGCTTCCAGCTCGGCTTTCATCAGCTCGATCCATTTATACGGTGGAATGATATGGGCGGCATCTTTACTTCCCACTTCACTCAGCACGGTTCCATGCTTAGTCAGTTTTTCAATATAGCCACACTTTTCAGCATGCGGTATCGTAACCGACCCATCGCTTACCTCCATATAACTAATACCAAATTCCTTGCAAACTTTAATATAATCATCAAACTGGTTCCGGATTAAAAAAGCCTCAAACAGGGTGCCGCCAAAATAGACGGGGATATCATATGACCGGTATACTTCCAGCTTCTCTTTCAGGTTGGGAGTAACGAACGATGTACCAAAACCCAATTTTACGATATCCACATGCGGGTGAGAAGCGCTCATGAAATTCTTTGCTTCTTCAACACTCAGGCCCTTATCCATCACCATGGTCAGACCTGACTGGCGTGGTTTTGCTTTCCTTTCCGGAATTTGTGACAAATTAAAATTCATACTGGTAATATTAATTCCGGGAATATGATCCGGATGGCCGCAAAAATAAGGAAGAATCACCAGAGAAGTTCTGACCGGGCATTTCACCTTTACCCCACTGATCAGGTAGACTTTTTCCGTTTCGCCCTGGCCAATACATCCACCACTAATTGATTTTGGAGGATAGAGGGATTGAGTTCAACAAACTTTTTCAATTGACGGGGTGATTTCTGCATCGCTTTTTCCAGTTGCAGTATTGCTTCCTTTGTTTTTCCCAGCCCAAAAAGAATGGCGGCATTATAGTAGATAAACAGTGGCTTTTCATTTGTTACCCGTAATGCCACCTGTGTCTGCTCTGCAGCTTCTTCCAGGAATCCGCCTTTAAACAGGCAGCGCAGTAATGCTTCCCAGCCGGTCGCGTTGCGGGGCCTTATACGAACCACCGTGGACAGGTACTGGGCAGCTTCCTTAAATAAACCCAGTTGCATTTTACATTCACCTACCAGCAGGTTATACTCAGGCTGGTTGCGGTGAATCTTTAACGCAGAGTCAAGCTGTTTCACACAACTTTCCCATTGACCTTCATTGAAATAAGTACAGGCGATTTTATAATACAGTTTACTGTCATCCTGCCTGAGGTGCGACGCCTTGCGGTAATAAAACCTTGCCTGGGCAAAATTCTTCATCCTGTCATAACAATGACCGATCGCCTCAAAAATAACATCCTCCGGTTTTGCCAGTTCATGTACTTTTAAAAGTACTTCAATGGCTTCTTTGTATTTGCGTAAGCGGATATACGCATCCCCCATATTCCGGTAAGCGTAATCAAATTTCTCATCTATGGTTATCGCATACTGGTAGGCATCGATTGCCTTTTCATACAATTTCAGGCCCTGGTAAGCAGCTGCGAGGTTAAACCAGGCCAGCTCGTTGTAGGGATACTCATCAATGATCTGCTGATGAAGACGGATACTTTCTTCGTTCCGCCCGGTAAAATCAGTCCAAAAGCAGATCTTATAGAGTGCTTCTTCGTTATTTGGCTCCTCTTCCAGGATCATTTTAACGCAGTCGAAGACCTTATCAAAATCTTCGTAGTCGTCATAGACATCGGCGAGTTCAAAAAGCAGCTCAAGCCGTTCTTCCCCTTCAAACAAAGAAAGGGCTTCTTCCAGCAATACGACAGCCTTCTCCTGCTGGTCCAGTGCCAGGTAAGCATCTGTTTTTAAAATATAAAGGTTGATATCCCCGCTATCCAGCAGGGAGGCCTGCCCCAGGATATCCAACGCTTCCTGGTAACGGCGGTTCGCTAAAAGTATATCAGCTTTCTTGATTAACAGGAGAGACGAATAGGGGTATTGTTCACTGCCAAGTTCAGCCGCCTCCATGGCCCGCGTCAGGTCTTCTTTCTCCTGGAAATAGTCTACTATTTTTTCAAAGGAATCTTCTTCTATAAATGAATGATTGCGGCCATTTTTGAGATTATAATACTGTTTAAGCAGTTCTCTAAGTTGCTCCCGGTCTTCCCGGTAGGGGTTGTTTTCTTTCATCTAGTCCGGACGTTTGGTAAAGAAAAACTTTTAAAGAGCCATCAGACAGCAAAATCCCTTTGCCCTCTGAATCGTGTTATAGTCAACAAGTTAAAGTAAAAAAATGATCAAAAAAAGCGGTTAGTTTTCCCCATATGTGCAGAATCGTTTAAAATAAATCCTCATAACTGTAACAATTCCATGATTTCAGCGTTAATAAACTACTAAAGTTCTGGATAAACGGTTTGTTTTATATTCTTATTTGTCTTTATTTTTGTATTCGATGAACCACCCCCGGTCAACCATATTAAAAACTATTGGTAAGAAACTAGCTGTTCTTGCGCTGCTTGCTGTCAGTGCCGCCGGAGCGTTGGCTACCCTGGGAGATGGTAAAATCAAATCGGAAGTTCCCAGGAAATCACTGTTGTCCAACCGATCAAATGTACCTGGTACATCTTTTTCACTCAAATCGGGATATGCATATCGCGGGAGCCAGGTCATTAATACTGAAAATAACAGGAAGTTCGTCCGCCTGAATACTGTTGTTACGCTGCAAAAGGGAAATACTGTTTATACGGTGCCCCTGAAGAAAAGGGCGATCCTGGATAAGGTGAAAATTGACATTGGAAACAGGCAGCTTAAAAGAAATTAATTCCCTCCCCCGCTCATACTCTCCTCATACGTCATTACGCGGTAACCTGATTTGGGAATATCCATTTTTGCCTGCAGTACTGGATTGAAATTAATACTCGAAACAGTATAGGTCACCATCATCTTTCCCATTACAGCTTCGTATTGCATAGCCAAACCCGGAAGGTTCTTGTTGAGGTATTGAAAATCTTTATTGACTGGCATAAGTTCCCGTGTAAAATAAACCGTGAAAACCGTTCCATCTGAAAGTTTACCGATCGCTTTCTGACAATTGTAGCCAGCTATCGTTTTGTATTCTTCTGCATATGTAAACACAATGCCCTCGTATTTCCTGTTGGACTCTTTCCAGTTCGCCGGAGTCATTTTGATCATATACTTCTGCTCGCCATAGTCCTTTAATATTGTTACATCGCCGGATTTCCCGTCTATGATCGTAGCCTGTGTTCCCAGGGAGCTGATCATTTCGGAGCGGCTGGAATTACCTTTCAGGTAAATCACACTGGTGGCCCCGTCAAGCAAGTCGGCCGCCTGTGGCGTTTTATTACTGGTATTGATCACAATATCATAAGCAATGGTGGCTTCTGTCAATCTTTTCTGTGCTAAAAGAGCCGTCGAAAAAATCAAGGCAGAAAAAATAAATGCTGTTTGTATAATTTTTTTCATGGTTAAAATTATGAGCTGCTTAATAATAATACAAAGACGTGCCAATCTAACCAATAAGTTGCGTCCGGGAAAAAACGCGTTTAATAAGAGCTGAACCCCGCTGGTATTAAGAGTAATTTAACGGATAAACGTTGATTTAACATTGTTAATCCAGCCTGGAAATCTATACCCTTTACCGCCTGTTCTTTTGTTGCATATCCTTTATTTTCTTTTGCTGTTCCTGCATTTGCTCCATCCGTTCCTGCCATTTGGATTTGGTCTTTGGCTTTTTCCGGTTCAATTCAATTTTAGCCAGTATTTTATCGTGATCAATAATATATTTCTGAATGATGATCTGTAAAATGAGCGTGATAGTATTTGAAACCGTATAATACCAGGTCAGTGCTGATGGCAGGCGGTTAAAGAAAAACAAAAGGAAAATGGGGAAAATATACGGCAGATACTTCATCACCGGGTTACTCTGATCCGGCGTCATACTCATACTGTAAAACGAAATAAGGAAACTCGTAATGACAGCCGTGATATTGAACAGGCTAAGGTGGCTTCCCAGCAATGGAATATGAAACCCGAACTTGATAGGATCATCAAATGCAGAAAGATCATTGGCCCAAAGAAAGCTCGCACCCCGCAGGGCCACTTCCGCGTTAAAGAAACTAAACAGGGCAAAGAAGATAGGGATCTGCAATAATGCAGGAATGCACCCCCCAAGCGGGTTAACACCGGCCTCGCGGAACAATTTCATTTGTTCCATACTCATGGCCTGCCTGTCCTCTCCAAACTTATCTTTCAGTTTGGCAATTTCAGGTTTCAGGGCTTTCATTTTAGCACCGCTCAGGTAGCTTTTATAGATCAGTGGTGAGGTAAGCAGCCTGATAACAAGTGTCAATAACGCAATGACAATGCCCATATTGGTCGTCAGCCCCTGGAGAAAGTCGAAAATGGGCATGATAATAAATTTATTAATGGGCCGGACAAACGCATAGATATTCTGGCCAAGGTTTACCAGCTTCTCAAATTTCATATCATACTTTTTGAGTGTATGATAATCAGAGGGTCCATAATAGATATTGAATGGTACGGAAGCCGAGGAAGCAACCGGCACCTGCACTTTCATGTTGGCTACCGAACGCACAATCGTTTTTGCGCTGTCTGGCGGAATACTCCACTCCATATTACCCGAAGAAAAATTATTCTTTGCAACCAGGATGGTAAAAAAGAACCGCTGCCTCACGCCTACCCAGTTCACTGATTCGGAAAATTGCTTGCTGCTGCGTTTGGCAATAGTATGATAATCGAAGGTCCCGTCTTTTACATACCCGACCTGTGTATTTTGCTTTTCAAAAGTAATATCGGACTCCTGTTGCACGGCCGAATATTGCCAGGATAAATTCATATTCCCCTGCGTAAGTAACTTATCGGCTCCAGTCAATTCCACATTAAAATCCAGCATATAATCATTTGGCCGGACGGTGAATTTGTGGACAATGGACGATGCGGCGGAACTGTCAGATGATTTCAGGGTAAACCAGACTGTTTTGGTTCCATCGGCATTCGCAGCGGAATCGACCTGGTTAAAATGAAGATCTGCCGTATTTGATGTCTGGTTATTTGCGGTATTGATTACGTAACCCAGCTGATCAAAATCCGTAGCTGCAAGCTTTATCAAGGTGCTGTCCTGACCTTTAAAATTTTTTAGTTCTACTTTTTTTACCTGGCCTCCCTTATTGCTGAAAGTAACCTTCATCAATTCGTTCTGAACTGAAACCGTTTGTTCTGTCCCATTCACTGCATCCTGGAATGTACCTGCTTTGACTATTCTTGTAACCGAATCATTTCGCAGGGAATCTGTTCTGCCGGCCAGTGTATCCGCAAGTGATCTGTTCGCGTTGGCTACCGAATCAGTATACGCCTTCTTAATTGCTTCTTTTTTGCGGTGATCCGACTGCTGTTTATTTGTTACATAGAAATAGCCAAAGAAAAGAGCCGCGAGGATAACAAACCCGAGGACCGTGTTACGATCAAACTTCATTACTTATGTAAAATTTAAAGACGGCAAAGATAAGGGATAGTTGGTGGTTTCCCCCGGGTGATTAATAGCTAGAAACCAATGACTTGCTGGTGATATTCCGACTTCAGATCATCTCGCTTTGCAATAAAGGATTCCTGATCTCGATCTTTTTTTCTGCAAATGCTTTTGCCGCTTTTATAAAATGAACAAAGATCGGTTGTGGGTTCTCCACGGTACTTTTTAATT
Organism: Chitinophagaceae bacterium; assembly: GCA_025449935.1. Taxonomy (GTDB): domain Bacteria; phylum Bacteroidota; class Bacteroidia; order Chitinophagales; family Chitinophagaceae; genus JJ008. Next base: position 108,861 of record JANWIJ010000006.1, read on the forward strand.
CCGGGTGATACTGAACGCCCACAAAGAAAGGATGATTTGCCAATTCGATAATTTCCACCAGGCCGGTGCCGGGATTTTTGCCACTGGCGATCATGCCGGCTTTTTCAAAAGCTTCAAGATATTTATTGTTGAACTCCCAGCGGTGGCGGTGTCTTTCGCTGATGGAAGATTTTCCATAAATCCTTGCGGCCAGCGATCCTTCTTTCAGATCACAGGGATAAGCGCCCAACCTCATGGTGCCGCCCTTAACCGTAATTTTCTTCTGTTCCTCCATCAGGTCAATCACAGGCTCTTTGGTTTCTGGATTCATTTCTGTGGAATGCGCATCTTTTAGTCCCAATACATTCCTGGCAAATTCGATAGCTGCCATCTGCATTCCCAGGCAGATACCAAAAAAGGGCAGGCCCTTTTCCCGGGCAAATTTTACCGCCACTATTTTTCCTTCCACACCGCGGTGACCAAAACCGGGAGCTACCAGTAAACCATCGAGACCGGCTAATTTTTCTCCCACATTCTCATCGGTAATAAATTCGCTGTGTACATTGACGATCTGCACCTGGCACTCGTTCATCGCACCTGCATGAATGAAAGATTCGAGGATTGATTTATAAGCATCCTGGAGTTCAAGATACTTGCCGATAAGACCGATGGTTACTTTTCCTTTCGGGTATTTTAATTTGTCCAGGAATTCTTTCCACTTGCCAAGTTCAGGTTCCTGGTAATTAGTGATATTCATTTTTTTCAGCACCGTTTTATCCAGCCCTTCCCTCATCATTAGTATAGGTACCTCGTAAATCGTCGGTGCATCTGCTGCTTCGATAACGGCTTCCTGTTTTACATTACAGAATAATGCAATTTTCCTGCGCAACTCGGGGAATAAAGGTTTTTCCGTCCGGCAAACGATAATATCGGGATGAACTCCTTCCTGGCTCAGCATTTTTACACTGTGCTGCGTGGGTTTTGTTTTTAATTCTTTTGCGGCCTTTAAGTAAGGGATCAGGGTGAGGTGAACAATTACTGAATCTTCTTCCGGAAGTTCCCATTGCAGCTGGCGCACGGCCTCCACAAATGGCAAACTTTCGATATCGCCCACGGTGCCCCCGATTTCTGTAATGATAACATCATATTCTCCTTTCTGTCCCAGCAATTGCATCCTTCTCTTTATTTCATCCGTGATATGCGGCACCACCTGGACTGTCTTGCCCAGGTAAGCGCCTTCCCTTTCTTTATTGATGACTGTCTGGTAAATCCGGCCCGTGGTTACGTTATTGGCCTGCGAAGTAAATATGTTGAGAAATCTTTCATAGTGACCCAGATCCAGGTCAGTTTCTGCACCGTCTTCGGTAACATAACATTCTCCATGCTCGTAAGGGTTCAGTGTACCAGGGTCAACGTTGATATAAGGATCAAATTTCTGGATAGTGACTTTTAACCCTCTTGCCTGTAATAATTTGGCAAGTGACGCTGCAATGATCCCTTTTCCCAAAGAAGAAGTAACACCTCCTGTAACAAAAACGTACTTAGCCATACAAATGGATATTTGTTTTAAGTCAATTTCTATAAAATGATCTGATGAAAAACCCAACCAATATGACCAGCGGAAGAGTGTCGATTGTAAAAATCCGGGAGGTCATGCAAAGCTAAGCGAATTTTACGGCTCATAAAAATCGGATATTATTGATGTGGAAAAAAGCAGGTATTTTAGTGAGCAATTGAAAACCAAATGAAAAAAGCTACTTCCCTGATTATTACAATGTTGATTTTGCTCAATGTTACTGCCCAGAAAACGTATATCTGGTGCGGGAGTTTAATTGATGGCGTTTCCGGTGAGCCCAGGAAGAATATGACCATCGTAGTGGAAAAGAATAAGATAGTGGCGGTGGAAAATGGCTATTCAAAAGGGGAGGCCGGTGATAAAACCTTTGATCTGAAATCAAAAACCGTCACTCCGGGCTGGATTGATATGCACGTACATATGTCTCATGAAACAGGTCCTGGCCGTTACATGGAGACTTTCACCTTCAATCCCCCGGATTATGCTTTTCAGTCAGTAAAATTTTCTGAAATAACATTAATGGCCGGGTTTACAACGGTCAGGGACCTGGGTGTATCTTCCAAAGCGGAAGTTGGCGTGGTAATTTCTTTGCGAAACGCAATTCAAAAGGGATTAATAAAAGGACCCAGGATTTATACGGCAGGAAAATCCATTGCCACAACTGGCGGTCATGCCGATCCGACGAATGGGTACCGCCAGGATCTGATGGGTAGCCCCGGGCCTGAAGATGGAGTAGTGAACGGCCCCGATGAATGCAGGCAGGCCGTCCGCCAGCGATATAAAGACGGTAGTGACCTGATAAAAATTACAGCGACCGGTGGGGTCTTAAGTGTGGCCAAAAGTCCCAGCAATCCGCAGTTTACCGAAGAAGAAATAAAAGCCATTGTTGAGGCAGCCAGGGATTATGGTTACAAAGTAGCCGTTCATGCGCATGGTGCAGAAGGGATGAAAAGAGCTATCCGTGCCGGGGTAAATTCTATTGAGCACGGCACTTATATGGACGACGAAGCCATTGCTCTTTTCAAACAATATGGAACCTGGTATGTGCCAACACTGACAGCTGGTGCAGCTGTGGCTGATTCCGCCAAAAAACCGGGTTACTACCCCGACCTGGTAACTCTTAAAGCACTTGAAGTGGGCCCGAAGATCAAAGCTACTTTTACCAGGGCCTATAAGGCTGGCGTAAAGATTGCTTTTGGGACTGATGCCGGGGTATACAAACACGGGATGAACTGGCTGGAGTTTGGTTATATGATTAGTGCGGGTATGTCTCCCATGGATGCAATCAGGTCGGCCACCATCCATGCGGCTGAGCTGCTGGGTGAAAAAAACAAACTGGGAAGTATAGAAGCAGGTAAACTCGCTGATATTGTGGCGGTGGATGGTAATCCCCTGACGGATTCAGCGGCTTTTGGAAAAGTCATCTTCGTAATGAAAGACGGGATCGTTTATAAACAATAATGAGAATCTTCTTCCCGGGCTGGTTAATAAAAAAAACCGGGATGATTTCTCAACCCGGTTCAAAATCAATGTTTTTTTACATTACATTTTCGCGCAATCTTCTGTGCAGGTATGACCGCTTTCGCCATGTGCATATGTATGTTTGCCATCTTTGCATTTATCCGTACAGGTATGTGCATTACCACAGGCGTCCGTACAGGTATGGCCTATGTCTCCATGCGCATATACATGGCTGCCGTCTTTACAATCAGGCCCGCACGCATGTGCTTTTGCAACAAAAGCTGCAGTTGTCATTGACTCGGCAGCTTTCGCAGGATTCTCAACTTTTTCAGTTGTGTCCGTGGTTGTATCAGCCTTTTTTTCGTTGTTACAGGCTGCAAAGCTAAAGGCAGCCAGGATCACCAGTGAAGCGAGTAATTTTTTCATATACAATTAATTTTAGGTTTGCTAAATGTAAAATGATTCCGGCACGGGGGAAAATTGATTTATGCACTGTTGATGCAAAAATTAGTCCCTGGCAATCTTATTATAACTGGCCACAATTCCTCTTATCAGCGAGGAACTGAATCCCCGGTGTTCCATCTCATTTAACCCGGCTATGGTGCACCCTTTTGGAGTCGTCACTTTATCAATTTCCTGCTCGGGGTGCGAGCCCTTTTCCAGTAATAAATCAGCTGCACCTTTTACCGTTTGCGCAGCTATGAGTGAGGCTGTTGCCGCATCAAAACCGATCTCTATCCCACCCTGTATACTGGCACGGACATATCGCATGGCGTAGGCGGTGCCACAAGCTCCAAGGATAGTTGCCGCCTCCATCAACTTTTCCTGTATATAAACAACCCTTCCCAGTTTACTGAACAATTCATATATATACTTTTCATCTTCCGGAGCGGCGTAAGCAGAGCAGAGACAAGTCATACTTTCCTGGATAGCGATGGCGGTATTGGGCATTGCGCGGAAAAAAGGTATTTTCTTTTTGATCAGGGCTTCCATTTCCCCGATCAGGACACCCGTGACAACCGAAACCAGAATCTTACCCGGCAACAATTCTTTTTTAAAACTGGCAACAGCCTCTGTTACCTGGTAGGGTTTTACTGCCAGTATAATTATATCGCTGTTCTTCACAGCTGTCTGGTTATCTCCCGATATATGAATTCCTTTCTTACTAAGCTCATTCAGCAAGGCGAGTTTCCTCCTGGTGATCGTAATTTCGCCAGCCCTGCAGAATTTACTCTTCAGCAATCCTTCAGCGATTGCAATTCCCAGGTTGCCACCACCTATAATAGCGATCTTTTTTCCCATACTTACAGTTTTCAGGTAAAGATAAGACCCGGAACTGATAGCGGCCGGCCAGGCAGAGATATGGATCGGCTCAACAAAAGGAGAAAAAAAATATTGATAAATCCGGGAACAATTAAACTGCGTATGTGTTGTTTATTCAACTAAACCAAAAAAAATTATGCAAAAAAAGATGTTCCGGCTGTTGGCAGTAACAGCTTTCAGCTCAGTCATTTTCCTGGCCTGTAACAGTGATTCAAAGACGGAAAAAGAAACCACGGTAGAAGATAGTTCCGCGATGGACAAGATGGAACCAACCATGGAAAAGGAAACCGGGGTAATGGTAGGTGGAGCCAACATGGTAGCTTCAAAAGATATTGTTGATAATGCTGCCGGTTCTGCTGACCATACCACGCTGGTGGCGGCCGTTAAAGCAGCCGGCCTGGTTGAAACGCTGAAAGGCGCCGGTCCTTTCACGGTGTTTGCCCCCACGAATGAGGCTTTTAATAAGCTGCCGGCGGGTACAGTCGACAACCTGCTGAAACCGGAAATGAAAGCTGACCTCACAAAAATCCTGACCTACCATGTGGTCGCGGGCGGTTATAAATCAGGTGACCTGAAAGATGGCCAGAAACTGAAAACAGTGCAGGGAGAAGAGCTTATGATCCACTATAAGGATAACAAATGGATGGTTCATGATGCGAAGGGAGGTATGGCCAATATCACCATCGCTGATGTTTTTTCAAGCAACGGCGTGACCTATGTGATTGATGCCGTACTGATGCCGAAAAAATAGCCGTTTTTTTCTTTATGAATACGATCAGGGGAGTGGTGAAAGCTGCTCCTTTGTTTCAGTAGTAGGCTTTCTTCAACAGGAATTTCTTTACATAATCCTCTACCCCATCCTCCAGGGAATAAAAATTATCCGGGTATCCCGCCCGCCTGAGTTTGTCCATATCCGCTTCAGTAAAATATTGGTATTTGTCGCGGATATCCGCCGGCATATCTATGTATTCTATCCGGGGCTGTTTACCGGTGCCGGCAAAAGTCGCCATAGCCAGGTCATTAAATGTCCTGGCTTTACCCGTCCCCAGGTTATAAATTCCGGAAGCAATATGATTCTCCATTAACCAATAGCAAACTTTGGCAACATCCTCCACGTAAATAAAATCACGCAGCTGCTCCCCATCATTAAACCCCGGTCTATGAGATTTAAATAGTTTTACTGCGCCCGTTTTCCGGATCTGGTTAAATCCATGAAAAACCATACTCGCCATCCTGGCTTTGTGGTATTCGTTCGGGCCATACACATTAAAGAACTTTAATCCGGCCCAAAATGGCGGATGAGTGGATTGTTTTAAGACCCATTTATCAAATTCATTCTTGGAAATACCATAAGGGTTCAGTGGCTGTAATTTTTCCACCAGGTCATGGTCGTCTTTGTAACCCAGCTCCCCGCTCCCGTACGTGGCAGCCGATGAGGCATAAACAAGTGGAATATTCCTGGCGGTGCAGTAATTCCAGATCTTCTTTGAATACGCAACATTCAGTTTTTCGTGGATAGAGTAATCAAATTCTGCGGTGTCAGTTCTGGCCCCGAGATGAAACACAAAATCAACAACGGGTTCTTCCGATTTCAACCAGTCAAACAATTCCTCCCGTTCAACTTTTTTTTCAAATTGCCTGGAATCAAAATTGAACCACTTGTCTTCGTCGTTAAAGTCGTCCACGATGATTATCCGGGAATATCCCTTGCTGTTCAGGTAGCCCAATAAGTAACTGCCGATAAATCCTGCAGCCCCCGTGAGAAGTATTAGTTTCTTACTATCCATTAAATTGAACTCAGGGCCGAACCCGCTTCTTCTTTTGATAAATAGTTTTCAATAGCCATGTCATATTTGTCTTTCCACCAGTCAATGGTCCCCCAGAAATCCCCGTCCACCACCAATTCCCCGCTTGAAACAACACCAATCTTCTCAAATGGAAAATCACCTGCCAGCGACTCAAATCTCTTTACGTCATCCAGTTCGACTGTCACCACCACCCTGCTTTGCCCCTCGCCAAACAGGCAGGCATCTTTCCTTATGCCACCTTTTGTTTGAATTGAAAATCCTAACTCAAGGTTAAACCCGCTTTCGCAAAGCGTAACGAACAGTCCCCCTTCACTTACGTCATGGGCACATTTAATTATTTTTTTGGAGATCAGTTCTGAAACCTTGTTCTGCAACGTGTATTCTTCGTCCAGTTCAAAATGAGGAGCAGGTGAATATTCAACGCCGCATATCTTGCTCAGGTACTGCGAGGAATTTATATCATTACGGGATGTACCCAGCAGGTAAATGATATCTCCCTCTTCTTTAAAATCGAGCGTCATCTTCTCCCCCATATCTTCCAGCAAACCAACCATGCCAATCGTAGGGGTTGGATACACAGGTCCATCGGGGTTCTGGTTATAAAAACTAACATTTCCCCCTGTTACCGGCGTATTGAATTTCAGGCAGGCTTCTCCCATTCCCCTGACCGCATGTACGAACTGGTAATAAACTTCAGGATCATACGGGTTTCCAAAATTGAGGCAATTGGTTACACCCAGGGGCTCGCCGCCGCTGCACACAATATTGCGGGCTGCCTCACTCACAGCAATCATGGTTCCTTTATAAGGGTCGGCATACACATACCGGCTGTTACAATCAGTCGTAATGGCTAATCCCTTTGTTGTTCCTTTTACAACGACCACCGGTGCATCAGAAGGTTCGTTGGTAGATGAATTCACAGTCCCTACCATGCTGTCATACTGCGTGTACACCCAGCGTTTGGAAGCAACAGAAGGAAGCTGGATTATTTTCTCAGCAATTATTTTCAGGTTTCCCGGAACCGCGACGGAGTCGGGGTTGAATTTTTTTATTTCAGCCATATACGCGGGCTCTTTATATTCCCTGTCATATTGCGGTGCTCCTCCACCCAGCACCAGTTCATGCGCAGGAAGAGTGGCTTCGAGTGTTCCATTCATATAGAAGTTTAATAAACCATCATCCGTCACTTCACCGATAACTGAGCAGGGCAGGTCCCATTTGGAAAAAATGTTTATCACTTCTGCCTCTCTGCCCTTTTCAGCTACGAGCAACATCCTTTCCTGGCTTTCACTGAGTAACAGCTCCCAGGCTTTCATATTTTTTTGTCGTGCCGGTACTTTATCAAGGTCTATTCGCATTCCCACTTCTCCCTTGGCACTCATCTCTGATGTAGAACAAATAATTCCCGCAGCACCCATATCCTGCATACCCACTACGGCCCCGGTTTGAATGACTTCCAGGCAAGCCTCTAATAATTTTTTTTCCTGGAATGGATCACCCACTTGTACAGCCGGAAGATCCTGGGCACTTTCAGCTGTTATATCTGCAGAGGCAAATGATGCTCCGCCTATCCCGTCCTTCCCGGTGGCACTGCCAACAAACATAACCGGGTTACCGGTTCCCTTTGCGGTAGCTGAAACGGTTTCGCCGGCTTTCACGATCCCGACGCTCATCGCGTTTACAAGCGGGTTGGTATGGTAACAATCATCAAAATATATCTCGCCGCCGACGGTTGGCACACCAAAACAATTTCCATAATGACCAATGCCGTGCACTACCCCGGATAAAAGATGCTGGGTCTTATCTTCTTCGAGGTTTCCGAAACGTAAAGAATTGAGCGCCGCGATTGGTCTTGCCCCCATTGTAAAAATATCCCGGTGTATTCCTCCCACCCCGGTTGCCGCACCCTGGAAGGGTTCAATGGCGGAAGGATGATTATGAGATTCTATTTTGAAAACAACACCCAGTCCATCCCCAATATCCATCAGGCCGGCATTCTCATCACCGGCTTTTACCAGCATCCGCCCGCCTTCCCGGGGCAATGTTTTCAACCATTTGATAGAATTTTTATAACTGCAGTGTTCACTCCACATCGCTGAAAAAGCGCAGAGCTCATTGAAATTGGGCAGCCTCCCCAGTTTCTGCTGGATTACGTCAAATTCTTCGTCTGTTAAGCGGAGCTGCCTGGCCGTTTTCGCTGTTACTTCCATGGAGTTGAATATTGAGTGGCAAATTTACAGCGGCAGTTCAGGACAGAAAAAACAACTTGTCAACTTTGTATCCATCCTGAAGCCAATTATCTCTATTTTGCGGAGATTAAAACCCCTGTTTTGGAGTATCTTCTTTTTGTTGCTTACCTGGTCCTGTTTGCCTGGCTTGTTACCAAAGTAAAATTCTTTACCCGGACCGGTCTGAGCAATCCACAGCTGATCATTCTTTTCTTACTTAAGATAATGGCCGGCATTTTTTATGGATGGATCGGGTTATATTATGGAGGCCTGGCACAGATGTCGGATACCTGGGGTTATCATGCCGGCAGTATACATGAATACAATCTTTTGCTGCATAACCCGAAGGAATACTTCACAAATCTTTTCCGCGATCCTTATGACGGGGGCATCACCAAATTCCTGACCACCACCGATTCTTACTGGAACGACCTGAAAGGGAATGTGTTTATTAAAGTCCTTTCTGTTTTTAACATACTCAGTTTTGGGAATTATTATGTGAATGTCATTTTCTATTCGTTTGTTTCCCTGTTTGGTCCTGTCGCCATTTTCCGGGTAATGAAAGATGTATTTCCGGGGAAAAAACAGATCCTGTCATTAGCGGCTTTTCTGGTACCTTCTTTTCTCTACTGGGCAAGCGGAATTCATAAAGAAGGACTCATCTTTACTGGTATAAGCCTTATTATTTATGTAATCTATTTCAGCACGAAAGAAAAAAAGATCAACGCTACAAGAATTATTTGCCTGCTGATTGGCCTGTTGCTGATCATATCGCTCCGCAATTTTATTATTGTAGTCCTTGTTCCCGCCCTGTTCGCCTGGTTATTGGCCATTCGATGGCCCAAAAAAAGCCTGGCTATTTTTGGTTCTCTTTACCTCGTGTTTATTTTATTATTTTTCACGGCCCGGTATATAAACCCCAGGTTTGATTTCCCCCAGGCCGTTGTCAGCAAACAGCAGGAATTTTTAAAGCTGGTTGGTCATTCCACCATCCCGATCAGGCAATTAAAACCCACAGCCCTTAGTTTTTTAATAAATACGCCCCAGGCAATCAACCTCTCTACCATCCGGCCCTATCCCAGCGATGTACGTCATATACTCTCACTGGCAGCTGCGATCGAGATCAATGTTCTCCTGCTGATGTTTGTCTTATTTCTTTTTTTCAGGACCAGCAGTATTAACTCCAAACCCCTGATATATTTCTGCATTTTCTTTTCCTTTTCCCTCCTCCTGGCTATTGGATTCAGTGTAAATAACCTGGGGGCCATTGTCCGGTACAGGAGTGTAATTATTCCTCTTCTGGTAATACCAATGGCGGCACAGATTGACTGGACGCGGATAAACAATGTTCTGTTTAAAAATATTAAAAATAAAAATAATATATAGAATTTAATGCAATTACGTCTATTGACAGGGTATTTTTCCTATATTTCATCACATTTTACCTA
>JANWIJ010000007.1 GCA_025449935.1 Chitinophagaceae bacterium
AAAAAAAGAAGGTCGCTGAAAATCAGCGACCTAAGCTTCAAACTGTGATCCCGCTGGGACTCGAACCCAGGGCCCCAACATTAAAAGTGTTGTGCTCTACCAACTGAGCTACGAGATCAACCTTTTCCCGGCGTTTGCCGGAATGGGGGTGCAAAAATACAGTCTCACACCGTTCATTCCAAAAGTTTTTCAGCTTCTTTTCAACAGCGGGTTCACCTTAAAAACAAGGCCTGCCTTTACACGACTGATATCATCTTTTCAATTTGTACAATTTTAAAGTAGGTTTGCTGCAACAAACAAATTCATGCCGGAATATTTTAGAAATAAAGTGGTCGTTGTTACAGGCGGAACGGAGGGAATCGGGAAAGCCCTCGTCGACAGCTTAATTGAAATGGGGGCCAAAGTAGCCACCTGCGGACGGAATCATGATAAACTTTACCGGTTACAATCGCAGCATCCTTCTGCCCACCTGCATACCATGGTCGCGGATGTAAGCAGTGAAAATGACTGCCGCCGTTTTATTGAAACAACCCTCAAAGTTTTTGGCGGCATCGATATTCTTATTAATAATGCCGGTATTTCGATGAGGGCCCTCCTGAAAGAAGCCAGTATCGAAGTAATCAAGAAAGTAATGGATATCAACTTTTACGGCTCTGTTTATTGCACCAAATATGCCCTGGATTCCCTGATAGAAAGAAAAGGCACAATTGTGGGCGTATCGTCCATTGCCGGTTACCGGGGTTTACCCGGGAGAAGTGGTTATTCCGCCAGCAAATTTGCCCTGCAGGGATGGCTGGAAGCTATCAAGACTGAATTGATGAATGACGATGTTCATGTGATGTGGGTATGCCCTGGTTTTACAACGTCCAATATCCGGAATGCCGCCCTGAATAAAGATGCCACCTCGCACGGAGAAACACCGATGGATGAAAACGCGATGATGTCAGCAGAGGAATGTGCCACCCATATCCTAACAGCTATCCGCAAAAAGAAAAGAACACTCGTACTCACGTTTACCGGGAAAAGAACCGTGTTTATGCAAAAATTTTTTCCGAAACTGGCAGATAAATTCGTCAATAGATTTTTCTTCCGGGACGGGAAACTGGTAAAATGAAAAGCCCGTTAACTAAAAGCTTCACCTCCTAAATTAATAACTGTTTTGCCTTTATTAACCCTTACCTCAGATATTGGCAACCGGGATTACCTGGTAGGGGCCGTAAAAGCCCAGCTCCTCCAGATCAACCCTGAATTTCAGTTAATTGATATCTCGCATAACATACCTCCCTTTAATTACCCCCAGGCCGCTTATGTATGCCGGAGTGCCATAAAAAATTTTCCGTCTTTTACCTATCACATCATCCTGGTTAACCTGTTTGAAAATAAACCTGAACAGCTGTTGCTTGCTTATCACCGCGATCAGTATTTTTTATGTGCCGACAATGGATTGCTCACCATGGTGCTGGAAGAAAAACCCGAAATGGTCATTGGTATCCCGCTTAATAAAACGGCGATAAAGAATACCATTTACTGCGCCGCTGTCATGGGCAAGATCGTCAACCAGCTGGTGAATGGTGAATCGATCAAAAATATCGGGGAACCAGATGTGAACTACCTGCAAAAAAATCACCTGAGACCCCTGCTGGATAAGGATTGGATAGAGGGCCAGATTATTTTCATCGACAATTTTGAGAATGTCATCGTCAATATTACCCATGAGCAATTCGAAGAACAACGGAAAGGAAGAAGCTTCCGCATTGTTTTTAAGCGGGATGAAGTAATCGACCGCATCAGTGAAAGCTATGCGGATGTAAGCGAGGGAGAGAAACTGGCTCTCTTCAACAGCGCTGGTTACCTGGAGATAGCTATTAATAAAGGGAATGCTGCAGGACTCTTTGGGCTCAAAGGGTTTTCTGAAAAAACAAAACAGGTTTCCAATATGCTCCAGAACCAGTTACCCTACCAGACCATCCGGGTATATTTTGAATAAAGTCCCGGCTGCCAGAACCCATAACCAACCATACCTATTAAGCATCTTTTAACGGCTAATCCCCTATTTTTGCTTTCTTTCAAAATCAACCCTTTATGAACTTCAGAAAAGTCAATAACATAACCGGCTGGGCGGTTTTTTTCATTGCTTTAATTACATATTTTCTTACCCGGGAAGCGAGGGGAAGCTTATGGGATACCGGTGAATTTATCGCCAGTGCAAAAAGTGTTCAGCTACCTCACCCCCCCGGTGCACCATTATTCGTTTTATTGGGCCGTTTTTTTATTATTCTTTTTGGTGATAATGGTCAGACAGCTGCCAGTGCGGTCAACTTCATGAGTGCACTTGCCAGTGCCGCGACTATTTTATTTCTTTTCTGGAGCATTACTCACTTTGCCCGCAAGATGTTTGTAGGTGTGGGAGAGCAACTGAATGCCCAGCAGACTTTTACCACCATGGCCGCCGGGGCTGTGGGGGCTCTGGCCTATACGTTCAGCGATTCATTCTGGTTCAGTGCGGTGGAAGGTGAAGTATATGCACTGTCAACTTTCTTTACCGCCCTGGTGGTATGGTGCATGCTGAAATGGGAACATGCGGATGAAAAAGCAGGCAACGACCCGCAGGCAAGAATAACAAGTGACCGCTGGATCGTTTTCCTTTTCTTCATGATGGGTTTATCCATTGGTGTCCACCTGTTGAACCTGCTGACCATTCCGGCAATCGTTATGATCTATTATTATCGCCGCTTCCAGGCAACCAACAAAGGTGCGACCTGGGCATTCGTGATCAGCTGCCTGATCACGGGACTGGTGCAGGTTGGCATTATTCAATACTCCATGAAAGCGGCCGGGCAGTTTGATGTGTTCTTTGTAAATTCATTCGGACTGCCATTCTTTGCCGGGTTTGCTATTTATTTCATCGCGCTTGCCGCCCTGATCACCTGGGCATTGCGTTTTAATGAGAAGAATATTTCACAGGTGAAGCTAATTGTGTGGTTTGGACTTTTCCTGTTCCTGTCTGCCCTGCCTTATATCATTGTGCCCGGCGCGGGCGTAAAATTTTTCCGGATACTTCTCTGGCTGGCTGCCGCTGGGGCCATTGGTTATTTCCTCAAGGCATCCGCCTTACGGATTCTTAAACTATCACTCTGGTGTTACGTGTTTATGATGCTGGGATACTTTATGTATTTCACCGCCATGATCCGTTCCAATGCTAACCCGGCGATTGACATGAACAACGTTGATAATCCTATCAACCTCGTTTATTACCTGAGCCGTGAACAATATGGCGAGGCCCCATTGGTATATGGACCCCATTTTATGGCTGAATACAGGGACGAGGACGGGGATAACCGGATCGACATGCAAAAAGGGGAAATGAGGTATATCAAGGGGAAAGATAAATATATCCCCGTTGGACGCTCCGAAAAACCCCTGTATGAAAAAGGTGACCTGCAGTTGTTCCCGCGGGTATGGGATCCCAGCAATGACCAGTATCATGCGGATTTTTATGCCGAATGGCTGGGTCTCGAAAAAGATCAGCAATCCGGAAAATATGAGGCGCCAACATATGGAGATAATATAAACTGGTTCTTCTCTTACCAGATGGGACTGATGTACTGGCGGTATTTTATGTGGAATTTCGCCGGTAAACAAAACGATATTCAGGGGTTGGGTAATAAACGTGACGGCAACTGGGTAAGTGGTTTCTCCTTTGTTGACAATAAACGACTGGGCAACCAGGATGAACTTCCTGACAGTATAAAAAATAACAAAGCACATAACCGCCTCTTCTTCCTGCCTTTTATTCTGGGGATCGTCGGATGTGTGTTCCAGTTCTTACGCAATAAAAAAGACTGGGTGGTGAGTTTCCTGCTGTTTTTCTTCACCGGTATAGCGGTGGTACTCTACCTGAATCAACCAGGTAACCAGCCCCGTGAAAGGGATTATGCTTTTGTGGGATCTTTTTATGCCTTTGCTATCTGGATCGGGCTGGCCGTAGTTGCTTTTGTAAAGATGGCCCGCGAAAAGGCAGATAAGGACACATTCCAGAATATGCTGATCTATGGTGGAGTCTTATCTTTCTTCATCACCTTCATGAGTTCCTTCCCGGGGCCGGCCGGACCTGCTCTGATCAACGCTATTTTTGCTGCTGCCTTATACGCAGCTGTTACGGCAGGAATTACCTTCCTGGTAAGAGCTATTTCATCGGGAGGAGAAAATAGCAGGAGATTAAATATCGCCAGTGCTGCTATTTGCCTGGTGGTTCCATTGTTGATGTCGCAACAAAAATGGAATGACCATGACAGGAGTAATAAAACCACAGCCCCCGATATTGCTAAGGATTACCTGGAGAGCTGCGCTCCCAATGCGATCATTTTCACCTTTGGGGATAATGATACTTACCCCTTATGGTATGCACAGGAAGTCGAAGGCATACGGCCTGATATCCGCGTTATCAACAACAGCCTGCTGGGTATAGACTGGTATATCAACCAGCTGAGGTACAAGATAAACGATGCGGATTCTGTAGATGTTATCCTGGCACCTGAACAGATCGCAACAGGTACGCGGGACTACGTGGTCTACAATTCGCGAACAAATCTTCCGCAGGATAAATATTACGACCTGTATGAGCTGATGAAAGATTATATCGGCAGCGATGACCCGGCAAAAATGGATTTTTCAAGAGGTGAGCCTCTCCATTCATTCCCGATTACCAAAGTATTTATTCCGGTTGATAAAACGGCGTTGCTGAAAAATGGGACGGTGAATACGTCCGATACGGTGGTGGATCAAATGACATTTGAATTACCCAAAAGGGCTTTGCTGAAAAATGATATCGTGATGCTGAATATCATTGCCTCCAACAAATGGAAACGACCGATTTATTTTACTTCCCCTGTTGGAGAATTGGGATTTGCCCAGTATCTCCGCAAGGATGGCCTGTCGTACCGGCTGGTGCCAATCGTCAATACCTATCCCCAGCAAAACTGGGTTGTGGACCAGGCGATGCGGCAGATTTTACGCAGCGGCACACAGATCCGCGACAACAACAGCGACTTCATGTATGATAATATGATGACCAAGTTTGAGTTTGGCGGAGCAAACAAGAAAGGTGTCTATTTTGATGAAGAAAACCGCCGGCATATTCTAAGTCTCCGTTCCTTATACGGTGAGGCTGCCGGTAACCTGGCGGATAAGGGAGAAAAAGATAAGGCACAGAAACTGATAGATAAAGTAGAAGCGGGTATCAGTACCGAAAATTTACCTTATGCGATGGTCAGCAGGTATAGCAGTCATAACCAGACCGGGCTGATATACCTTGAAGCCTGTTATAAAGCCGGTAAAACTGGACTGGCAGAGAAAGTAAGACAGAATTTACGCAAAGACATGGAGCAGCAACAGAAATATTACAATTATATCCGGGACGAAAGGCCGGAATTGTTTAATGGATTTGAGTCGTCAGAAGCTCCTTTTAATGAAGCGCTTTTATTAGTTCTCGATGCTGTGGAGAAGAAATATGCACCGCAAACACAGGCTAAATCTCCTGCGGAAGGTCCAACTACCATTACCAATTCCGCAAAACCTGACAGTGCAGGTAAACCGGATAGTCAGAAAAATAAATAATATCAGCACCTACATCAGATATGCCCCGGAACCCGGGGCATTTTTTATTTGAACCCCGGCCGCTTTAAGTTGTTGTTAAGGTGAACCAGCGGCAAGGTATTTGTCGTAAATTGTATATTCATGAGAGGTTTTCATTTTACAAAATTTGATGCGGACAGTGAGGGCAAAAGCAAATTTGAACAGTTGCTGGACCTTTTCATGCAACTGCTTACCTATACCAGCGGCGATGTGGCTGAAGCCATGCAATGGTTGAACGAACTGGACAAAAAATACCAGCTGACGGAGGATGAATACGGGATGGGTGATTTTATAGAGGAGCTAAGGGAAAAAGGATATATCACGGATGATAACCAGGCGGGACAAATTAAGATCACCGCGAAAACAGAACAGGGTATCCGGAAAAGGAGCCTGGAAGAAATATTCGGGAAACTGAAAAAAACAAAGCAGGGTGATCATCACAGCTTCAAACCCGGGCAGGGAGATGAACTTAACCCGGAGACAAGACAATTCCAGTTTGGAGATATGCTGGAACAGATAGACTTCACGGAAAGCATCCGCAATGCACAGATCAATCATGGGATCGATAGTTTCCGGATGCAGGAGGATGACCTGAGCATCCGGGAAACGGATTTTAAAGCACAGACTTCTACGGTGCTGATGATTGATATCTCCCACTCTATGATTTTGTACGGGGAAGACAGGATTACCCCTGCCAAAAAAGTTGCGATGGCATTGAGTGAACTGATCCAGACCAAATACCCGAAAGATACACTGGATATTGTGGTGTTTGGGAATGATGCCTGGCCGATTGAGGTAAAAGATCTTCCTTACCTGCAAGTGGGGCCTTATCATACCAACACGGTGGCTGGCCTGGAACTGGCCATGGATATCCTTCGCAGAAGAAAGAATCCGAATAAGCAGATCTTCATGATCACCGACGGCAAACCCACCTGTTTGAAAATCGGCAAGCGCTATTACAAGAACAGTTTTGGACTGGACCGGAAAGTGGTTAACCGCTGTATCAATTTAGCTGCGCAATGCAAAAAACTGAAAATACCGATCACCACCTTTATGATTGCCACTGACCCCTACCTGCAACGGTTTGTGCAGGAATTCACCGAGACCAACAATGGGAAGGCTTTTTTTGCATCCCTGGATAAATTGGGTGCTTTTATATTTAAAGATTTTGAAAGTGGGAAGAGGAAAACCGTTTACTAGTCAGAACCATGATTGGGGTAGATTAAAGGATTTAAAAGAGATGAGTACAATAGATTACAAGTATAAGGAAATTACTGAGAAGATTATCGGATCCTCTATGAAAGTACATGCCGCTTTAGGCAACGGCTTTCAGGAAGTTATCTACCAAAGAGCCCTAAAAATTGAAATGGAAGAGGCCGGGCTTCATTTTTCACGGGAGTTTTGCATGCCAATATATTATAAAGAAAAACAGATTGGGGAAAGAAGAGTTGATTTTTTTGTGGAGGAAAGAATTATGGTGGAATTAAAAGCCATAATCCAACTTGAAAAAGTCCATCTTGCCCAGGCGAAAAATTATCTGGAAGCCTACAATATGCAGGTTGGCTTACTCATAAATTTTGGTAGTATAAGCTTAGAATTTAAAAGATTAGAAAACTCAAAATTTAAACCAATTCAATTTCCTGTTAATCAATAAATCCGCCCAAATCATGGTTCAGACAATGGATATAAAGAATATAAAAACCCTCGGTGAACTGAAAGCAAGTGGTTATCAGCCCAGGAGTATCAAAGAAGAGATACGGCAAAACCTTATTGCCAAACTAAAGAAGCAGGAAACAACTTTTCCTGGTATTGTGGGTTATGAAGACACCGTGATCCCCGACGTGGAAAGAGCATTGCTGAGCAAGCACAATATTCTTTTCCTGGGTCTCAGGGGACAAGCCAAAACAAGAATGGCAAGGCAGATGATCGAATTGCTGGATGAATACATTCCCAGTGTTGCAGGAAGCGAGATCAATGATGACCCTATCAAACCTGTCTCCAGATTTGCTCAGGAAGAAATCGCCACGCATGGCGATGAAACGGCTATCCACTGGATACACCGGAGCCAGCGTTATGGAGAAAAACTGGCCACACCTGATGTGAGTGTTGCAGACCTGATTGGGGATATTGACCCTATAAAAGCTGCCAATCTCAGACTCAGTTTTGCAGATGAAAGAGTTATTCATTACGGTATCATACCAAGAAGCAACCGGGGTATTTTTGTGATTAATGAACTTCCTGATTTACAGGCGAGAATACAGGTTGCCTTATTCAATATTTTAGAAGAGGGAGATGTCCAGATCCGGGGGTTCAAATTGAGGTTACCACTGGATATTTTATTTGTTTTTACCGCCAACCCGGAAGACTATACTAACCGGGGTTCCATTGTTACTCCATTAAAAGACAGGATCGAGAGCCAGATACTGACACACTATCCAAAATCCTTGGAGAATGCCCTGGAAATAACCGAACAGGAAGCAGAAATCAACGATGAGCAAAAAGGAAAAGTAAAAGTGAGTGACCTGATAAAAAGACTGATCGAGCAGGTGGCATTTGAAGCAAGGGCAAGTGAACTGGTTGACAAAAAAAGTGGGGTGAGTGCAAGGCTAACTATTTCTGCATTTGAAAATGCAGTGAGCTCAGCCGAAAGAAGAGCGATCGTGAATAAAGAAAAACAAACACAGGTATGGATGAGTGACCTGGTGGGTATCATCCCTTCCATTACCGGCAAAGTAGAACTGGTTTATGAAGGCGAACAGGAAGGTCCTTACCAGGTTGCCATGAACCTTGTCGATAAAGCTATCCGCACACAGTTTGTTCAGTATTTCCCAAATCCTGACTCGCTGAAAAAAAGGAGGAATACCGGCAAACCGTCCCAGCAACTGGAGAAGGAAGATGAAAATCCATATCGTTCCATTACCGGCTGGTTTGATAAGGGGAACAGCCTGAATATCTCGTTCAACACCTCCGACAAAGACAAAACGCTGTTGTTGTATAAAGTGGATGGCCTTCATCCCCTGGTAAAAAAATATTTTCCAAAGGCCAATGAAGAACAGGCAGCCCTCCTGATGGAATTTGTGTTGCATGGTCTTTCTTCCTATTCGCTCATCAGCAAGAAAATATTTGAAAACAAAGTAGAGTTCAAGGACCTGGTGGGAAGTATGATGAATTTTAGTGAAAAGGATTTTGAGTTTGATGAAGAAGCGTAGTCAAATGGGGAAAGTGAGATTGGGGAATTTCCCCATTTCCAATTCAAATAATATTAACCTCTCTTTCCAATACAACACCAAACTTACCTTTCACACTTTGTAAGATCTCTTCACTGAGGTCATAAATTTCATTTCCCCTGGCATTCCCATGATTCACCAGTACCAGCGCCTGTTTGGCATGACAACCCGCATCACCCCGGCGAAAACCTTTCCATCCGCATTGCTCGATCAGCCAACCGGCTGCCAGCTTTACTTTTCCGGCAGGTAATTCATATCCAACAATACCGGGGAACGCTGTGTTCAAACGCACAAACAGGTCGCTGTTTATCTCCGGGTTCTTGAAAAAACTCCCGGCATTTCCAATTTGGTGTGGATCTGGTAATTTGGAAGAACGAATACTAATAACCGCATCCGAAATAGCTTTGATGGACAGCTCCTTTACTCCCATCCTGTCCAGTTCCTCTTTAATAGCACCATAACTGGTTGTATACTTTGGCTTTTTTCTCAACTGGTAAGTAACATTCAGAATCACAAACTGGTCCTTGTGTTTGCTTTTGAATACACTTTCCCGGTAACCAAATTCACAGTCATTCCGGGTAAAGGTTATTATTCTTTTTTCCTTTAGGTGGAAAGCTTCCAGGTCAAAAAATACATCTTCGAGTTCAACCCCATATGCACCAATATTCTGCATGGGTGAAGCCCCGATATTTCCTGGTATGAGGGACAGGTTCTCCAGGCCGGCCCAGTTTCTGCCAATGCAATACAGGACAAACTGGTGCCAGTTCTCTCCTGCCCCCGCTTTTACATATACATATTCGCTGTCTTCATGTATTTCCTGTATGCCTTTGATCTCATTTTTCAATAGCAGCCCATCGAAGTCTTTGGTCAGTAAGATGTTGCTACCACCTCCCAGGATCATCATTTTCAATTCCGGGTAGTTGGTTAGAAGTTCCTCCAGGTCGTCAGGGTCCTTAAAGCCGGCAAAAAGCTTTGCCAGTACATCAATACCAAATGTGTTGTACGGCCTGAGTGAAATATTTTCCTGAATTTGCATAGTACAAATTTCCTGAATTTACTGCAAACCACGGCAAACAGCAATGGCATGGATAAATTAACGGAATTGATTGAACATATAGAAACCCACTCGGTAGAGGGTATCCGGGACGCTTTTGCAGGGGGTATTAATCCTAACACCCTTTACAATAACGAACCCCTGATTTATGAACTCACAAGTGAATACGGCCGTGGTCCCCGGTTCAAAGATTGTGTAAGGGCCTTTGTTGATGCAGGTCTTCAGCTTGAAGATAAAATACTGCTTGCTGTCCTGTTAAATGATTCAGCTGAACTCCAACTTCTGCTGAACAAAGATCCCGGAGCCGTTTCAAAAACATATTCATTGCGATGCGCCTATACTCCCTTGTATGAATGCACCCTGTTGCATATCTGTGCCGAGTTCAATCACGTCGCCTGTGCGGAAGTATTGCTAAAACATGGCGCAGATATAAATGCGGCCGCCGGTGTTGATGAGAATGGTTTCGGAGGTCAAACTCCTGTTTTTCATACCGTGAACCAGAACAATAATCAATCCATTGACATGCTGCATTTCCTATTATCGAAAGAAGTTGCTATTAAAATAACTGTCCCAGGACTTATCTGGGGAAAGGGTTATCCATGGGAAACCCTGATACCTGGCGTGAATCCCTTGAATTATGCCATGATGGGTTTACTGCCACAAATGCACCGGGATGAAAAAACGATATCAGCAGTCGTTTCAATGTTGCTGAAATATACTTTTGATATTTCCTATTCGCCTCCCAATGTCCCCAATGCATATCTTAAACAAAAATAAAGATCATGATAACAGGCGTTCACACCATGTTCTACAGTTCTGATGCCGTCGGTCTCAGGGCTTTTTTACGGGATAAACTTGAATTAAAAGCCACCGATGTAGGAGAAGGCTGGCTGATTTTTAATTTGCCAGAAGCTGACATGGGCTGCCACCCGGCGGATGCGACCGGCGAGGACGGTGCTTTATCCGGGACCCATGATATTTCATTTTACTGTGACAATATTCAAAAAACTGTAGATGAACTGAAATCGAAAGGAGTAATATTCAGGGGAGAAATTGAAGATCATGGTTACGGCTTTGCGACTTATTTCAAGGTACCGGGTAACTTTTACATCCAGCTGTACCAGCCAAAGTACCAGAAATAGAACCGGAGCCGATTTATAATTAAATCCATGTTCAGGATTCAGCACCTGCTATTTTAACGCCGCAGACTTTTCCGTACTGAACCTGTTTATGCCGGCTCAATAAAAAACCATTAATGATCCAGCAACTGAATACCGGCAATAACAACATGGTGAAATAACTGAAATAAGAAAGATTCACCACGGGAGCCGGCAATACCTCGACATAGAGCTGCTGTCCAATAGTGTTGCCTGAAAAAACAACCATCTGCAGGATATTCCAGCCCAAATGAATGGCTATCGGAATATACAGCGAAAATGTTTTTGCATATCCATAGGCCAATACCAGGCCCATAATCCCGGTTATAAGGAACTCAATAGCCATTTGCAAAGGGTTTCCCCATAACTCATGAGAAAACCAGTGGTAAATGCCAAAGGCTATTGCGGAAATAATAATAGCCTTAACCATGCCCAGTTTCTTAATAAGTATGTATAACAAGACACCCCTGAAAATCAGCTCTTCAAACAAGACAGATTTGAGGGTGAACCAGGCACCTCTTAAAATAAGCGTGGCATTTGCATCCGGGTTCAGCACCCAGCTTTGTTTGGCAATAACCATTCTCAACAAAAACCCGGAGAATGCACAAAGGGCCGTAACAATAAAAAATAAAGCAAAGTTTGCCAGTCTTTTTTTAGTGGGCATTAATCCCAAAGATCCCAGGTTACCTTTTTCATACCACCACATGATTAACCAGGAAACGGCCAGCTGAACGATAATTCCAATCATAAAATTTAATGGATAATAGCACCATCGGCGCACAACCTACTTACTACTTATTAATTGTTAATTATTAATTATTAATTATTAATTCCTACTTCCCTCTCTACACCGCATCAACATCCGCCACGATCGTCACACTCCTAAAACTTTTGTGCTGGTGGAGAATGGCCGCCTGTTCGAGTAAATCCTTCTTGCAACGGGTGATGGTACCGCTATCGCGGGGCAGTTTCACCAGTAGTTCCATCAGGTACTGGTTCCTGATTCTACCAATAACAGGTTCCGCAGGCCCTACCAGGTAAGCAGCATATTTATTTTTCAATGCATCCGTAAAGACTGCCGCTCCTCTTTCCACTACTTCCTTTATTTTATGTTTGAACGTAATATGAATGATGCGGGAGAAAGGCGGATAAGAGAATTCCTTTCGTTTCTTCAGTTCTTCGGCAAACATCATTTTATAATCATGCTGCTGCACCATTTGCAGCAGTGGGTGCTGGGGCTGGGAAGTCTGCACCAGCACTTTACCCGTCTCCTCTTTTCGACCCGCACGGCCACTCACCTGTTCAATCAGCTGGAAAGCCCGTTCATTTACCCGGAAGTCGGCAAAGTGGAGTAAGCCATCTGCATCAAGTATCCCAACCAGGTCCACGTTATCAAAGTCAAGCCCCTTAACCACCATCTGGGTGCCTACCAGTATATCAATTCTTCTTTGTTCGAACTGCTGTATCAGCACATCATGTGCATTCTTGCCACGCACCGTATCCATATCCATTCTTGCCACTTTAGCTGCGGGAAAAATTTCCTGCAACTGTTCTTCAATTTTTTCTGTACCAAAATTCCGCTGAACAAACTTATCACTGCCGCAGGCGGCACAGCTATGCACCGGCGGGTATGTGGTGCCGCAATAATGGCAAATTAATTTGTTTGTCAGTTTGTGAAAAGTCAGCGACACATCACAATACCTGCATTGGGGTATCCAACCACAAACGCTGCAAACCTGGTAAGGTGCATATCCGCGCCGGTTCTGGAAGAGAATAACCTGCTTATCCTTTGACAACACTTCATTAACAGCTTCCACCAATGGTGGTGACAACATCACTTTGGACCTGTCCTTCTGGATGATCTTCCGCGTATCAATCATTTCAATCGATGGAAGTTTCAGTTCCCCGTAACGCTGCACCAGTTCTACCAGGCCGTACTTCCCGGTGCCGGCATTGAAATAGCTCTCTACGGAAGGTGTGCCGCTTCCCAGTAATACATTGGCTCTGAAGAGCGTCGCCAAATAAATCGCCGCATCCCTCCCGTTATAGCGGGGTGCGGGGTCCTGTTGTTTATAAGAGCTGTCGTGTTCTTCATCACAAATAATTAAGCCCAGGTCCTGGTAAGGCAAAAAAACAGAAGACCTGGCCCCAAGGATTACCATCAATTCCCGCTGTTTTACTTTATTCCAGATTTCTACCCGCTCATTCTGCGAAAATTTGGAATGGTAGATACCAATGTACCCGCCAAAATTTTTTTGCAGGCGCCGGATGATTTGGGAAGTAAGTGCAATTTCGGGGAGCATATACAATACCTGTTTGCCCTGCCGGATATATTCTTCGATCAACCGGATATAAATATTGGTTTTCCCGCTCGACGTAACCCCATGCAGCAAACAAACCGGCTTATGCTCCAGTTGTTCCCGCGTTTGGTCAAATGCTTTTTGCTGTGCCGGGGTCAATTCAAAATCAATTTCTACCTGCCTTGGTAAATACTGGATCCGGTCTACCGTTCTTTTATCTGCGCGTAGAATTTTTTTTTCGATCAACCCTTTCAGTTGTGCATCGGAGGCACCCGATTTTTTCAGCAGCGATGATTTAATGACTTCACCTTCTGTTTTTGACAGGTGGAGGTAACTTAATAACAGCTCCATCTGTTTGGGTGCTTTGGTCCAGTTATTCAGCAGTTCAGATAGTTTATCCTCATTATTGTATTCCGGGTTCAGCAGCACATATGTTTCCTTCCTGGGTGCATAGGTTTGTTTCAATGCCTCCCACACAAAACACAGCTTCTTGTTGATAAGGCGGTTGATGACCGGGTAGACCTGCCTGTCCGTCAGGCCGGCATGGGATGAGTCAAGTAACAACTGGACTTCATTCAGCCCGAGTTCTTTTTTAATCAGCAAAGCTTCCGCCACGATATACTCATCGTGATCAAGCGCGGAAAAATCATCCCCGTATTCTTCATTATAAACCAAAATAGTTTCGCTGGACAATTTGAAATGCGCCGGTAAGGCCGCGGCCATCACTTCGCCTTCGCTGCACATATAATACGACGCGATCCATTCCCACAATTTCAATTGCTGTTCAAAAACCACGGGCTCAACATCCAGGACATTCAGGATATCTTTTGTTTCAATAAATTCCGGTCTCTCCGCATGAAGGCTTTTTACCACCCCCGCGTATTTCTTGGTTTTGCCCAGGTTCACTTCCACGCGGAAACCCGGCTTTACCGCATCAACCAGGTGCGTGGGGACAGACCAGGTATAATTTTTCGGTAAAGCCGCCGGTATGATAATTTCCGCGTATAAGGAAGTGGTTTCAATCATCAATACTTCATTTTCATTGTTCAAGTTAACCAGAAACGGACAATCATTTTTTCCGCCAGGCGGCATTGTATTCAATTAATTTCTTTTCGATAAGAATATAAACTTCATCTTTCAACCGCGCGGCATCTTTGATTGTATAGGAAGAGACGGGTATTTCATCCAGGTAAAGGATACGGTTGATGCCCGGGCTCATCGAAAACAAACTTTCATAAGGCATCCTCCTGTAAGCATCCAGGAACAAGACCGGCTTAATGGGTGTTTGTGTTTCAATCGCTATCCGGAAAGCGCCATCATAAAATTCTTTCAGGGGCGTAGCGCCCATGTTGAACGTTCCTTCCGGGAAAACCAATACGGATATTCCTTTATTGATAAGCGATTTTAAAATCCTCACGCTATTGGCCCGGTTAGGAGCACTCCCCCGGTCAACGGTAACAATAGCGTTCCGGTAAATAAATCCAAACACAGGCACCTTACTCATTTCCGCTTTTCCCAGCGGCCTTACGGGCTGGCGGTAAGCTTTGGGAATAATGG
Organism: Chitinophagaceae bacterium; assembly: GCA_025449935.1. GTDB lineage: Bacteria > Bacteroidota > Bacteroidia > Chitinophagales > Chitinophagaceae > JJ008. The sequence goes on from JANWIJ010000007.1 coordinate 14,930, forward strand.
CAGCGTCGAGATAGGAAATATGATTGGTCAAAAAAATATATGATTTCTTCCTGTCATGCGGGGTCTCGTATATTTTTTTATGGATGATAAGGATCAGGGGGAACCACAGGTCAGCCCAGAGCATGCAAAGCTGCATGATCATATTACCCCCTTTTATGCGCCCAAAGAAACTAGCGATCACCGCGAAAGGGAAAATCAGCAACATAATAGCCACGAAAGTTATGAAGGCATAGATGCTATAAATCCATTGAAGAGGTTTCAGCAGGCCCTTCATCAGTTGCGGTTTTTGTATTTAGCATCATCACCGGGGCAACTGCAGTTAAAATCTGTTTCAAGATCTATTACGGTCACAACGGTAGTGGACTCGTTACATTGCGCATATACAATTCGCACCCGTTGATGATCATCCGTCACTCCTTCGAGGGCATACCGGGGACATCTTGCATTCTTTACATCGCTTTTGGTGTAGTTGATCTTTCCTTCCCGCATGATCTCTTCCACTTCGGCCTGGGAAATATGCCGGCACTCCATCCGGCATTTTGCATGGTTACTGTATTCCAGGTAAGATGTGCGGCGGTCAAACCCATTATCCCGGTTCGTCTTATTACTCGCCGGGTCCTTTGTCGTCGTTGTTGTTTTGGGCTTTACGGGACTTGTTTCTTTGCCACGAACCAGTTTTATCACTACCAAAACGAGCAGCAACAGACCGATGAGAATATAAGGTGCCCATTTCCTGTTCAAAACAAATAATTTCTTACAAATTAAAAGTAAATTGATGATAGCCACTCATCTATCTGAATCAAACCTTATCTGTCCCCGAAATCAGGGTTCTTGCTTACCTTTGCGGGCTCTATGGCAGAATCAAGAACAGTGGCGTTTCATACACTCGGGTGCAAGCTCAATTTCTCCGAAACATCCTCGCTTTCCCGCATGCTGGAAACCGAAGGTTTTGAGAAAAAGGAATTTGACGAGATGGCGGATGTGTATGTAATCAATACCTGTTCGGTTACCGATAATGCCGATAAAGAATGCCGCCAGCTGGTACGCCGCATCCAGCGAAAAGCCCCGGAAAGCCTGGTGGTGATTACCGGTTGTTACGCCCAGTTAAAGCCAAAAGAAATTTCCGAGATCCCCGGCGTGGACCTCGTATTGGGTGCTGCCGAGAAATTTAACATTGGCCGTCATATCCGGGAACTGGCTAAAGGAGATTCTGCCCGTATCTGCAGTTGCGATATTGAAGAAGTTACCGGGTTTCATTCTTCATGGTCCGTGAATGACCGCACCAGGACATTTTTGAAAGTCCAGGATGGTTGTGATTATAATTGTTCATTCTGTACCATCCCGATGGCCCGGGGTAAGAGCAGGAGCGACAGCATAGCCAACGTGGTAACCAATGCTGAACATTTGGCAAAGGGGGGAGTAAAAGAAATTGTTCTGACTGGTGTTAATCTAGGCGACTTTGGTAATGGACCCGGTGGAGCCGGTAGCGCAAGTGGGCTGAGTAGCCGTGATGAAAATTTCTTTGAATTGGTAAAAGAGCTGGATAAACTGGAAGGCATTCAGCGCTACCGCATTTCATCGATTGAGCCTAATCTACTGACCAACGAGATCATTGAGCTCGTGGCCAACAGTGATAAATTCATGCCGCATTTTCATATCCCGCTTCAAAGCGGCAGTAATAAAGTGCTGGGGTTAATGAGGCGCCGGTATAAAAGAGAAGGTTATGCTGATAGAGTCAAGCTAATTAAAACATTGATGCCGCATGCGGCTATCGGGGTTGATGTGATTGTCGGTTTTCCCGGGGAAACCGAAACGGATTTTAAAGACAGCTTTGACTTTCTCCATTCACTGGACATTTCTTACCTGCATGTATTCACCTATTCTGAACGCGATAACACACATGCCCTGTCATTATCGCCGGTGGTTCCGCTGAACATCCGTCACGAAAGAAACAAAACCCTCCGCAATCTTTCCTATATGAAGATGCAATACTTTACGGAGGAGCATGCCGGCCAAACCCGCAAGGTGTTGTTCGAAGGACAGGATAAACAGGGTATGATAGAAGGATACACTGATAATTATATCAGGATCACTACACCTTACCGGGAAGAATGGGTAAATGAAATTGTGGAGTGGAAGATATAATCAAACCACTTAATTTTACAACATTGGAACGTTAGCTCAGTTGGTTCAGAGCACTATTTTGACAGAGTAGGGGTCACTGGTTCGAGCCCAGTACGTTCCACTTTTTTTGAATAACAGTTTTACTTTCCCCCCGGTGCAACTTTCCTGTTTCTAATTTGTCATTTATACAGATGAAAAAATACCAGGTGACCATACATTTCGAAATGAGTGATGATTTTATGGATCTTGTACCTCCACATCGTACCTATATCAACTTTCTTATCAATAAGGGAATCATTGACCATTATGCCGTCAGCATGGAGACCCACCGGTCATGGATCACACTGAATGCAGAAAATAAACAAGAAGTGGAAAAGTTGCTGGTAAAATCTCCCTTGTTCAGGTTCTGGACCTTTGAGATCGATGAGCTTTTCGTTCTGGACGGGCAGCATTATCGTTTACCAGAAGTCAATCCTAATTAAGCTAGTGGGGTGTGGGTAATAGCTAGTGGCGATCCAGATACTTTCTTGTTTCTTGTTTCTTGTTTCTTGTTTCTTGTTTCTTGTTTTCCCCACCCTCTCGCCTCTTCCCACTCCCCACTTGCCCCTTCCCACTTGCCATTCCCTACTTCCTTCCCGCCCATTTTGGTTTCTGCTTCAGCACCTTTTGATAGACAGGGCATTTTTTCGTGTGTGCACCCGGCAGATATCCGGTACTCATTAAGAATTCATTCACGATCTCTCCACCGGTAAACCGGAAAGTTGTTTTGAACAGTTTTACCCATTCATCTTTTGTTTTTGGATGATGCTTATCCAGCCAGTTGCGGAATGAACCTTCCGACTGCTGTATGGCTTTGATGCATTTTGCATTGTGCACAGCCGCTTCGATCTTAAGCCGGTTGCGGATAATGCCGGCGTCCTGCATCAGTTTTTCTTTTTTCTTAGCTGAATAGCGGGATACTTTTTCAATATTGAAATCATCAAATGCCGAAAAGAAATTTTCTTTCTTTTTCAGGATCGTTTCCCAACTCAGGCCTGCCTGGTTTATTTCCAGTACCAGCCGGGCGAATAGCAGGTTATCATCCGCTATGGGAAAACCATATTCCGTGTCATGATAATGCCGGTGAACGGTATCTTTTCCGTCGTTTGAAACAAAATCACAATAAGTGGTTGCCATAAAAGGGGGTTGCTTAGAATTGTTTAACTATTTATGAAGAATTTGAAACACAATATAACAGAACTTGTAAAATAAATTTCCATTGATTATCATAATTTAATAGCTTTAAACCAAGTTATCCTGCCTCCATTTCCTCTTTAAAGCCGACAGGTCCTCCCCTTCTTATTCTTACATTATTAAATAACTTTTAAAGGTGAACGCATGCAAAAAGTTCAACAAAGACTAAAGTCTGCTCAGAAAAAAATTATCTCCTCCGGGGCAGAAAACTCAAGGAGATTTTACAGGCCACTGACCCTGTACATGGTTTCGTTCATGAGCTTTTGCTCCGTTTGCTTTTCCCAACCGGAAGACGGGGAAATGCTGCGGTTCGATGGTAACGACGATCATATACCCATCGGTAACCTTTTACCCAGTGGTTCCTACACCAAGGAGGTCTGGATCAGTGCGGGCTTTTTCGGAAGCTCCACCTCCAATTTGGTATCTGGTACATCTACCGCATTTTGGGCGCCCAACGGACGATTAAGGGCCGGACACAGTATCAGTAATGCTTTCAACGATGTGGAGGTTCCGGCAATAAATACCATGTCAAACAATGTCTGGTATCATGTTGCGGTAACCTATGATGCAGGCACGAACTTACTTACCCTTTACCAAAACGGGGTTGCACTGGCCAGCGGCACAGCCACCGGCACTTATGCAGAAAGCAATTTGTTTATTGGTGCCCTTAAACCCGATGCAGACCCTGTTTCCCTTTACGAAGGCAGGCTGGATGAAGTTCGGATATGGAATGTGGTTCGTACCCCAACTGAAATTGCCAATACCTGGAACTGTGAACTAACAGGGGATGAACGGGGTTTAGTGGCTCATTATGATTTTAACCAGGGGATTTCTGATGGGGATAATCCAACCGTAACTACCTTGTTTGACCGGGCCGACAAATGTTTTCCAACGAACGGGACCTTATTGAATTTTGCACTTTTTGGGGGGAGCTCCAACTGGAGCGCCCCGGGTGCCCCACCGGTTGTGGCCCCTTGTGCGGGTACATTTCCAAATATCCGGGTCAACGGGAATAATGAGTGTATACTTGATGGTGATGTAAGCCCGGGCCCACTGGATCATACTGATTATGGGGCAGGCACGGCCCGGACCTATACGATTCTGAATACCGGGACTGCGACGCTAAATATCAGTAGTGTTACAATAACCGGTGCCAATGCAACTGAATTCAGTGTGACAACTCCTCCCGCCTCTTCTGTAGCCGTTTCAGGATCCACTACATTCACTATTACTTTCACTCCTTCTTCTGTGGCTGATAAATTTGCCACGATCAATGTGAATAATGACGACCCGGATGAGAGTCCATATAGTTTTGATGTTTACGGATTAGCTACCCTGCCCGTTCAGTTGATCTCTTTTACAGTGAAAAAAGTCGCCAGCCATTCCCAATTAAACTGGATAACGGCCAGTGAAACAAATAACCTCGGGTTTGATTTGCTGAGGTCATCCGACAGCCGCAACTGGATCCCGATTGGTTTTGTACCGGGAGCCGGTACCAGTACCACAGAAAGGTCTTATTCTTATACTGACCAGGCACCCAAAAAAGGAATTAATTACTACCGGCTCAGGCAACTTGAAATTAATAATAAGGAAACCCTCAGTGAAATAAGAGCTGTTACTTTCGCAGGTTACGGGACACTTGTCTATCCTGTTCCAACGAAAGACAATATTGTAATTGAAATCGCAGATCCGGGAGCAATAGGTTCGGTTGCAACAATTTCCGATCAGCAGGGAAGGCTTGTTCGCCGGTTTACTGTTTCTAAAATGCAGCAAACCGTCTCATTGGCGGATCTGCCCGCAGGTATTTATCTCCTGAGAATGGACGACGGGGTAACCCAAAAGCTTATTAAGCAATAAGATCTGGATCTTATTTGAAAGGCTGTTCTTTACCGGACAGCCTTTTTCATTTCTTGCCAGCCCGGGCGTTCTACAACTCTCCCGGTTCTGCCATTTTAAAGGATGTGCCTGTCGCATTTAATACTTTACAGGTCGCAGGGGAAAACAGGGTTAATCGCTAATGGGAAACACGTATTTAATTTTGGGGGGATTGGGGAACATCAGTTGCTGGAGCACATTGAAAAGTAAAGGATATGCTCAGGAATTATACCTGGATTATGGGGAAAAAGGTACCCAACCCGGTTGTGCATAATAATAGATTTTAAATGCACGGTAAAATTCAATATTTTTATCCTATATAATTTCCTTTAACTCTTATTAAAAAACCAGTAACGCCTCGTTTCCTTACACTATTAACTAACTCTAAAGCTGAATGGTATGACAACAATTCAACGCACTGTTTTATTCCTGCAAAAATTTATTGGACTTAAGAAAAAGAGTTTTACCGGTAAAATTCTTCGCCAGTTTTCGTTCCTTATCATCTCTGTTATTACGCTTCAGTCTTTTGCACAAGCGCAAACGGGTGAAATGCTGGCCTTCGACGGAAATGACGACCATATCGTCCTCGGCAATTACCTTCCTTCCGGATCCTATACCAAAGAAGCCTGGGTAAATGCAAACTTTTTTGGAGGCTCCAATGGCAGTATCGTATCAGGTACCGCGTCCGCTTTCTGGGCACCGAATGGCCGCATAAGGGCTGGTCATAGTGCTTCGAATATATTCAATGATGTTCAGGCCCCGGCAATAAATGCCATGGTAACAGGAACCTGGTACCATGTGGCCGTAACTTATAATTCCGGAACGAATATTCTCACCTTATACCTGGACGGTGTACAGGTAGCTACAGGGCCTGCCACAGGTACCTATGCAGAGACTAATTTATTTATTGGGGCGTTTAACCCAAATCCTTCGCCCAATTCTGTTTGGGATGGAAATTTAGATGAGGTGCGCCTTTGGAACGTGGCCCGGACAGGGGCTGAAATAGCCAATAACCGGAACTGTATTCTTACCGGTGATGAGCCAGGCCTGGTTGCATATTATGACTTCAACCAGGGCATAGCTGCCGGTAATAATCCATCAGAATCAACCTTACTCGACCGCTCTGACAAATGCGTACCCAATAACGGAACCCTGATGAATTTCAATCTTGGTGGTGCCGGTGGTTCAAACTGGGACGCACCAGGTGCCGGGGTTGCCGGTAGTTGCGGCGGTACATTTGCCAATATTTCACTGGTTGGTAATTCCGTCTGCATTACAGATGGCGATGCTACACCGGCTGTTGCCGATCACACTGATTTTAATGGTGGCCTTACAAGGACGTTTACTATTCAAAATACAGGAAGCGCAACGCTTAATATTTCAAGCATCACTTTCTCTGGTGCCAATCCTTCTGAATTCAGTGTTACCTCAGCTCCTGCTGCGACGGTTGCTCCTGCAGGCTCCACTACTTTTACTGTCACTTTTACACCTGCAACTAATGGTACCAAATCAGCGATAGTGAATGTGAATAATGATGACGGGGATGAAGCAGTTTTTAACTTCAATATTGCTGCTGCCTTTTTCACTCTTCCTGTGCAACTGAAATCCTTCACAGTGAAAAAAGTGAGCACCCAATCCCTGCTTACTTGGGTCACGGCCTCAGAAACTAACAATGCAGGATTTAATATTGAAAGATCAGCTGATACAAGAACCTGGACAAGTATCGCGTTCATAATGGGAGCCGGAACCAGTACGTCTGAACGCACCTACAACTTTACCGATGCTGCCCCTAAAAAAGGAATCAATTATTACCGTATCAAACAGGTTGACCTGGATAATAAGGAAACATACAGTGAAATCAGGTCGGTTACCTTTGCCAACCAGACCACGCTGGTATACCCGGTTCCAACAAAAGATAAGGTTATCATAGAGCTGAGTGACCAGCGGCTCATAGGAACCCAGGCAACTATTGCTGACCAGCAGGGAAAACTGGTAAGAAGAGTGACCATTACCGCCATGCAACAGGAAATTTCACTTTCTTCTTTGCCAGCGGGCATCTACCTGTTGAAAATGGATGATGGAATGACCCATAAGCTGATAAAGCAATAATATAATCTTACTGAATAAGAAAAAGCTGCTCCAACCGGGGCAGCTTTTTTTATGTTTTGTATGCATGTTCCTTATTCAGGTGAACCAGGAAACAGGTTAAAAATATTTTGTCTGAAAAGCGCCACACCCCTATCTTTGCCGTCCCAAAAAGGGAGTTTAGCTCAGCTGGTTCAGAGCATCTGCCTTACAAGCAGAGGGTCGGCGGTTCGATCCCGTCAACTCCCACTAAGACCTCAAGCGAGGTCTTTTTTTATGTGGACTTTCTACATACTATACTCCAGGTCACGTGATCGCTTTTACATTGGTTCTACAGGCGATGGATTAAGCGAAAGGATTCGCCGGCATAACACGAATCACAAAGGCTTTACAGGCGGGACTGGTGATTGGAAAATCGTCTATGATGAATTGTTTCAATCAAAAGAAGCTGCCCATAAAAGGGAGTTACAAGTGAAAAGCTGGAAAAGTCGCAAGCTAATAGAAAAGCTCATTGGTTCAGGGCATCCCGACTAAAAGTCGGGAGGGTC
>JANWIJ010000008.1 GCA_025449935.1 Chitinophagaceae bacterium
AAAGACACGTTCATAAATGGCCCGGTACTTCTCTATTCCTTTTCCGAGGTCAAAATACCGGGAAGCGGCTTCTCTTATTTTTTCTTTGGGGATGGAAAGTAGTTCCGTGATTTTACTTATGACCCTTCCATATCCGGTATCCGTAAAATCATTGACAACTATCCCGGTTGCCGTCTCCTTTATTATTTGACCCGTATCCCCGATATTATTACAGATAACCGGTATGCCCATGCCCATCAGTTCAGCATGTTTGGTAGGCGAAGAAGCGATCTTCGAATAAGTAGGGCGGATAAAGAAAATGCTGCAGGCACCCAGGCTGATATAAACCGGCAAGTCATCCCGGCTGGCATACATCACCCTTATTTTCCCGGCAGGTATGCCTGCTTTCAGTGCCTGCTCTTTTACAACCGCAGGATCATCTTTTGTTAACAGCAGCATCACAAATTCCGGTCGCTGCTGTATTAAGCAGTTGAAAAAAGAAAACATTTCCGGGATCATATACCAACCCCCTACAGATCCAAGATAGGTGATGACTTTCTGATCCGGGGCCAGGCCTAACTCCTGTTGGATTTTTTTCCTGTCAGCATCCTGTACCCGGTGAAAATCGAAATGATCCAGGTCGGCGCAACAGGGTATTACATCAATAGCAAGGTCCTTAAAGACCGGTTTGGTATGCAGTTCTTTCTCCGCGGCTTCTGTTAACGAAATAACCGCATCTGCTTCCTGTAAAAATTCCTGTTCCTTTTTCTTATAATGCCGGTACACTTTCCTGAAAAAAAAATTGTGCTGGTTCCATTGGCCGTTGTCGACTTTTTCATCGGCCCAGAATCCCCGCATATCAAAAAGAAATTTGATTCCTTTTTCCCTTTTGAAGGCTAATCCCACTTCCGCTGCCACATAACTACGGCAATGGATCATATCAAACCCGTTTTCCCGGTGCAACCGGGCCGCTTTTTTCTTTAGTTTCCACCTGTCATAGATCTTGGAAATAACCGGGGGATTTTTTGTGTAGGTAAGCGGCACCCATGTGATACCAGCCTTACCCGTGATATTCGCGATAACCGCTTTTTCTTTTTCCAGCCTGGCCGGTTTTTCAAAACTGAGAATGGTAAACCGGAATCCTTTCGCCGCCAGCCCCACCAGGTAGGGCAACACCTGTGACTGACCTAAAGGGTCCGTCATTCCATCGTAAGAGATATACAATATTTTTTTCAGCAATGTTTTTCTTTATACCACTTATGGAGCAGGATCAGCAGCCATAACCGGTTATATAAATAATCCAGGCCGGATCTGAAAGATTGCACCAATTGTTTCACAATCTCCGGCTTCACCAGGTTACATTCCCTGATTACATCGTCTGCCAGGTATTTGTCGATCAGGTAGCTGAGCTCCTGTTTCAGCCAAATCTGGAGCGGGATGGAAAATCCCCATTTGGGCCTGTTGAACAATTGTTCCGGCACATAATCATATAAGACCTGTTTGAGCAGGTACTTGCCGGTATCGCCGCGCAACTTCAGGTTCGAAGAAAGATTGATGGCAAATTCAACCAGCCGGTGATCCAGTAACGGTACCCTTACTTCCAGCGAGTGATGCATGGAAGCGCTGTCTGACTTCACCAGCAAATCACTGGGCAAGTAATTTTTTATATCAAAAAAACTTTGCTCTTCCACCAGTGAAAGCTTCCGGTTCTTACTGATGATGGTTTCGTTAAGTTTCAGCGGAACAGGCCGCGTAAGTAAATTATTGATCTCTTCTTCGGTAAAACAATACTGTTCCTGCGAGAAGATATGGCTTTTGATCCGCTCCCGGTTCGGGTAATTAAAAAGATGACTCCCTCTTTTCAGCCGGTTATTGCCAAATGAATAGAGTCCTTTATGGATCGGCTTCCTGAATAATTTTAATAAAGGATGCTCCAGTCTTTTCGCCCAGGTATAAAACCCGTATCCCATAAATAATTCATCACCCCCATCACCGGATAACGCTACTTTAACATGTTTGCGGGCCAGCTTGGACACCATCAGCGTAGGGATAGCAGAAGAGTCTGCATAGGGTTCGTCATAAATATCCAGTAAGCTGTCTACCAGGTCCAGTCCGTCCTGTTCGGTTACGGTAAATTCATGATGATCAGATCGGATATGCGAAGCCACCTGTTTGGCATAGGCGGCTTCATTATATTTTTTTTCCCGGAACCCGATCGAGAAAGTCTTTACCGGTATGGATGTGATGGATTGGGAAATGGCCGCCACAATGCTGGAATCAACACCCCCGCTTAAAAAAATACCCACCGGTACATCACTGATCATATTATAAGCCACACTGCTTTCCAGCAGTTGCTTTAAAGTTTTCCTCGCCGCCTTTTCATTGGTCATGACTGCGGGATCCAGTTCATTTTCCAGGTGCCAGTAGGAAAATACGTCCAGCACGCCTTTATCCAGCACGGCATACTGGCCCGGGCGCAATTTGTAACAGTTTTGATAGATCGTATCCTCGTGCGGGATATATCCCAGGTAGAGGAAATTGCTGATCGAGGAAGGGAGGATCTCTTTTTTAAAGGGCAGTGAAAAAATAGTTTTAAGTTCTGAAGCAAAAGCCAGTTCCCCGCCATCATACCAGTAATGCAGGGGTTTCACGCCAATACGGTCCCTGATCAGGTATAATTTATCAGTTTGCTTATCCCAGATGGCCATGGCAAACATGCCATTCAGGTCATTGATGGAATCAATACCGGCTATCGCGAATGCTTCAATGATCACCTCGGAATCAGAATGAGTGCGGGGATGTATCTTATATTTTTCAGCTACTTCTTTATAATTATACACTTCGCCGTTATAGATCATTACATACCGGCCATCCGCGGAATAAAAAGGCTGGTTAGCGGCTGAAGACAGATCGATGATACTTAAGCGGCGGTGACCAAGCCCCACCCCTTTTGCTTCATCATAAAAATAACCATCCGCATCCGGGCCCCGGTGGCTCAGCATGCACGTCATCTGCTCTAATTGTTCGCGGTTGAATTTCCTGGACACAAATCCTGCTATTCCACACATAGTTCTATTGCTTGATGCCTTTTACCGTAGCGGCGGAAAAGTTGTTGCCGTATATAATGTAGTCTGCAAAAGTCACTTGCATGCCAAACTCCTCAAACCATTTTTTTACCGTAGATATCTTTTGCGGGTGATCATGCTCCGGTGAGAACATATCAAAGGTGTCGAGGATCACCCATTCTTTAAGTTCCTGTTTGGAAAGACCGGGCGGTAGTGTTCCTCTTATATCTACAATGGGAAGAAACCGGTTCACGATCTTCCCGATACCGATCTTGTCAAAAAAAGAATACAGTTTCATCAGCCAGCCGGCATTCCGTTCGATCCGCTTTAATAATTTTTCATGCGGCATCCGCCTGGTTAGCGGGCGGAAAATATATTTGGAATGCACTTTTGTCCACCAACCCTTTACCGGGTAAAAATCAACAGCTACTTCGCCGCCTGGTTTTGCTTTATCGATCAGCGCTTTGACGGACTGCTTAAAATCGGGGGTATGCTGGAGTACGCCGAAACAAAATACTTTATCAAAAGAATTATCCGGGAAAGGCATTTCGTATACACTGGCCTGGAAAAGATGAAACCGGTCTCCATGATGACCATTATTTTTATAATTGGCCGTCACGGCGTCGGAATAATCCACGCTGTAGAGATTGGCTTTGGTATGATCGAGGACTATTTGTGAAAACCTCCCCGCGCCGCTGCCCACTTCCAGCACATTCTTACCGGCCAGGTCTTCATTTTCCCAGCCTGTCTGGGCGAAAAACCGTTCTTTACTGAGTGATAAGGTTTTTGATTCGCGGTCGATCTGTGTTTTCTGGAACTTGTTCCACTGGAATCCAAAACTATCTGTGTAATTGCTTTCAGTGACGATACGGACCACTCCTCTTACGAGGGGAAACCGGTTACCCGCTGTATCTGCAAAAAAGCCTTCCTTATTCTCCAGCGGCTGGCGGGTCGCCGGGTTAATCAATTGAATCATTAAATTTTTTAAGACTGCAAAGTAAAGGGATGAAAACTATTTCTTCAAATATCCCGGTACCAGCATGCGTGATGGATGTTGCCCGAAATAAGGCGGCACTCCCTGGATATAAAAGAAGCCGGCCTGGTTATAAATTCTCCAGATCCCGGATTCACGGGGTCCCACTTCGATGGTCACCGATTCGGCCGTATTAATGGGCATTTTAATATCTCTTCCTGCCGGGCTCACCAGGTTCATGTTGGTCTTCATCACTGTAAATCTTTTGAGGCCCGGCGGCACATAAAAATAAAAGGTATTATAGCCTCCAACCGTGCTGGTTTGCACCGGTAGTTCCGGCATAATCAGTAAACTATGGTTGATCGAGGCTGAAAATTGCAGGATGAACATTTTCGCGTAATCACCAACCACCACGGAATAAAAGCCGGGTTTCAGACCGGCCAGGCTAAACCGGTCTTTTTCCAGTTTGCGGGATTGTTCAAATTTCAGCAGGGCTGTTTCTTCCTCCACTACGATGGGTGACCCCGTTGGCTTGTAAAAATTAATGAATACGTTATTGGCAACCGGCGGCGCGGCGGAATAACCGCTGATGATCTCGAAATAATTATCAGCCGATTGCTTTTTAATCTCGATGATGTATTGCGTGGTGCCCAGCATGCTGTGCGGGCCTTCAGGATAACTTGTTTTAGGAATATCGGTCACGTCCTTCAGGGATACAAATTTGTCTGCTTTATCGTACGTGATAATGCCTTCGGTCTTTTTAAATTTTTTGGCATCTGTCCTGAAATCATTCAGTATTTCGGAGCTGGTAACCGGGGTTTTATTATCCATCCAGGGTTGCCCGGTCGTATTGCTGTAATAGGCCAGGTTACCAAAGCCGGAATAATTACCCAATGACACCATAGCGGGCACCGTCGCGAAACTGCCACGTTCCATCGTACGCCAGGCATAACGCAGGGCTTTTATCACGTTCTCTTCTGTTCTCTTTTTTTGGATTTCGGTAAACAGTACAACGTAATGGAGGTAGACCATTACCTGTTCGAGCCGTTGTTTTATTTTTTCACTGTTTGCTTTTTGATAGGCTTCACCTACCAGGCTATGCCAGGAGGCGAGTTCATTCTCCAACGGAATACCGGCGGGGTTTTTTTCCCAGGCGGCATAAAGTTTTTTCATCGGGTCGGCCGATTGTTCAAAGGCCTTTTCAAAAAAATCTTTTTTCAGGGAATCTACATCCACGTTTACATTCCATACCAATTTACTGAGCACATACTGTCCCAATCCCCGGCTGATCCAGCCCATGGTGGATTCGCCCTGGTAAACCCGGGCGCCGTTCTTATGAAACTCGCGGATTGTTTTCTGCAAATAACCCGGTTTGGATGCCAGCATTTTCCCCGGCATGTCCATATCATTTTCATAAACGCTCAGGTATTCGTACACCCCCGTCTTGCTGACTTTTTTTGCCCACATGCCAAGTAATTCATTGGTGGTGTATTTGGAAAGATTGAACCCGTTAGTCACCATCACGAAGATGTTTGGCTCCAGTTTATATTTGGTTGGAACAATATGCTGGTAATAAGCATAACTACCCACCCAGGCACCGGGATATTTTTTTATTACTTTGGCCACTTCATTGGCGAGGTAAAAGACCTGGTCGGAAGGGCCCCCGATCGCCAGGCATTCGGGCGTAGTGCAATGACCCCCGCCATCGGAAGGTTCCATCGAAAAGAATAAGGGTGTATGGTTCGAGGCTATCTGCCGCTGAATATCTTTTTCCGCCACTTCGGTCACCAGTTTAACCAGGTTCTTGTTGGCCACATTGAATTTAGGAATGGCGGGCAGGGTACCCTTTGCCACCGGTTCGGAAAAATATTCAGGATGTTTTTTAAAGTCTTCGGCCCGCGCGGCAACGATGGCTTCGTAATTATGACCGAGCCAGATATTAAAGGCCCCGCCCATCCGGTTGGCCCTGGCCCAATTGTCAAAATCAGATCTGAGTTTTTCAGAATTTAAATAAGCATGGCCGTTGGCGATGGTCCGGAATTCGTAATCCGGTTTGGTCAGCACCGACATTTTTCTAAATACTGAACCCAGCTTTGGAACCACGTTCCATTCTTCACCAGGGATCAGCCAGCGATACCCCAGCTGCTCGAGGTACATATACACCGCTTCCTGCAAAGCCAGCGCAGAATTCCCAACAAGGGTAGCACAGTTCTTATCACTTTTAATATAGATCCCTTCAGGACCCAGTGATCTTATTTCTTTGGGTAAGGTTATATTATACTTCCTGGCCTGTTCCGTGGTAAGCAACAATAAGCCGTCACACCCATAGCTGGCAATTCCCCGGATATTATAATTGGCGGCGAAGCCTTTTTTTAATTCGGTGGCCAGCAATTCCACGACTTTTTGCACCGAATCTCCTTTTTGAAAATCCGCGGCAATGATAATACCGGGCTGACTATATAACCGTGCCGTCAATAATAAAACTGACAGCAACGGTAAGAGTTTGCGAAACATTATTTTTTTAACTGAGACGGCATTAAGCCTGCGCAGGTAAACCGGGCAACAACGTTTTAACAGAAAAAATAAGGGGATGCTTGATACGGTGCAATTCGGGAGTAAGGTACAGCTTGCTTAACGTATGCATATAATTCTCCTTGCTGGCAATGCGGCGCACCCGTTCAAAATTAGACTGGGCATATTCATCCAGGTCCACTTCATGACGGGCGATGGCGCTGATCTTTCCAACAAGATCACTTATATCATCCAGGTTATAAAAAATAGCTTTATTGCTGGTCACTTCCCGGAGCACTGGGATATCCGATAAGATCGCCGGCATACCCGAAGCCATCGCTTCGAGCAACGAAATGGGCTGGCCCTCAAAAATGGAACTCATGATAAAAGCATCGTATTGGGGCAGCACATTATGAATATCATCCCGCACCCCGCATAACCGGATATTCAGGCTGTGTTTATCAATTTCGTTTTGTAATGATTCCTGCAAGGGGCCGGCACCATAAATATCCAGGTGCACATTTTTGGGCATGGACTTGAAGGCTTCCACCAGGTAAGGATAGTTCTTGGCTTTTTTCAGGTTACCCACGGTTACCATCCGGAAGCTGCCGTTAAAATTCATTTTCTTGTACTCCTTCCGGTAATAAACATCTTCCACGTAATTATAAAGGATGGTATAGGGGCCTTTGATGCCGATACATTCGTTATAATCCCTGAACACTTCATGACAAATGGCAAT
>JANWIJ010000009.1 GCA_025449935.1 Chitinophagaceae bacterium
AGGGGTAAATTGTCACTGCCGGCTTTGTTACCATCAAGTTTATTGTCAAAGCGCCCCCGGACAAATGAGAAACTATTTTCAACGTGAAGCCAGTCCAGCGGGTGGGGGTGTATATCAAAAGTGAATTCCAGGCCTGAAAGTTTTGCATCATTTTGATTGAATTTAAATGCAGGTATGTCCTCTCCATCGACGCTGACGAGAGAGTCGCCTCCAAGTTCTGATGCCAGTTTGCGGTAAAAAATGAAATCGTGCATCCGGTTATAAAACAAAGAAACGCTGACATTAAAATGTTCATAGTTCAGTTCAATGCCCGCATCGCCCTGTAAACTGATTTCTGATTTCAACCGTGTTTCCCCGTATTCATAACGATTGGTTCCTTCATGTGTTCCATTACTGGCCAGCTCTGCCAATGCCGGCGCCCTGAATCCCCTGGCGATATTAGCTTTTACCGTGATGTTGGTTTTAGGTTCATAGCTGACACCAACACTTCCAGAAAGATTGGCAAATGATCTTTTAAACGCAGTAAACCGGGTTTGCAAGCCGCTGGTAAATTCTTTTGAATCAACGGAACGGTTATCAAACCTTAACCCGCCGCTCAATGTTCCCTTTTTAAAAAAGCGTTGCAGGTATATGAATCCACCAATATCAAAAAGGTTATACGCCGGGATCAGCACTTCTGCACCTTTATTCCGGTTGGATTGCTGCATACCGCTTGCACCCACGGTGGTATGCCATTCTTTTTTTTCAGGGAACTGCCATTGCAGGTTATAACTGATCGTTCCGAGGTCAAAGAATAATTCTTTCTCAGCAGGGTTCCCGGGGTTACCAAATTCCTGGCGCTGGTTGTCCTGGTAGGCCAGGTTTATTTTTAAACGGCTTTTCTTAATAGCAAAATTGTTATCCGAAATGATCTTGTTGTGCTTTACCCGTTGCATGGGAACAAACAGGTCCCTCGAGTCCAGGTCATCCGGGGTGGCTATTCTTTCAAAAGGAGTGCCGGCAAATAAAATAAACCTGCCGGTAGCGTCGTCCCGGTCGCCTTCAACCAGGCCGGTATGCTGGTCAAACCGGCTGAAGACGATATGACTGTATCCCCAGCTTTTGTTCAATCCCACATAGCCGCCAAAATTTTTTTCGTTGAATCTTGAATTCAATACCGGGCCGTCATAGCGGTTCCTGTAGTCTCCCACTGATTTATAAGTACCATAGAGGTTCCAGTTGAACCCGTTCCGGTTCCCGGCAATATTTCCATGCAGGGCAAGCAGCCCGTTATTGCTTTGATAATTAGAAAGCATGTTCGCTTTCACGACACCCTCCGGCACCGGAATATTGGTGATAAAATTGATGACACCTGCCAGGGCATCGCTTCCATACATCAGTGAGGCCGCCCCTTTCAGTACTTCGGCCCGGCCAATGCTCATTTCATCAATCTCGATCCCGTGCTCATCTCCCCACTGCTGTCCTTCCTGCCGTACACCTTCATGAATTGTTACCACCCGGTTATAACCAAGTCCCCGGATAAAGGGTTTGGAAATCGCCGGCCCGGTGGACAACTGCGAAACGCCGGGCACCCGGCTCAATGCATCTATTATGTTGGAAGAGGCAGATTGAAATAAGGCTGATCTTCGTATAACGGTTACCGGCACTGGTGTTTTCCGGATGCTCGTAGCACCCGAAACACCCGTGATAGTAACTCCCTGGTTCTCGGTAACGACAGATAACAGGAGAAAATCTTTCGTGGTGTTAATGTTTAGTTCAAGGTGTTCCACCAGTGTACTGTACCCGGTAAAAGATACTTCAACAACATGGTGGCCTGCGGGAACATTGGTCAATATATACCGCCCCCGTTCATCTGCGATAGCCCCGATCTTATCATCGGTCAGGTAAACAGATGCACCTGCCAGTGGCTCACCGGTTTTCGCGTCCGATACGCTCCCCGATAAGGTGACATTCAATACAGGTACGGCAGTTATACTCTTATAATTACCTGCCGCGATTAACCCGCCCGGTATATATAATGATATAATTAATAATATTTTCTTCATTGAAGTATTTTGAAAGCCATAGCAACTTCAGCATTGCATGGTGCATTAAAATATGATTGGGAAATTGTATGCGCTAACGCAGCACATCAGGCAGCTGGCGGTGCCCGGTCAGCAGCAGAAGAGCAGGAAAAAGTATAACAGCAGAAGGGAACAAAGACAAATCCGGGTTGACAATAATGGACCGGTGTTTCGGAAACAGGGAGTGACGGCATTTCTACATCTCTTGCCAGCTGAAAATCACAAATGGAACAAAGGTTGTTGTTGCTGACAGCACATATTCCCTCCGGTAACGCGGCAAATGTATTCTCATGTGAATGAAAGGCCTTCTGTGCATAGCAAAAGGCCAGCAGGAAAAAAAGGAAACCCGCGATGAATTTCCGGGCTAATATGCGCAGGAATAATTGCACTTCTCAAAAGTAGCAACAATTTCATTATTGCAACGTTGTTTCGTAATTTTTGTTGGCGGGTATTTGGCATGGCCGTTTATCGCACTTTCAGCATTGCTTTTACCTGCTGTATCGGGCCGTTTTGCAGCCGCGCATAATAAACCCCGGAAGGCAGGCCCCCGCTGTCGAATGAAACTGTATAAGTGCCGGGTGTATAGTCCCGGTCGACAGGTGTATTGATCACCCGGCCCAGCATATCGATCACCTGCACCAGGGTATGCCCGCCGCGGGTAGTGAACCTGATGGTGGTTGACCCGGTAAACGGGTTGGGATAATTTGTTATCAGTTGCAAGCCGGATGGATTTGGATCACCGGTAGAAGTGGTCCGGCAGGATGCATCATTGCAAAGATTCAGGCTTTGGAAATTTTGAAACAATATTGTTTGAATAGTAGCTGTGGGGACACAAAACCAGCGTTCAAGTATGGAAGCATAAATACTCCTGAAGTCATACTGCATCGGTATATTATCATTGACCGTTGTATTAGTTGGAATAGCCGGGTTATTACCGGTTACACCGGGCGTAACCTGTTTGCCAAAAATAAACATAGGCGCCGCCGCGCCATGATCGGTACCCACACTGGAATTCGATTTTATTCTTCTGCCAAACTCGGAAAAGGTCAGTCCCACTACCCGGTCCTGCACGCCGAGGAACTGGCAATCATCCGTAAATGCTTTAATGGCATCCGAAACATTTTTCAGCAGGGTGGCATGCGCGCCGGTGGAAGTATCGGTGGCATTCACCTGAAGGGAATGCGTATCAAAGCCTCCATAACTCACCATGTATATCCTTGTTTTCAATCCACCCTTCACGAGGCGGGCAACAATCTTTAACTGGTCACCCAACGAATTATTTGTGGGGTATGCACCCTGTTGTGTTACCAGGTTGGCAGCTGCAACAATACGCTGGGCATATAAATTGGTTTGGGTAGCGACTGTTCTTATATAAGTAAGCTCATGCCCCATCGGGTTATTGGGCGCTGGGTCGGGCATATTATTGATCAGGTTATAAAAACTGGTTGGATTGGTAATACTCATGCCCATATTCACACCGGGACCCTGCAAAGTCAATGATGTAATAGAGCCTATCTGGATCGCCAGGGGATCAGGCATCGTACTGTTTGGGTAGCCGGCGGGGAAATTCGGGTATTCTGTATTCAGGTACCGGCCTGCCCAGCCGGATGAAACCACCTGGTCACTCGATGATCCGCTCATCCAGATATCCGTGGCCCGGAAATGAGAAAAGTTAGGTGAAGGGTAACCAACGGCTTGTACAATATTCAGCTTTCCTTCATTGTACATCGCCTGCAGTCCGGTCATAGCAGGATGCAGCCCCGTATTGGCATAACTGTTCAGGGGTAATATCCGGTTTTGCGCAATGGCCACATTGGATCGCGCATTGAAATAATCATTGTAATTGGAAATCGGGATCACCATGTTCAACCCATCGTTGCCGCCGTTTAACTGCACAATAACCAATACGTGGTCGGTATCGATCGTGGGATCCATCAATGCCTGCAATAAAGGAGAACTGGCATTAAATGCTTTTACGGAATACCCGTCAACAATGGCCGGAAGAACAGCAGCAGCCGGCAGCGAGTTTTTTAAAAAGTCTCTTCTTTTCATTGTTTTTAATTTACTGCATCAGGATAACTGGTATTCTGACAGGTTCATCAGGTATTGATAAAGTGCCTTGAGCCGTGCATTCACAATATTGTAATTAGCGGTGTTGGTCGGATCTGCGATATAAGCCGTCCAGGCATTGGTCCAATAATAGTCCTGTGTCTGGTTACTTAACAGGATCTGTTCCTTGGTGAGTTGTTTAAACCCGGCAGACATGGGAACCCGGTAAAGAATTGACAATGCATCATCGATCACGGCATTGGGATCGCCAGGGTTGGATAATGATTGCGTGAAGGTCACCGCGTTGATAATAATTTTTTTCCCGTTGCGCGTATACCCGTTGGTGATCATGATATCCGTAAACTGGTTCCTTTTGGGCAGCGTGTCGGAATTTATCCATAACTCATGGAACTGGGGTTCCTGGTAATAAGCCGCCCATCCCGATACATCCGGCGGATCGCCGATGTCCTGGTTCATGGAAGTAAACCAGTTCCGGATATAATTCCACATTCCATATGCATCCGCGTATTCGGTTACAGCATTGGGAAAGACCACGCCGAATTCGCGGAGGCAACTGACCACCTCGTCTACCGGGCTTTTGATAATACAGCCCTGGTTCAGGACATCGAAGAAGTGTTCGCTTTTGAACAGTGTTTCTAAAACCGGCTTTATATCATAATTGCTGTTGCGGAAAATGGTGGCCAGCGGTTCAATCACATTGGTCTCCGCTCCCGCATCAATTTTATAATAAACAAACCACCGATAGATACAGCGGCAGATGTATTTTGATACCTCGTCCTTATTAAAAATCATCGTAATCAGCGCATCTGTTTCCAACGCGCCGTTTGCACCTGACTGGCCGGTTATGACGGAATTATTATAATAGGCAGAAAATTGTTTATTGCTGGTCTCATGCCGGGTAGCATCAAAATATACGGCAAAGGTGGTTCCATTGATGCGCCAGCCGGTAAGAACCTGGGCCGCTTTTCGAACGTCATCTTCGGTGTAAGTAACGGTGGGTCCCTTACCAAGTGTGAACAGTTCCTGCAATTCCCTGGCATAGTTTTCATCAGGTGCGGTTTTGGTATTCAGGTACCCGTTCAGGTAACGCAGCATACCGGCATCAATGGTTACATTTTTGACCAGTTGTTTAAAGTTTCCCAGGCAATTCTGGCGTAATAATGCATGATGCCAGTAAATAAAATGTGATGTACCGATGGTTGCCGTTTCTGTCCCGAAATGATCCGCCCAGAACAAGGTCAGTTTTTCCCGGATACTCCTGTCCTGGTTGATCATCAGTCCCGCCCACCATTTTTTAAAGGAATTCCGGCGAACACTGTTTAATGTACCATCATTGGTTGGACTGTTTACCCAGGTGGTTCCTGCGGGAACGGTTGAATCCGGGGTTCCGGGACTATAATCATTTACAGGAGGTGCAGGCAAGGGAGCTGCCGGTGTAATTAATTCATCAACGGCCTGGCTCATAGTCCGGCCAAGGAAATAATTGATATCTGCCTGCCGCGAACCAAACATTGTCCGTTTTAGCAAATGCTGCACTTCATTTTTTGTCCACGGTCCAGGATAAGGATTTAAGCCTGATTGGGTGCGGAATTCACGGGTGGGTAATGTACCGGCAGAAGGTTTTTTCTTCCGGGTTGTAAGAAAGTCACGTCTGTCCATAGTGATGGTTTTGGTATCAGGAGAGCTCTTATGATACTAAAATTACCCAAAGGTTTAAGCAAATGCAAGAAAGGAAGCCGCTAATATCCATTCCGGACGGAGATTTACTAACGCTGCCTTTTCTATTATTTTTCCCGGGATGCCAAAACAGATTTTGTGGTTTCCACGCAGGTGACCAGTACACCTTTTACTAGGTCTTCCTCACCGAAGGCAGGGCTGTAACAGAATGTCCAGTAAATATCTTCCACTTTTCCGTTTCGGTAGAAAGGAACCAATTGGTCTTCAAACGATACAGGTTTACGGGTTACGACCACCTGCTGAAGCAAGGGACCGATAATATGCCAGATTTCGCCCCATACTGTTATTGCTTTTTTACCAATAGCGGGATGCTTGCCATTTACCCCAAGGCTTGGGCGAAATGCCTCATTATAAAAGCAGAGAAAATCATCTCCCCAGAATAAGAACATCGGGAATGCAGAGTGAAGTATATTACTGAGGGTGATCCTGAGGCTGACGGGCCAATTGTCCATATCACCAATGCAGGTTTTGGACCAGTCATATTGAAATACCAGCTCGCCTAACTCCCCGGTGTTTTCCAAAAAAAGATAGTCTTCAATATGTTTTACATCTGCTGCCACTATGGTCGTTTATGTAAATATAATGTTTTGCAATACTCTTTTACCTGGTGCCCTGGAATGCAGAAAAACCCGGCAGAAGAAATAGCCGGTTACCAATTTATACTCCTATTTGGCTAAAGGAAAGGGTTATGAAATATTTTCGATGATCCCGGCAATCCCCTGTCCCCCGCCCACGCAGGCAGTGACCATACCATACTTCTTATTCAACCGCTTCATGTCATGCAGGTTCTGGATCGTCAGTTTGCAACCTGTACACCCAAGCGGGTGACCCAGTGCTATGGCGCCTCCATTAATATTTACTTTGGCAGGATCCAGGCCGGCTTCACGGATAACAGCCAGTGCCTGCGAAGCAAATGCTTCATTGAGTTCTGTCAGGTCCACCTGGGAAAGATTCATGCCCGCCTGCTTTAATGCTTTGGGTATGGCCGCTACCGGGCCTATTCCCATGATACGGGGATGAACGCCCGCAACCGCAGTGCTCACTAATCTTCCTATTGGTTTCAATCCAAGTTCTTTCATCATTTTTTCTCCCATGACAATCACGAAGGCGGCGCCGTCTGATGTTTGCGAAGAATTACCCGCGGTAACGGATCCGCCAGCTGCGAATGCAGGCTTCAATTTTGTGAGGGCTTCTATAGATGTATCTGCTCTCGGCCCCTCGTCCGTATCCACCACATTTGTTCTTTTTTGTTTTTTGCCTTTGGCATCGAGATAAATTTCTTCCACATTTATGGGCAGGATACCTGCCTTGAAATGCCCGTTTTTTATTGCGTGTATAGCTTTCTGGTGGGAGTTATAAGAAAACTCATCCTGCGCTTCCCGGCTGATTCCGTAATCCTTTGCAACTGCTTCGGCAGTCAGTCCCATACTTAAATAATAATCCGGTTCATCCTTAGCAATGGAATAAGCAGGTACTGTTTTCCAGCCGGCGGTAGGTACCATGCTCATACTTTCTGTTCCTCCTGCCACAATGCAATCAGCCATCCCCATCCTGATCTTGGCGGTGGCAATGGCAATGGTTTCCAGGCCCGAAGCGCAATACCTGTTGACCGTCATGCCCGGCACATCAAAACCCAAAGCTCTTGCCGCAATGATCCTCCCTACCTGTAACCCCTGTTCAGCTTCCGGAACCGCGTTACCAACAATTACATCATCCACCATTTTTGGTTCCATTTCCGGTACAGATGCCAGTAATCCTTTAATAACATCCACAGCCAGGTCATCCGGACGGTAAAAACGAAATCCTCCCCGCTTGGCTTTGCCAACGGCGCTCCGGTAACCAGCTATAATATAAGCTTCCTGCATAGTCAGATTTTAATGAATAACAATAGAAACAAGTAAAGGTTGTTTATGCAACTTTCAAGACCAAAGTTAACAGTTCCCTCCACCCCAAAAAAATTTTTGCCATCCCCTGTCAATGCGGTTGTTTTGATAAAATTTGAGCATGAGAAAGCTGTTAACCTGTACCCTTTTTTATCTTTTTTCCATTTCTGTTTCCTCCGCGCAAACGGATAAACGACTGGTGGAAAGACTTGATTCTGTGCTGTTCTTTACCCAGGTTTCCGATCTCGATGCGATCCTGGATTTTACTTACCCCAAATTGTTTACGATTGTACCACGCCCCCAGATGCGCCAGGCACTGGAGGAAGCCCTGGAGAATGACGAATTCAGCACGACCTTCGATTCCGTAAAGGTCAGCCAGGTTTATCCCGTTTTTACCATTGGAAAAGGGAACTATGCATTGATCAGGCATACCATCCTGATGAAAATGAAATTCAGGGAAACCATCGATACGGCAGACGAAGAAGTCAGCGAGGTATTAGAATCGATGGCTGAAGAATTCGGGAAAGACTATGTCCGGTTTGACAAAAAAGAAAATACGATCAGGATCCTCCTGTTTTCAGACCTGGTGGCTATCAGGGATGAATATGCCCCGGAATGGTCTTTTGTAAATTTTGACCGGAAGAAAGAATCGCCCATAGCAACCCGGCTTTTTTCAGGAGAAGTGTTGCAGAAATTAAAAACATTTAATTAAGCGGCTTAACTGCATGTATAAATTTTTACGAAACCTCCTGTTCCTGTTTCCCCCCGAATGGGTACATTATTTTTCGATGAACTGCCTGCGGGTCGTTTGCCGGGTAGGTTTTATTAAAAAAATTATCTCCGCATCTTTCCGGCCAAAAAAGGATCTGGAGTGCTATGCCTGCCAGCTAACTTTTTCTAACCCCGTAGGCCTGGGTGCAGGCTTTGATAAAAACGGCAAATACCTGCGGGAACTGGATTGCCTGGGATTTGGTTTTGTGGAAATAGGAACCGTTACCCCCCTGCCGCAGGCAGGAAATGATAAACCAAGACTATTTCGCCTGCCGGAAGACAAGGCGCTGATCAACCGCATGGGATTTAACAACGATGGTGTGGAATCGATTGCGGCAAGATTGAAAAAATGGAAAGAAAGCTGTGAATCAGGAAGCGGGAGCCAGGAGAAAAAAAAATCACGGCTCATCATCGGGGGAAATATCGGTAAAAACAAAATCACATCCAACGAGGAAGCCTGGAAAGATTATGCGCTCTGTTTTAAAACACTGCACCCTTATGTTGATTATTTTGTTGTGAATGTCAGTTCACCCAATACACCGGGCCTGAGAGAGTTGCAGGAAAAAGAATCCCTCCGCAAAATCCTCATGCACCTGCAGATGATCAATAATGGAAAAGCCTTTGCAAAACCCGTGCTGCTGAAAATAGCACCGGATCTTACACAGGAGCAACTCGACGATGTTATTGACCTCGCCCTGGAAATAAAATTAGATGGGTTAGTGGCCACCAATACGACCCTTGACCGCACCGGCCTTACGACAGCAGCGGCACGGCTTGCCACAATTGGTCCGGGCGGGCTCAGCGGTTTGCCATTGAAGCACAAAAGCACTGAAATAGTAAAATATATTTGTGATAAAACCAATGGACAGGTTGCTGTTATCGCCTCCGGTGGTATTTTTACAGCCGCCGATGCAAAAGAAAAATCAGACGCCGGAGCAACCCTCGTACAGGTATGGACAGGATTCATCTATGAAGGCCCGGGAATTGTAAAACGAATTTGTAAATCATTATAACTACGCATGGAACATTTGTTTACCTCCGAAAGTATCATCAGCTTTTTTATACTGGTTGTGCTGGAAGTAGTACTGGGCATCGACAATGTGATCTTTGTCAGCATTATCCTGAACCGGCTGAAAGGAAAAAAAGATCAGCGGAAGGCGAGGAGGATCTGGATGATCACCGGGATTATTTCACGGAGCCTTTTATTAATGGGCCTGGGATGGCTGCTTTCGCAAAAAGGAAAATATCTTTTCCAGATTTCGGGCAAAGGCTTTGACCTGGCCAGCCTGGTGATGATACTGGGGGGCCTTTTCCTCATCTATAAATCGGTGAGAGAAATACACGAAAAACTGGAAGGAGAAGACCCGGCTGTGGCGCAGCAAAAAAGCAAAGGTATTTCGCTGGGACAGGCTATCGCGCAGATCATGCTGATAGATGCCGTTTTTTCATTTGACAGCATCATTACAGCCGGGGGAACGGCGAAGTACGTGGAGATCATGATTGCGGCTGTGGTGATCGCCATGACCGTCATGTTTTTATTCAGCCCCAGGATCTCTTCCTTTATTCATAAACATCCCACGTTGAAGATGCTTGCCCTTTCTTTTCTTGTCATGATCGGGCTCAGCCTCGTGATTGAAGGT
The DNA here is from genome assembly GCA_025449935.1 of Chitinophagaceae bacterium. Taxonomy (GTDB): domain Bacteria; phylum Bacteroidota; class Bacteroidia; order Chitinophagales; family Chitinophagaceae; genus JJ008. The sequence goes on from JANWIJ010000009.1 coordinate 10,165, forward strand.
TGGGACAGTACGGCTGCCCACCACCTGAACCTGAAAAACTATATTTATTTCGGTATGGCCTTCTCGTTTATCGTGGAAGTGCTGAATATGGTCATGCGGAAACGAATGATCCGGCAAAGAGTGGTGGAATTGAATGAACCGATGCTGGAAGATAATGAGGATCCTGGTTCAGATATGGCAAAATGATACCGGCCTGTGAGAAAGCCGGTATCACTAATTAAAGCTTGTTCGTATCACAAACAATAGGCAGCACAAATAGCCAAAGGTCCCAGGCAAAATACACCTGCACAAGCCCCAAAAATTCCCAGGGCGATAGGTGTGGTAACACCGATCCCTAATCCCACTAAGCCGGCAGCAGCTCCACCGCAGGCGGCCATGGCCCCCGCGCAATTGGTAGCACTAAACCGCTTAAAGACACATTTGCTCCAGCATTTCCCAAAGCTGTGTGCCCGCTGTACTTTATTGTTGTCGTCCGCATAGAATTCCGTTGATTTATCCATGGCTGTTGAAAAATCCTTTTCTCCTACCGGGAAAATGATATAGGCCTTATAGGCTGTACCGCCCACTTTCCTCCAGACCATGGAACACATCTGTACGCCCCCGGTTGTTTTCCGGTAAAAGTCAAAAGAACATACTTCAGCATTCTGTTCACTGGTGCCGAGTACTGAGTCACTGATATACTTTGCATCAAAGCCCCATGCTGCTTTTTCATTTTTATCTATCCTGATAAACCCCTGCGACTTTACCTCATCAAGCAGGGCCTTAAAACCGGCATCCCGGATATAGCCCTCCCATTTTTTTTCCAGTGTGCTGATGTTAAATACATTCGTATTTACCACTTTGCTGTAATTACAGTTTTGCGCTTTTCCGCAAAAAACTGCACTTAAGAATACTACCACAGACAGCAGTATCCTGGCGATCGGCTTTTTCATTTCTTATAGTTTTAATGTTGGTTAAATATTAATTGGCCGGTTCAAGCACCCATATTTGGGTCTGGTCATCCGTACCGGGCTTATATGTTTTTATCCTGCAGGAATTATCATTGACGCAATTGTTGTTAGCATCCAGCAATTTTCCATTGGCCAGGTTTTTAATCAGGTATTTATCCCCCTGGAGGCGGATAAACAACCAACGCTGGTTGGCACTGAAACCAGGCATGTTGTTCTTCTCCCATAATTGTATTTCAGAAGATCCATCCTGGTAAAGACTCTCTGCTTCGCTGTCAAGAACATAGGCTTTTGTTTCAGAACTGGTAATGCCGAAGAATTCAGTGGTGATTGTCTTTGTCCCAAACTGGATGGTATAACCTGCGGAACCGAATCTTTCAATCTTTACCTTGCTTCTTCCCGTGGTAAGCCGGAGATCACTTCCGTTATTGAATCCATCCTGTTCATTTAAACCAAGCCTGCTGTTGGTTGCATAAGATTTAATGTAATAGTTACCCGCGGTAATAGCGCTGCCGGTCACATTACTGATAATGGTAGAAGCGGTGAACTTGATCACCTGTATCGTTTCATTTACGGCTGCAACTCCGTCATCAATCATTCCTTTCACAATATTATTCCCGATAGTCAGTGGATTGGATGATTTGCCCCGCTCCACGGTTAATAAGTCACAACCTTCGGATTGGGCATCTGGTAAGTTGAGAGGCCTGGGAACTTTTGCTCTTTCAGCTGAACTAAGTTGCAGGTAGGCCGCCTTCAGGTACCAAAGCGGGTGGTGGTAACACATGGTACTGCTCCCTAACAGGTTGTCGAGTTTAAGGCGCTTACCCGACGTGGAATTGATAAAATCAGTGGCAACATTCCCAATGGCGCCGAGAATCCCGGGGATAATCGTGGCAATTTCAGCGGGGCTTCGCTCTGCCTTATCAAAATCAATACTGTTGATATCATTATAATAAACCCGCGTACCGGACCGTTGAAAACCCAAAACATAAGGAGCCAGCGTGGTGATGGGATCATTAATGAAATCAAACCGCTGCAACCGTTGATTGGGAAATAACCTGTCCATTTCATTGGCAAACTCCTGGGTACCGGGATGGGGAGCCGCATAAGCATATACACCCTGGGGAACAATGCCTTTCTTGGCTAAGAACATGGCATATAATTGTGCCTGGCCTGCTCCAAGGCTATGACCTGTTACCCATACTTTTTTTGTCCTCGCTCCCTTTGTTTCGATATAACTTAAGATATCATCCTTGAACCCTTCGTACTCCAGCGATGCCCACATGCCTGAAAGTACTTTCCCCGTAAGGTCAGGTGAAGTGACATGCCTTGCATCAAAATCGGTGGATATCCATTCGGCCCAGTCATACAGAATGCCGGATTTGTTACTGCCTACGCGGTCCGTTCCCCTGAACACAATAAAAATACTGCCCGCGGTAGAGATCACCATCGCTTCCGGATCATATCCCAACCGGTCTGATTTATGAAAGAATTTGAAAACCGGGTTGGAAAAAAGAGAGCTGGTGTACTTTTTAAATTCCGATTCGAAATCTGCCGGGTTGGTATGCAGGCGGGTCTCATATTGTGCGGATGTATTTCCGGATCTCATCCCCAGGTATTGAGGATAGACGAGCGTTGACAAATAACAAAGCAGGTATGCATTTACGTCATTCCTACCGGTGGCACTATTGGAAAAGCTGGTAGAAAAAACATCATTCCCGGTGGAACGGATCAATAAACTTTGCGGGATCGTTGTGATAGAGGTTGTTTTAACCACGGGGCTAAGTTGTGCAAACAGGTTTATCCCAACGGTACTGCAACAGGTAATACTTGCCAGCATTAGCAGGCTTCGGGCATTTTTTTTCATGATTTTTTACATTTGAGGTTATGGTAAATGGTTTCGTTATCTCATCATACAACTGATGGTGGCAATGGGTGTGAACGTGGTGAACTTCCAGTTGGCATTAAACACGCATCTCATCCCGTAATTCAGGATGACACTCCGGCTGAGCCGCCAGTCACCCCCAAAACTGATCGTGTTGGGATGCACCACATCCCATTTTACTGATGAACCCACGACTTCAAAATCCTCCCCGGCCTTGAACACCTGGCCCAGAGCCTCCATGGGTGTTTTCAGTCCTTTCTTTTCATACAGGAATTCAACGAAGAAGGTGTAAATGGAACCCCCGTAACGGAGGTTCATCCCCATTGTCAGCAGCGTATTGTCTGCAACAGCCTTTTGTGTATTCTCTTCACCCGTGACATTGTTGCGTACCCGGAATTCAAGTTCTTCTTCGTACCAGCTGCTTCGAAACAACCCGGAAAGAAGGAATTTTCTTCCAATACCGAGGTTGCCATTCAGCCAGGCACCCCAACCGGTGTTTCGGTTCAGGCGTAAGCCTTTCAGGGAACCGGCACTGTCTGTTTTATAAGAATACACCCTTCCATAGGATACATCCAGTGAAGACGCATTCCAATGCTCACTGACAAAAATTTTCGCCCGGCTATTGATCTCTTCGTTGCGGCGGGAGTTGATTGTCATCAGTTGCTCTTCGGTCGTTTTGATCTGGCTCCGGAGGGAAGGTTTCGAGAGAACATCTGCTGTGGTATCCAGTTTCTGCTGTAGTTCCTTTATTTGTTTTATTAATTCCTCTTTTTCCGCCTGGTACTTTTCACTGATGCCGCCATACAGTTCCTTCGCCATCAACGGATCTCTTTGTTTATATAAATTGATCTTGGTGGCAAACCCAATCCGCCTGTCACTGTTTTCATCCTGTACCGAACCGATTGAAACATCGAGGGAAGAAAGCTTTCTCATAAATCCTGAAGCGGCCTGGTATTTACTGAGGTCCTTCCTGTTATATAAAAGCTCCCACAGGGGTTGTGACTGAATGGCGAGGTTGGGATTCAGCTTCCAGGATTTGAATGACCAGTCAACTTTAAAGTCCTTGATATCCGAGGTACGGTTTATCTGGGAAGAAGTAACTCCCATCAGGTCGAAGACCGGGGCGGCAGGAATCGTCAGTTCTTTTGGGCTAACCCTACCCGCCGTTTGATCGGCCTGAGCGAAAATAGTTTCTGGAAAGCTTACCAGTAAAACAGAACAGGTAACGGCAGTAAGGAATGATTTCATGATTGAATAGTTTTGATGTGGACTGTAAGAGCACAAAACTATTTCCGTAATAAGGGCAAGACAATACCGGTAATTAGTGAAAACAGGTACCGGGAAATACCTAAAATCAGGTAGACATGGGCAAATATTACTTCACTAACTTCAACCTGATTTCATTTTATCACTATCGAAATCATGGTTATGCGCCTAAAAATCAACCCGTTTTTAACTGTAGTAATTTTAACCTGCACTTTTAGTTGGTTTTCATTCCCCCTTAGCGCCCAATTACCGAAAGAACAGGTAGATAGTCTTACCCGGGAGCTGGGGAAGGCCAAGGAAGACACGAACAAGGTAGCGCTGCTGATCACCCTGGGAAATGAAGTGGGTTATGCTGATCCGAAAAAAGCACTTGAATACGGTCTCGAAGGCCATACCCTGAGCAAAAAAATCGGTTTTAAACATGGCACTGCCAGGACAGCTTACCTCACTGCGATCACTTATCTGGAATTAAACAACTATGCGCTGGCCGATTCATTCCTGAATATTTCCGAAGAATTGTTCCGGCAGTTGAATGACAACAGGAGCCTGAGTAAAATATTGAATGCCCGCGGCAATAAAAATTATATGATGGGCAATTACCGCCTCGCGGCTGAATTTTATACGAAAGCGGCGGAAGGTTTTGACAAGGCAAATGATACCGCAACTGCTTTGATTGTTTATCAAAATGTGATAGCCCTGCTTGGCCAGATAAAACAATATGAAAAAGCTGTCCAGTTATGCAAAAAAGTTTTACCGCTCGCTGAAAGAACAAGTGATAGTCTTGCCGTCGGGTATAATCTCCAGGCCCTCGTAACCGACCTGGTAGCCCTCGATAAATATGAGGAAGCAGCTGCTTATATAAACCGGTTGTTGTGGCATGGCAATACCACGGGTGATCAAAGTCTTTCGGCGGAAATATTCAGCACCCTGGGTACTTACTATTACCGGAAAGAGAATTATGCCAAAGCCATAGAATATTTTGACATCGCGGTTAAAAAAGCGGAACTCATCGATAATAAATACCAGGCAGCTAATCATTACAATTCAATCGGCCAGGCTTATTACCGTACCGGGAACTTCAGCCGGGCAAAGGAGCACCTGCTGAAAGGGATGGGCCTGGCCCGCGAATACAATAATAAAAGAGCCGAATCAAACATTGCCCTTTCGCTGAGTACCCTGTATGATTCCACGGGAGACTATAGAAACGCGTATGAGAACATGGTCCTTCACTCGAAAATAACCGACAGTATCCTCAGCAGCGAGACCAGGAATTATGCATCCGAACTGGAAACACAATATGAAACCAATAAAAAAGAAACCGAAATTCTGCGGTTACAGCAGGAGCAGCAGCAAAAAGACTTTACCCTGCGGAAAAGAAATACCTATCTCGTCATTGCCGCCGGTTTACTGGCAGCCACGCTGATCATCCTCGGCCTGGTGCGGAAAAATTACAGTACCAGGCAAAAGCTGTCTAAACAGCAATCGATACTCCAGGAAGAAAAAATAATTTCCATGGAAAAACAGCAACAGGTGGTATCCCTGCAATCCATGATCAACGGGCAGGAAACAGAAAGAACCCGGATAGCCAAGGATCTTCATGACGGATTGGGCGGAATTTTCTCTACCGTAAAAATGCATTACAGCACGCTCCAGCAGGATACACCCCAGATAAAAAACAATTCCCTGTATAAAAAGACCCTGGACCTGATCAACAACGCATCCGACGAATTACGTAAAGTGGCGCATAACATGATGCCCGAAGTGCTTATGAAAGTTGGACTCGCAGAAGCCCTCCAGGACTTTTGTAATAATATCAGTTCCGGGAAGCTGCTAAAAATTACCCTGCAGACATTCGGTATGGAAGAAAGACTGAACAGTTCCACCGAAATAATACTTTACCGCATTATACAGGAACTGGTGAACAATATCATCAAACATGCCTATGCCACCGAAGCCCTTATACAAATAAACCGGGAAGGAAATCGCCTGAGTGTTGTTATTGAAGATAATGGCAGGGGCTTTGACACCAAAGAGGCAGAAGAAAGACGCAGCATGGGTATGGCCACCGTTAAAAGCCGCGTAGATTACCTGAATGGCCGGCTCACCATTGATTCCAGGAAAGATATAGGTACCACCGTCATGATTGACCTCCTGATAAACGGTTGACAGCTAAATCGGGCAGGATGCAAATTTATTGGCTGTATTGGTTAAATTTATATGCAGCTAAAAGCTATGGTAAACATCCTGATTGTTGATGATCATCCACTTGTTATTGACGGTATTAAAACAATGCTGAAAGATGAACCTTATGTTCATATAGAAGCGGCTGCGAAGAATGCCAGGGAAGCATTGGCTTTTTTAGAGGATGGCAAACCGGTTGATATCATATTCCTGGATATAAACCTGCCAGATATGGATGGGCTGCGGCTGTGTGAATTGATCCGGGAAAAAAACAAGACCGTCAAAATATTGGGTCTCACCTATGTGAATGAAGCGGGAATCATTACCCAGCTCATCCGGAAAGGTGCAAACGGTTACCTGTTAAAAAGCATGGAACGGGAAGAACTGATCGAAGCCATTAACCGGGTAATGGATGGCTCTCTCTACCTGAGTAAAGCGGCCAACGATAAAATCATCCAGCAACTGCAGAGTTTTGAACTGCCGCAAAACAGGATACCTGCATTGACCAGGCGTGAAAAGGAAATATTGCAGTTATTGTCTGAAGGATTGACCAGTCATGAGATCGGGAACCGGCTTTTCCTGAGTAACTATACCGTTGATACGCACCGGAAAAATATGCTGCAGAAATTCAATGTGCACAATACCCAGTCGCTGATGAATGTGGTAAGGGAACTTGGGATCATCGCTTAACCCAGTTTTAAAAGAACGGCAGCCGCCACTCCGGCTGTTTCTGTCCGCAACCTTGTATCACCAAGACTAACCGGGATGAAATCATGCCGGAGGGCCAGTTCAATCTCTCCAGCGGTAAAATCGCCTTCGGGGCCGATACAAATCAGCGAATCAGGCAATGTGGAACTGGGAGAATGCGGGAGCCGTTGTTTTTCCTGGTTAATGCAGTGAGCGATGAAGTTCTTACCATTGCCAGATTTCCAGTTTTTCAAATCCTGGAATTTCCTGGGCTCCTGCAGCACCGGCAACCAAACCTGCTGGCTCTGGAGCATGGCACTGATGCAAATTCCCTGCATCCGGTCATACCTGAATTTTTCCTTTGCGGTTCTTTCGCAGACCAGGGGAATGATCTCATTAATACCCAGCTCAGTTGCTTTTTCTAAAAACCATTCAAAGCGGCTCGTGGTTTTCAGTAAGGATATGGCTATGGAAACTTTCCCGGCGTCTTGCTTCATGTAGCTTGCTTGTTTTACTTCAACGCTGCAATGTTTTTTATTATCATCGGTAATCGCACAGGTGAGCAAATTTCCTTTTCCGTCCGTAAGATTCAGCTCCTCCCCCGGCTTCATCCTTAACACCTGCACGATATGTTTAGAGGTATCCGCGTCAAGTACCAGGTGTTTTTGTGCCCCATCATACGCATTGATATAAAAAAAAGGAAATGCCACGGGGATAAAAATAAAAAAGTCCAACGACTCATTGGACTTTGATTTGGCAGGTAATCTTATTTAATTAAAAGGGTGTGTCTTCGTCCTGCGGCAGGTCATTCATTTTACTGCCTGTCTGGATATACAACTTGGCATCGCCGCTTCCATCGCTGTCCGGTACGGGTTTCCAGTTGCCGGGTAATCCTGTCGCGCCGAAAGTACTTCCATCGTCTTCGGTAAATTTCTGGATATGCAGCAAGGCTCTCAGCTTGATCGTTTCCAGCGAACCATTACGGTGTTTGGCTATCCGCACAATGGTCTCACCCCGGTTACTTTCACCCATTTCATTTTGCGTGATATCATAATATTCGGGACGGTACAGGAACATAACCATATCCGCATCCTGTTCAATGGCCCCGGATTCACGGAGATCACTCAGCTGTGGCATTTTATTTCCGTCTTTACCGGCACTGCGGGTCTCCACCGCGCGGCTTAGCTGTGATAAGGCGATGATGGGCACACTTAATTCTTTCGCCAGTGCTTTCAGGTTGCGGGAGATATTGCTGATCTCCTGCTCCCGGTTGCTGTTGCGGTTCTCGCTGGTACCACTCATCAGCTGGAGGTAGTCAATAATAATAAGACCGATATTATGCTTGTTTTTTAACCGGCGGCATTTGGCCCTCAATTCAAAAATATTCAGTGCCGGTGTATCATCGATGTATAAGGGCGCCTGTGCCAGCCGCTGGATACCTCTTGCATAGAGCTGTTTCATCTCATGTTCTTCCAGCTTTCCCCTCGCAATTTTTTCCAGCCAAATTTCACTCTCCGCCGCCAGGATCCGCTGTACCAGTTGCCCGGCACTCATCTCTAAAGAAAATAAAGCCACCGGGGTTGGTTTGCCGGCATGCATGACTGCGTTGCGAGCCAGGTTCAGCGCAAAGGCGGTTTTACCAACAGCAGGCCGGGCTGCCAGGATAATGAGATCGGTATTCTGCCAGCCATAAGTAACACGATCGAGTGAAGGAAATCCACTGGGCACGCCGGTCACATCCTCGTTCTTGTGGCGCAGGTCTTCTATCCGCTGAATGGTTTTCACCAACACAGAGTCGATCGTATCAAAATTTTTCCGGAGGTGGTTATTGGTGATCTCGAACAATTTGCTTTCCGCATCGTCAAGCAGGTCAAACACATCGGTTGAATCTTCATACGCATCCCCGATGATCTCACCACTGATGCGTATCAGCTCCCGCTGGATGAATTTTTGAAGGATGATCCGTGCATGGGCTTCAATATTGGCCGATGAAACAACGGCATTGGTGAGCTTGGTTACATAATAAGCGCCGCCAACTATTTCAAGTTCTTCTTTGAAACGAAGTTCTTCGGCCACCGTTAAAATATCGATTGGCTGGCTTTTATTCGCCAGGCTTTGCATGGATTGAAAAATGCGCTGGTGCGCCTCCACGTAAAAACATTCGGGTTTCAGGATCTCGACCACCGTATCAAAAGCACTTTTTTCGAGCATGATGGCACCCAGCACGGCTTCTTCCAGTTCCTTCGCCTGTGGTGGTACTTTGCCATATACCATGTTACCAAGATCAAGGGAGGATTTTCTTCTTTGTTTCCGGTCTTTGTTGATATTCGTGAGATCCATTGTTCAGTTATGCAGATAAAGGGTTAAACCATTGATTCGTTACCAATGACCTTGGGTTAGCTTTCCAGCCTTGTTTTAAGAAATCGTTATCTCTTGGTTAGTGGAATGTTTCCGTCAGTCAGTTAAGCGAAAATAAAGGTCTGCCGTCATTCAAATTGGTATTTAAAAAACTTTTTCTTTCTGCACCATTTTTTCACTGTTTTTTGCCGGTTATCCACATGCTGTTTTCCCCAGGATCTATAGTCATCAATTTACAAAAAAGCAACCGTAAAAGCCCCGAAAGATCAGCACATCCTGTGCAAAATTTTTACCCGCGGGAGGCCCTTTTTAACGCCCGGCCAACAATAAACTCATAGGCACAGAAGTTGTAAGATTAGTTCTGCAACATACCACGACGGCTGCACACCGATTACTTAACAACTAAAACACTAATATGAAAACCTCAGCACGCAGCAGCCACGCCATTCTCAGCCAGACCCAGAACAATACCACCCTCTGGATCGGGCATTTAAAGACAGACCCTACGGACCATTTTGCCGGGCAGACCTTTACCTGCCCTTCTGAAGGCTTATTGAATAATATCCAGGTTTTTTCTGCCTCGGTGACCAATCCCGGGGAAGTATCACTGACCCTCCATGAATTTGACCCGGTGGCCAAAACCTGGGGGCCGGCTATCGGCAATTCCCGCCTCCAGATAAAGACGGGCGATGAGGCCCGCTGGGTCCGGTTTGAGCTGGAGCCTGTTTACCTCAAAAAAGATGAGACCTATGGTTTCCGGTTATACACCAATGACGCGTTTATTGGGCTGGGTGAAGCCGCCAGCGGGGCAAAAAAACCTTTCGCCTTCGGACTGGCCTGGAACGGGGACACTAATAACCAGCGGGGAAATTTCTTCAATTATTTCAGCCTGGCATTTAAGGTAGAATGTGCCTAGACCGCCTATTCTTAAACCTGCCAGGTCACTGATACTAAGGCCATGATCCCGTAAGACCCCTGTTGCTTTGAAAAAGTGACGGGGTTTTGTTTTTTTAAAATACCTGAAAACTAGTATTGACTTTTACAGTAACCTGGTGGAAATTGCAGGTCGTTTATTCCTTCTCTGGAAAACTCTTTCATCATTTTTCTTAAATCAAAGCCGCTCAATCATGGGTACACTAAGAGTTTACGGAGTAATTGATATCATTCAATTCTGGCCGAAAGGTTCCTCTGATGCTGACACAACAAAAATCAAACTGATCGTAGACAAAAGTTCCTTTGAATATAAAAAAGAAGGCGCTACCAAATTTTCAAAAACCAATGTTTTTAAAGGCGCTGTGTCAAGAGGACAAGTAGCAAAAGAAGTGATAACGACCAGCAAAAAAACGGGTCTGCAAACAATAACCGTCAGGTTGCAGGGCGTTGACGCGCCGGAACTGCATTATAAAGCGGCCCCGCTGAAAGGAGGTACGGTCACAGATGCCAAAAGAAAAAAATTCAATGATCTCAACGAGGACCGGCGGCAATGCTTTGCCGAAACATCTACCGCAGCCCTGGCCAAACACCTGAAACCATATGCAGATAACTTCGGAATTATACCGGCTATTTTCGAAACAGAGGTAAACGAACCGGCAGAAGCCGTGGATACCTATGGCCGCTTCGTGGGAAATATAAGGGTTGGTGGTAATCATGACCTGAATGTCTGGCTGGTCGAAAATGGCTGGGGCCACCCGGCTTTTTATACCTCCATGTCAAAAGAGGAGATCGGGATTTATTTACAGGCCTGGAAAAAAGGTAAAAAGAAACCAAACAGGCCGGGCAAATCCATTTCAAAGAATGCGAATAATTTTGATTGGGACCTGGTCTACCGGAAACCAAAAGCAAACGTAGTTATTCCCTTTACAGCGGGAGAGGATAAAGGACCAGTGCTGATGCCCAAGGTTTACCGCCGGCAGGTTTCCTGGCTGGTATCAAAGGAAGCTAAAGTAATTACTGCATCCACAACGTTTAAAGCTTACCTGAAAAAAAAGCCGGACCAGCTGGCGTTGTTAAATGATTTTTTAGACAATGGTATCAGCTCTGCCAAAATTTTCGCGCTGGATGAGTTTGTATCGCCGGACAATAAGGTGCTGAAAAACCCCGAAGAATTTGTTTTTAAAGAAAAAGCCGGAACACTGGTAAATGCAAATGGGGTGAAGATCACGAAGTGGAAGTGAAGGGTCCTGAAGTTTGTGTCACAGCTTCGGGTTCTTGTGCTAAAGCCTCCCCTGTTCTTATTGATAGAAACCTAATGAACCATCTTCGTTGGTTTAAAACTCAATGCATCTATCAAACCAATCACAACTTTTTTGCAGGTGTTGTTGACAAAATTTTCCAGGTCCGATGCTCTCCTTTCCAAATCATTAAATCCCCGCACCGTGGGCGAGCCTGCAGGACGGCCAGCCGGATCAGTGACTTTAAATAACCCATCCGTTTCTGCCGGGTCACCGGTAAGAAAACGTGAAAGGTTGGCCTGGGTCCCAAAATTTGCCGGACTAATATGTGTAAACGAGGTACTTGTTTCCCCTCCATGACAGCCGTTGCAGGTGTTCAACGAAAAAACATGCCTGGCTTCGTTGTTAGTGATAAAGGCAGGCCCGGCTGTTGTCGCACCTCTCCAAAAACCACCGGGGTCCGTATGTGCTTTTCCACCCAGGAAAGGATTGGCGCCAAAAGAAAGCGGGACTTCGTAATTATTGGCGATGATGGAGACTTCATTGGTATTGACATAATCAGCGAGGATTGCGAAATCCGTTGCACTGCCAACAGGATTAATGGTGCTGCTGTTAAATTTTTTCGCGGGCGTCTGCTTTACAGAAGTGAGAAATAATTTATGGGTGGCTGCATCTATATTGAATTCCCTTAGCTCCCAAAAAAACTCATCACTCAACGCCAGGTCGTCCGTACGAACCTGGTTCAGGCTGCTTCCATTAGGTTTACCGGCAAGACCGGCCCCGGCAGCTGTAAACTGATCAGTAATAAGTTGGAGGGCATCATTGTAGGCGGTACTACCAGGTGTCATGTCCTTAAGGTCATACCATTCTTTGGCAAACCCTTTTAATGAAGCACAGGTGGTTTTTGGTATGCCATATTCAAAAATCACGGTAAAGGACTGCCGTGTACAGGTTTCTGATAATAATCCAAAGACAAATCTTCCTTCACCGGCATTGCTGATAGAGTATCCCCCGTTTCCCCGGAGATCAACCCGGTTTACGATGGCAAGCAGTTTGAACGGAGCAAATTTTAAATCAAGCGGAAAAGTTTTCCAGTTACCGGGTTGAATAGAAATCCAGGGAACATCAGGATTGCTTTTCCTGACCCATGGCAATATGATGACATCAAACATCCCCATTGATCTGCCCGGTATGGGATCACTGTTTACATTTCCTGAAGTCATGTATTTATCCAGCCAGTCTTTTACAAAATTCTCTGCGGAAACACCGGTAGAAGCAGTATTGGCCATATCCCCCATCAGTTTACTGAATGTCCATGCACCATTCACAGTTCCGGTATTGGTACAGGAATTATAAGTCCTGGAAGGATCTTCCACCACTCCCAGGTCTGTAATAGTGAGTGAATGATCTTTCAGAGCAGGATCAGGGGAGACGGTGAAGAACAATGACGGGTGAAAACGAATCCCTTTTTTCAAATCAAATTCTTGCAGTTCAAGATTTTTAAGCTTGTCGCTGACCGGGACGGCAGAACGGTTTACCCATTGAAATACCGGTTTCCCGTTTTTTAACCGTTTAATGGCTGTATCCCGGATTCCCTCCAGGTCTTTTTGTAAAGCCACTTCATCCTCTTTCAGGACAACCGAGTATATGCCATCCACCGCTTTTTCATCACCCTTTTTTCCATCATCCCTCATCATAATCTTTTGATCGCCTACCATGACTGCATGGAAGTTGCTCTTAATTACAACAGGATCCAGTTTTGCTGCCACTAAAATATTCGCACCATCAATCTTTTTTTCCAGTATCCGGACCTGTATTTCCTCAGCCAGTGGCGGAGCCATTTCAAAAGACTTGTTTACTTCAGCATCCACAGCCTTCCCGGGGCGGCAGGAATGAAAAAGAAAACAGGTAATAGGAATAAAGCGCAGTATCCAGGATAGTGTTGAAACTTTCATGGTTAAAGTTTTGGTCATGAGTCAGTAATTTCAACTGTATTCCGGAGAAAGTCAATACTCATTTTCAGGTATTTTATTCATTTTAGATTCCCGCGCTTGCTCTCCATTTAGTCTCTTCGTAACTTCCCATAAACCTACTTATGACTAACCCGCCAATGTCCACCGATGAATTTTTGCGGCAATCCGGCGCCGCTGCAATCGTGGAAGAATTACAAACACATTTTAAGAACACTAACAAGAAACTGGTTGTATCTGATGTAACCGATGCACAGGGTCACCAGTATGTAGATCTCGTACAGGAAGGAGGTGGGGTGCTGGGTATTGCGCTGGTGGGTTATACCTATGTGCTTGAAAAAATGGGCATCCGTTTCTTCAGCATGGCGGGTACCAGTGCGGGATCGATCAATGCGATGCTCCTCGCCTGCGCCGGCAATAAGGAAGAAGAAAAATCATCAGTTATTACGGATCACCTGGTAAAACTGGACATGTTCTCCTTCGTGGACGGCAAGACAGGTAACTCCCGGTTCAACCGCTGGATCAAACGGATCATCAGCGGCATGCTGATGGGAACCAACCCGGTTAAGAAGATCTTTAACCTCGTCAAATGGATCAGTATTGCCCTGTTGTCACTGACCCTGGCGTGTTTCGTGGTCAATTTCATCTGGCCGGGGATTGCAAAATGGATCGGGCTGGCCGCCACCACCGTCTTAGTTTTTTTTATCCTGTTTGTGATGGTCATGATCCGGCGCTTCAAGCAATTTGCCAGGAACGGTTATGGACTCAATGAAGGAAAAGTCTTTCATAACTGGATAAAAAATACGATCTCCTCCTTTCACATGCAGGGAGACCTAAGCCAGGAAACCATTAAAAATTTCGCCGACTTCTCTTATCATTTTATGCGGCTTCCCCCGGGATTAACCGTAAAGCCCGATGCACGCAGGCCACATAACGATGCCCCGCTGATGCCCCTGCTTACCCTCATCACCTGTGACATCATGGCGGAAAGAAAAATAGAGTTTACCCGCATGTGGGACCTGTATTGGAAGCGTCCGGAAGATGTGCACCCGGGCGATTTTGTCCGGGCCAGCATGTCAATACCTTTTTTCTTTGAAACATATTCCCGTAGCGATATCCGCAGGAACAGCTCGGCGGAAAAATGGAAAGAACACCTGAACTGGGAAAACAGCAAAGGCGCTATCCCGGATACAGTGCAGTTCATCGACGGTGGCACTTTGTCCAATTTTCCCATCAATGTTTTTTATAATGCACAATACCCGGTACCCCGCATGCCGACGTTTGGAATACGCCTGCAGGACGGGATCCTGGATGCGGCTGACAGGAACCCCGGCAGCTTCTTCAGTTATATCGCCTCGCTGTTTGCCACGATCCGTTTTAATTTTGACCGGGATTTTATCACCAGGAACCGGGCCTATACCATGGGGGTAAAATCCATTGATGTAAGCGAACACAGCTGGCTGAACTTTTTTATGCAGGACAGAGAAAAGATTGAACTCTTCCGTAAAGGCGCGGCAGCAGCGTCGGAATTTTTGAAATCGTTTGACTGGGAGAAATACAAAACGGAAAGGATGAAGAATGCCGAAATGCGACAGGAGTATTTCGACAATCCAAACAATATGGAAGTGTTCCCCTATTCCGTTATTACAGACCGTGCATAATAAAAAAAGAGAGCCTTTAGCTCTCTTTCATTTTATTCAATTCCCCTGATATTATCTTTTCACGATAAATTTTATGTTTTGTTCTTTCCGGGTAGCCGATGAACGTAACGAAATAAGGTAGACACCCCCGGCGAGATTGCTTACATCCAGTCTCGCAGTATTACTGCTGACGGGTTTAGTTAGTACAGCGCTTCCCTGCATGTCGTACACGGTCAGCTGGTCATATTCTTCCCGGGCAAGATTGGACACCACCAGTTCATTCCCAACCGGGTTTGGATAAACTGTTACTGCCGGTATGAGCGTAGCGGAGGCTGTGCCGTTGATGGTTCTTCCCGCTGCAACAACTTCGTCATTTCCTTTTTTGTCCTTATCGTCGCAACCACCGCCGCCACCATTATCATTACCAAACCTGGCGGCAAAGGCCCGGAAATAAGAGCTGGAATAAGTTAGCGTATCAAAATCATTGGTATTACCCATGGCAATTAACCGGTTTTCAGGATCAATGATGCCATCCATTAATATATGCGAACGCTGGAAATTTATACTGTCAGGAGCCGGGAAGTTCCCGTCACGCTGTCCGTTCTTTTTCATCCGTATCGCAAAGCCTTTTGAATAATAGGTCTGGCCCCTTCTTTCTCCCACTGCATAAAACCGTTCCTGTTGATTGATGACCAGTTTGGTTAGCACGCAACTGTCTTCGTTGAAAGGGATCGAGTGGTTCCAGTTTATATTTCCTGTAGCGGCATTGATCCGGCTGATCCGGCTTAGCTGGTTACCGTCCCCGGTATATTTTGTAACCAGTGTAAAAATGGAGCCGCTGTTATCGAGTTTCAGGTCATTGAGATCAATACCTGGCGCGGTGAAATGCGTTTTGTGATAAATAACGTTTCCGTTATGTCTTGATATTTTCCGCAAATAAATAGCCTGCGCTCCCCCGTCTACCGATTTGACGCCGTATAACAACAGGTTATCGTTTTGGTCCAGTGTTGAAAAAAGGCTCATGCGGCCGGCATCTGTCTGGATGGTTCTGCGCTGTGCGTGTTGCCCGTTGCTGCTGATCTTGCTAACACGGATATTGGGGTAAATGGAATAATGATCTTCCAGCAATAGGACGGTGCCATTATCCTCAATATGCACCCGTGAAAAAGATGTTTCCGTAGAATCCATCCGGCTCCATTTTGATACCAGGTGTTTGTCGGTTTTCATGATAAAAGAAGCCGGGCTGAAGCCGGGACCATCCGGGTATTGACCGTCTCCTGCGAGGTAAACATTATCGGCACCATCCAGCTCAAAAGCATTCAGGTTGAAAATATTATAGTCATTGGGAAAGCTGATGGTTCTTTGCGTTACAACTTCGAGGTTACTGTTCAGTTTGTATAGTATATATTCCGGGTTTTGTCCGAACGGGAAATTCCGCAGTAATACATACACGGTATTATAACGACCCACCCTGGTTTCCACCATCGCGGTGGTACCGGTTGCAAAAAAACTTCTCAATTCATTCCCGCTTGTATTTGTTTTAGAGACCTTCCAGGTGTACTGGTCGTTATCAATCGTCCATAAATAACAGGCTATAAATGAATTTGTACCAAAGGACCTGATCGATGTGCCATAGGTGCCGTTAGGCTGGAGCTGCCCGTCCTGGTTCTGGTACCATTGCAATTGCGCCGAGAGTGACAATTGTAAAAGCAGCAGGATGGCAAATAAAATAACGCTGTTCCAGGCAGAGCCAATTGGGGGCTTTTTCATACAGTTGGATTTAGGGTTACGGATCTTTCCAATATACTGAACAATCTTACAAGAACCATGCGGAATTGACCCATTAAGCGTATTTCCTAAGCAGATATAGCAGGGCCTTTCAGTACGGCTACGATGGGAATAAACGGGAGACAATATCAGTTCATTACCATTTCGCGGGCATTCGCTATGGCGGCGGCTGTGGGTTTTTCGCCGCTGAGCATTTGAGCAATCGTAGTTATTCTTTCTTCGGTGGTTAGTTGGCGGATATTTGTTTTAACGCTATCCTTTACTATTTCTTTGTAGACAAAGAAATGCGCATCGGCTTTGCCCGCTATCTGTGGCTGGTGAGTAATACAAATGACCTGTCTTTTTGCAGCCAGTTCTTTCATGATGATCCCGACCTGGCGGGCTGCTTCCCCGGAAATACCCGTATCAATCTCATCAAAAATGAGGGTGGGTAAATCAATCGATTCGGCCACCAGGGATTTTATACAAAGCATCAGCCGGCTCAGTTCACCACCACTGGCCACTTTACCCAGGGGCTGAAACTGTCCGCTTTTATTTGCCTGCCCGGCAGGCAGGTTTGCGTCAAACAAAAATTCAACGCTGTCACTTCCCGTAAAATTCAATTCCGCTGTCGTAACAGTTACTTTCAGTTTTGCATTGGGCATGCCCACCTGCACGAGCAGCCGGTTTACTTTTTCTTCCAGCGATCTCACCTGCTGCTTACGGCCTGCTGAGATCGTTGCCGCCAGTTTGCCGGCTGCAGTAAAAAGCTGGTCGCTTTCTTTCTCTTTTTGCTGAATGCTTTCATCCATATGCAATACAGCCCGGAGCTTTTCTTCCAGTTGCTGTTGTATCTCCAGTAGTTCATTGGTGGAGTTTACGCCATGCTTTTTCTGCAATTTGTATCCCAGCGAAAGGCGTTCATTCAATTGTTCAATCTTAAGAGGATCATAATTGATTTGACCGCTGATCCTGTCCAGTTCACCGGCTACATCCTGCAGTTCAATTTGGGTTGATTGCAACCGTTGCAGCAATGCCGGCAAACCCGGGTGGAAAGATGCGTAAGAATTCAACTGGTTCAGCAGTACTTTCAGCTGCTGCACCAATGGTGTTTCACTTTCCTGTAATTCAATATATACTTTGGTCAGCGCCCCTTTAATTCCTTCAGCATGATTCAGCATCTTCAGTTCATTCCCGGTGTTCTCCAGTTCGTTTTCTTTGAACGCGGCCTCATCCAGTTCATTAAACAGGAACTGGTTATAGCCGGCCTCTTTGTCAAATTGGCGTTTCTGTTCTTTTAATCCTTCCCATTCTTTTCTTACCCGTTGCCAGTTGCGGAACAGGGTTTGGTATTCGTCGAGCAACAAACTATGCCCCGCAAGCGCATCCAGCACCTGGCGCTGAAAATCTGTTTCCCCTAATTCCAGCGTATCAAACTGCTGGTGGAGATCAACCAGGAGGCGGCTCAGCTCATTTAACTGGCCGAGTGTAACGGGCGTATCATTGATAAAGGCCCTGGATTTTCCATTGGTGCCAATTTCCCTCCGGACCACCAGTTCGTCACCGGTATCAAAATCATTGGCCGATAAAAACCGCTTGATTCCCCGCTTATTACCTGCTCCGAATACGCCTTCCACAATACATTTCTTTTGCTTGTTCACCAGTACGGTCGAATCGGCCCTTTCTCCAAGGATGAGTCCCAATGCACCTGCGATGATTGATTTACCGGCGCCGGTTTCCCCGGTGATGACCGTGAGGCGGCCCGAAAAATGAATTTCGAGCTCATCGATGATCGCATAATTCTGTATGAAAAGTTTCTGAAGCACCGGTGGCAAATTACTTAATCACCACGAATTGAAATGAAAGTTTCTGTAAAACAAAACAGCTGCTGAAAATTCAGCAGCTGTCAGATTTATTCGTTGAAGGGATCTTTGGTTATTTTACTTCCACTTTGGCACTCAGTTCATCGTCCACAAGGATACGCCCGCAGTTTTCACAGATCATTACTTTTTTGTGTTGTTTGATCTCGCTTTGTTTTTGCGGTGGGATGGCATTAAAACAACCGCCACATGCATCCCGCTCAACCGGCACTACGGCCAGGCCATTGCGGTAGCTTTTGCGGATCTTTTCGTAACTGGTGAGGAGGCGGCTGTCTACATGTTCTTTTGCGTCCGCGGCCAGTTTATTGAAATGTTTTTCTTCTTTTTCGTTCGCCGTGATGATCTTTTCCAATTCACCTTTCTTGGTGGCCAGCACGCCTTCTTTGGCCGCGATATTCTTTTTTGCCTTTTCCAGCAGTACAGCTTTCTCTGCTATCTCTTCCGTAGCATCTTTGATGTGTTTTTCTGCCAGCTTCATTTCCAGCTGCTGCATTTCCACTTCTTTGTTGATGGCCTCGAACTCACGGTTATTCTTTACGTTGCTGCTTTGCTTTTCGTATTTCTTAATTAATGCCTCGGCTTCTTTAATTGCTGTCTTGCGCTGCTCGATAAATTCAGTTACCCCGTTGATCTCTTCTTCGATACGGGTCTGGCGGGAATGCAACCCGGTTATTTCATCTTCGAGGTCTGCAACTTCCATCGGGAGTTCTCCTTTCAGGATACGGATCTCATCCAGTTTGCTTTCAATTTTTTGCAGGGTAACAAGAGAAACCAGTTTTTCTTCTACTGAAAATTCTTTGACGTGTGCCATTGTATTATTTAATTTTTAGAGGCTCAGAAGTAATGAACCGGGTTGGTTATTACCCCTGTTTGAAGGACGGCAAAGGTAGGGAATTTTTGCTCTAAAACCTCGTGCAGCAAGCTGATAGTGAACTGTTCACTTTCATAATGGCCAATATCAGCCAGGAGCAACCGCCCATTGGCGTCAAAAAATTCATGGTACTTAACATCTGAAGTGATATAGACATCGGCCCCTGCGGCTAATGCCCTGGATATCAGGAAACTTCCGGCACCACCGCATAGTGCGATCTTCCTAACTGGCTTTTCCAGCAAAGCGCTGTGCCGGATAACCGGGATCCTGAAAACCGTTTTTAAATGTGCCAGGAAGCTTCTTTCATCCGTTTCGGTCGTCAATTCACCCATGATACCGGATCCAATAGCCGGATGTGGATTGGAAAGTGCAATAATGTCGTAAGCCACTTCCTCATACGGATGAGCCTTCTTCATCGCGGTCAGAATTTTATTTTCGAGGTGTGCCGGGAAAATGGCTTCGATCCGGATCTCGTTCTCCTGGTGCTGTGTCCCGGGTTTTCCAACATATGGATCAGCTCCCTCTCCTGCTTTAAAAGTTCCGGTACCTGCTGAATTAAAACTGCATTCGCTATAATTGCCTATCTGCCCGGCTCCTGCTGCAAAAATGGCCTGCCGGACAATCCCTGCTTTTTCAGCGGGGGTGAACGTAAACAGTTTCCGTAGCGTATTTTCTTTGGGGGCCAGTACAACCATATTTTTCAACCCCAGCATGGCCGCCATCTTACCGTTTACACCCTCTTTCACATTATCCAGGTTTGTATGGATGGCATAAATAGCAATATCATTTTTGATAGCGGTAATAATAGTTTTCTCTACATAGTTTTTACCATTGATCTTTTTAAGCCCACCAAAGATGATGGGATGATGCGCTATTATAAGATTACATTTTTTGGAAACTGCTTCAAGCACCACTTTCTCCGTGGCATCGAGTGAACAGATGATACCGCTGCACTCCCAACCTGCGTCACCGGTAATCAATCCGGCGTTATCATAGTGCTCCTGCAGGGATGGATGTGCGACCGATTCAAGAAAAGAAATTACCTCATTGATTTTCATTCACGAAAGTTACATATTTGACCGTATCTGAACATGGCATTGGTTTTTTGTTTTTCCTATCTTTGGTTGCATGGCAACCAACGCCCCCTTTCATCAAACCATTGTAAGCGAAGTTCAAAAAGCGCTTGGCAAAAAAGATAATACCGGGTTGAGCCGGTATAAGATAGCCAAAGATAACATGCGGAGGCGCCGTACTGCCTGGCAAGGCATCCGGAGTTTTTTATTCATGTCCCTTGGCATTTTGTCGGCAGGCTTTGGTCTTGAGGGCTTCCTGATTCCCAACGGACTGATTGACGGGGGTGTCACAGGTATTTCCCTGCTGACCAACCAACAGACAGGTATTTCCCTGTCAATTTTGATCCTGGTGATCAACATTCCTTTTTTGTTACTGGGTTGGAAACAGATCGGTAAAGAATTCTGCATAAAAAGTATTGGCTGCATTGCAGTGCTGGCGCTAATACTGGCCTTTTTCCCTTTTCCGGTTGTTACCAACGATAAAGTGCTGATTTCTGTTTTTGGCGGGTTTTTTCTCGGTGCCGGAATCGGGCTGGTCATCCGGGGTGGCGCTGTTATTGACGGCACAGAAATCCTCGCCATTTTCCTGAGCAGGAGACGAAGCATCAGTGTCGGCGATTTTATCATGCTCTTCAATATTGTCATCTTCTCCGTCGCTGCTTACCTGTATTCTGTTGAAATGGCGCTTTACTCCATCCTGACATATATGGCCGCGGCAAAAACAATCGACTTCATCCTGGATGGTATTGAAGAGTTTACCGGTGTTACTATTATTTCTCCTTATAACCACGAAATCGCGGATTTCATAAAAAATAAAATGGGGCGGGGTCTTACTGTGTATTCAGGAAAACGTGGTTATGGTAAACGGGGGGAGTCCAATGCCAACGCGGATATTCTTTTTACGGTCCTCACCCGGCTGGAAATTAGCCGTCTCACCAACGAAGTAATGAAAATAGACCCGAACGCCTTTATGTTTATGCAAAGTATTAACGATACACACGGTGGCATGGTGAAGAAACGGGCACTTAAGCATTAACGGGAAATTACCGTGCATAACCTGTTCAAAAACTTTGTTTGAAAACCCTGAAACTTTTGTATCTTTTCTGTTCATTCCACCCTCTGGATACCTGGTTTATCCAAAACGATCCAAATTACTTATCATGTTAAGAAGAACTACAGGTCTTTCGCTCCTGACACTCCTGGTCATAACCGGTTTGGCAGGAACGATCAATGACAATTCAATATCGAAAAAAGAAAGAAAATACGCGCTGACACTGATGAAAGAAACCCGCGAAGATGCCGTACAGAGCATAAAAGGTTTGTCTGCGGCCCAGCTGGAATACCAGGCAGCTGCCGGGAAATGGTCTATAAAAGAATGCATGTTTCATATTGCGGGGGCAGAAAAATTATTATGGACAGTGTTTGAAAGCACCATGAAGGCACCAGCCAACCCCGAAAAAAGATCTGACATAAAAGTTACTGACGAACAGGTAGTAAAAATGGTCGAAAACAGGTCGGCAAAATTCCAGGCCCCGGAACCTATCCAGCCAAAGAATACAGGATTCAAAACACTGGATGAAGCCCTGGCGGATTTTAAAAGCAACCGCCTGTTACATATCAGGTACATGAAAACCTCGACTGAAGATCTGCGAAACCATGTAGCGCAACTCCCAGTTGGGTGGATTGATTGTTACCAGCTATATCTTTTTATTGCTGCACACAGTAACCGGCATACCCAGCAGATAAATGAAGTAAAAACCAGCCCGGGTTACCCGGTCAATTAAGATTTTCACGGTTGAAAAACCTCGCCCCTTTGTTCCTACAGGAACAAGGGGCTTTTTTTAAAATGGCCGCGGGGAAGGAGAAATAATTTTTTCAATAAAAACCATCTTGCCTTCAGACGTCATACCCTCAACGATGACCTTAAAACGACGGCTCCTGTCATTATTGTAAAATACAACGGGAACTTTTGTATCTCCGCCATCTACATATATATCAGGCTGCCAATGCAGCGTAACGCGATGGTCTTTTTGGGATGCACTGTCTGTCTTCACCGGCACTGAATAATCGGGCGAATAGAATTCTTTAGTGATGGAATACCCTTTATACATAAAAATGTCTGCGGAAGTGGAAAGTGAATTGTTCAGGTCCGCACCCTGTTTGGTATAGATTGCCAATACCCCCCCGGTTCCGTTTCCTTCTGCCCCAAAAAAAGAGCTGAATATCTTAATCATCGAAACCTGGCTGGCCGGGATAGTAGAGATCAGCCTGGCGTCGGTTTGCATTTCATTCAGGTACAGGATCATCGGGATAGCTCCCCCGGTTAGTGAAAAACGCTGCCGGTAAAACAGCTGGTAGTTAAAGCCATTCTTTTGCACTTTTATTCCCGGTACCCGGCCCTGGATGTAATCAAAAATATTATTCTGGGTAATTTTCTCTTTGGTATTCACGAGGTCTATGGTTTTCTCGCTGAGACCCGAAAAGAGGCCACTGGCATACCGCTCTTCCAATTCCTGGACCGGTGATTTTTTTCTTACTTTAAGTGTTACCGCCCCGAGCATCTGGCCCTCCGCATTTAAAATGGCTGCATAATCGTAGGCAAGCCTGGAGGAAATGCTATCCGGTATTGTCGCCGCCGGGTTTAGATACTGTTTGATATCCAGGGAAGGTAAACCGAACGAAGTATTAATGGAATCGCTGTCAGGATATAAGTCCAGCCATTTATTTTTCTTTCCCAGCATATCACTGACAAAAAACCTGGTTTTCCCAAAAAATACAAGCGAATCCAGGCGAAATCTTCCTTCTTCATTTGTATTCATGAACTGCATACTGCTGTTCAGTGAATCTTCCATCGGAAAAATTAACAGGAATAAATCCTTGTTGGATAATGGCTTCCTGGTATCACGGATATTGACTTTCCCGGTTATGGTTATATACCCGGGATCCTGGTAGCGGAGGGCCTGTTTGGAAATACCGGGCAGTTCTGACCACTTAAAACGTCTCCATCCATGTATCATCATCAATATATCGAGGGCATTCTTCACAGAATCATCATCCGAAGAAAAATAATAAATCGGGTTGTGGACATATCCTTTCAGATCAGATGTAAGCAGGAGGCTGGAAATAATATTCTCGCTCCGTTGGGATTCAGCCGCATAATCAGGATCCGTAATGGCCACGGAAAAACTTCCGCCAATAGTATCGGGGAATGAAAGGGTAAAGTGATTCTTCATTCTGCCGGAAAAATTCACGGTATCGGTCAAAAGCTGTGCGGTTTGGCGGTATTCTTTATTATCGACAAAACATAAACGTTCAGCCAGTGGCATACCTTCTTTATTGAAAACAGTTACATGTAAAATACCCGAATTGAGTTTTTGCGTATTGATAAGACCGATCAGGTCGTTTTTCTCCGGGTTCAGTTCCATCCTGAATACCTGGCGGTGTTGCATCTGCCCGATAATATAGGCCGCCCGGAAAGAAGGATTGTCCGGGCGCTGGTAAATTTCAAAATATCTTCCCAGCGGGTTGGGCATTAACCGGAAAACAAGACCAATTCCTGATACGGCAGGTAAATCATATTTTACTGCTGAGGGATCACCTTTCAATTGCACATAGTATTTTATTCCTTTGGAGGGGTTTATATCAAACATACCCATCCCGTCATGATAGCTGCTGAATTCCGTAATACTGTCACCACGTTCACTCCTGACAATACCCACAGAATGCAGAGGAAGGCCACTCTCATCGGTGACTTTAAAAGCAATCGTATTGGGCATGTCACTGACAAAGTTGCCGCTCTCGGGAAAGAATTCGATCCTTGTCTTTTTCCCTGAGAAAACCGGTGAACCTCCGGGATTCTTACCGGTGATATGCAGACGCCTGCTGAATAAAAACTCCCCGGCGTGGTTCAGCATGGTTGGAGAATAGGCCCTGACAAAATAATGGCCGGTTGATAAACTGTCGGGTAGTTCAACCTGCCCTTTTGTATTACCAAAAGCGACGGGTAACACCTTTTTCGATACTATAACGGATGAAGCGTTCAACAATTCAACGTAGAGGGTAGTGCTGATCGTATCGGGGTAAAAATCGGAATACAAATAGCCTTTAAACCACATCGTTTCACCGGCCAGGTAATTATCCCGGTCAAAATGCAGATAAACTTTTTCCACCGGGGATTTATCGGACCAGCTATTTAATAAATCTTCCGGTGTTTGCGCCTGTACAGTCCGGCCGCAAAAAAGTATAACAAGAAAAACCGGTATTAATATTTTCATACTTAAATCAATTTTAACAGAGAAATGAATGGCCTGGTCAACGTAACATCAAAAATCCGCAGGCTAAAACCCTTTAACCGGCCCTGAAATTATTTTTTCAATGAAAACCATTTTACCGGTTACCGTCAGGCCTTCTACAATGATCCGGTATTTTTTTGTGCGGTCATTATTATAAAAGGAAAGCGGTACCCGGGGATTAATGTTATTGATAAATATATCAGGACGCCAGTCAAGCGTTATCCGGTTGTCGGCACCTGGCGCTTTGGATGGAGAAACTTTATAATCAGGCGAATAAAATTCTTTCACAACCGAGAAACCCTGGTAACTGATGATATCCGATTTTAAAGCCCCGGCAGAAATATTTTCGCCTTTTTTTGTATAGATAGCGATAACACCCCCGGGTCCATTCCCCCATTCGCCGACAAAAGTGGTGAAGATCTTGATCAGCGCCACTTTATTCATGGGCAGCAATTCAAGGTCAATATCAACGGGGAATTCATCGAGATAAATATTGGTAGAAATTTCTCCCATGGCACTTATCGTGGGCAAATTGCGGCTATTGGGGAGGAATCCTTTTGCTTCCAGGAAATGGTAGACACTTCTGTAATTTTCCCCGTCATCAGTATTCACGAGGTCAAACACTTTTCTTGCATCGCCCGAAAATGCACCGTGGGTATAATTTTCGTCGATTTCCTGCAATGGGCTTTTCTTTCTTGCTTTTACCGTTATTCCTTCCAGCATTACTCCATTTGCCTTTAATAAAGCCTCGTAATCGGCCTTCCATCGGGCGGGGTCCGCTGCCGCGTATTTTTTGATACCATTAAAGAATTGGCTTTCTGTTGCAGGAAGTGAAAAAGTCCTGCTTAATGAATCTGTGTCCGGGTGAACATCGATGTACTGGCTTTGCTTTCCACGGGTGTCACTAAACATGATCCTCGCTTTACCGAAGAAAAGCAGGGAATCCAGCCGAAAGCGGCCCAGCTTATCAGTATTGATCATTTGTACATTCCTGGCAGAGTCTCCGGCAGAAACAAACACTACCAGTCTTTTTTCCGCAAAAGGTTTTTTTACATCCCGTAAGCTTGCCTTCCCGGATAAGGTTATATAAGCCGGATCTTTATAGCTCTCTCCCGAAGCGGTCATTTTACCAAGCTCCGTCCATTTGAACCTTCGCCACCCGTTTGTCATCATCAGCAGGTCAAGGGCTGTATTTACCGAATCATTATCCGCCGAAAAATAATAGGCCGGGTTATGAATATATCCTTTCAGGTCAGCTGTTAGCAGGAACCTGGAAACCATGTTTTCTTCTGCCCGCTCTGTAAAACTATAGTCCGCATCTGTCACAGACACCGAAAAACTTCCCTGCACTGTGTCCTTCATAACAATGCTGAAACGGTTTTTCTCCCTGGGAGAAAAATTCACTGTATCACTAATGAGTTCTGCGGGCTGTATGTATTCCTTATTATTTACAAAACATAGTCTTTCTGCCAATGGCAGTCCAGCTTTATTGAAAAAAGTAATGTGCAAAATGCCCGACATCAGGTTTTTGGTGTTGATTACTCCCTGCAGCTCATCTTTACCGGGATTGAAATTCTGCCTGAAGACGATGTGGTGCTGCATCTGGCCTGTCATATAAGCGACCCTGAAATCCGGGTCATTTTTGTGCTGCTTTATCTCAAAAAAATTACCCTGGGGATGGGGTATCAGGGTTACGGCAATCCCTTTATCGGTTGGGTCGGGGAGGTAATTTTTTTTCGGTGAATTGATTCCGTCAGCTTCTACATAATATTTTTCATTTGAGACCGGGGTAATTTCAAAAAGGCCCATCCCGTCATGGTAGCTGCTGAATGAAGCTATCGTTTCATTTTTCCCATTTTTTACCAGGCCTTTTACTTCAACAGGCAGCCCGTTCTCATCGGTGGTCTTGAACGCCACTATATTAGCTAAACCGGCAACCAGGTTACCACCTTCGGGGAAAAATTCGAACCGCAGCATTTTTTCTTTTATCGTTACATCCGTTCTTTCGTTTTTCTTTTTTCCATGTATATAAATGGTACGCCTGTAAATAAAGGCCGGGTCATGATTTAACATCGTGGCGGTATAGGCCCTGATAAGATAGGCTCCGCTATTTAATGAATCTGGTAATTCCAGCTGGCCATTTGTGCTCCCGAGGAAAACCGGGAGTATCTTTCGGTTTACTATTTCAGCCGATTCATTCAACAACTCTACATATAGCGCAGTACTGATCGTATCCGGCTGGTAATCGGAATATAAATACGCCTTGAACCAGGCTGTTTCGCCCGCGAGGTAACTATCCCGGTCAAGGTGGAGGTATGTTTTTTCGATCGGGAACTTATCCGATAAGCGGGTCAGCAATTCTTCCGGCTCCTGCGCTTTTGCAGGAATGGCAATAAGCAGAAAAAAAAGGATTGGTAAAAGTACTTTTCTCATATCCAGATAATGGCATGAAATTAACTGCTTAGTTCTTAACAAAATGAAAAAACGGTGAAAAACCCTGAAAAGGTCCTTCCGGTTCAGGGGCGCCTGTTCTGCACTTGGAAAAACAGCTTAATATGATTATTTTGTATTGTTATTCACGAATCTTATGAAGAAAATATTACCCTTTTTAATCCTGGTCATAGCCTTTACAGGATGCCGGAAAGCCATTGAAAAGATACAGGAAGACCTGGTCATCAAGGCCATGACGGACGGAGAATGGAAAGTTACCAGCTTTACACTTAACGGTTCCAATCTCACTCCCGATTTTACAACATACAGGTTCAAATATTACAGCAACAAAACCGTTGATGCTATTAATAACGGTGTTGTTGAACAAACAGGAACCTGGGATGGAAATGCCTCAGCCTCGACAACATGGGCAAACTTCACCTCAGCTGCCTATCCCCTGTCACTGATCAACGGCAGCTGGCATATTGACCGTAACAGCTGGACTTTTGTGGAAGCCACCCAAACTGCCGGCGGCAATACCAAGGTCATGCGTCTTGATAAGCTATAGAAATAGCCCCTTTTCGTGTAATTTCGTATCCAATCCTATCCCTGGCCATTAAACGTAACACTTAATAACATGTCTTTACAGAAAGACAGTACCCGGTACAGTAAACATCAGATTTGTTTCAAAAACAAGAATTTTCAGATCCCTGATGACGGTTCTTGGGAATAATTTTTGCTTAACAGAACGTCTTGAGGATTAACAATAAACCAGCTACCCGTGAGGCCGAGCCTTTTTAATATCTCTTTAAAAATAATTGCTGTACTTTTTTTCATTTTTTCAGCTGCCCCCGTAGCTGCCCAGAACCCTGTGGCCAATTTTTCAGCTACACCCCCGGCTGGTTGTTCTGCACTTGTCGTCAATTTCCAGGATCTTTCAACCGGTAGTCCAACCTCCTGGAACTGGAGTTTTGGTAATGGTAATACCTCTACTCTTCAAAATCCATCAGCTACTTATTTTGCATCCGGCATGTACACCATTACACTGACCGTTACCAATGCCAATGGATCGAGTACCCTTACCCGGCCACAATACGTAACAGTTTATGAACCTCCCACCGCCGATTTCTCTGCCAATAATACCAACGGGTGTTTTCCGCTGAGAGTCCAGTTCACTGACCTTTCAACCCCGGGAGCCGGCAACAGCAATGTGAGCTGGGTTTGGGATTTTGGAGATGGCAATACCTCGCCCCTGCAAAATCCATTACATACCTATACCTCCTCCGGTGCGTATACTGTAACGCTGCGTGTAACCAATGATAAAGGCTGTATCAGGACTTTCACCCGCCCTAATTATATTACAGTTACCAACGGTGTAACGGCCGGCTTCACCAATACACAGCCGGTGGTCTGTAATGCACCTGCCGACATTACATTTACCAACACCTCAACAGGTCCACCCACACTTAGTTACCAATGGAACTTTGGTGATGGTTCCCCCTTCTCCACTCTGCCAAACCCGGTGCATACCTATGTTACCGGCGGAACGTTTATTGTAACACTTGTAACGACCAGTTCAGCAGGATGCGAGGATACAGCTTTCAGTGCTCCTATTGTCATTGGCGGATATAATACCACTTTTACCGCACCCATTGATGCCTGCATTAATGAACAGGTAGCTTTCACAAATACCTCAACACCTTCGCCACTAAGCTCCAACTGGACTTTTGGTGACGGGAATTCTACCGGTGGTTTAAATGCAACGCATAGTTATTCTGCTACGGGTAACTATACAGTATGGCTCTACAACACCTATACAAACTGCAACGATTCCATATCGCAAACCATCAACATTAATCCCCGGCCGGTCGCCGACTTTACAGCGCCTGTTACATCCCGTTGCGAACCCCCGCTTACGGTAAATTTCCAGGATCTTTCTACCGGGGGTGCCACAGCATGGCAATGGGATTTTGGCGACGGTAATGTGTCTTCATTACAAAACCCGTCTCATACGTATACTGCTTACGGATCTTTCACTGTAACCCTGGTTGTAACCAATGGTTTTGGTTGCACTGATACGATAGTAAAACCTGATACCATACAAATCCGGAGAGCCGCAATCACGGTGCTCGGGTTGCCGGTAAGAGGATGTATTCCCTTTACCATTTTCCCGGTACCCTTAATAAATTCGGTTGATGCAGTGACTTCCTACCAATGGGATTTTGGAGATGGAGGAACCTCGTTACTGGCAACACCTGCACATACCTATACCATACAGGGAACTTATAATGTCCGCCTGATCATCACCACCAGCACCGGGTGTACGGATACCCTGCTGATCCCTGCGGCGGTACGGGTGGGTTCAAAACCGGTTGCAAATTTCTCCGCAGCGCCAACGCCCGTATGCGCGAGGCAACCTGTACAGTTTACTGATCTCTCCGTTCCCGCAGATGAATGGCTTTGGGATTTTGGAGATGGCAGCACCTCGACCATGCAGCATCCAAACCATGTCTATAACGATACGGGGTATTTTACGATCCGGCTGATAGCTTACAATAATGGCTGCCCGGACACCATGGTCAGAACAAATTATATTTATGTGCTGCCTCCCATTGCCCGGTTTTTTTCTACCCCGGACTGTCTCAACAGGCTGCGCTTCATCTTTACGGATGTATCCATAGCTCCGTTGACCTGGGACTGGAATTTTGGTGATGGGTCTCCCAACTCAACTGTTCAAAATCCTGTTCATATTTTTCCTTCCTTAGGGACCTATAATGTAACCCTGATTGTTACCAACGGAAGCTGTGCCGACACGATTATCAATACTATCAACGCGGTGTCTGAAAACCCGGATTTTATGGCGGACCGGCTCGCAGACTGCCATGACGCCACTATAACGTTCGCAGCGATAAACATTAATGCCACCAATATTGTAAATTATCTCTGGGATTTTGGAGACGGGTTCTCCATGAACACGTCCTCTCCGGCAGCTGTACATACTTATACTGCTTCCGGCAATTATACGGTCAGCCTGACGATAACAGATATTAATGGATGTACAAATGCTTTTACCAAAAACAACTACATCCGCATTAACGGGCCGGTCGCCAACTTCAATGCCACCAATGTTTCCGGTTGTGAAAACCTGAGTACAACTTTCAATGATCTTTCGGTAACGGATGGTATAAATGCTATAACAAACTGGCAATGGAATTTTGGTGATGGGGTCATTCAGAATTTCAGCGGACCTCCTTTCCAGCATATTTATAATACAGTTGGCACTTTCTCTGTCCAGCTGGTCGTGACAGATATACTTGGATGTAAAGACAGCATCACCCTCACTAATCTGATTACTATAACTGATCCTGTTCCCAACTTTGTTTCAGCGGACACACTTACCTGTGCCGGGGCTCCAGTAACCTTTACTAATATTTCGACACCGGCAGGATTCTCCAGTCAATGGTATTTTGGGGATGGTGGCACTTCCACCCTTACTTCACCAGTTTACACCTATGCTGCATCAGGTTTATATGATGTTAAACTAACCGTGACAGATGCGTTTGGCTGTTCCGATTCCATTACCAAAACAGCTTATATCCGGGTGGAAAATCCTGTTGCAGGCTTTACCGTAAATGATTCGTTGAGTTCCTGCCTCCCTTTTGAAGTTAACTTTACAAATACTTCGCAGTTTTATGTCTCTTCTGCCTGGGATTTCGGACCGGGCGAAGGCAATTCCACCGTGACAGACCCGGTACATTATTATTCAATCCCGGGTACTTATCCCGTGAAACTGGTTGTTACCAACCCGGGGGGCTGCAAGGATTCAATAATAAAGAACATTTTAGTGTACGATACTGTTGGAGCAAGAGTAAATTACCTGCCGATAAGCGGCTGCAAACCCCTTGACGTAAACTTTAATACATTCACACCCGGGCAAATGGCATCCTATTTCTGGGATTTTGGGGATGGAAACACACTCAGCACCACCACGCCCAATGTAAGCCATGTGTATACATCTTTCGGCAATTTCTTACCCAGTGTAATTATGGAAGATCCGACCGGTTGTTTGATTCCTCTCCAGGGAATTGATACGGTATATATAAGTGGTGCGGACGCCAACTTTGGTATTGACAGCAGTATATTCTGTGATTTTGCGACCGTAACTTTTACAGATTCCACCACCTTTAATGATCCCATTGCCTTTTATAGCTGGTCTTTTGGAGATGGAGGTGTTTCTGCACAGCAAAGCCCGGTTCATCAATACAACTCGCCGGGATTATATTCTGTGCAATTGATTGTGGAAACACAACTGGGCTGCCGTGATACGCTTACCAAACCCAACCTGATCAGTGTAGTTCAACGCCCGTTGATTGATATAAATGGTGATTCAGTTATTTGCGTTAACTCGTCTCTTATACACGCAGGGATTTTTCTTCAGCCGGATACTTCCATCGTGACCTGGCAATGGAATTTCCCCAATGGAAATGTCTCCACGCTCCAGAATCCGCCGCCGCAGACTTATTCTGTTGCCGGAACTTTCGTGGTCACCAGTATTGCGACAAACAGTACGGGGTGCAAGGACACTACTTTACAGACCATTTTGGTTAACCCGCTGCCGGTAGTGACTATGCCGGGTCAAATGACAGTCCAGACAGGGTTCCCGGTTACGATCCCGGCGACTTACTCGCCGAATACGGTGAACTGGATATGGTCGCCATCCACGGGGCTCAGTTGCGCCAATTGTCCCACCCCGGAGGCGGGACCGCATTTCAATACTATTTACCAGGTGTACTTCACGGATGATAACGGCTGCAGCAACCTGGGAGAAATCGAAGTGATCGTGATCTGTAAAAACGCCAATCTTTTTGTGCCCAATACCTTCACGCCAAATGGTGATGGAAGCAATGATATTTTTTATCCGCGTGGTAAAGGTCTTGAAAGGGTAAAACACCTGCGGGTATTCAATCGCTGGGGCGAAGTCGTTTTTGAGAAAAGAGATTTTCCTGTTAACGATGCGTCTTCGGGGTGGAATGGCATGTATAAAGGGAATAAACCCAAGGCGGATGTATATGTTTACCAGATAGAGGTTTTTTGTGATAACGGTGACATTATAAGATTGAATGGGAACATCGCATTGATATTATAAAGCATGAATATGAAGGGAATGATACGACTTGTTTTCTCCTTGCTGCTTGGCGCGGTTTGTTCCGGTGTTTCCGGCCAGGATATACATTTTTCCCAGTTTTTTGAAACGCCCCTCTGGAGAAATCCATCCCTGGCAGGTATATATACCGGTGATGTAAGGGTACAGGCAGTTTACCGGGATCAATGGAATAGTGTTACCGATGCTTACCGGACCGGTTCGCTGAATGCAGAAGTAAAAGTGCCGGTCGGAAAAAATAATGATTTTCTTACCGGCGGGATGCAGTTGTTGTTTGACAGGGCCGGTACGATCGGCTGGACCTCCACGCATGTGTTGCCGGTGCTGAATTATCATAAATCATTGAGCAATGAGCGCAACCGTTATTTATCGCTTGGATTTATGGGGGGATGGGTACAGCGCCGGTTTGATCCTTCCAAAGTAACCACCAACACCCAGTACGATAACGGCGGTACCGGCGAAAATTTCACCAACAGCCAGTATAATTACCTGGACGGAAGTGTTGGTTTGAGTTTTAATGCAGATATGAATGACAATCCTGAAAATAATTTTTTCCTGGGGGCCGCATTCCATCATTTCAACAGGCCCAACAAATCTTTCTACAGGAATGCCAGTTATGAATTAAATCCCAAATGGGTGTATTCAGCAGGCATCAGGTTTGGCGTGTCTGAATATTCCTATTTAACCATTCAGGGAGATCATTCAAGGCAGGGAGGTTTCCAGGAAACAGTAGCCGGCGCCATGTATGGTTTAAAAATAGGACCGGAATTAGACAAACCGCTTTACACGGTGCACGCGGGAGGTTTTCTGAGATGGAACGATGCAATGATACCGGTGGTTAAACTTGACTATTCCCCTTTTTCCGTCACCTTAAGTTATGATGTGAACATCTCCAAACTTAAGCCGTCCAGTTATGGGCGGGGAGGTTTTGAACTCTCTGTTTCTTATATCGGTTTCCGCAACCGCAATTCAAGCCTTGAATACAGCCGTTGCCCGCGGTTTTAAAACAAACAAGCACCCGTGAACGGATGCTTGTAGTTAATCATAGCCTTAATTATTAGTTGAATGCTGCTTCGGTTGCATGTTGCTTCGGCATTGCCTGCTCCACGTTTACACCCAACCCCATAGCCACGGACATTCCAAGTTGTATGTCCGCGCGGAAGAAGTGGCATAACTGGCGATTGATGATCTCGCTCTTCTTTGGCCCGTCAATTCCTTTCATGGCGCCCACAATATTATTTACCAGGTTTTTTTTATCCTGCTCGCTCAGCACTTCCCGGAAAAAAATGCCCGGCTGTGTGTAATGATCATTCTCGCCTTCCCCGTTCCTGTCGTACCAGTCAGCCAGGTTCGTATCAAGTTGCCAGGCCGGTTGCTTGTAACTTTCATCCGGTTTGATATTATCAAAGCTATTGGGAAAATAATTGGGTGCATTCCCACCGTTTCCATCTACCCGCATCGCTCCGTCTCTTTCATAATTGTTAACCATGTAAGGACATTTATTAACAGGTATTTGCTCGTAATTTACTCCCAGCCGGTGCCGGTGGGCATCGGGGTAAGAAAGAATTCTTCCCTGTAACATTTTATCGGGCGAATAACTGATCCCATCCACCACATGGGCGGGCGCAAAAGCCGCCTGTTCTACTTCGGCGAAGAAGTTCCGGGGGTTTTCATTTAATTCAAGTTCGCCTAATTCGATCAGTGGAAAATCTTTCTGGCTCCATGTCTTGGTGAGGTCAAAGGGATTCCATTTATAGGACCGGGCCTGTTCTTCAGTCATGATCTGCACTTTTACGGCCCATTGCGGAAACTCGCCCTTATCAATAGCCGAGACAAGATCCCGCTGTGCATGATCCGGATCTTCCCCTTTCATTTTCACAGCTTCCTCATTGGTAAAGTTGCGGATACCCTGTTTTGTTTTGAAATGAAATTTTACCCAGTGCCGTTCATTTTTCACATTAATAAAACTGAAGGTGTGGCTCCCGAAGCCATGCATATGTCGGTAACTGTAGGGCGTACCCCTGTCGCTCATTAAAAACATTACCTGGTGAAGGCTTTCCGGGTTTAAGCTCCAGAAATCCCACATCATCGCGGGGCTTTTACAATTGGTGTATGGATCTCTTTTCTGGGTATGAATAAAATCCCCGAATTTCTTAGGGTCCTTGATAAAAAAGATAGGTGTGTTATTTCCAACCAGGTCCCAGTTGCCATCTTCGGTATAAAACTTCATGGCAAAGCCACGGGGATCTCTTTCTGTATCCGCACTCCCCTTTTCACCACCAACGGTGGAGAAACGAAGGAAGGCTCTTGTTTTCTTTCCTACCTGGCTGAAGAGTTTTGCCTTCGTATATTTTGTGAGGTCATTGGTAACGGTAAACGTTCCGTAAGCGCCCGACCCTTTGGCATGAACCACCCGCTCGGGGATGCGTTCCCGGTTGAAATGGGCCATTTTCTCATGCAGGATAAAATCCTGGAGCAGCAGCGGACCCCGTGCACCGACACTCATCGTGTCTTCATTATTATAATAAGGAATGCCGGAGGCAGTCGTTAGTTTTTTATTTTCACTCATAATAGTATTGTTTAAACTTGAAAAGGTATAAGCACTATACAAATATGAAACAATAACATTAATAAATCTAATTGATTAATTTTATATACTAATAGATAAAATCGATATGACCTTTACCCAACTCGAGTACGCGGTGGCCGTGGATACATACCGGCACTTTGCAAAAGCCGCCGCCGCCTGTTTTGTTACTCAACCCACGTTAAGTATGCAATTACACAAACTGGAGCAGGAATTGGGGATTAAGATATTTGACCGGAGCAAGCAACCGGTGGTTACTACCCAGCCCGGCAACGAAGTGATTGCCCATGCAAAAAAGATCATTGAGGAAAGGGATGGACTTTCAGATTTTCTCCAGCTCCGGAAGGGCATCCTGGCAGGTGATCTTAAAATCGGCATCATCCCCACGCTTGCCCCTTACCTCCTGCCCCTGTTTATTCCCGCCTTTACAAGAAATCATCCCGGGGTTAAACTGGTGATCAGTGAAATGACCACTGATACGATCCTGCACCAGCTCAGGGATGGCAGGATCGACGCCGGTATCCTCGTTACCCCATTGGCCGAGCCGGGCATAAAAGAACATGTACTTTTTTATGAAGAAATGCTGGCCTATATATCACCGAAAAATGCAGCCTATAAAAAAAATTATGTCCTGCCGCAGGATATTGATCCGAATAAACTCTGGCTCCTGGAAGAAGGCCATTGCTTCCGAACCCAGATCGCAAATCTTTGCCAGCTCCGGAAAGCCAGTGCTGAAGGAAGTCATTTTGAATATGAAGCCGGCAGCCTCGAGACACTGAGGAGATTGGTGGAATTGAATGATGGCATCACTATACTCCCGGAATTAGCCATCCTGGAATTAAGTACAAAACAGAAGAAACTTGTCCGCCAGTTTAAAAAACCGGTGCCCATGCGTGAAGTCAGTATTGTTATCCACCGGGATTTCCTTAAAAGGAGAATGATCGATGCCCTGAAAAAAGAAATAGTCGCGGCACTCCCGGAGAAATTAATTAAAAATAAAGCACAGTACGTAGTACCCATTTAAACCCTTCACCCGCCAGGCCTTTACGTAATAGTGAAGAAAAGCCCGTCAAATTGTTTGATTGCAGCAACTATTCGAAAGGTTATTTGTTTCTTTGAATCAGCTGTACCCGGTGATATATTTTTTCAACCCAAATAAATGCCCATGTCTATAGAAATTGGCCAGCCCGCTCCCGGTTTCACACTTTACGACACCACAAAAAAGCCCGTAACCCTTTCTGGTTTTAAAGGAGAAAATGTGTTACTGCTGTTTTTTCCCCTGGCCTTTACCAGTGTCTGCACAAAGGAACTTTGCGCTGTCAGGGATAATATAGCCTGGTATAATAATGTTCATGCAAAAGTGCTTGGCATTTCCGTAGACAGCCTGCACACGTTAGCAAAATTTAAAGAAGAACAACAACTGAACTTTACTTTGCTGAGTGATTTTAACAAGGAAGCTTCAACCGCTTATGATTCACTCTATGAGCTGTTTGGCTATAATATGAAAGGCGTTTCAAAACGTTCTGCCTTTGTCACTGATAAAGATGGCATACTCAGGTATGCCGAGGTTTTGGAGAATGCCGGGGAGGTACCTGATTTCAAAAAGATACAGGACGTCCTCTCCCGTTTACAATAAGTTTAAGTTAAAATTAGGTGATTCTTCGAGGCTAAGTATTTGATTTATAGCGATTTTCTGATAATCGTAATTTTACGTTGCACAGACAAAAAATTCGGCCTACTTTTCGAATAATAAAAGTAAATTTGTTTCGTTGAGACGAGTCTTTTACATACTATCCTTTATCTTGTTGATTGCCATTCAATCACAAGCGCAATCCTCCCGCAGTGGTTCTTCTATTGCTGAAGGAAACGACCGGATCGTTAAGACCTATCCAAACCCGGCTACCACCTATATTACTTTTGATCTCCAAAAAAATTATAAACCCGGTTACTCAATCCAGGTGTATAATGGAGTGCTGGGCAAGAAAATGTTTGAGACCAACAATATCCAGGAGAAGACCACCATTAATCTCAATGACTTTAACCGGGGTATTTATATCTATCACCTGATTGATCCAAACGGCAAGATCGTTGAATCAGGTAAATTCCAGGTTTCCCGCTAAAAATAATCTTCGATAGAATTAAAGCACTTGTACGATCAGGAATTTAAGGTATTGCGTATTATCCATGCTCCAGATAACCGGGTGGTCCCCGGATTGTGTCTGGAACGTTACCTGTCTTATTTTTCTCCTCGCATCTTTTGCTGCCATGTCAATTACCTGGAGGAAGAGTTCAGGGTTCACGAGGCTGGTACAGGAGGATGTGACCAGGAAGCCCCCGGGCCTGATCAGTTTCATACCGCGCAGGTTTATTTCTTTATACCCCGTAATGGCTTTCTGTATTGTCTCACGGCTTTTTGTAAAGGCCGGGGGATCGAGCATCACCACATCGTAACGGTTTCCTTCTTTCGACCATTGTTTAAGCAAATCAAATGCATTGGCCGTTTCAAAGCGGCAGGTATCCTGCACATTATTTAATGCGGCATTCCGGTTTGCCTGCTGCACGGCATTGGCAGAGATATCAAGACCCAGTACTGATTTAGCGCCGTAATGTGCCGCATGTATTTCAAAAGTTCCTGTATAAGTAAATGCACCCAGCACCTCCGCGTCTTTTACAATGTGCCGGATTGCTTTCCGGTTATCCTGCTGATCCAGGAAGTAACCCGTCTTTTGACCATTTTCAATATCAACATGGAATTTCAATCCATTTTCATGGATGGTTATCTGTGTGTTAAACGGATCGGACAAGAATCCTTTTTGCTGGGGCAAGCCTTCGAGCTCTCTTACGGGCACATCATTTCTTTCATAGATTCCTTTCGGCTTAAAAATAGTATTCAACGCATTTACGATGGCCGGCTTCCAGACATCAATCCCCAGCGCCAGTGTCTGGATAACAAAATAGTCGTTGAATTTATCGATGATCAGTTGCGGCAATCCATCTGCCTCTCCAAATACCAGCCGGCAGTTTTCGGTGTACCCGATACGGTTACGGTATGCCCAACAATCCGATAGCTTATCCAGGAAGAACTTTTCATTGATGGCTGTGCTTTTATCCCTTGTCAGCAACCGTACGATGATCTGTGATTTTGGGTTGACATAACCCCTGCCAACAAATTTTTTATCATGCGTAAATACTTCGGCTACCTCGCCTCCCGCTACATCCCCTTCAATTTTTTCCACTTCATTATTAAAAATCCATGGGTGGCCATTTGGCACCCTGGGGGAGATCTTTCTTTTCAGGTAAATATTAATCATAAAGGGCTGCAAGGTACAGGAAGAAAGGGATAAGGGACAGGGGCTGAAGTGACTGCCAGGTCAACATTCTTGCCTTTAAATGGCATTTCCTGCCAGCAATAGTTCCCGGGGGTGCTTTTACAGGTCATTTTGTCCCCTAAACCCCCATTGGCAGTATTCTTGACAACCTTACCTTTGCAAACAATTTGGATAAAAATGGCAGAAAAAGACATGAAGGAAAAGGATAAAAACGGCCAGGATATGTCAACCCGTATTGACATTAATACAGACGAGAACCTCAGCGGAACAACTCATCTGAATGAGCCTGTGACCGAAGAATCAGAGGTTGAAAAACTGAAGACAGAACTGGCAGAGGCAAAAGACAAATACCTCCGTAAAGTGGCGGAGTTTGACAACTTTAAAAGGCGCAGTGCCAAAGAGCGGATAGAATTGATCCAGACAGCAGGAAAAGAAGTGATTGCCGGTATGCTGGATGTACTGGATGATTGTGACCGCGCACAAAAACAACTGGAAACCAGCGATGATACCATTGAACTAAAGGAAGGAGTAATGCTGGTCTTTACCAAGCTCCGCAATACCCTGCAGGCAAGAGGTTTAAAAGCAATGGAAACTTTACACCAGGAGTTCAATCCTGACCTGCATGAGGCGGTTACTGAAATTCCCGCTCCTTCAGATCAAATGAAAGGGAAAGTGGTGGATGAACTGGTGAAAGGATATTACCTGAATGATAAGATCATCCGTCACGCAAAAGTTGTGGTGGGCAAATAAGAGATAGCGGGTAGCCCTGAACCGTTCGCTGTGAGCCGGTTCGTGGTGTTGCATGCTCACAGCTAAAGTTAAAAAGCTAATGGCTAATAAGAGAGATTATTACGAAATACTGGGTGTTGGCAAGTCAGCCGCGGCGGATGAAATCAAAAAAGCATACCGCAAGGTCGCTATGCAGCACCATCCTGACCGCAACCCTGGCGATAAGGGCGCTGAAGAAAAATTCAAAGAAGCCGCTGAAGCGTACGAAATATTAAGTGATGCCGACAAGAAAGCCCAGTATGACCGGTACGGGCATGCTGGCGTTAGCAGTAATGGCCGCGGTGGATTCAGTGGCGGCAACATGAACATGGAAGATATCTTCAGCCAGTTTGGGGATATTTTCGGTGAGGATCTTTTTGGAAACTTTTTTGGTGGCGGTGGCCAGCGAAGCCGCGGAGGTCAAAGAAGCCGGGGTGTCAGGGGCAGTAACCTCCGGGTAAAACTCAAACTTACTTACGAAGAGATTGCCAAAGGTGTTACCAAAAATATCAAGGTAAAAAAATACATTGGCTGCGCTACCTGTGGTGGCAGCGGCGCAAAGGATAAAGGAAGTGTGCAAACCTGTACCGCCTGTGGCGGAAGCGGGCAGGTCAGGAAAGTACAAAATACATTCCTCGGGCAGATGCAGACCGTTACCACCTGTCCCACCTGTAATGGTGAAGGATCAACAGTTACGGCGAAATGCGGGAACTGTAAAGGCGAAGGCAGGGTATATGGTGAAGAAACGGTAAGCATTGATATCCCTGCAGGTGTGCAGGAAGGAATGCAATTGAATATTGGCGGACGGGGAAACGCGGGAGAAAGAGGCGGAACGCCGGGTGACCTGATCATCCTCATTGAAGAAGAAGCACACAAAGATCTCCATCGGGAAGGACTGAATGTAGCTTATGAACTGCATCTTACTTTTACTGATGCGGTGTTCGGCACCCAGGTAGAGGTTCCCACTATTGACGGGCGGGCAAAAATTAAAATTCCCGCGGGCACGCAAAGCGGCAAAATATTCCGGCTAAAAGGAAAGGGATTCCCGGCAGTAAACTCCTACGAGAAAGGGGATCAATTAATACAGGTGAGTATCTGGACCCCACAACATGTTTCGGCGGAAGAAAAAGCCATGCTGGAAAAACTCAGTCATTCTCCCAACTTTAAACCACACCCGGATAAAAACGACAAGGGGTTTTTTGACAAGATCAGGGAAATGTTCTCCTGATGCATTGGCGGGGATCTTACTCAGCTGATGCACCCTTTTTCTTTTTCCCTTTTGAATAGAGCAGTCTCGCTTGCTGGACCAGCGAGATAAATTCCTTTTGCAGCAGGTCATCCCTGCCGGAAGAAAACTCCGCGAGCGAAATAACTTCGTTCCAACCCGTGTTTTTCAGGAAGGAAGAAGTGCGGAGCAGGGAACCAAACATGGCAACCGCCGCGGAGAACTGGTAACATTTGGCCAGGTCATTAAAGGGAATGTATTCAAAGCGGCACAGTGAATGATGGTATAGCTCTTTGGTGCCATTGGGTTGTTTGTACTGCAATTTCACATCGGCGAATTTCCCCGTGGTGAAATTGTCCTTGATCGCTCCTTTATTGATCTCGGTAGGAACAATTTCAAACAACGCGATCATGGAATGGCCTGACCCGATCTCCCCGCCTTCAATCACGGACAACGAATCCCGCAGCGCACCTACTTTATTATCAAACCCCACCAGCCGGTATTCCTTTACATATTCCGGGTTGAATTCAACATTCATGTACACATCATCCGCCACCGCGTACAATGTTTGGGTGAATTCTTTCAGCAACACTTTTTCCGCCTCCCGGAAATTATCGAGGTAAGCAAAATTTCCATTCCCTTTTTTGGCCAGTGTCTGAATCTTGGAATCTTTGTAATTACCCATCCCAACGCCCAGGCAGGTAAGATAAATTCCCGATTCCCGGTGCTGGGAGATCAGCTCATCCAGTTCTGTTTCTGTTTTCAGTCCGACGTTAAAATCACCATCCGTTGCCAGGATGATCCGGTTATTCCCTCCTTTAATAAAATGATTCCTTGCCACGCTATAGGCTACTTTAATACCGGACTCGCCCGGTGTACCACCGCCCGGTATCAATTCGTCAATCGCTTTAATTATTTTTTCCTTTTCGCCACCGCTGGTGGTGTTCAGCATAATGCCCGTTACGCCTCCGTATACTACGATGGCCACTGAATCTTTGTCCCGCAGGTTATTGACCAGCAACCTGAACGCCGACTTAAGCAGGGGTAACCGGTTGGCCATATCCATGGAACCGGAAACATCAATGAGGAACACGAGATTGCTGGGAGGCAATGTATCAAGATTCAGCTTTTTTGAACAAAGATTTATATAAAACAACTGGTTGTCTGTATTCCAGGGGCAGGTACTGAGTGTAGTTTTTATGCTGAAAAGATCTTCACCGGCCGGTTCATTATAATCCAGGTTAAAATAATTCAGCATTTCCTCTATCCGTACCGCATCCGGCGGCACCAATGATTTTAAGGTGATAAATCTCCGGATATTGCTGTAAGAAGCCCGGTCCACGTTCAGCGACATTCCCGTGCTTGGAAATTTCTTGGCATTCACGAAATGATTTTCCAGGATACTGGCGTAGGTCTCTTCACCCGTGAACCAGGTCTTTTGTTCTTCCTTTTCGAGGTTCTTGGTCAGCGAGGCCAGTTTATCCCGCCGTACATTAGAAGAAGAAGTGGGCATTATTTTGAGCTTAACACTGACATAATTATCCGCATTCGCCACCAGTTTTTCTCCCCGGTAGCCTTCCAGGGAAAAACTAAATGTATCTACCTGCTGGTTGGAAATAATGCCGAATGTACCGGAAGATCCGCTGCGAAAAATA
Organism: Chitinophagaceae bacterium; assembly: GCA_025449935.1. Lineage (GTDB taxonomy): Bacteria > Bacteroidota > Bacteroidia > Chitinophagales > Chitinophagaceae > JJ008. Next base: position 52,308 of record JANWIJ010000009.1, read on the forward strand.
TATCCTGTTTTATGCTGGAGGATGGTAACGTTTTGTAAAACATTACCCGATTCATCCCTGACCTCGCCCCGGAAATAATACTGCTGGGCGGATAAGGATAAGCTGAATAAAAGAAAGACAACAATATGACAAGCGGTCTTCAAGTGGATATTTTTGCTGTGATAAGTTACAAAAAAAGCCTGAGAGCCTTATCGTGGTTATACCAACTGGTATATCTCTTTAAAATTACGTCCCAGTCCGTCATAGTCGAGTCCGTACCCAACGACAAACTTATTGGGTATCTCGAAACCGACATAACTAAGTTCCAGGGGATATTCGATCGCTTCCGGTTTATGTAACAGCGCAACGATCTTTAATGATTTTGGCTGCTGGTGCATCAGTTTGGGAAGAAAATTATGCAGGGTCTTCCCGGTATCAACAATATCTTCCACGATGATCACCTGCTTTCCAAAAAGATCTTCTTCCAGGCCAATGGATGTCACCACTTTCCCGGAAGATTTCATGCCTTTATAAGAGGCGAGTTTTATGAAACAGATGTCCGCTTCGATCGTAAGATGTTTGAACAGATCGGCCGCAAACATAAAAGACCCGTTGAGGATGGCAATAAAAAGCGGTCTTTCCCCGGCATAATCCTTATTGATCATTCCCGCAAGTTCCTTCACTCTTTGCTGGATGGTTTCTTCTGAAATAAATGTTTCAAATGATTTGTCATGTACTTTAACAATGGCCATATTGTTTATTTAAGCAATTAGTTTCCCCGGTTTGTTTGGACGGGGACGAGGGAATAGTTTTCCTTTAAGGCAAGTTTTGGCATAACGGAGGATTTCTTCCTGAGGCTTAATGTTTCCCCCGCAGCCGGCATTTCGCCCTGTTTCAGCCAGTTGAGTTCCAGCAGGCTTTCGAGGCGTATGGCTTCCTGTTGTGCTATGTCGTGCAATGTTTCCCCCGGCTGTATAATATGGTAATCATTATTACCCGATTTTCGTTTCCGTTGCAGGTAAATTAACTGGTCTTTGCCCGATTCTTCAGTTTCGTCCAGTTCGTTAAACTCAAAAATCCTGGATAGCGGAACATCATATTGGTTGGCAATCGCCAGGAATGCAGTTCCCTGTGTTACATAGATCACTTTAGTATCATTAATTTTAAACTGTCCCGCGGGATAGCTCGTTTTTTTACTGGCTGTTTCTTCTTTTCCTTTTTTAACCACCGTCGTTTCATTCTTCCCTGTATCCGGATTAACCAGTGCTGTTACTTCCTCCTGCACCGGTGACTTTCCCAATCCAACCAGTGTATAATCCTGCAAATGGTAATCCTCGATGAGTTTTATAAGCACCAGCGGGTACCTGGGGTTTGTTGCATAGCCTGCTTTTTTCAATCCATTTGCCCAACCCTCATAATCTGCAGGGTCAAGAGTGAACAAGGAGGCATATCGCTGGCTGTTTTTCAGGAAATCAGAATGATCCCTGTACGAATCCCCCGCTGAAGGGTATTTCCGGAAACATTCTCCTCTTGCATCATCATCATGAGTGACGGATTCTCCTGCCCAATTGGTTTTGCATTTGATACCAAAATGATTGTTTGACTTTAACACCAGCTTGCTGGTTCCTGCTGTAGTCTCATGAATACCCTGGGCCAGCTTAATGGCGGCAGGCACCCCGGTCCGTTGCATTTCAGCGATAGCAAGGTCTTTATATGTATTGATATAGTTGCTGATCACTTCCGCCTGTTGGGCATGGGAGCAGAACACAGGCAGTAAAGCAAACAGGAGTCCTATGCGGTTTTTTTTCATTGGGGGGTTTATTATTACAATTTCCGTATCAGGTAAAGGCCGTCACGGACTGTTAATACTGCTTTTTCAATATCGGTTCGTTTTTCGATGAACGCGTTAAAGGCCCGGATGCCCCTGGCACTCCTGCCGGTCGCATTTTCCTCCAGGGCCTGCCCGTGAAAGAAAATATTATCTGCTAAAATAAACCCGTTTTTCCGCATCCCGGGAAAAACGAGGTTAAAATATTCAATATAAGCCGGTTTATCCGCGTCAATGAACACCAGGTCCCATGTTTCATTCAACCCGGGGATTATATCTAACGCATTACCAGTATGTAAAATTATTTTCCGGGAAAAAGAAGACCGGTCAAAATAGGCCCGGGCCGTCATGGCATCTGGCTCTCTCAGTTCAATCGTGTGGAGCAGCCCGTCCGGATCGAGCCCTTTTGCCAGGCATAATGCGCTGTACCCGGTAAAAGTCCCGATTTCCAGGATACGTTTTGGCCGGATCATACAGCTGATCATTTCAAGAACCTTTCCCTGCAAATGGCCACTCAGCATCACAGCCTCCGGGTGATGCTGCAGGGTATAATCATTTATCTCCTTCAACAATGCATCTTCCGGCGAAGAATATTTTTCGGCATACTGCTGTACAGAAGGGTGAATGAGGTCCAACGCTGAAAATTTTGACAAAGATAAATGGCTTATACCGGCTGAAGGGTTGTATTTACTGCGTCCTGCTTTTTAGAGATAAACCAAAGCCCCAGGAATGTAAAGAGCCCGTTAATCAATATAAGTTCATTGCCGATCTTATAACCATTGAACAGGCGGGCAGATACATCCTGTAATCCCAGGGACACATGCAATTTTTTATCATACCATTCGGGGCTGCTCAGTATATCAAGACCAAGCGCCAGTAACGGCGCAGTGATGCAAACAGCCCAGATAAGTTTCTCATTCAGTTTTCGCTTTGTCAAGATTCCAAAAGCAAACAGACCCAGCAGCGGACCATAGGTGATGCCGGCAAACTTCAGAATAAAATCAATGATCAGTTTATCGTTAATCGCTTTAAACAATAAGACCATCATGAAAAATACGAAGGCAAATGTAAAGTGCACCTTCAGCCTTGTCCGCTTTTTCTCTTTCTCTGTTCCTGGCTTCTTATTCAATCCAAGTATATCAATACAAAAACAGGAGGTCAGCGAGGTAATAGCGCCGTCCACACTGGGGAACAAAGCAGATATCAGCGCAATAATGAAAATAATCCCGATGGTTCCGCTAAATGCATCGCTGAGCGCAATGGTAGGAAACAGGTCATCCGGTGGCACATTGATTCCCCTGGTGCTGGCATACAGGTAGAGTACGCCGCCCAATACCAGGAAAAGAAAATTAACCACCATTAAGACAGCGGTAAAAGTCATCATGTTCTTTTGGGAATCTTTCAGTGTTTTTACACTGATATTCTTCTGCATCATTTCCTGGTCAAGACCCGTCATGGCAATCGCAATAAACATACCGCCCACGATATGCTTGAGCGCAAATGATCCGGCTTTTATATCCCAGTTAAATACCTGTGTGTAGCCTTTTTCAGACATCATCGACCAGGTGCCGGCAAAATCTGTACCCAGTGTTTTGCTGATAACAATAACACAAACAACCAACCCCACCAGCATGCCGGTAGTTTGCAGGGTATCGGTATAGATAATAGTCTTTACCCCTCCTTCAAACGTATAGAGTAATATGAGTAATAAGATGACAAAGGAGGTTATTTCAAACGGGATGCCCAATTTATTGAAAATAAAAATCTGGAGTATGCTGATAACAAGGTATAACCGGGCCGTGGCGCCCACGGTGCGGGAAAGAATAAAGAAAAAGGCCCCCGCTTTATGGGCGTTTATGCCAAATCTTTTTTCCAGGTAGGTATAAATGCTCGTCAGGTTCATCCGGTAATACAACGGCAGCAACACAAACGCGATGACCATATATCCCAACAGGTAACCCAGTACGATCTGGAAATAATAAAAATTCCCGGTGCCCACTCCCCCGGGTACACTTACAAAAGTGACACCGGACAGGGAAGTGCCGATCATGCCAAATGCCACCAGCATCCAGTTACTGTTCCGGTTGCCAATAAAAAAAGATTCGTTATTGGAATTGCGGGAAGTGTACCAGGCAACGGTTAACAGCAATACAAAATACCCGATAACAAAGGAAAAGAGCACAACTGGGGACATAAACGAATATTTCCGTTAAATAATGGTTACTACTACTGAGCTGTGATAAGGAATTTTGAAGATAAAGAAAATTGTTATCCCTTTGCTGCAATTTAAAAGAACTATGAAAATACAATCCCTTGCAGTCTTCTGCGGGTCAAAAAATGGTCACAACCCTTTATTTGGTCAGCATGCGGAAAAACTTGGAAAGCTGATGGCTGATCATCATATTAAACTTATTTATGGTGGTGGCAGTGCAGGTATCATGGGTATCATTGCAGACAGCGTGATGGCAAACGGGGGCAATGTAACCGGGATTATTCCCAAAATATTGCTGGAGTGGGAAGTTCAGCACCGGGGTATTACTGAACTGATCGTTTCAGATGATATGCATGCACGCAAAAGAACTATTTACAGTCTTTGTGATGCAGCGCTGATTCTTCCCGGTGGATTCGGAACCCTGGATGAATTGTTTGAAATAGTTACCTGGAACCAGCTGACTATCCATGATAAGGAAATCTTCATCCTCAACTCAGGTGGTTTTTACACCCACCTTATCCGGCACATTGATTTGATGAAAGCTGAAGACTTTCTCTATGAAGAAGCTGTAAAAAGGATCAGGGTCATTGATGATCCGGCAGACCTGGTAAAATATTTTTAATAAGTATTATCGTTCCCTCCTGCGGCCACCCTGGAACAGCGGAACCTGGATGCCGCCCCGGATGATGGGGATGGTCCTGCCATAGGCATCGGTGTAAGGGGAATTATCATTGCCCATCACATCAAACAAAACAGCCAGGTAGAAAAACGGTTCCCCGCCTCTGCCATAACGGCCGGTAGTATACCCGCCCCCGACCAGGAAACTGCTCACATCATCTTTAGCCGTAGAAGTCAATCCTCCACCCGGCGGCATATATTTTTGTTTGATAAAATTATGTTCCAGCTGTGCCTGGGCAAAAAGGAAACGAACCGGGTATAGTTTCACAAAAGCGCCGCCTCCGTATACCGTCTGCCGGAGCCGGTCATCAAATATTTGCACATCCCTGTAAGAGGTGTAATTATAGTTCAGCACAATTCCCGCATCAGCCCAGTTGGCCAGGCTATAACCGATAACGGGACTGCCGCCAATCAGGAATGTATTGTTGTAAAATGCCAGCGAGATACTTCCGCCGGTGAACAAATTTTCCTTAAAACTTCTTTTCGCTTCTTCCTCGTCCTGTGCATAGAGAAAATTTCCGCATAGGAGAACTGCCAGTAATGACAAAATGATCTTCTTCATAATCAAGGGGTATTAATAATTAATTTAATCAAATATTTTCCCCGCATTCAGGATATTGTTCGGGTCAAATATCTTTTTAATCTCTTTCATCAGCCGCATTTGTGTTTCATCAAATATGATGCTCATATATTCTTTTTGCACCAGCCCGATTCCGTGTTCCCCGCTCAAGGTCCCGCCGAGTTTTTTTACGAGTGCAAATATCTCTTTTATCCCTTCTTTTAACGAACCGTTCCAGGCTTCATCTGTTAAACTGCCCTTAATAATATTTACGTGAAGATTGCCATCGCCGGCATGACCATAACAAACAGAATGAAAGCCATATTTCCTGCCAATATCTTTTACGCCTTTCAGCAATACCGGCAATTCAGCTCTTGGCACCACGGTATCTTCTTCCTTGTAAATGGAATGCGATTTGACGGCTTCACCTACTCTCCTTCTCATTTTCCATAATTCTGCTTTTTGCTGCGCATCCTCAGCAAATAAGATTTCACCACATTCAAAATCCTGCACGATCGCCGAGATCCCTTCCATTTCCTGCATCAGCACTTCTATATTATTTCCATCCGTTTCGATCAGCAGGTGAGCCTGGACATCTGGCGCAATGGGTACAGAACTGGTATCCAAAAATTTACTTACCCACTCCAGGGCATCTCTTTCCATAAATTCCATGGCACTGGGTGTATAGCCGGCGCGGAAAATGGCACTCACTGCGGCACAGGCATTTTCCGCAGCGTTAAACGGGACCAGCATTAGTAAGTCATGTTTGGGCAACGGTATTAAGCGTAAGACGATCCGGGTAACAATTCCCAGGGTGCCTTCGCTGCCAACTACCAATTGTGTAAGGTTATAACCGGTTGCATTTTTCAGCACATTGGCACCCGTCCAGATGATTTCACCGGTTGGCAAAACGATTTCCAGATTCAATACATAATCTTTTACCACCCCGTATTTTACTGCTTTGGGGCCGCCGCTGTTCTCGGCAATATTTCCACCGATAAAACAAGAGCCCCTGCTGCTGGGATCTGGCGGATAGAACAGGTTCTTTTCTTTTACCGCGTTTTGCAATATCTCAGTGATCACTCCCGGCTCCGTGATAACCTGCAGGTTCCGTTCATCAATTTGCAGGATTTCATTCATTCTTTCTGTAGACAATAATACGCCTCCAAGATGCGGCAATGCCCCGCCGCTTAACCCGGTTCCTGCTCCCCGGGGTGTAACCGGGATTCTTTCCCTGTTACAGATCTTCAATATCTCACTGATCTCTGCTGCGGTCCTGGGTTTTATCACTACTTCGGGGAGATAATGAAGATCTTCCGTTTCATCATGCGAGTAATTATATAAGGACTCTTCATCCACCAGGACAAAGCTATCTCCAACAATTTTTTTGAATGCTGTAATAAGTTGCGCAGTAAGAAATGCGGGATTGGTCATTATTTCCATGATTCAATTTTTACAATCCCTGTAAAAATCGGAATATTTGGGGATATGGTATGCTGGAGAATCTTAGTAACTCCTGAAGGAAGGACACATAGACTCCCTCCGGTTCCCCCGGTATTTATCAACCACGCCCTGTTTAACCAACGAAAATTCAAAAGCGCCCCGGGTATTATTAAAGTTTTTGAGATCAGACATGGTGGCATCATAGGTAAATGTGAACGTGTAATCTTTAAATCCTAAGCCTACCATTGGAATCACAGCATCTTTATAGCGGTAATAAACCCCTGCAATCAATACCTTTTCACCATCACCGGATACATTGTAGTGGGCGTTGAGACCACCAACAATCTCGTATGATTTGGCCTGCAAGGATGCATATACATTGGGGTTAACAATCAGCATATCATTTACCATGAAACTCCCGTTCATAAAAGCAGTATACCTGACCGGCACCCGGTTATCAATTCCTGACTGCTCATCAAAGAAGGATTCTCTTGGCCGGTTTACATGCATGGCTGAAAAGCCGGCGTTGAGATACATTTTATCGGTGGGGAAATAAGCATAGTTCAATCCCGCCTGGAGATCCAGGTAGTTGATATTGTTCGCATCCAGTTTGGGAGCGATGCCGGTTTGATGAGAATCAAAAAACTGGCCATTCCACTGGCTGGGAAAACTCAGGTTTGACGTACTAATGTTTTTGTTGGCCCAGCCTGCATTGAAACCAAGACTTACGAGGCTTCCTGCATTTATCATCTGGTGGTAAGCAATAGAACCGTACACTTTCGTAGAGGTTAGCACACCCGTTCCCGCAACATCACGCAGGATGACACCACCCAATCCCATCCAACCCGTGTTATCGCGGTTCTGCATCACCTGCACATCACCGTAAGCGCTCATGGTCTTATAAGGGAAAGCCGTTACCGATGCCCATTGATTGCGATAGTTTACGCCCAGCCTGTAATCCCCATCCGGAATAAAGCCCGTATTCGCCGGGTTTGTCAGCAGGGGAGAATTCATAAACTGTGAGAAATGCAGATCCTGCCCAACAGCCGCGGGAAGAGTACCCAGGCCTGCAACCAGGATTACAATTATTTGTTTGATCCCTTTCATTTTCACCATTTCAGATTTGCACATTAAATTACCTTATTAACGTTATATCACCTTTTTTAGTTGTTTTTGTTCCGTCAAAAAACTCAATACTTAATGTATAGGCATAGACATCCATGGGCTGTACCACACCTTTCACCCTGCCATCCCAGCCCTGGAACCGGTTGTTGGTTTCAAAAACTTTTTGTCCCCAGCGGTTCCAGATAATGAATTGCATTTTGGCGATACCGAAACCCTGCACCATGATCACACTGTTAATGTCGCCGCTCTGCGGCGTAAACGCATTGGGTACATCAACTAAAGGAATAATCGTTGCCTGCACCGGGCGGCAAATGGTACTGTCACACCCGATAGCATTATAAGCGGTCAGGCAGGCGTTGAATGTACCGGTTAAATTATACTGGTGCTGTACGGGTGCTCTTGAAGTAGTTAATAGCGAATCCCCGTCTCCAAAATCCCATTTAAACCTGACGGCATCCGGTGAAGAAAGATTGGTAAACGTAACAGGTGTATTTGAAACAGGAACGATGGGTGCAAAACTAAAATCCGGCACCGGTGAATCAAAAACCTGTATAGTAAACCTTGCCGTGTCTGTGAGATTACAGGTATTGGGATTGTTTGCCACCAATACAATATTGTATGTTCCCGGTAAAGCATATAAATGCGTTGGCTCAAATGCTGTAGAGGTTGTTCCGTCACCGAAATCCCATAGCCATGTTTCCCCCGCAATGGAGGTGTTATCAAATTCAGCGTTGTATTGAATACAGCCCGTTGCAGGAGTGGTGAACGCGGCTTTAACCTGTTCAGCAACATTGATAAACAAGGTATCCGCATCCGGGTTATTACAATAGGCGGTATCCTGTAAGGTTAGTATTACCCTGTAAGTGCCCGCGGTCGGGAAAGTATGTAAAACGGGGGCCAAACCTGCTACAACCAATGGACTGCCATCACCAAAATTCCAGACAAAAGACGTATTGGTGAACGGCCGGATTGGCGGCGCAACAGAGGTATTATTAAACTGGTACTGCAGCGATGTGCAACCACCGGTTTTAAAATAATTAAAGCTGAGAGCTGCACGAAGATCTCCGACACGGATCTTCATAAATGATGAATCGCGGATATTGCAGGAAGCAGGATCCACGGCTACCAGCATTACCTGGAAAATTCCAGTTGTATTATAGGTAAAAGAAGCAGTAGGAACCGTTGTTGTGAGGTCCGGGGGATTGCCCGGTACATAATTAAAATACCATTCATAGCTTTGCGCATTGGCAATCGTGTCAATAAAATCCACGGTCAGCGGGACACAACCGGCAGTATCTCTTGGTACACCGTCTATACTTGATTGTACACCGGCTTTTACCCCTGCAAGATCCATTTCTATTTTTACCATCGCCAGGTTGCAACCTGCGCCGCTGTTTGAATTACTGGCGTTATTGGTTGTAGAATATGCGCCGGCAGTTACCGGGAAAGTTGGTTGCGGGTTCGTTAATTTACAGTTGGCACAAATAGCCTGGTAAATCATACCGTTCTGATCAAACCGGCTTGTTCCACCGTCCACATGATCTCCACCGCCCTGTGAAGAATTGGCCTCCCCAAAAAAGCTTCCGAATAATTGCGACGTTGCATCTTTCTTTAATACAAAAAAATAAAAATCCCTCCCCAGTACAGGATCGGTTGTGCTTTTGAATGCGCCTGCTGTTATGGGCAGACCGATAGTTCCGGCACTGCCAAACGGGTTATCCAGGTCATAATGGCCTCCCCATCCTGATATATATACATTCTCACAACGATCCACTAAAAAAGCGGTGGGGGAAATATTAGGTGTGATTGATGCAGTGCCGAATACAGTAGAATAAACAAAAGCAGATAAGTCGGGCTGCAGTTTGCAGATAAATTGTTTGCCGGTGGAACTGCCATAGGTAGGTGTACCGGGCGTAACCGGCCAGGATCCAGTTGTTTGACCCATAATATATGGAAAGCCGTTTTTGTCAAACTGGATACCAAATACCTGGTCGATAGCACTGGTTCCTATATATGTTCCCCTGACCAGGGTAGCACCATTATTACTGATCACCGCGATATAACCATCAATTGGGTTGGTACCTCCGATATTGTGATGAGATGGCCCAATGGTTCCTGCTGTGCTGCCCGGTGGAAATAAATTGGGACTTTCTGTACCGCCAGCTACAAATATGTTTCCGTTGGGTCCGATGGAAAGTACATACGCTGCGTCATTGGCCGAGCCACCCAGGTAACTCGCGAAAGTCAGCGTTGACAGATCAGGCGTCAGTTTTAAAATAATACCATCCTGGTCTCCACCACCCGAATTGGGTTGAAAAGACCCGGTAGTTCCTGGGAAATTGCTTGAATTGGTAGAAGAAGCCACATATACATTACCTCCACCGTCAAGTATCACTTCACTACGGCCGTCATCACCATAATTACGTTGAAGCGATTGAAGGCTGCGGGTATCTGAAATATTTACTCCGTCATTACCACTTCCTCCTATTTTCCGGGAACCAATAAGTGCGGTACCGTTTGCATTCAATTTAGTTACCACGATATCATAACCAATACCGGATACAGCGCCGTTATTAACTACAGGGTAGTTGCCGGAATTGGTCCTTCCCGCGATCACCAGGTTGCCCTGGTTGTCCACAATAAGGCTATGTGGTTGCTCATTTGATGCGCCCCCGATATAAGTAGCATATACCCGGTTCCTGCCGTCGGGTGAAAGTTTTATGATTCCAATATCTACCGGCATATTTCCCCCACCGCCCTGGTATGTCGTTTGAAATGCACCCGGCGAAGTAGGGAACCCGGCATCAAAAACAATACCTCCTCCAAACATGCTGCCATCCGGACCATAGGTGGCCGTAAAGCCCCAGTTGTCCGCTGAACTTCCGGAAAAAGAACAGAAAATTATAGAAGGGTCAATGACCAATGTGGCATTTGGGTCATAATTCTTAACGTCAAACCTCACCACATTATCCTTTACGATGTATTTACAGCTAACCTCCTTTTTTCCTGCTACATCTGCCTGGTAGGTATAAGGAGACGACTCTCTCATTTCGCCCACAGAGGTCGTCAATAAAAGTTCTTTATTGTTTACCTGTACCTTATTGATCCCGTCATATTTCAGGGCAATCTTTGAAATATCACCCCCCGGTTTTACAATAATATCATATTTTAGAAATTCGTTGTCTGTATAATAACGCACATCAACGCCGGGGTAAACATCTTTCAGGGTAATGGCCTGGAATATCCGGCATTCTCCCGCCCATTTTGACGGGTCATTTCCTTTGATATAATTACTGTAGGTGGGAATTGACTTCTCGGGGATGACGGTGATGTTTTTGGAGGCCCCCAGGAAATCGACATCCCAGGCGTGGGAACGTACTACAAGATCATCACTGGCAGTGCGAAGTTTTCCTTTTGAATTCTGACCATGGATAAATTTGGCCAGGTTGGCAAAATCTTCGGAATTGTGCTGGAGGACAGTAAAACCGCCATCCCGGATAAAAAAAGCTCCATTACTTACACTTCCTTTAAACCGGACGCGGCTATCCCACTGGCCTTTATTCTCTGTGAATTCAATATTATTATAACTCTGTGCGCCGGCGGCTAAAGTTAAAATTACCAGGACTGCAAAAATGGAGGAACGTTTCAGGGTCAAAATCTTTGTATTAAAATAACCAAAAAATGCCGAATTCAGATTCAAAACTTGTGTTAACAAATATCCGTTAAGCGTAATTTTCCGTATCTCGTATAAATCCATTCATTTTTGTTGATCAATTGTTATCGTATCAGGAGATTTTGCTCCATAAAATCGCTCCTTTCTGCTGATGAAGGAATTCTTTTAATTGCAAATTTTCGGCCGAAATAAGGTCAGGATCCTCCTTAAGTAATCCCAATGCCATATTTCTTGCCAATTCCAGCAATGGCCGGTCTTGGACTATACTTGCCAGCCTGAAGTTTAACTCCCCGCTCTGCCTTGTTCCCTCTATATCCCCGGGCCCCCGTAACCGGAGGTCTTGTTCTGCGATCTCAAACCCGTTATTCGTACTGGTCATTGTCCTGATCCGTTCACGGGCATCATTTCCCAATTTGGAGCCCGTCAGCAGTATGCAATAGCTTTTTTCTGCTCCCCGGCCCACCCGCCCCCGCAATTGATGAAGCTGTGACAATCCAAATTTTTCGGCGCTTTCAATGATCATCACGGAAGCATTAGGTACATCCACCCCCACTTCAATAACAGTGGTCGATACCATGATCTGGGTGTCCCGCTCAACAAACCGTTTCATATTTAGTTCTTTCTGCGCTGCAGGTTGACGGCCATGTACCATACTGATCCAGTATTTAGGCTCAGGGAAATAGGCTTTTACATTTTCGTAACCCTTCATTAAATTTTCGTAATCCAGTTTGGCACTTTCTTCAATGAGCGGGAAGATTATATACACCTGTCTCCCTTTTTCCATTTCGGTTTTAATGAAATCCATCACCTTACTCCGGTGCGATTCATAACGATGTACGGTTGTTATGGGTTGCCGGCCGGGAGGGAGTTCATCGATTACACTGTAATCGAGATCTCCGTAGGCCGTCATGGCTAAGGTCCTCGGAATAGGTGTAGCTGTCATGACGAGGACATGCGGAGGCACCGGGCCTTTTTGCCAGAGCCTGGCCCTTTGAGCCACCCCAAACCTGTGTTGCTCATCGATGATCACAATTCCCAGGTTTTTGAATTGGACAACATCTTCAATGACTGCATGTGTGCCGGTCAATATTTTTAAAGATCCTTCTGATAAATCATTCAATATTTTTTTTCTTTCCGCGGCTTTTGTAGAACCGGTGATCAGTTTCACCGTTACCCCAACCTTTTCCAGCAGGGAGCTGATTGTTTTGTAATGTTGCTGTGCCAATATTTCGGTGGGCGCCATCAGGCAGGCCTGGTAACCATTGTCCACCGCCAGCAACATGATGAGTACTGCCACAATGGTTTTCCCGCTTCCCACATCTCCCTGCAGCAACCTGTTCATTTGCCTCCCTTTGGCGGTATCAAACCGAATTTCCCTGATCACTCTTTTCTGGGCACCGGTTAATGCGAAGGGAAGATGCTCTTTATAGAATGAATTAAAAAGGTCCCCCACTTTATCAAAAACTACTCCTTTTGAAAACCGGTGCCGGTTGCTCAGTAACATACCCATCCTTAGCTGGGCTATAAATAATTCTTCAAACTTTAATCTCCTGACTGCTTCCTCGTACTCCTGCTGGGATTGGGGAAAATGAATTTGCCTGTATGCTTTAAACCGGCTTGTCAATTTCAGCTGTTTCAAAATATTGGGGGGGAGATTTTCGGGTATGACTTTTTCCTGTAATATGGATAACAGGGTCTGTGTTAGTTTACCTATTTGTTTAGCCCCGAGACCCCTTGTCTTCAGCTTTTCGGTGGTTGGATATACAGGTTCAAGGAAACTTTTCCCTTTTTCCATTTCTGAAGTCAGTAATTCCATTTCGGGATGAATGATCTGAGGCTTACCCTGGAAAAATCCCACCTTCCCGTATACCAGGTAAAGTTGCCCGCTCTGTAATGTTTTTTGCATCCAGTTGATTCCCTGGAACCATGTCAGCTCCAGCATGCCACTCTTGTCTTTGAACTGTGCTACCAATCTTTTTCCCCCTTTTTGACCGATTACATCAAAATCCATGAGGACACCGGTCAGCAGAATAAAATCGGTATTCACTGATATTTCACTGACCAGGCTGACTTTGCTTTTATCCACGTGCCGGTAAGGAAAATGCTGAAGCAGGTCATTAAAGGTGAAGATGCCCAACTCCTTTTTCAACAGATCAGCCCGTTGCGGACCAACTCCTTTGAGGTATTCAACCGGGCTTGATAATATAGGTGACAGGGAAGTGATGACAGGAAACTTTCAAACAAAAATAGCTGACTTTATTCTACTGCCTGCCTTAGTGATTTTTCCCAAAGTACCGTTTGCTTGCCCCGTACAAAACGGGTAAACCCTTTTACCAGGCAGTAATTCATAAATACAAAATAAAAAGGAATGGTAAACAAACCAGCTCTTTTCCCTGACCGCACGAACAACCATCCTATCAGCGCCACCAGGTAAAAAAACAACTGTGCAGACAGGAACCCGTTATAAAAACCGGCATGACCCGCACTGTTGCATATTAAAATGTTTGAAACGAGTAAAATGACAAGCGTTACCGGGCAAAATACCCACCGGAGCAATCGCCTGGAGATATATTGAAAGCTCAGGGCGGGGTGCTTAAAAAAATTCAAGCACTCTTTTAAATAGCCAATCGACTGGTATGCACCCGCAGATATTCTCACTTTTCGCTTTTCTTCATCGGCCAGTGAAGCGGAAGGAGGTTCGGTTGCAAAAGCACCCGGTTCATACTCAATTTTATAACCCTGCAGGCAGATTTGCATCGAAATAATAAAATCATCCAGGATCAGGTCATGGGCTAAACTTTTAAACAATGCTGTCCGGATAGAAAATAGTTCCCCGGCGGCACCAACAACGGTGTAAAAGCCGGCATCCAGTTTTTTCATAAATGATTCGTATTGCCAGTATATTCCTTCGGCTTCACCAACGGCTGACACAAACCGGCTGCTCACTATCTTTTTTTCACCTGCCACTCCTCCCACCCTTTCATCCGTAAAATGGGGTATTATTTTCTTCAAACATTCCCTGTTCAACAGGGTATTGGCATCACTGAAAACCACCACAGGGGTATCCACCAGTTGCATGGCCCTTTTGATGGCCGCATACTTCCCTTTTCTTTCAGGCTGGTGGAGTAAGGTAATAGCAGGATACCCGCTGATGATCCTGTTGGAATCATCGGTGGATCCATCCGTAACAAAAATGATTTTTAGATGTTCCGGCGGGTAATCAAGGGCAAGTGTATTTAAGATTTTATTCTTTAACACCTCCCCTTCATTATACGAAGAAACAACCACCGTAACCGGCACCGGTTCGAAAGAAACCACAGGAGGCGGGGCAGAACGAAAGAATGATTTACCACTTTTCAGTAAAGCAACCAGTATCCCGTAGCCGATGTAGCAATAAAAGAGAACAGCCAGGCTTATCCAAAAAAGATAGGTGATTACTGTCATGGTATTCCCGGTGTGAAAATTACGGTCTCCATATCGCAAATATCCCAAGAAGCCTGTGAAAAACTGCACCCCGTCCAATAGAAAAATTTTTAAGGGCTTATACAATAAAACAGGTGTTGCATTTTTTAAAAAAGCAGGGTATTTTGCTTTAAGAATCCACCTGTTGACCGAAAAACCACGAACTAATGAAAAGCCACTTTCATCTTATACAGATTGACCTGTATTTCCGTGACTATAAGTTTGCCCTCCTTTGTTTTATTACTGCCTTCGTAGTTACCCTGATTACCATACCCCCCGTTATCAGCCTGATAAAGAAATACCGGTTGTACGATATGCCCAATGGCCGCAAAGTACATTCGTCCCCGATTCCCACTATGGGTGGGATTGCTGTTATCGGGGGTATGATTACAGCCCTCTTTCTTTGGTTTCCTTTCAGCACACAGATTGCACAGGTGAGTTTTTTCTTTTCCATTACTGTGCTGTTCGGGCTTGGCATCATGGATGACCTTAATGATCTTTCTGCAAAATATAAATTCATCATCCAGGCCGCGCTGGCCGCACTGATTGCCTTATCGGGGATCCGGATTACTTCCCTGGGGGGGCTGTTTGGTATTGACGAGCTTCATATGGCAGCTCAATATTCATTCACCTTGTTAGTCATCGTGGGTATTACGAATGCATTTAATCTTATTGATGGCATAGACGGTCTTGCAGGCGGACTTGGCTTTATGAGCCTGGTGACCCTTGGAATGTTTTTAATAATGAGCGGGGATGAGAACACGGCCCTGCTTGCTTTTGCCCTGGCAGGTGGTATCCTTGCCTTCCTGTATTTCAATTTTAACCCGGCAAAAATATTTATGGGGGATACGGGTTCGCTGGTGCTGGGCTTTGTAATAGCGGTATTGTGTATAAGACTGATGCAGGTAAACAATGCCATTCCCAATGCCGTATTACCACATGCGCCAGTGTTTGTATTCGGTACTGTACTTATCCCTGTCTTTGACACATTACGGGTATTTGCGATCAGGATCTGGAACGGGAAGTCTCCTTTCGAGGCTGACAAGACTCACATACATCATTTGTTAACCAACCAGGGATTTAGTCATGGTGTTGCTGCCAAGCTGATATGCTTTATTCATGCTTTTATCCTGATAGAAGTCTATTGGCTAAGGGCGTTGAGCCAGGAACTCATCCTCACGATACTAGTTGTCTTCATGCTCCTTACTACGGTTATATTAAAGAATATAGGCCTCTTGTTCCGTAAGACCGGACTCGTAAATACATCGGCTGTCAGTAACAACTGATCATTGGGCTCAGGTATAGACCCCGATGCTACCTGGAGATCAGCCCAACCAGGGGTCAATCATTTAGCCGGCATTATATTTTGATTCGTCCGTAAGAAATTTTCCGGGTCATACTTTTTCTTAAGTTCAGCCAGCCTTTGATAATTTGTTCCGAAGGCAGATGGCACACGTTCATCTCCTTCGCTGATGAAGTTGACGTACACACCCCCCGTAGCAAATGATGCGGTTGCATCGAAGAACTTTCGTGCCCAGTCAATACATTTTGCATCTGATCCCTTATCCTCCCACCGGGTGTGAACGTTCAAGATAAAGTTCGGGTCACGGTGGGGATATGCAGTAGCATTTACCGCCACCCGGTTTACGGCGCCACCCAGGTTGCCGACAAAAATTTCACTGAGCGGCGACGGAAGTTGCCCGGCATAGTTGATAATTGTATCAAGGAGTTCATCATCAAGCTTGGTAAAATTGTGTGACTTCCAGTAATTCCTGAAGCCAGGTGTAAGCAACGGATCAAATGCCTGTTGAAATCCCGTGAACGGGGTGGGACCAACGACGTCGGCTATCGGCTGACCAAATTTCCGTAAGGGTTCCAATAACTTTTCCCCTTCTTTAATGTCGCCCGCGTACACTGCTGCTATTATGAATATTTCCTTGCCATGCACACCAGCAGGAAGAAATGGAAGTGGCGGGGCTTTCCGCAGCACTACCCAGCAGGTGAGTTTATCCGGGGCATTTGCAACAAAGTCCCGGTAGTACCTGAAAACCTTTCCCGCCTCTTTGAATGGATGAACGATTAATCCGGCCAACAGGGTTGGTCCTACGGGATGAAGCCGGAACCTGAACGAAGTGACTATTCCAAAATTTCCGCCGCCACCCCGGATGGCCCAGAACAGATCTGCGTTTTCCTTTTCGTTAGCGTGCAGCAGTTTTCCATCTGGAGTTACCACATCTGCCGATAAGAGATTGTCAACGGTAAGACCCAGGCTCCGGCTAAGCCACCCGAAGCCACCACCCAGCGTAAGTCCGGCAATGCCCGTGGTGGAATTTATTCCCAGTGGTGTAGCCAAACCGAAAGCTTGTGTTTCGTGGTCCAGCGTCCGAAGCGTAGTGCCGGGGCCAACAACCGCGATCCGGGCATCAGGATCAACCTGGACCCAATTCATCAGGGAGAGATCGATCATAAATGATCCATTGGACGAAGCCATTCCGGCGATATTATGTCCCGCACCTTTTACAGCGATGAGCAGCTTGTGCTGGCGGGCGAATTTTACGCAACTGATAACGTCGGCAGCACCGGTGCAGCGGGCGATGACAGCTGGTCTCCGGTCGATCATCCCATTCCAGAGGGCCCTTGCTTCATCGTAGCCCTTATCCTCTCTTCTTAATAAACTGCACAGTAAACCCGACTTGAAATCATTCAGAACGGCTTCAGCCAGCACGGTCTCCCGACCGTCCATGGTGTTAATTTTTAAGTCAGACATATTGGTTGATTTTTTAGATTAACCTTTTACCAACGGGCGACGTTCATTTCCGGGTACAGAAGTAAAGCCAGCTTAAATCTTCGCCGATTATCTCCAGCAGACTACAACAGGGGTACAAAAGATCATTAGAAAATCCACTCCATTTGCTTCCATTGAAAGAACTATTATAGCAGGACACAAATATACTTTGTCTCTCCATACAATAAAGTAAAAGAATGGTTTTATCCTTTATGAAAGCGGTTCGGGTCGTGGCGAACCTCCCGCTGGCTTTGACTTATCATCAGGCAGCGGTATAAACTCCTGGTTGTCGTTGGGGGGCAATATTATTCTGCCTTGTTTCCAGTCTTCTTTTGCCTGCTCGATACGTTCTTTTCGTGAGGATACAAAATTCCACCAGATAAAGCGCTCACCCAACGGCTCACCTCCTAACAGCATTAGTGTAGTGTTTTCTTTCGCGATGATAAGCGGGTTGGCCCCTTTGTTGAACACCAGCATTTGCCCCGGTGAATAGGTATTTCCCGAAAGTTCTACACTTCCTTTCGCAATATAAATTCCCCGCTCTGAATGTTCTTTTGGCAGTCCGAATGTTGCTCCTTTTTCTAATACAACGTGCAGGTAAAATAATGGAGAGTTGGTCTTAACGTCATTGCTTAACCCAAATGCATTGCCTGCGATCAGTCGCATCCAAACTCCTTTATCTGTAAATACAGGCAATTGCGCTGGGATGTAATTGCGAAAAGACGGAGCAGTTTCTTCGTCTTTTTCCGGCAGCGCTACCCAGGTTTGAATCATCTCCAATCCCCCGGTGAGCGATGATGGATCTTCAAATCTTTCGGAGTGGGCAATTCCACTTCCTGCAGTCATCCAATTTACTTCCCCGGGACGGATTACCTGCTCTACCCCCAAACTGTCCCGGTGTGTTACCTGCCCCCCAAAAAGATAACTTACGGTGGAAAGTCCGATATGTGGATGGGGTAAAACATCTAACGAAGAAGGCTCAGCCGGTATGTCAACAACCGGTCCGGCATGGTCCATGAAAATAAAAGGTCCGACCATTCTCCTGAGGCGGAATGGAAGAATGCGTTTCACTTTAATTGCTTTGCTAATCGCCGCTTCCCTTGCCTGGATTACGATGTCCAGCATGACATTTCTTTTGATGTCTACTAATATACACAGAATAATTGGGTGAACGCTGCGGGATGCCACCATTAAATAATTTACCTTGAAGTCAAAATCATATCTCATAGAAAAAATGCGGGTCTCAGAAATTATACTTGAGTTAAATGACCTGGATCAACTACTGGTTGCGCCGCATTCCCGCATTCCTGGTAAACGTATGTTGAACCCTGATGCCGAGGAAGTCATTATTGAAGAAGCGTCAGCAGCGTCATCGAATGACCAGGTCCAGTTGAAGATTCGCTTGCCTAATGATGAAACAAGCAGGAAGGATGAAATATCAACTGCTATTCATCAACATTTTAGTTATCGGCGGAAAAAATCGGAAAGGCAATTAAAAAGAGTATTGCGAATCGGGTGGAGAAGTCTCTGGATTTCCATTGGCTTCCTGGGACTTCTCGTTACCTTGATACCCGTTCTGGTAAAGCTCCTTCCTGATGGAGGGTTATCCCTTACGTTCCGGGAAATCCTTATTATCCTGGGATGGGTGGCCCTTTGGCGACCGGCCGATTTTCTTCTTTATGAATGGCGTCCATTCAGGCGGGAGGTTAAATTGTTTCGTAAACTCGAACAATGCGAGGTGGAAGTTGTGACGGGAAGAGCATAACCAGCATACGGGAAATTATATGGGGGCCCGTCAGTCTTTTTAACAAGTAACTATGCAACAATATTCAAATCTTATTGAGGCCATTAATGGATTAAGAAAGGATAGCTACACGGAAGATTTTAATCTTCAACAGCATTGCCTGGAATGCCGCAACAGGGAATACCAGCTATTTCATGATGAATTTGTTGTTGATAAGTACTTCAGGTTTGATGTCAGCAGCGATGCCGCAGATCAAAGTATCATTTATGCTATTTCTTCAGAGAAATACGGGCTCAGCGGGATACTGATCAATGCTTATGGTATCTATGCTGAGACAATTACGAATGAAATGCTTAGCAAATTAAGAATTTCAGAATAATGTATGGGGCTAAACTTCCATTAATCTTTATAAAAATTTAACATGGATCACACACAGCATGATCATCCCAGGGATCCCCGGGAAAATTACACCTGTCCCATGCATCCTGAAGTGACAAAGCCGGCTCCCGGCAAATGTCCCAAATGCGGAATGGATCTCGTGCGGGTTGAGCGAAAAGAAAATAAGCAACAACCGGCTCATGAGCATCATCACCAAGCAGGGCAGGGATATGATAAACATGCCGGCCATCATACGGAAAATTTTCTGAAACGTTTCTGGATATGCCTGGTGCTTACCGTCCCGGTAATAGTCTTATCCCCTATGATACAGCATTGGCTTGGTTTTGCATGGCATTTTCCCGGTGATAAGTACCTGCTGCTCCTATTGGGCTCCGTGATTTATTTCTACGGTGGTATGCCCTTCTTTAAAGGAATGGTCAGCGAGATAAAATTCCGAAACATCGGGATGATGACGCTGGTGGCGCTTGCTATCTCGGTGGCTTTCTTTTATAGCGTAGCTGTCGTTTTGGGTTTAGCGGGTATGGATTTTTTCTGGGAGCTGGCAACTTTAATTGATATAATGTTATTGGGGCATTGGCTGGAAATGCGTTCCCAGATGGCTGCATCCAATGCATTGCAATCACTCGTGGCGCTATTACCTTCAAATGTGCACGTGGAAAGAGATGGATCTGTAACAGATATTGATATAAAAGAATTAAAAAATGGTGAAGTAGTAATAATAAAGCCCGGCGAAAAGATCCCGGCTGATGGTTGGGTGCTGGAAGGCCATTCATTTGTAAACGAGAGTATGCTAACCGGCGAAAGCAAACCTGTAAAAAAGGATAAAGATGAAAAGCTGATAGCAGGAGCTGTGAATGGGGACGGGTCATTGAAAATAAGGGTAACAGCAACCGGTGCTGATAGCTACCTCAATAAAGTGATCAGTTTAGTGCAATCAGCACAGGCAGCAAAATCAACTACACAAAACCTCGCAGACCGGGTAGCTAGATGGCTAACCTTTATTTCTATCGGAACGGGTGCCATCACCTTTATAATTTGGTATGCCAATCATGACCTCTCAGTTGCTTTGGAAAGAATGGTAACGGTGATGGTAACAGCCTGTCCCCACGCACTGGGAGTGGCTATCCCCCTGGTAGTTGCGGTTTCTACCACCATATCAGCTACCCATGGCTTGCTGATCAGGAACCGGACCGCTTTTGAAAATGCAAGAAATATAACCACAATCGTTTTTGATAAAACCGGCACCTTAACGAAAGGTTCGCATGAAATTCAAAAAATAGTATCATCAACTCAGCAGTATACCAATCAGGAGCTGTTGCAATATGCGGCAGCCGTACAACAACATTCAGAACATTACATTGCAAAAGGAATACTGCAGGAGTTAAAAACCAAAGAGCTGTCTTTATGGCCCTCCACCGACTTTCATTATAGCCAGGGTATCGGTGTATCGGCAACCGTGCGTGGGAAAAAGGTCATTGCGGCGGGCCCTAATTATTTCTCCCGGGAAAATAAAGCCTTGCCCATGATCCCGGCTGAAATTGACCAGGACGGCGAAACCATCATTTTTTTATTAATAGATAATGAACCAGCAGGTTTGATAACATTGGCTGACACGATCCGCGAGACGGCCCCCAGGGCGATTGCCCGGCTAAAACAAATGAACATAAAGGTTTATTTGCTTACTGGTGATAATGAAAAGATCGCCGCTTCAGTTTCCAAAAAATTGTCGATGGATGGATATTTCGCCAATATACTACCGCATCAGAAACAGGAAGAAATCAAAGAATTCCAGGAAAATGGAGAAGTTGTAGCCATGACTGGCGATGGTGTAAATGATGCTCCTTCGCTGGCGCAGGCAGATGTGGGTATCGCCGTCGGCAGTGGTACTGATGTGGCGGCAGAAACAGCAGACATCATCTTAGTGAACAGCGATCCGGAGGACGTTGCGGTTATGATAAGTTTTGGCAGATCCACTTACAGGAAAATGAAGCAAAATCTTGCCTGGGCGATCGGGTATAATGTGGCAGCTATTCCATTGGCTGCAGGTGTACTGTATCCTTATTTCATGTTAAGTCCTGCTATGGGTGCCGTTTTGATGAGCCTCAGCACGGTCATCGTAGCGATTAATGCAAGATCGTTGAGATTGAAATAAGGTAACTACCTATCAGCATAGGAACTGGCTCAGGCCCCGCAGCATAAACTATTGTGCTAAACCGATTTGCTTCATAAATGACTGATTATCCCAGAACAGGTATTCTTCGGTCATTTTTCCATCTACTCCCCAATGCCCGATTGTTGTCATTGATAATTTGAATTTTTTTCCTGTTGGTGGAATGGTTTTGCCGTTACCAATTGGCATGGGTTTCGAAAATGTCCCTTCCATAACGCCGATCACGGCAGTCCATTCGCCACTGCCAAACCTAACCGGGTGCTCCTTGATCTTTGTATCGGGTGCAAATACAAACATCGGGGTAAGCATATCAATGTGCTGTGGATACAAACCAGTGGTGATTAGCCCATCCGGGTAATACACTTTGATGTTCTCGGCATGGTTATGTTTAAACATATCCCACTTCTGGTTGCTGTAATATTCGTAGTCAAGGGTATCAAACATGGCCAGACGTTTCTGAGTCAAGGCTTCAGCGGCTTTGTATTTGTCTAATTCCGCCTGGAGTGATTTAATTTTTTCGCCCTGGCTGTTGCTTGAACAACCTGCGAAAGTTAGGATTGCAGCAAGAAAGAACAGTGCTGCATAATCTTTTATTTTTAATAGTATTTTCATTTCATTTATTTTTTAATTTGTGTAGAAGATCATTAAGCTGGTCAGGAATAGGTTTCCTCCCTTCGAAACCGGAGGAAGCCTATATAAGCATCCTGATCTATTGAGCCAGGTAGCCACCATCTGCCGCATAGTAACCACCGGTTACAAAAGAAGATCTGGAAGATGCTAACCAGAGTATTAGTTCTGAAATTTCTTCCGGTTCACCTAAACGCCCGATGGGATGCAGGCCAACCAACGCTTTGCGTCCGGCTTCATCAATTGAGCTTGTAACCAGCGGTGTCTTTATGTATCCCGGGCCAACAGAATTAATCCGGATATTTTTATCGGCATATTCCAGGGCAGCTGCTTTGGTTAAGCCAACCACACCATGTTTTGCAGCTACGTAAGCTGGTGAAAACTTAGTACCGGCTTGGCCCAAAATAGAAGCGATGTTTACAATGCTTCCACCTTTGGGCAACATAGCAGGAATCTGGTAGCGTAAGCCGTAAAACACACCAGATAGATTAATGTCAATTACTTTCTGCCATCCATCTAATGGATATTCACCGGTCACACCCAGAGGGCCGCCAATACCCGCATTATTTACGGCTATATCCAGGGAGCCATATTTATCAAGGGTTTGCTTTACCAGTGCTTCGTTATCCGTCGCTTTAGATGAATCTGCCTTTACAAAGAAAGCTTCACCACCCGTTTTTCTTATTTCTTCCACCACACTGTTACCATTGGCTTCACTGATATCCGAGACAACTACATTTGCGCCCTCTTTTGCAAAAAGCAAGGCAGTTGATTTACCAATACCCGAACCTGCACCAGTAATGATTGCGGCTCTGTTTTCTAACTGTTTCATAAATAAATTTTTATTGGTTATTAAAATAGGTTGATGTGGCTAAGCAATTACTGCACAAACTCTCCGTCAGCTTTAATGCGTACCTCATTACTTATCATAGGAGGCGGAAAACCGCTTCCCAGGTTGAAGTCCGTACGATTGATCACGCCTGTAACCTGGAAACCCGCTGTTTGTTTTTTGCTCATCGGGTTTTCAACTGTACCCTTGTATCGCAAGTCCATTGTTACCTGCTTTGTGATGCCATGCAGGTTCAGATCGCCGGTAAGTTTATATTTATTCTTACCTGCCTTTTTTATAGAAGTACTCTTGAAGCTCATAACGGGAAATTTTTCTACATCAAAAAAGTCTGCACTTTTCAGGTGATTATCCCTTGGTTCAACCTTGGTATCAATAGAAGCTGTTTTAGCAGTGAGTTCAATTGAAGCATCACTAAAGTCGGGTTTGGATGATTTAATAGTTACATCAAAATCATTGAACGTGCCCGATACATCCGCAATACCCAGGTGAGTTACGGTAAAACCAAGTTGTGAGTGGGCATCATCGTTCTGCCAGGTTGAAAGGGCCGTTGTAAATGCCGTCAGCGTGATAAGCGCGGCAAGAATAATTGTTATTTTTTTCATTGTAAATGTTTTTGGAGTTATAAAAACTTTCTAGTTGTGTAATATTTTCCAGCCTGCCAGCCAGTTGTAATTGTATTTCAACCCTAACTGAATCAACAGAAGCTGCATATGCTCCAGTGTTCTGCTTACTGATAAATCGCCTGCGACAATTGGATTGAATCCTGCTGTAGCTACCAATTCAGCAACTGTCTGCAAGGCTTCTTCATCATTACCGGCAATAAAAGCATCGGCCTGTTTGCCATCAATAACGGGTGTTGAAAAATTGGCCGCGAAGGTGGTATTGAAGGCTTTGATCACTTTTGAATTCGGCAACAATTTTTGTAACTCTTCTGCGGCACTTGTACCTGGTGCTGTCACCAATCCATTATATGTTTCACTCAAAGGATTAGCAATAGAGATCACAATTTTCTGATTGGCTACTTCTTTAATTTTTTTCGCCACTTCATTTTCTGCCCCAAACGGAACAGCAAGAATAATAATATCCGCTTCCCAACCGGCTTCAGCAGGGCAAACTGCCGCTTCTATGTCAGCATCCGCATTTTTAGTTTTAATTTCTTTAACTAGAGGATCCAATTCTTCCTGCTTATTGGCTTTTAATAGCAACCTGTAATTGCCTTTAGAAAGGCTTTTTGAAATGGCTGAACCCATATTTCCAGTGGCCCCGATCACTGCTATTGTTTGTCTTGTCTTCATCTTTTTTTGTTTTTTGATAGAACAAAGCTACGCCAGGGCATACCCTGGTTCCATTGCCTGTAAGCAAGAAAAAGCATTGATTTTGGTCAATGCTTTTATTAAGAGAGTTTTAAATTATTTGGATGAAATTCTTCGCCTGATACGGCTTAACGTTTCCGGGGTAAGACCCATGTAAGCAGCAATCATATGCTGGGGTACACGTTGAACGATTTCCGGGTAGAGTGCAGAAAAGCCTGCATATCGTTCCTCTAAAGGGGAGCTGATAATGGAGGTTAACCGCTTCTGCATGGCAAGGTAAGCACCTGTAATATTCAGCCTGGTAAAAGTTTCATATTTGGGAAGTTTCCGCAATAATTCCTCGTGCGCTGATTTGCTGATAAGTACCAGTTCGGCATCCTCAATAGCGTCAATATTGTAAGTGGCGGGTTCCCCGGTAAGAAAACTATACAGGTCAGAAATGATCCAACCCTCCAGTCCAAACTGGATGATATGTGTATCACCACTATCATCCACAGAATAGGCTCTTAACGCACCTTTCTCAATAAAGGCAATTGCTTTGCAGACATCACCCTCCTGCAACAGGTATTGTTTCCTCCGAAGCTTCTTGGGAGTGAGGTAGGTCTTAATAAGTGTTTCTTCCTCCCCTGTAAGAGGAGCTTTTTTATTGAATTCCTGGAAGAATAATTCGTACATGAGGAGTGATTAAACCTAACTACGCGACATTAGCTGAGCTGGTGTTTACGGACAAATTAAAGTTAGTCACTTCCCAATACAGAATTTAGAAAAAATATAATCCAATTGATCCTCGTTAGTGATTTCTCCCGTAATCTCTCCCAGGTAATGGAGGCAGCGGCGAATGTCCAGGGCCAGGAGGTCGCCAGGTAATTGGTTGTCCAGCCCCGCTTTAATATCAGTAAGCGATTTTTGTACTTCCCTTAATGCATGATAATGTCTTGCATTGGTCACAACGATATTCTCGGTTTGCAACTGTCCCTGCAATACTGCATCCACCATCCGCTCTTTTAATACTTCCAGGTGTACATGTGCTTTGGCAGAGATAAAGATGATGCCTTCGATCTCTTTAAACTTATCTTTTGCCGCCTTTTCTCCAACGGCATCAATTTTATTTGCCACGAACAGGGACCTGACCCCATTGGCAAGAAATTCTGCTTTTTTGCTGCTGATTTCCCGGGGTTCTTCACGTATATCAAACAAATAAAGGACCAGGTCAGCCTGTTTCATTTTTTCCAGGCTTCGTTCCATACCCGCTGTTTCAATCATGTCACCTGTATGTTTCCGTAACCCGGCCGTATCGATCAGGCGAAATAGAATACCATCAATATTCAGAATTTCTTCAATGGTATCACGGGTGGTTCCCGGAATATCACTCACAATGGCCCTGTTCTCATTCAGCAAACTGTTTAACAGGGTTGATTTACCCGCATTCGGTTTACCCACAATGGCAACACTCACTCCGTTTTTGATCACGTTCCCCAAACTGAACGAGTTGACAAGTTGCCCGGTGGACAGGGTCAATTCATTGATGAGTTCATAAAACTGCTTCCTGTCCGCAAACTCCACATCTTCCTGCGAAAAGTCGAGTTCCAGTTCAATTAATGCAGAGAATCGTATCAAACGTTCTCTCAGCTTCCCCAGGTTTTCAGAAAACCCGCCCCGGATGGTATGCAAGGCTGCTTTTTGAGAGGCCGCGGTATTGGAAGCGATCAGGTCGGCGACGGCCTCGGCCTGGGCAAGGTCTAATTTGCCATTCAAAAAAGCCCGTTGGGTAAACTCTCCCGGCCTGGCCAGCCTGGCGCCTTTCCCAATACAGGCATTTATGACTTCCTGCTGCACATAGGGTGAGCCATGACAACTAATTTCAATTACATCTTCTCCCGTATATGATTTCGGTGTTTTAAAGAGTGAGAGCACGACTTCATCGAGTATCTTTTCCCCATCTTTTATAAAACCAACATGCAAACTATGCGAGGCTTGGCTCAACAGATTTTTTGAAGGAAACAATTCGTTGACAATAGCAAAAGCTTTGTTTCCACTCAGGCGGAGCAGCCCGATAGC
>JANWIJ010000010.1 GCA_025449935.1 Chitinophagaceae bacterium
GATCGGACGTGCGGCGATCGGATATCCCTGGATATTTAACGAGATCAAACATTTTGTGAAAACCGGTGAGCACCTTTCTCCACCCACGATCGCGGACCGCATCGCTGTTTGCCGTAAGCACATGAAGAAATCCGTAGAGTGGAAAAACCCGGTAGTGGGCATCAACGAAATGCGCAGGCATTATGCCAATTACCTGAAAGGACTGCCAAATATCAAAGATTTCCGCAACCGCCTGGTCACATTGAAAACTGAAGAGGAGATCAACGAGGTATTAAACGAAATTGCCATTACCTACGCCGGTTTTGAAATAGCGAAAACACCGATTGAACTGGTGAATTACCACGAAAAATGCCCGGCATAAGCCTCTCTAGGTCATTTTAATTTTCATGGCTTTCATCAACCCATAAATAGACACCAGTGTCCAGGTCCCTTCGAGTATGACAAAGGGGACATAATTAATCAGGAAGGAAGCATAGCAGGCCAATGCAGCTCCGATAATATTCAACACGTAAAACAATTTCCCGTCCTTTGGCAACAGTTTGGCTGTATTTAGAAAATAAGCCAGGAGGATTAACCCGACACCAAGTGTTCCAATAATATCATTATAGGTCATAAAATCAGGTTTTAGACAGGAAAGATTTAATTCCGCTGAAATAAACTTCCGCTCTTTTTTCTGCGAAATAATCCGCCACCAGGGCAACCAGCGCCATTACGGCCAGTCCAAGCCCAAATCCTCTCCAGAAATCATTTTCAAAATCACGGATAAAATAAATGTAGAGTGTGACCCCGGCCAGGAAAAGAAATATTTCCGTATACCGGTAGATCCTGAAGTTTTTCATCACCCTTTCCATCCGGGGCAATTCTTTGTCCCGTAATTCAGCAGGATTCATATCATATGCATATACATTCCTTACGCGGTCCTCATCACTTCTTTTATATACCGTGTATCCTACAATGCTTAAGATAAGGCCAATAACCAGGAATGGAATGGCTGCTCCCGTATAAAAAATCATTTTAAGAAAAAGGAAAAAAATCAAAGCGGTAATGATCCCGGAGACACCAATTATCATGAACAAAAGGCTTTCCTGCTTTTCGCCGGTAAAATATTTTTCAATCTGTGTTTTAGAGAACATCATCACTTCATTTATTGTTTAGCGCATTTTTCAGCTCATCGCTTAACGGGGAAACCGAAGGTCCGAAATAATTGGTCAGCACGCCTTCCTCATTCACGAGGTATTTGGAAAAATTCCAGGATGGTGGTTTATTATTCCAGCCGTTCCGGGCCGTATCTGTCAGCCACCTGAAAACAGGGCTTTGCCCGGTTTGCTGAATCACAACGCTTTTTTTAGCAAGCGGGAACGTAATTCCGTAGTTGGATTTGCAAAAACGGGCTATCTCTTCATCTGTTCCTTTCTCCTGCTCTTTAAAATCATTCGCCGGGAACCCAATTATGACCAGCTTGTCATGAAATTGCTCATATAATTTTTGGAGGTCGCTGTACTGGTCCGTGTATCCGCAATCACTGGCCGTATTGACCAACAAGATCTTTTTCCCCTTTAGCTGATCAAATGCCAGGGTATCCCCATTATTAAGGGTTGTCTTTAAAGAATAAAAAGAAACCGGCGGTAGCTTCTTACCGGTGAGGTTGGTCGTATTCTTACCGGTGGTCCTGGCCCACCACATCCAGAGCGGGTAAACGGCTTTCAGCACTTTTTGCCTGTATGTCATCTGTTTTGAATTTCTATTTACGATTTCTACATACACCATGAAGGAAGCGATGCATACTAAAAGAACAACCAGTATTCTTTTAAGTTTACGATATCCCGGTTTCGCCCGCATTACCTGATCACCCATTTAAATAGTTTGAGTTTTCCTTTAAAGGGCGGGTATTTAATATCCGGGTCAAACCAGGCCGGGGTCTTCATCACCGCCTTTTTATGGCTGAACGTTTCAAAGGAATATTTGCCATGATAGGAACCGGTACCACTGAAACCACGCCCCCCAAAAGGCAGGTGATGGTTGGTTAAGTGCCAGCTTGCATTATTAACACATCCGCCACCAAAAGCAACGGTATTAAGCCATTCTTTTTCTTTTTGTCGGCTTTCTGTAAATAGATAAAAAGCCAGTGGATTTGGGTTTCTTTCAATGATTGCTTTTGCTTCTTCCATTTTTGCAAAAGATAGTACCGGCAGGACGGGTCCGAATATCTCTTCCTTCATTACTGGCGTATCCAGCGAAACACCCGTCAGAATAGTCGGCTCAATAAAAAGCAAATCCTTATTCGTCCTTCCCCCATACACAATCTTTCCCTGCGACAGGTACCCGGCAATCCGTTCAAATTGTTTTTCATTGATAATTTTCCCGTAATTATAGCTCTCTTCTGGTTTATCGCTGAAAAATCCTGTAAGTGCGCGGCCCAGGGATTCAATCAACTCATCTCTTTTTGATTCATGTACCAGCACATAATCAGGAGCTACACACATTTGGCCGGCATTTGAGAACTTGGTAATAGCGATCCGTCTTCCCGCCACCCGGATATTCGCATCTTTTTCCACAATACAGGGGCTTTTGCCTCCCAATTCCAGTGTAACGGGCACCAGTTTTTCTGCCGCCATCTTATAAATGATCCTGCCCACCGCCGTACTGCCGGTATAAAAAACATGATCAAAAGTGAAGTGGTTCATCATGGCCGGTATCACCTGGTGACCTTCTCCCTGAACATAAAGAATATATTCGGCCGGGAAAGCATCTGAAATTATTTTTTTCATGATCGCATCTGTAGCCGGAGCAAATTCACTGGGTTTCAGCACCACGCAATTGCCAGCCGCAATGGCCCCGGTAAGCGGGTTGATCAATAACTGGAAAGGATAGTTCCAGGGTCCTATAATCAGGACGACCCCGAGGGGTTCTTTATAAATCCTGCTGGCGGAAGGCATATTCAGCAGGTTGGTACCTGGGTGTTCCGGTGACATCCAGGATCTTAATTCTTTGATAGCAGTATTTATTTCTGAAACCACCATCCCCAGCTCGGTAACCCAGCTCTCTTCCGGGCTTTTTTTTAAATCGCTGTATAAAGCTGCATATAATTCCTGTTCATGATCCAGGACAGCCTGTTTTAGCTTTTTTAACTGATCCTTCCGGAAGGAATAGGAAAGCGTGACACCTGAATTAAAATGCTTCCGCATATTTTCCAGGCTGCTGATGTTGGACATTACCTTTAATTTTATACCAAGTTAGGCAAAACCCTTTTTACAATGACGGATGAATACTTCATGATGCAGGCACTGAAAGAAGCTAAAAAAGCCCTCGAAGATGATGAAATCCCTATCGGCGCGGTAGTGGTTATTAATGAAAAAATCATTGCAAGAGGATATAATATGACGGAACGACTCAATGATCCAACCGCACATGCCGAAATGATCGCGTTGACATCCGCCTTTAATTCACTCGGCAGCAAGTACCTGCCGGAAGCAACGCTTTATGTGACTATTGAGCCCTGTTTGATGTGTGCCGGGGCTATTTACTGGAGTAAAACCGGGAAACTGGTTTATGGGGCGGAGGATGAAAAAAATGGTTATAAAAAAACAGCCGGTACCAACTGGCCATTTCATCCCAAAACAGAACTGATCCGGGGAGTGATGAAGCAGGAAGCTGCACAGCTGATGAAAGATTTTTTCAAATCAAAAAGATAAAAATGGCAAAAGCAGTTAAATCAAAAAAGATAATTGTTACGCACCCCGTAACAGGTATTGAAAGAAAACTTGATGCTGACATCTATGCCCCGGTTAAGGCAGCCATCCTGCAGAGCCTGAAAGGAAGCAAGGGCAAAACCTTTAATGAACTGACGGATGATGTGGTAAAAATCATTAAAAAGAAAATGCCGCGTTTCAGCGGGTCGGTTCCCTGGTATACAATTTCCGTCCGGCTTGACCTGGAAACGAGAGGTATTGTAGAAACATTTACTGAAAAAGGGAATAAGCTGAACCGGCTGACAAAGTAAGTTTCGAAATCAGAAACAATTCCCGTTTCTCCCGGGTATTTTAAACCCTGTCTTCTTACTTTTGTTGTCCTTCTAAGATACTTTAACTATTAAACAAAAGAATTATGGCATTTACCTTACCGGCATTACCATATGCACACGATGCACTGGAGCCTCATATCGACACACTGACCATGCAGATACATCATGGCAAACATCACCAGGCTTATGTAGACAACCTGAATAAAGCCATCGCGGGCACGCCCAATGAAAATAAATCAATCGAGGAATTGGTAGCCGCTGCAGGCACTATCTCGCCAGCCGTTCGTAATAATGGTGGCGGCCACTGGAATCATAGTTTTTTCTGGGAAAGCCTGGCGCCCAAAGCGGGTGGAAGTCCTTCCGGGAAATTAGCCGATGCGATCAATGCAGCTTTTGGCTCTTTTGATGCATTTAAAGAAAAATTTGCGACTGCGGGTATGACCCGCTTCGGGAGTGGCTGGGCATGGCTTATTGAAAAAAACGGGAAACTGGAAATCAGTTCTACACCCAACCAGGACAATCCCCTGATGGATGTGGCTGAAGTAAAAGGCACACCCCTGCTGGGTGTTGACGTTTGGGAACATGCTTATTACCTGAAATACCAGAATAAAAGAGCGGACTACCTGGCAGCATTCTGGAACGTGGTTAACTGGAAAAAAGTGTCAGAGAGATTTAGCGGTTAACTGAATAAATAGATTATGCGAAAAGCTGTGTGATATCATGCAGCTTTTTTTATTTGCCCCCCGGGTGCTGTAGTTTATTCACCGCTTCAATCCGGTTAGTAACATGAAGTTTTGTATAAATATTCTTCAGATGTTTGGTCACTGTGTGTTTGCTCAGGGAGAGCTGGTCTGACACTTCTTTGACGGAAATCCCCGTCGCTATCAATTGTAATACCTGGTTTTCCCTTTCAGACAGTTCAGCCAGCTTATTTACACTTTGGTGGCTTTGAAAAACAGAGATCACTTTCCTGGCGATGTACCGGCTCATGGGAGCACCTCCCATATGCAATTCCTTCAGCGATTCGATAATATCGCCGGGCATGGAGTCTTTCAGGATATAGCCGCAGGCTCCATTCTTCAGCGCGTTAAAGATGTACTCATTATCATCATAAAACGAGCAGACCATACAGAGTACATCCGGGGTTTGCTGTTTGATTACGGAAATGACATCGATCCCGTTCTTCCCGGGCAATTTTATATCAACAATGACTATTTCCGGGGGATGATGAATGATATGGGGCAGGGCCGCTTCTCCCGACGGGTAGGAATGCAATACCTGGAAATGCCCGGAATTATTAATTAATGTCACAAGCCCTTCACGATAATGCTTATCGTCTTCAATAACAGATACAGTAATCAAAACCTTAATTTTAAAAACAATATACTGAATAATCGGATGGGATATATCACCGGAATGTAATCAATCAGTAATCCCATAAATTCGTTTATGGCACCGGGTCATAACCACTGCTTCCCCATGGATGACAACGGCTTATTCGTTTGATGGCCAGCCACACTCCCTTCAAAAGGCCATGTTTTTTTAATGCCTCTGCGGCATAGTGGGAGCAGGTTGGTGTATAGCGGCATTTGGGGCCCAGCCAGGGAGAGATAACCAGCTGGTAAATTTTAATCAGCAGGATAAAAGGAAGACTCAGTATCTGTAAAAATGTTTTCAACTTATTTTAAAAAGCAACCCGGGGAGTTTAACCAGCACTTTATCCATCTTTTCGCAAATGACTTTGTAATCGGGTAATTCCCTGGCTGTATAGATAAAAAAAATATTCAGCTGGCCCGGGTGCAGGGTTAATTCCTGTACTAACAATTTTTTTTGCAGGCGCCAGGATTCACGGATCACTCTTTTTACACGGTTCCTGTCCACCGCCTTTTTAAATACTTTACTGCTTACGCCTACTCCGAACTGAAGGACGGTTTTTTCACTTTGGTGGAACGAATAATGAACCCGGAACGGGGCCAGGGTAAATTTCTTCCCGTCACTGAATAATTGTTCAATTTTTTTCCGGCTTTTTAACCGTTCGTCCCTGCCTGATGTGAATTGTTTTGGCACAAATAACACAAATAAAAAAGCTCCGATAAAATACCGGAGCTATAAATATAATGAGCTTCCTGCTCCTTCTTCCGGGGAAGGCGGTGTGCTTCTATTTTAATTTGCTCTCATCAGAAACTGTCAGCTTCCTGCGCCCTTTTGCACGACGGCTTGCCAAAACCTTGCGGCCATTGGCAGTCTGCATACGTTTACGAAAACCATGTACGGTTTTACGGCGCTTACGATGAGGTTGAAATGTACGTTTCATAATTATTTCTCTTTTTCACGTTTTGAAATACGAGCCGGAGAACGACCCCGGTTTCAATCCTGCCTGCCGTCAGGCAGGATTCACCAACAGGTCACCACACCCGTTGTTTGTGAAAGGACGGCAAAGGTAAGGGTTTGAAAGAGAAGTGAAAAGTATAAGTAGGTATAAGGATCAATTTAGGCCGCGATTAATTTATAACACTCTCTATATCAACATGCCGGGAAATGACCGGAGCCCCATAAAAAATGGCAGCATGGTTGTCGAAATCCTGGGTCGAATCGGTGGTATAAAATTCCCGAAGCCCTGTTTTTCCGCACCGGCTTTCTATTTCAGGATGCCGCAAAAGATAATCAGCCAGGCTGTCGGCCACTATCTTTCCCTGTGAAAGCAGTTTGACCACCAGGGGTAGATGCTCTTCAATTTTCTCCCGGAGTAAAGGGTAATGGGTGCAGGCCAGTAATAAAACATCAATCGTCTCTCCTTTTTCAAAAATATTATGAAGGTGTTTTTTTACAAAGAAATCTGCCCCATGCCCCTGGTGTTCATTGTTTTCGATCAGGGGCACCCACATAGGACAAGCTTCCTGGTAAACTTTTAATCCCGGGAAAAACCTCGCAATCTCGAGGGGATAGGATTCGGAAATAACGGTTCCCTGCGTTGCGAGTATTCCGACGCTTTTGGTTTCCGACAACGTTCCTATTATTTCGGCGGTTGGACGAATGACTCCCAATACTCTTTTATCGGGTGCGATATCAGGAAGGTCATTTTGCTGGATGGTCCTGAGTGCTTTCGCTGAAGCAGTATTGCAGGCGAGTATAACAAGAGGACAACCCTGCTGAAAAAACCATTTGACACATTGCAGGGTGTATTGATAGACCGTTTCAAAGGAGCGGTTGCCATAGGGCGTCCTGGCATTATCCCCGAGGTAGAGGTAATCGTATTGCGGTAGTTTATTGACGATATCTTTTAAGACAGTCAGGCCACCATAGCCCGAATCGAATACACCAATGGGATACCGGGTTTGCATGTTGCAAAAATAACCCCGGCAATAATGCCGGGGTTATAATTATTTTTCGATGGCTGAAGGATTATTTACCGGCGTTTCCTTTTGGAATCGCGACTTTCAATTTAGCTGCTACGGCGGCCAGCATATCATCCCCGTCCGGGGCTACCAACAGGGCTTCTTTGCTCATCACATGCGTATACCCTTTTTCTTTTGCCACCAGTTTGATCGCATCATATACCCTTCGGTAAATAGGAGCAAGCAATTCATCCTGTTTGGCCTGCAATGCCTGGTTTACAATTTGCTGCCAGTTTTGTATCTGGTATATCAGTGTGGGCAATTCCTGTTCAATTTGTTTTTTTACTGCAGGCGGTGCCGGGTGCAGGGAATCTTTATACACGCTGTCTTTATACTGGTACAATGAAACTATTTGTGCATACTGGGGGTTAATTGAATCCGCCTGGTAACGTTCCAGCAGGGAATCAAGTTTTGATGTCTCAGGCATTAATTGCACCATATCATCAATGCGGATATAACCGATTTTTTGAGCGTCCGCAGTTCCTGCAACCAGGAGGCCGGCGGCCAATACTACTACAGTAAGAATTTTTTTCATTTTTGTTTTGTTATTGCTTTACTATTGATACTTAAAGAGGAAAGTTAGTTGCGCTTTTGGTTTTTTTTAACACTTACCGGACCCCCAGTTCTTTCAGTACATCTTCACTCTTGTCCAGTTTGGGGTCGGCAAAGATAATGGTAATTCCTTCACTTTTATCGAGCACAAAATCATAGCCGCGCTGGACCGCCATTTTTTGAATCGCATTATATACTTTATCCTGGATAGGCTTTATCAGTTCCTGTCTTTTCTTGAACAGATCACCTTCAAAACCAAAGCGTTTGCGTTGAAGATCCCGCAAATCTTTTTCTTTATTGAAAAGCTGGTCTTCTCTTTTTTGCTTTAATTCCGGGGTCAGCATCACTTGCTCCGCCTCGTAATCCTTATACATTTTATCCAGCTCGGTTTGCCTGGAATCAATATCCTTTTGCCAGCCACCGGCGATATCATCCAGCTGCTTTTGCGCCTCTTTGTAGTCCGGCAATTTGTCTAAAATATAGCGTGTATCGATGATGGCATATTTCTGGGAAAACCCGGCTATGCCCAATCCCATAAAACAGGCCAGAAGAAAAAGCTTTTTCATGTTATCTGGAGTTTGTGATTAAATAATTTAATCCGGCTCAAAACCTAGCATAAAGGTAAACCGGGTTGCCCCTTTCAGCCCGTTCTGGCCTGGCTGAATACGATCCAATCCTACACCATAATCAAATCCAAGCAAACCAAACATAGGAAGGAAGAAACGCATACCCACCCCTACGCTGCGGCGAAGGCGGAAGGGGTTATAATCCTTATAATTATACCAGCCATTGGCGGCTTCAAAGAAGGTGAGTGCATAAATAGTACTGCTGGGATTAGTTACCAGCGGGAAACGAAGTTCTAATTGATACTTATTGAATATGGTAAAAAAGTTCTGGGCGCTTTGCTGATCAGGATTAACAGTGGGATCAGATGACTGGTATACGGGATATCCGCGATGCGCAATAATATCATACCCGAGTAACCCGAAATTATTGGTCAGGCCGGCATCACCCACCTGGAATCTTTCAAAAGGCGAGTAATCAAGCTTCTTGTTGTAACGGCCCATAAAGCCATATTTAGCAGCAAGCTTCATTACAAACTGGCGGTTCTTTTCTGCTCCCATGGGTTTGCCAAGAGGTACATACCATTCTGCATTAAAACGCCATTTATGGTATTCAGGGTTCTTGTAGGGGTCTGCAGACTTAACAAGGTCCGGGTTGAATATTGTATACGGGGGAGTAAACTGCACACTGGCAAGAAAACTGGATCCGCTTGTTGGGAAAATAGGATTAAAGACGGATGATCTTTGTAAGGCTATTTTGAAACTCAAATTATTAGATGTGCCCGTTGGGCTGGCACCAGGAAAAATGCCATAGTTTCTTCTTTTATACTGGGTATAATTTACCGTATAGACAATACTGAAAAAATCATCGGGCCACTTTAACTGCTTACCCAGTGCAACAGAAAAGCCGGTAGTTTTCAGGTACACGGTATCCGATTTCCGGCGGTCAATGGTGCCGGTTAGCGGATCAAAAGCACTGGAATACTTGCTGCTGTTGATACCGAAAGTGAGGGAGTTTCTTTTCTTACCCCCCAGCCATGGTTCCGTGAAAGAGGCACTGTAGGAACGGTAGGCTCTACCGTTTGACTGAACCCGCAGGCTCAGCTTTTGACCATCACCTGTTGGCAATGGATCCCAGGCAGATTTTTTCCAGATATTCCGAATTGAAAAATTATTGAAAGTAACTCCTAATGTTCCGGTAAGCCCGATTCCACCACCCCAGCCCGCCGATAGCTCCAGCTGGTCAGAGGATTTTTCTTCCAGCGTCCAGTTAATATCAACCGTTCCATCATCCGGGTTTGGAACGACCCCGGGATTGATTGTTTCCTGGTTAAAGAAGTTCAGGTTGGCTAATTCCCGTTGTGAACGGATCAGGTCTGCGCGGCTGAATAATTCTCCGGGTATGGTGCGGAGCTCACGGCGAATTACATAATCTTTGGTTTTTTCATTCCCCGCAATAGTTACATTTTTTATTCTTGCCTGCGGACCTTCTGTTATGCGGATCTCGTAATCAATTGTATCATTATAAACGGCCGTTTCCACGGGTTCCACCCGGAAGAACAGGTAGCCATCATCCATATACAAACCGCTGATGTCACCGCCTTCCTGCGACAGTTGTTTTCCAAGCCGTTTGTTCAGGATATCAATATTGTAAATATCTCCTTTGTTAATTCCCAACACCACATTCAGGATAGAATCGGAGTATTTGGCATTTCCTTTCCAGGCAATGTTTCCAAAATAATACTGGTGTCCTTCTTCCACTTTCAGATCCACATTCAGGTTGCCGGTCTCCCCTATCAATATCTGGGTATCCGCAATAATCTGCGCATCCCGGTATCCCAGCGAATTATAATAGTCCAGCACTTTTTCCTTATCCTCCTCATACTTTTTTTCATCAAACTTAGCACCGCTGAAAAGTTTAAACCGGAAATAAGGATCAAGCAACCGCTTCGTTTTACTCAGGGAGAGAAAACCCCAGTCCCGGGTATACTGGTTAAAGGAAAAGGGTTTGTTTTCACCGTAGGGGCTTGGTGCATTATCAGCATGAAGTGTGGCTTTACTCATTTCCTTGGTGCCCTTCATCTGCTTTTTCAATCTTAACCCGTCTACATTTTCATTCCCGTAGAACCGGATGTTATCAATCCGCACTTTTTCCCCCTTGTCTACATAAATGATCATGGAATTAGAGTTCACAAAAGCGGTATCTTTTTCTTCTTCGATCCGCACTTTTACATTCCGGTAAGCTTTGTCCGTAAAGTATTTTGTGATCTTCTCAATGATTTCGCGGCGGGTGTTTTCGGTAATGATTGTTTGCTTGGCCAGGTTGATTTTCCCGAGGATATCTTCTTCCTCTGTTTTCTTTACCCCCTCAAATTTAAAATTGCCAAGCCGGGGACGTTCCTGCAGGTTCACTTCTATCCAGACTTTATTACCATCGATTTTTGTTACATATACCTGGACGTTTGAAAAAAGTTTTTGCCTCCAGAGATTGGCAATGGATTTGGCGAAAATATCATTCCCCGGGTGCATGAATTTATCCCCGGGTAAAAGATTAGCGATAGAAGAAACAATGGAAGTATCCAGGTGCTTAATACCGGTAATTTTAACGTCGGCAATGATATACTCTTTCGGATTCCGGGCATTTTGCCACTCAATAAGTTTCGGATCTACGGAGGTAGGTGGGATCGTGTCATTCTGTGCATACAGTGCGGATACGGAAATAACCACAGTCATTAAAGTAACACTAAGCCTTAATAAAAATCGTTGCATGGTTGATTGTTCAAAGTCAGTTCTGGCTCACCAGGGTGAGACTTAATTAGTTTGTTTTCTGCGGTTTATACAAAATACCCCACGGATGATATGGCGGCAAATTAAAGGGAAATATCGAAAGTCTTTGTTAAAAGAAGCCATGGATTGGGTTGATCTAAAGGATTTTCGGGAGGTTTCAGGATTTTGTTGTTGTGGTGGATACCTGTTCACTTGTTTTTCCAAACCTTCTTTCCCTGCTCTGGAAATCTATAATGGCTTCGTATAAGTTTTCCTTACGGAAATCGGGCCAGCGGACATTGGTAAAATACAATTCTGCATAGGCTAACTGGTATAATAAAAAGTTGCTGATCCGGAATTCCCCGCTTGTCCTGATCATCAGCTCCGGGTCTGGAAATCCAATCGTGCAGAGGTATTGTTGTAAGGTATCCTGGTCAATTTCCTCCACGTTAAGCCGGCCCTGTTTTACTTCATATGCAATATTCTTAACGGCATTCAGCAATTCCCACCGCCCGCTATAACTAAGTGCCATCACCAGGTTTAAACCCGTATTGGTCCGGGTGATTTCAAGGGCTTCGTTGAGTTCCTTTTGTGCATAATCGGGCAGCATATTCATATCGCCTATTACATGCAGCCGGATATTGTTCTTATCAAGACTTTCCACCTCCTTCCGGATGGTGCCCACAAGTAATTCCATCAGTCCCACCACCTCGTATTCCGGGCGGTCCCAGTTTTCAGTTGAAAAAGCATATAGAGTAAGGTATTCAATACCCAGTTCAGCCGCACCCTCTACGATATTTCGTACGCTCTCTACTCCGTGAAAATGACCGAAAAGCCTGTCCTCCCCTTTTTCCTTTGCCCATCTTCCATTTCCATCCATGATGATGGCGATGTGGCGTGGAAGAGACTCTTTATCAATTTTTTCGAGTAATTGGGACATAATTTGCCTGCGAATTTCGGGGCACAAAGGTATCACCGTTTCCCGGATTTAAGTTGTTTTCCTAAAAAAAGAAATGCCCCGGGATCCGGGGCATTTCTTTTTATTTACATGGCTGGTAATAAACCATTTGAAGCTTACTTACGACCCCATACGGCCACCCGCGCTTTACCTTTCGCAAACCCCTTTGTTTCATACCAGAATTCAATTTTGCTCAGGTGACGGAGCCCTCCCGCGAGGTCAATGATCCGGCTTTCACTTCCCATGCGGAATGCACTCCGGATTGAAACATCCTGGACATCGCCATTATCAAAGTAGATCTTTATGTCATACATTTTCAAAGGTCCGTCTGTTACTTTTAGTTTGATCTGCCTGAAATCATCGTTCACATTACCCGTATGAATCACATCATGATCAACTCCCCATCCTACATTCTTATCACCAATAAATTTCCAGGGAGCCGGATTGTTACCGGTTGGTTTAAAGGCAGTAAAACTAAGTACTGCAATGATCATTAAACTGAATAAAGTGGCTGTGAAACGCATAGTATAAGTATTAAGTTGAATAATGAGATTTATCCGTGCTGATAGACCACTACAGGATTGTAATAGTTTAAATGTAGCAAATAAATAATAATACTAACTGTTCTCGCGGGCGGACAATTCTATTTGGCCGTGGGACATTTGTAAGACTGGAGGTTGAAAGTAAGGTGGAACATGGCGGTAACAAACTGGTCTTTCTGTTTGCTGTTTCCCCTTTGCCGGTCCGGTATTCCAATTGGTTCTCCCAGTTCATAAGAGCGGTCGCTGAGCAACTGCCCGTTGGAAGGACTTCCGTCAGGATTCGGAGCAAACACCGCAGGATTCACGTATGTCTTGCTCACATCATCCAGGTAATCTGTATTGGTGAACCGGTGAAGCACTTCAAAACCAATATTTATCCGCTCATTAAAAGAGTATTTTATACCTGCGCCAAATGGAATACTGATTCCCATTGAACTGTATTGTTTCCGGTCGGCGTAGAGGCTGCTTCCCTGGCCTTCTGTTCCCAGCTGCCGCAGGAATATTTTTTGTCCTTTCAGGTATGCATAAGGATCGTAACTGAAAATGCCGGCCCCGAATGTTATATAGGGAGTGAAATTGTATTGGGGTTCTCCTGGCATAAACCGGAAAAAATTAAAATCCCCCTGTAAAGCCAGTTCCCAAACCTTGCTGTTAAAGCTCAGGTTACGGCTATACATGTAAGTATTATGTGTATTATACTGATCTGAATAGCCGAGTTGTGCAAAGGAGGCACCTATTCTTAAGGCGATATAATTTCCAAAATTCTTACGGAAAAAAATACTTGCAGCAGCTTTGACGCGGTTCAGGCGGGCACGGGTATTCAGGTCCCCAAAATAATGACCTGCCCCTACCCCAATACCAAATTCACCTTCCTGCACTACAGAATTCTGTGCAAATGCATTATTCGTTGAAATAAAGCTGGTTAGGGTAAAAATAACAGCACCCAGGAACTTCTTCGTCATAACTCAAAATATGGTTCGGAATAAATTAGAACGCTAAAAATAGTATTTTCTTTTGTTGACAGGGCATTTTTAGTTGCGTTTATCAAGCCCCCAGGAGAGTTTATTGCGAAGTGTTTTTAGAAAATTATTTTCTCTCAGCCTTACCAGGCTTATTTCAAAGTTCTCTTTCCGTACTGCAAGCTGTATATTCTTACTAACCAGTTCCCTGCGGGAGTCAAGGGAACAGATAATATCATCGGAACGGCTTTCAATTTCAAATGAAATAATATTGTCATCCGGGACCACAATGGGCCGGACATTGAGATTATGCGGAGAAACCGGGGTTATGACAAAGCTGCCGGATTCCGGGAATACAACCGGGCCGTTGCAGCTTAAGGAATACCCGGTGGATCCGGTAGGAGTGGCAACCAGGAGCCCGTCTGCCCAATAAGAGTTTAAAAATTCACCATTCAGGTAGGCATGAATTTTTATCATGGCATCCACATCTCTTTTGTGAATAGCAAACTCGTTTAAGCCATATGGAACGTTTCCAAACAAAGGAGTGTTGGCATCTACATGGATCATTGTCCTTTTATCCAGCACATAATTTCTCTGGGCTATAGCTTTTACGGCGTCTTTCATTTCTTCCTGCCCGATACTTGCTAAAAAACCGAGGCGGCCAAAATTCACACCCATGATGGAAATCTTCTTATCCCTCACCAGGGTAATCGTATCCAGCAGCGTTCCATCACCACCCAGGCTGATAATTACCTCGACCTCACCCTTGAGGTCATCAGATGAGGAAAAAGTGGTGGTATTGGGTGGAAGCTGGATCGTGTGAGTAATCTGCTCAAAAAAATGCTGGACAATAACCGGTTCAATTCCCTGGTCTCCCAATGCATTAAAGAAAAGCTGGACTTGCGCCTTTTGGTCTTCGTCTATTACCCTGCTGTAAATAGCTGCCTTCATGCGTTAGAAAATAGTCTTGCGATGTAAAAATAGCCCGTTTTGACCTAACTGGTTAAATGACCATTCCAGCTTAAAAGTAACATCATAAAAGGTAAGAATATCAATACCAAAACCGCCCGAATAAAGCATTTTATTAGAAAGCAGGTTTTCACCGGGCTGTGGATTATGAACATAGCCGGTATTGCCATACATCTTCGCAAAGATCCTGAACGGAACATATTCCGCTTCCTTTCCTTTATTTAACCTGGGGACCCTGATTTTAAAATTCAGCATTTCACGGGAAAGGGTTGCTTTTGTGTATCCCCCGGCCACCCCATCAACTACATAATATTCATAACCCTGCATAGAGATATCCTGGTATCCCAGAAACCGTTGGTTGAAATAGGGCTGCCTGAAAGGTAGTTTGATGCTTCCAAACATATCGATCGTCAAAAAAGTTTTTGGAAACAGGTGCCAGCTCCCCAGCCCCCTCGCCGAAAGTTGCCAGACGTTCACCGAGCTGCCTAATCCCTTTTTACCTATTGCAAGCTGGGCGGCATATCCCCTGGTGGGATATGGAATATAGTCCAGGTCATAATAGGTCATATTATAGTATACTTCCGGGAAGCTGATTCGTTTCCTGCCGGAATTGAAATAGGAAGGATTCAGCATGACAATGGTATCATGAATCTTTTCAACGGTATAACCAATACCAAAACTGTGTCGGGTTTTAATTGCCCTGCGGTAAGTAAGTTCTGCCTGCGTGTTAAAAAAGGTACGGACAAAATCATCGTTATCTTTTAGAAACGCCTGCTTATCGTTGATCGTATTATAATTCATTTCCCGGTTTTTACCGGCAGCGACGGATACCCGCATTCCCCATTTCATTTTCTTATCGAAATATAAGCGGTCATAGGATAGCGAAACCTGTTTTGTATATCCACCAAAAAGATAAAGTTTGAGCTTGTCATTCCTGCCGGTAACATTATTATACAGCAGTTTGCCTCCATAATTGACGCGGCTGAGGCTTGCTTTTTGCTCAACCAGCCATTGGTTCAGATTACGGTCAACGGGCTTGAAATATGGAAAGGGAAACAAATACCATCGCTCTCTCACCTGTACTATTATGTTCACGGTTGTCCCGGAAAAATCTTTTGCAGCAACCACGACCGAATGGAAAAGGGTGGTGTTCATTAATTGCCGCCGGGCATCCTCAAATTTCTTCACCAGGTCCTGCAAGGAGTATTTTTCACCCGCTTTAAATGGAATCTCGCGCAAAAGGATGACCACTTTTGTTTTCTTATTCCCGGTAATGCTGATATCGCCGATAGTAAAAAGAGTGGTATGGGGGGTAAGGGTATCGGGAACCGGTGGCTTGTTGGCTTGTACCTGCCCGGTTGTTTCCAGGTAACTGACTATTACAATGAAGAACCAAAGAAAGTATTTTTG
This sequence comes from Chitinophagaceae bacterium, assembly GCA_025449935.1. Lineage (GTDB taxonomy): Bacteria > Bacteroidota > Bacteroidia > Chitinophagales > Chitinophagaceae > JJ008. The sequence goes on from JANWIJ010000010.1 coordinate 16,136, forward strand.
TTTACGCAACATTACCCCGTTATCTGCAAAAAAAAATAGAATTTACCCGTTTCACTGCTGTAAGATAAAGGAAAATGGTGTCAGATCTTAAGATAGTTCATCAGGTTATCGTAATTAGTTTTCAATTCATTGGCAAATAATTCTTCGCCAAAAAAATATTTTACATTATACTCATACCGCTGGAAGGTGGCAACGATATCTGAGACCTCTGGTTTATTAATGCGGATGGTTACCTGCATCATCCCGGTTTCTGCATCATTGGAAGTATTTAATTGCGTGATCTGCGCATCGTTTGTTTCCACCAGTTTGCTGATCTCGTTAAAGGAGTATTGGTTACTTTCCATTTCGATCACGATAAGCCCCCCGGGTTCATTCAAACTCATAAACTCTGAAGCGTATTTTAAAAGATCGTTGTAGGCCACGGTGCCTGACAGATCATTATCATCATTTACCACCGGAACAACGCTTAAACCATTCTCTGCTGAAATCTGTACAGCTTTTAAAAAATGTTCATTTTCTTTAACGGATGTATTAGAGAAGGACTGCTGGAGGTCTTTCAGTTCTGTATGATCATTTTCTGCCTGCAACAGGTCATCTTCACTGATGATCCCCATATACTTGTCCCCTTCTGCTATAGGAAGATGGTTGACCTGGTTATCATTCATGAGTTGCAATGCCTGGTATACCTTATCATGAAGGCGCAGATAGGGAAGTGTTTGAGATAGTAGTTCTCTGGTTAACATGGATAGCGGCTTTGTTTATTCTCAGACATCAACGGTCATGCAACTGTTGCAGGCTCGTTGAGCTTTTTCAAAAATTTATGCAGGATCGCATTGAATTCTTCCGGCACTTCCATCATCGGGGCATGCCCACATTTATCTACAAAATGCAATTCACTGTTTGGGATCAGCTTGTTAAACTCCCTGGCGACAAAGGGAGGGGTGATGGTATCGTTGCTTCCCCATACCAATAACGTCGGTTGTTTGATTTGATTGAGTTCCTCGCCCAAATTATTTCTGATCGCACTCTTGGCCAACGCAATTATTTTGATGGCTTTCAACCTGTTATTCGTAATACTGTATACTTCATCGACCAATTCTTTGGTAGCGGTTTTTGGATCGTAGAAGGTAAGCTCTGTTTTTTTCTTAATATACTCATAGTCACCTCTTTTCGGGTAACTATCCCCCATACCATTTTCAAAAAGACCCGAACTGCCCGTTAAAATCAAAGATTTTAGCCTTTCGGGATGTTTCAGCGTGTGGATAAGGGCAACATGTCCACCCAACGAATTTCCAAGCAAATGAACAGCATCCAGGTTTCTTGCTTCCAGGAATTTATGGACAAATTTGGCAAGTCCCCCCACAGAAGTGTGCAAAATATCCATCTCCAGCAAGGGCAGCATGGGGACCACTACTTTATAATGGTGACGGAAATATTCAATAAGACTTTGAAAATTACTTAATGCCCCAAAAAGGCCATGCAAAAGCACCAATGGTTGTCCATTGCCTTCTTCAACATATTTAAATTTATCCTGTTGTTTGATTTCGTACACCATGGCAGTCAATTCTGTGCTTTCTCTGGTTGCTAAAATAATCGTTTTAAAGCAAAAAATCAGCAGTTTTCCCGTATAAAAGCACGCCGGTCAGGCAAATATAGGCGCAACTCCTTTGTTTGGAAGATATGTTTTACTAAAGGTTTCTTCCTCCTGGTTCATTTATTATATAAAAGCTGCAGGTATTTTCTCTTCATCGGGCGAAAATACCAGATCAGTATACCCAGGACTGCAATTAAACAACCCACTGTCCTGCTATCCGGGTATACAACGCCAATAAATACCATGACAACCAATGCCCGGACAAATTCAAGAAAAAATATCCATTGTTTCTGGTCCAGGATAGCCCCGCTGTTTATCAGGCTCACCAGGATAAATACGGCCAGCAGGAAAAGCTGGAATGCCGGTATATGGTATTCAAATAATGCAACAACGAATAAAAGAGCCAGCGAAAAAATGGTTTGCGTGGTTACATACTGCCGCATGCCCTGCGTAGGCTTTTGATGTGGTTGAACATTCAATAATTTTCGCTCAAGCACTGAGCGGAACCGGGGATCAAGCCCATCCGGCTTGCCCCACAACACTCTCCATTTTGCCTTAGCTCCTTTTGCATGCCTGAAGTTCATGAATATTTCCAGGGGGAAATGAAAATGCTGCCAGAGAAAACTATGACTTTTCAGTTGCCGGGTTAACCCGTACTCAACCTGTATTCCCTCTTTTGCTTTAGCAAAAGTCCCGAACATTTTATCCCAGATAATCAGCACATCCCCATAATTCTTATCCAGGTATTCCGGATTGGATGCATGATGAATTTCATGATGGGTAGGTGTTACCAGGATTTTCTCCAGCCACCCCCATTTACCCAACGCCCGGGTATGTATAAAAAAAGGATAAAGCCCGTGTACCAGCAATAAAACAACTACCATAACAGCAGGAAACCCAATCAGGGGTAACACGGACCAGAACATGCAGCGGACAACCGCCTGGAAAACGGTGATCCGGGCAGAAACAGTATAATTAAAATCTTCACTCTGGTGATGGACCACATGAACAGCCCAGAAAAGATTGATCTCATGCGCCAGCCGGTGGTACCAATACCAAACCAGGTCGGTTAGGAAGAAAAGGGCGATCCAGGTTAATGCGCCGGGTTGAATGTCAAACAAACCAACATGCCTGTGTATATAGTCAAATATAAAAAAGAAAATCCCGGTCATGAAAACGTCCAGCAATCTTTCCGCAATGCCCACATTCAGGTTGGCAACTGTTTCAGCAAATTGAAAGAAATTCTTTCCCTTTCTTTTTGAATAGAAGTATTCCAGCCCTATAAAGGCCAGGAACAGCGGAACGGCAAATGCCAGGTAATTCAATTTCATGCCCTTGCTTTTAGTCTATAATTTTAGTAGACTATAAAAAAATACGTTCAGCCGCCGGAACAACCAAGCGCCAGTTGTTAAACAGTTACAGGGAAGAAATGTCTTTTGCAACCTTATCAAAAAATTGCTCCAGTTCCCCGAACATATCTTTAAAAACAGGGATAACGGAACCAAACCCATTGATAACTTTTGGTCCCCAGGGCTGCACATATGAATACGTAACAGATTGTTTAATGGTTTCCGGTTTTACCAGGTTTACCTGTTCGGCATAAAAAAGCAGAACGCTGAATACAATGGTATAGATTACCACGTATAAAATAATACCCCCCAGTTTATTCAGCCAGCCGAGCATACCTATCTCCACCGTTTTTTCAATGGCTTTGGCGCCCAAACGGATCAGCAAAATAACGACCAGGAAAACGACGGCAAAGGATATAACTGGCAGCCATTCCTCGGAAATATTTACCGTTTTGCCTATATATCCTGCTACCACGGCAGATAGTTTCATAGCCGCGGCAAGACCGATGATGACAGCTACAAGGGAGAATAAACCGATTATTAATCCCCGCTGGTACCCCTTGATGATTGCCAATACAAGGATTACTGCAAGAAGGAGGTCTGGAAGCATGGCTGGTTTATCATTTAACGGTTAATCCCTTAAGCTTAGTCATTCCATTCTCATAAACAAAACTTAAACCTCGTGGGGCTGCCAGGCTGCCCTGTCACTGAGCCAGCAGCTCTTTCACCAATGCCGAAATTGTTTTTCCGTCGGCTTTTCCTGCCAGTTGTTTTGTAGCGGCTCCCATTACTTTTCCCATATCCGCCGGCGAAGCGGCGCCAGTTTCCGTGATAATTTTACTGAGCGCTGCCTTTATTTCTTCAACCGTTAACTGTTGTGGAAGGAATTTTTCTATGATGGCAATTTCTTCTTCTTCCTTTTTGGCAAGATCAGCCCGTTGCTGTTGCTGGAATATTTCCAGCGAATCCTTTCGTTGCTTAACCAGTTTTTGCAGCAATTTCGTTTCGTCATCTTCCTTCAGTTCCCCGCTGCCACCGGCTGCTGTTTTGGCCAGAAGGATGGCGGCTTTAACGGCGCGGAGACTTCGGAGGGCAGCTTCGTCTTTTGCCAGCATGGCTGTTTTCAAATCAGCCATAATTTTTTGTTCCAGATTCATATTGAAAAGTTCATGGTTAAAAGTTGATATTCCTGCGGCCGGCAAATCCCGTTTGACCGCCGGATCAAAACACCGGTAAATTCATTAACCGGCTTTATTTTCTTTTAATTGCCTTGCCCGGAATTTTTCATAAAAGTCTTTGGCAAACATTTTTATTTCTTCTACATCTTCCCGGTACTTGGTGGCCCTGCCATACGTATCTGCCATCGTCATCAGGGTCTGGTAAAAAAAATCGGCCATTTCATCCACCATCATTTCTTTTGTCCACAAATCAATGCGAAGCGCTGCTTTATCAGCCCCATCCCAGAATGAGATCATCATAGCCTTTGCTTTCTGCACATTTTCTGCCGTGGTATCTGTAGCACTCCAGGAAATGGAATCAGGAACCCGGTTTCCATCTGTCATCACCTCTATCGTAATCGTTGATTTATTCATACTAAAATTAAAGGGGCAAAGGTAACTGAAATCGACTGATGCCTTATTTGCGTGACAAGCAGGCTTTTTCAATGCTTTGCCATAGCAGTTCTGCCGTTTTTTGCCAGGTGTATTGTGCAGCAATCTGCCTGCCTGCCAGTATCAACTCCTTTCTCCTGTTCTCATCCTTGTATAATAACATCATTTTGTCTGCAATACCTGTATAGCTCTCAGGATCGGCATAGAGCGCCGCATCTTTTGTTATTTCCTGCATCGCTGAACCAGCGGAAGTCAGGACGGGCACATCGCATTTCATCGCCTCCAGTACGGGAACCCCAAACCCTTCCAGTAAAGAAGGATAAACCATGGCATAGGCTGACCCGATAATTTTACTGAGCTCCTGTTCTTCCACGTATCCGGTCATCACTACGTCGTTGCGGTATTTGTATGATTTCAAGTTTTCAACAAAGGATTCATATTTCCAGGCCAGCCGTCCCGCCAGCAGCAATTTCATATTTGATTGCTGTCTTTTTTTGAAAACAGAAAAAGCTTTCAGCAAATTCACTAAATTCTTCCTGGGATGAATAGCACCGGCATATACAAAATACTCGCGGCCCCCGGTATATTTCAGTTTAACGGACTCCCTCACTTCGCCTGTCACCGGTCGGTAAACTTCTTTTACACCATTGTAAACAACGTCTATGTTACCGGAAGTTATTTTATAGCGGGACATTATATCTCTCCGCGAAAATTCAGAAACCGTAGCAATCGCCTTTGCCTTTCCGAGAAAGGCCGGGGTGTACTTTTTATAAAACAATAAATGTGTTTTTTTGATGTGTGCCGGATGGTGCAGGAAGGCCAGGTCGTGGACCACCAGGCACTGCGGCACTTTCGTTCTTAACGAACAGAATCCGTCACAGGAAACAAATACATCGGCTTTATATGTTCGCAACACGGCAGGAACTTTTACATCATACCACCATTTCCACAGCAGGGGATGCCTTGCGGGTGGACCCGCCACTACGGGTATTACATTTTTACCAAACAGGAAACGCTGATGGTAAGGCCGGTCAAAAATGAAAATGAATTCATGCTCCGGGTAACTTTTCGTTATCCGGCTGAAAGTTTCATACAGGAAATTACCATATCCTTCGAGATAATCCTCCAATAAAAACCTGGTATTAACAGCTATTCTCATCAGTGGCAGCAAAGGTATTGGTTGGCTGCAATCATTCCGGGCAAAAAAACTTTTTGCGGATCGTAAAAGAAACAAGTGTGTACCTGGTTTTTATCTGTTTGATTTAACTATAAAAACACTAGTCATTCTACTCACGGCGGATGTAATAAAAAACAAGAGGATTTTCCGTGGATATTCATGAATTACCGGACTTAAAAACGGGCAGTAATACCGTTGTATCCGGTTGGGAACAAGGTTAATTTTATCATGCTAACAGTCTGATTAAAAGCCAAAACTGTAACCTATGAAATACATATACCCTAAGTTTTTTATTACAGTTTCTTTCCTGATCGCCGGGCAGTTGCTTGGTTCCCAAACAGCCAGGGCTCAATGTCCCTTTGGGTTTCCGCCGGGCGCAACTTCCTATGACACGACTATTGCCACACCTCCCGGGATTAATACCCTGCTCGTAAAATTTCCACAGGCAGACCCGATGGTTGGAATGGTTACCTGTTTACGTCTTTGTGTGACTATTACCGGAGTGGTCGATTCGGTCAGTGTAGAAAATAATTCTGCATCGCCACAGGTAGCAAATGTCTTTTATATCAGAACAGACCAGATTACCGGGCCCGGTTTAACAGGACCCCTGACCAACACCATTAATCATCATTATGGTCCTTATGGGTTGGGTCCTACTGACGGTACTTTTGGTTCCGGACCTGATTTTATTTCCATTTCGCATGACACCCTCCTGAATGCTGTATCCGTCTGCCAGACGATAAATAACATGGATTCTTTATTGCAATTTTATGGTCATGACAGTGTCACCTACCAATATGATATCACCGCTTTTACTAATGTGACCTGCACCGGGGGTAATTATAACAGTACGGTAGCTACATCTGCATTAGTAAATTTCCATTTTGAGTATTGCACCTGCCCGGGTTATATCTTACCGCTAAACATCCGCAATTTTAATGCGCAGCGGGTAGCGGATAACAAAGCAAAGCTCACCTGGTCTGGCTTTAATGACCCGGCTGTTCCTTCATCGTATCATTACGAAACAGAACTGAGCCGTGATGGTTCTCAATTTTCGCCGATAACACAGGTGCCTGCAAATACTTCAGGGGGAGACCTTTATGATTATGTTTATACAACAGGGTCGAACGAGAGCGGTCTTTTTTATTTCCGTGTTAAACAGGTTTACGCAAATGGTTATACAAGATTCAGCGATATAAAACAGGTTCAGCTGAAAAGTTCAACCAGTCCAAAATTTATTATTTATCCTAACCCATCCAACGGGATTGTTGGTATCAAATTTGATAATAATCAGGGCGGAAAAATGGTATTACAAATATTTAATTCACACGGACAAAAGGTGATGCAGAAAGAAATTGAGGTGGCCGGATCTTCCTATCAGCAGGTTGCCACGTTACAAAGCGGGAATTATTGGGTGAGGCTTACGGATGTAACGAGCCAACTGTCCAGTGTCAATCAACTTTTCATTAAATGACCTCTTAGGTGGAAGAGGATGGTGGCTTGTAAAAGGGGCCTTGGTTCGGGGCCCCTTTCTTTTACCCCTAAACCCACCCCATACTTCATTTTCATTCCTCAGTCTAGTTTCTTACATTTGGCGATATGGAAATTGATCAAATGGAATACAATACCACCCGGAACGAGTTGATAATGCGGGAATATGGCCGTCATGTGCAGAAGATGATCGAACATATTCTTACTATCGAAGATCCTGAACGGCGCCAGGCTAATGCCCAGGCAGCTATTGAACTGATGGGATTTTTGAACCCTCATCTGAAAAATGTAGAGGATTTTCGCCATAAATTATGGGACCATTTGTTCCTGATTGCGGATTTTAAGCTTGACGTAAAATCCCCCTATCCGATTCCCACCCGGGAAGCACTAAAAGCCAAACCTAAACCACTGCAGTACCCGAATACCAACCCTAAATTTTATCACCTCGGAAAGAACCTGGAGGTGGTGATCAATAAAGCGCTGGAGGAAGAAAATCCTGAAAAGCGTTTAGGTTTTGCCAATGCCGTTGCCTATTATATGAAATTAGCCTATAATAACTGGCACAAAGAAATCGTGCATGATGATGCGATACAAAGTGAATTATCTGCTCTTACCGAAGGACAGCTGACTTTCACCAACACTCCCTATGTTAAAGCTTTCCGTCCGCAGCAGGAAAACAGGGAAAGAGGTTCTTACGGAAAACGGGGTGGAAAATTCCAGCAACGCGGCGGTGGCGGCGGCCGTAACGACCGGAGAGATAACCGCGGTGGTAGCGGCGGCGGGGGAAATTTTAAGAAGAAGAGATATTAATAACAGCATCGGATACAGCATTCAAATTGAAGGTTGGTACAGTATGTGCCAGCCTTTTATTTTAACTTTCATTCTGTTTACCTTGCAGTTCATTAGCTAGTTGTATCCTTATAAATCTTCCAGTTCCATGCATTCATTTGAAGTACAGGGTGGTAAAAAATTACAGGGTGAAATAATTCCACAGGGCGCTAAGAATGAGGCGCTGCAGATCATCAGCGCGGTATTACTGACACCGGAAAAAGTTACGGTTACTAATATCCCCGATATCACAGATGTAAACCTCCTGATTGAATTATTAAGTGAGATGAATGTCAGTGTGGAAAGACCTCAAAAGGGCAGCTGTATTTTTAAGGCAGCGAATGTTGATATCGAATACCTGCACAGTGAAACCTTCCGGAAGAAAAGCGGCAAGCTCCGGGGATCAGTGATGCTGGCCGGACCGATGCTCGCCAGGTTCAGAAGAGCTTTTATTCCCAAACCCGGAGGTGATAAAATAGGACGGCGGCGGTTAGATACCCATATTATTAATTTTGAAAAACTTGGCGCTTCTTTTACTTATCATGAAGAGGATGGATTTTTTCATCTTCAATCCCCCGATCTGAAAGGCGCAGAGCTTTTACTGGACGAGCCTTCTGTAACAGGTACTGCCAATATCGTCATGGCCGCAACCATGGCAAAGGGCGTCACCACTATTTATAATGCCGCCTGTGAACCCTATGTCCAGCAATTATGCCGGATGCTCAATAAAATGGGAGCTAAAATCTCGGGTATCGGGAGTAACAGGCTGACCGTTGAAGGAGTTGATTATCTGGGTGGCACGGAACACCGGATGCTGCCGGATATGATCGAAGTGGGTTCCTTCATCGGCCTGGCGGCGATGACACAAAGTAATATTGTTATAAAAAATGCCGGCATAGAACACCTGGGTGTGATTCCTGAGAAATTTCAGCAACTTGGTATCCAGCTGAATTTTAACGGCGATGACATTCATGTACCTGCACAGGAGATATATGAGATACAAACTTTTTTGGATGGTTCGGTTATGACCATCTATGATCATCCCTGGCCGGGTTTCACCCCTGATTTATTAAGTATAGTTTTGGTGACAGCCATACAGGCAAAGGGTTCCGTATTGATTCACCAGAAAATGTTTGAAAGCCGGTTATTCTTTGTTGACAAGCTGATTGACATGGGTGCCCGTATCGTATTGTGCGATCCTCACCGGGCCGTGGTCATCGGCCTGGAAAGAGAACAGGCACTCCGGGGCATTACGATGAGTTCTCCGGATATCCGTGCCGGGGTAGCATTACTTATTGCGGCGCTCAGCGCTGATGGGAAAAGTATTATCCAGAACATTGAACAGATTGACAGGGGCTACCAGGACATTGACGGACGGTTGAAAAAACTGGGCGCGGATATTAAAAGGATTTAAATTAACCGTTGCCTGAAAAGCAAAAGTCATTACAAATGATCCCGGATATTTTTCAACATCAGCCTGTACTGGAAGACGAAAGAGTATACCTGCGCACCCTGCAGGAAAGCGATTTTGAAAACCTGTTATCTTTCTCCTTAACGGAGCCCGAGATCTGGAAGTACGGGTTAGTAACGGCTGCCGGTGAAGAAAATCTTAAAACTTATTTAGCGAACGCGGTAAAGAACAGGGAGGATAAAAAAGAATATCCTTTTATTGTTTTTGATAAAAAAACCGGCCACTATGCAGGCAGTACGAGATTTTATGATATTCAGCAACCGTATTTAACCGCACAACTGGGGTATACCTGGTATGGAAAAAATTTCCAGCGTACCGGGTTGAACCGACATTGCAAGTTATTGCTGCTGGGTTTCGCGTTTGAGGAATGGGGACTTGAACGGGTGGAGTTCCGGGCCGACGCAAATAATGCCCGGAGTATTGAAGCTATGAAAGCTATCGGGTGTACTGAGGAGGGCATACTTCGAAACCACACGCCCACGGCCGCCGGTACCCGCAGAAATAGTATTGTACTGAGCATTTTGAAAGCGGAGTGGTTTGGCGGTGTGAAAGATAACCTGCTTGAAAAAACGCAATAACTTAATTCAGCTGCACGCTGAAAGCTTTGCTCCTATTGATTTTCAAAAAATTAAACAGTAACTTTAACAAGCGCGAAAAAGAGTGATTGCCACCACATCCCAGGCCCTAACCTCCCGGGCATTAAAACAACCATCGTGGGAAAAGCAACAAAAAGGAAGAAAATTAAATTTATCCTGATCAAGCTGCTTAGCGTTATGATAGTGGTTTGCGGCTGGTACCTCATTGACAGGTTCTCCCTTTCAAAAGTATTCCCGTATTACCCGGTAACTGCTGATAAAGACTCTACACTCACGATTGGCATTATCGGGGACAGCTGGGTGGAAGGAGAAAAACTGGACTCGATTATTCATCGTTTTTTATTGGCGGCGAATTTTAATAATAAAACAATCTCTTCCGGGCAGCGGGAGGCGAAAAGCAAATCAGTATACCAAAACTTGTTCAAGGGCAACCATGACCCCTACTCATCAAAATTTATCATTGAAACACGACCTGATTGCTGCATTGTGATTGCTGGCGTAAATGATGCTTCCGGGCAGATGGGAGCTAATTTTTACTCTTATCATATAAAACAAATCATAAAGACCCTCTTGCATTACGGGATTAAACCGTTGATAGTTTCGTTACCAGAGTTTGGCATTGAAGAAACCCCGGCCAATATGAATGGCCTTGTAGAGTTTTTCTGGAAACTCAGGAATAAAACTTTTGCAAATTTTAATAACCATGGAGAAATTGACAATATTAAAACCTACCGGAAAGACCTCCTCAACGAATTAGTGTCTGAGAGTCTGAAAGACAGCGTCGTTATTGTGGACTTTGACAGTGTTTGTATCGACTATGCCGGCTGCCCCCAATTGTATGCCGACCGCGGACATTTGTCAAAATATGGAAAAGAAAAACTTTGCCAGGTAATTACAGCCGCACTGGTTAATACTATTACAGCCCAGAAACAAAGTGCAGTCATAAGTTTGCAATAACTGACCCGGCAGGGACCGGGCTTTTCCTCCCCGAAAAGGGGGATAGCTGCCGGGCCGGGATCAATAAGATTTAGGGTAAACATTTTTGACCCGGAAAAAATAAAAGGAGCTTCCCGCCGTTTTTGTTCTACACAACTGATGAAACTACTCCTCCTGATTGCTTTACTGTCGCCGGCACTTTTTTCAAACGCCCAAACCGGGGTATTTACAGATGCCCGGGACAATGAGCAGTACAAAACAATTGTCATTGCCGGTAATAGATGGTTCAGGGAAAATCTCCGGTTTCAAACGAGCAAATCTTTTTGCCCGAATTTCAATAAGAATGCAGCTGACTGCAACATGGGAAACTATTATTCCAACAGCGAACTCAATTTCATTTGTCCCGACGGATGGCATGTAGCCACGACCACCGAATGGGAAAGTTTTATCAGCATCCTGCTTAAATCAAATAATATCAACGCGGGTCTTATCAAATACGACACTTCTTCTTTTGTGAAGAATCATTTTAGCATCAGTTTGCCAGGCACAGACCTGTTCAGGGATACCCTGCTTCAGCTTGTTCCAACCGGCTGGATAGAAGGTGACAAAATGAAAAATAATGGAGGACTCACATTATGGGCTGTTGACCTGCCGTCCCGTGATGAAAAATATCATTTTCACATTGTTAAGGATGGCCTTATCAAACACTCACATGAACATCATATTCTCGACAAGGCTAAAAAAATCCGCAAATTTCCTGTGCGATGCGTTTGTGACACCGCCAAATAACCCGTAAACCGCGCAGGTGTTTGGCACTTGATTAATCTTTACATTTGCGCTCTTTGTTTCTATGGCGCAGTCAAAAAACAAAATCATCATTATTGCGGCCCCTTCCGGCTCCGGTAAGACTTCGGTGGTACGTCACCTGTTGAAAACCATGCCCGGTGAGCTGGCTTTTTCCATTTCAGCCACTACCCGCCGCCCCCGCAACCACGAGAAAGACAGGGTGGACTACTATTTCATCACGATCGAAGAGTTCCGTAACCGAATAACGGCAAATGAATTCGTGGAATGGGAAATGGTTTATGAAGGCAAATATTATGGTACATTGAAATCAGAAATGGACCGTATCTGGAAAAACCATAGAGCTCCCCTGCTGGATGTGGATGTCCAGGGCGGTATTCATGTTCAGCAACAATTTCCTGATACTTCTTTATCCCTTTTTATTGAACCTCCTTCTATTGAAGAACTGGAGCGGCGCCTGAGAGCGCGGGCCACGGAAACCCCGGAATCCTTAATAGCCAGGATCAGCAAAGCCTCTTACGAACTTTCGTTCAAAAACCAGTTTGACAGGATCATTATTAATGACAACCTGGATAGGGCCTGCCAGGAAGCGGAAGATATCGTACGTAAATTCCTCATTCCGTGAATGTTTCCGGGTTTGTTTCTCCTGTTCCCGGGTTGCAGCTAGCTTAGTCACCACACCTTCTATATCTTTACGCCATGATAGAGTGGAAATCGATAGTGTTCTTTATTCTTACCCTGTTGCTTATGGGATTTTTTGCCGGGATTGAAATGGCTTTTTACAGTGCTAACCGCTTAAGCATCGAGATAAAAAAGAAAAAAGGCGGAGCCACTTCAGAGATCCTGTCCAGCTTTATTGATGCGCCGGCCAGGTTCCTCGGAACTACCATGATCGGGTATTCAATTTTCCTCGTGTTTCTCAGCCTGCAGTTCAGCGTAGTAATGCGGCCCGTCTGGAACTACCTGGATATTGGTTCAGGGCTCATTCACTTGCTGGTCGAAATTACCCTGACCACCTTTATTGTACTCGTATTTGCCGAGTTTATCCCCCGTGCCTGGTTCCGCGCCAGGAGCAATGCGTTGCTGAGTCAGCTGGCACATGTTACCAATTTCTTTTACCAGATGTTTTATCCCATAGCATCTGGCCTGATTGATTTTGCTGAATGGTTATTGAAATATGTATTCAACATCAGGTTGGATAAAAACAAGGAAGCTTTTAACCGCAGTGACCTGAAAAATCTTTTCCAGCAGCAAAGCGACAGTGAAAAGCAGGACCGCAATACCCAGCTAATGGAGAATGCCCAGGAGCTGCCGAAAGTAAAGATCAGGCAATGCCTGGTCCCCCGGAAGGAAATAGTGGGTATTGACAGTAATGCCAGCATGGATGAGCTAAAAAAGAAATTCATGGAAACCAAGCTCAGTAAGCTGGTTGTATTTGAAAATAATATCGATCATATTACCGGCTATGTGCACCAGCTTGACCTGTTTAAAGGACCGCAAACTATCCAGTCAGTTCTGCTGCCCATTCCCGCAGTGCCTGAAAGCATGAGCGCCTCTGACCTGATTACGAAATTCAGCCGGGAAAGAAAAAGTATTGCCTGGGTAGTAGATGAGTTTGGAGGCACGGCCGGCATCATTACCATGGAAGATGTCCTGGAAGAGTTGTTCGGTGAAATAAAAGATGAATACGACATTGAAGAGTTCGTGGAAAAGCAATTAGCAGAAAACGAATACATTTTCTCCGGGCGGCTGGAACTGGATTACCTGGAAGAAAAATATGGTTTTGATTTTGGGGAGGATGAATCGGAAACCCTTTCGGGATATATTATCAACTATCATGAAACCATACCCCGGCAGAAGGAAAGGATCATCATTGATGATTATGAATTTGACATTATGCATGTAGGCGATACGCGGATTGAAATGGTGAAAATGAAAAAACTGAAATAAATATGGTCCGGTGCCTGCCGGGTTGAACAAGGGAGGCGGCGCGCTTCTTTCCTCATTCACTATTCCCCCTCAGCACTTATCTTTGCTCACTTGAATTTTTACCGGTAAATGGCCTTACTCGATTTTTTTAATAAGCGGAATAAAGACCCGAAAGCCGAGATGGCTTTCATTGACCACCTGGAAGATCTGCGCTGGCATATCATCCGCTCCGTGGTAGCCGTTGTTGTTGGCGCTATTATCATTTTTATTTATTCAGATTTTGTAGTGGACGAGATCCTTTTTGCTCCCACCCGAAATGATTTTGTTTCTGCCCGCTGGCTATGCAGCCTTGGACAAAGCATTGGCATCGGGGATACGCTTTGTTTTAAGCAGGTAGATGCCAAATTCCTGGAGACAAGAATGACCGGCCAGTTCATTGCTTCTTTTACCCTGGCCTTTATTGGTGGCTTTATCATTGCCTTCCCTTACATATTCTGGGAATTCTGGCGTTTTGTAAAGCCGGCCTTGTCTTCAAAAGAATTAAAAAAGACACGGGGTGTCATTTTCTGGGTATCGCTGTTGTTTTTTAGCGGCGTGCTCTTTGGCTATTACATTCTCACTCCCTTCATGGTCAACTTTTATTTTAATTACAAATTGAGTGACCAGATCCAGATAATGCCTTCTTTTTCAGATTATCTCGAAAACCTGATTTATACTACCGCCGGGATTGGCATCCTTTTCCAGATGCCGCTGCTGGTTATGATCCTGGCAAGAATTGGAATTGTGACGGGGAAATTTTTACGAAAATACCGCCGTCATGCAATTGTGATTATATTGATTGCAGCCGCTATAATTACCCCCTCTACGGACCCGTTTAGCCTGACAATTGTCACCATTCCTCTTTACCTGTTGTTTGAAGCCAGCATTATCATAGCGTCCCGCATCAACCGCAGGCAGGAAAAAGAAATGAATGAATGGAGCTAAACAGTTCTGCTTTCCGATTTGATAGTTCTGTAACTTTACCCGGTTATCCCGTATTTTGAATTTTCATTCAAAATCTATTTTATGCATTCACCATTTGATCTTCATAAACCAGTAGCTATCGGCAGTGATCATGCCGGGTATGAATACAAAGAAGACCTGATCTCTTTTTTAGAAGGGAAAGGAATCGCATTCAAAGACTTTGGCACCCACAACCGGGATTCGGTCGATTATCCCGACTTTGCTCACCCCGTTGCCTCCGCTGTAGAAAATGGGGAAGCGGCATTTGGAATTTTATTATGTGGCAGCGCTAACGGTGTAGCTATCACGGCTAATAAACACCAGGGCATCCGTGCAGCCATTTGCTGGGGTGAAGAACTGGCACAACTGGCCCGCGAACACAATAATGCCAATATTATTTGCATACCCGCCCGCTTTGTAAGAGAAGGTGACGCAGAAAAAATGGTGGCGCTTTTTATGACCACGGACTTTGAGGGGGGTCGGCATAGCCGCCGGGTTGAAAAGATCGCCTGTGCGTAACCAACCGGTCATCCAATTTCTTAACCCCTTTCTCACCGGAGGGGTTATTTTTATCCCATACACTTAATTCCAACAAAACAATTATGACCCGGAAATTCATTGTCATCTTACTTTTAGGTAGTCCATTCGCTTTATTCGCACAGAAGAAAGATAAACATGCAACAAAAGCGGCCGCGACTATTACTGCCGCCGACATGAAAAAACATCTTTATGTAATTGCCAGCAAAGAAATGGGCGGTCGCGACACACCCTCACCAGGCCTGGAAAAAGCGGCAAATTATATTGAAGAACATTTTAAGTCCCTGGGCCTTTTGCCGGGTAATAAAGAAAGTTACCGGCAGTACTATCCTTTATACAAGGATTCTATGCTGGGCGCCATAATAAAAGTAAACGGGATAAATCTTGAGCTTAATAAAGATTTTCAACCCCAAACCAGCAACTATGCCGCTGAAATGCGTTTTTCAGAAGTGGTATTTGCCGGGTACGGTATCAGCGATGGTGAAAAAAGAGATGACTATAAAGACCTGAATATTGCCGGCAAACTGGTCATGGTATTAGATGGCACCCCGGCAGACTATAAACCTTCGCAAACCGGTTTCAGGTCTCCCGCCAGTGCGTTTGGCAAAATGAACACAGCCGCCAGCAAGGGAGCCGCTGCATTATTGATCATATATAATAATTATCCCCGCAAATCCATTAACACAACAGGAAACTGGGGGATGAACAGTTATAAAGTTTCACAAACACCGTTTACGTTTACGATCTCGCAGGAAGTTGCTTCAAAAATCATGGGAGAAGATGGAAATGCATTACCCGAGAAAATAAAAGCTGGTCAGCTGCCCGTTAAGAGCTATGCTGCGGAGATTGACCTGGCTTATTCCAAAACAACCAAAACCACGGCCGTGTCGAATGTACTGGGGTTAATAGAGGGATCAGACCTCAAGGACGAATATGTGGTAATAACCGCTCATTACGATCATATTGGTAAACGGAATGACACTATTATCAATTATGGTGCAGACGATGACGGGAGCGGGACTACCGGAATCCTGGAACTGGCAGAAGCATTCATGCAGGCAAAAAAAGCAGGTAAGGGGACCCGCAGGAGTGTCCTGTTCATGACCGTCAGTGGTGAAGAAAAAGGCTTATGGGGAAGTGGCTATTATTCCAATCACCCCGTTTATCCCCTGGAGAAAACAACAGTGGATTTAAATATTGACATGATTGGCCGCACGGGTTCCGAGTATTTAAAAGACAAAGACTCTACCAATTATATCTACATCATCGGTGATGACAAGCTGAGTTCTGACCTGGCTGTTATTACCGACCAGGTCAATAACACCTATTCTAAATTGAAATTGGACCGCAAATACAATGACCCCAATGATCCTAACCGTTTTTATTTCCGGAGCGATCACTACAATTTTGCCGAGAAAGGTGTACCAATCATTTTTTACTTCAACGGAACACATGCGGATTATCACCGTCCAACAGATACCCCGGATAAAATAAACTACCCGATGATGGCCAAAAGGGCCCAGCTGGTATTTTACACAGCCTGGGAAATGGCCAACCGGGATAACATGCTAAAACGGGATCTAAAACTGGAAAAACCAAAAGGTTTTTGACAAATACCTTTGAATATATTCTGACTGCAAAGCGACCCGGGAAAGTCGCTTTGCAGTTAATAACTTCCTACCATCCCAGCACCCAGGCAAAGATCAGGGGAGCTACAATAGTCGCATCACTTTCTACAATAAACTTGGGCGTCTTTATATCTAATTTACCCCAGGTAATTTTTTCATTCGGCACTGCACCGGAATAGGAGCCGTAGGAAGTGGTGGAATCACTGATCTGGCAGAAATAACTCCAGAAGGGAACATCATGCCATTCGAGGTCCTGGTACATCATGGGCACCACGCAGATCGGGAAATCGCCGGCAATACCCCCGCCAACCTGGAAAAAGCCCACTCCTTTGCCCGCTGAATTATTCCTGTACCAGTCGGTCAGCCATACCATATACTCAATACCGCTTTTTACGGTGCTGGCTTTTAATTCACCTTTTACCACATAACTGGCAAAAATGTTTCCGGTTGTACTGTCTTCCCAACCGGGTACAACGATTGGTATATTCATTTCTGCTGCCGCCACGATCCAGCTATCCTTCGGATCAATCTCGTAGTATTGTTTGAGGTCACCGCTAAGTACTGTTTTATATAAAAACTCATGCGGGAAAAAACGTTCTCCTTTTGCTTCTGCATCTTTCCATTGTTTTACCAGGTGCTTTTGTAACCTCCTGAAAGCTTCTTCCTCCGGGATACAGGTGTCAGTTACGCGGTTATAATGATTTTCCAGTAGTTCCCACTCCTGTTCCGGTGTAAGGTCCCGGTAATTGGGAATGCGTTTGTATTTGGAATGTGCAACCAGGTTCATTACATCTTCTTCCAGGTTGGCACCTGTGCAACTGATAATGTCCACTTTTCCCTGTCTTATCATTTCGGCCAGTGAAATCCCCAGTTCCCCGGTGCTCATAGCGCCGGCAAGTGTGACCATCATTTTACCTCCCTCGTTGAGATGGGTCTCGTAACCTTTGGCCGCATCCATCAGTGCTGCAGCATTAAAATGCCGGTAATGATGCTGAATGAATTGTGAAACGGGTCCCTTTTCCATGTAAAAAAATTTACTGACCGCCTTCAGATCACAATACCGTGAGACAATGCGGGTAAGAGCCGCAAAAATAAAAAGTTCTGCCGTAAACGACAGAACTTTCACTGCTATTCAAAAAAGGTCACTTCTTCACTTTTTCTATTTCGGTGATATTTCCCTCTGAATCAGTTCTTACCCGGTACCTTTTATTATTTGCATCGAGCGTAAGCCGGTAACTGGTCCCTCCTGCATTGCTAATCTCGCAAACATCAATCACTTCAGAAGATTCAAACCGCTTGTCAACAGAGGTAATCACCATTAACGGTAGTTGGTCATAGAAAAGACCCCGGATGCTGCCCTGTAATTTTCCGTCCTCACTGAAATACGCGACCGTCCGCACACCGGCAAGAATAAAAGTCGCTTTCAGGTATTCTCCCTGCTGGCTCCAGTCCAGCAACTGGGATCCTGCGAATTCTTTTTTGAATGATGCCTGTACTTCTTTGCTTACTTCGGTTTCGTCACTGGCAAATACTGTTGCTGCGGCTGTCAGCGACACCAACAATGATAAAATGATTTTTTTCATGGCTTAGGTTTAATAGTTAACGATCATTGATTCGCACAAATCAAAAGTAAGTGTACCCCAAAGCGAAAGCAAGTGAATTGTGATTTGCGGGAGGCAATGTTAATTACTTTAACGCTGCGAAATATCGGGTAACATGACAGAGATACAAAACCCCGCTCCGCATAGCGGAAACGGGGCTTGTTTTACCACACACCAAAACTATTGTCAGTAATTATACCTTTTTATTTTTCTGGTAAACGCTCCATCCATAAATATCACCTGCTTTTAAGACCAGCTTTGTATCCGCATTTTCCAGCGTGATGTAATACCCGGACTCTTCATTCTTTACTACTTCAAAAAGGTCGCTGATCCAGTAATCCTCATAATCGTTCTTCAGACTTCTCTGCAAAGAAATCGGCAGATCAGCCGGGCTGAGATACCTGGTAAGCCCGAGCAGTTCGCCATTCTCTTTATAATATGCAAATACATGTTTGCCATTATAGGTAAAAGTGGCTTTGTAATAGTTGTTTCCGGCTGACCATGCAACTTCTTTCGCTGTGCTGAACTCAGTTTTAAAGGCATCCAGTACTTTCTGGTTAACATTCTCTTCCCCGGCAAAAGCACTTAATGTGCTAACAGCAATTGCCAGTGTCAAAATCATCTTTTTCATTTGTAAGGTTTTTTGTTGGTTATGTCTGCCTGGGGCAAACAGGGTTTTGTCAGTTATTTATTTGATTAGTGTGACGAAACAAAAGTAGATCAGGTTACAGCCCATCGCAAGTCAATTGTGATTAGTGGCGGGGAGTGTTAATTGCTGTTAACAGAAGTGAGGAACGGTTAACCGCTGAACATTTTTAAATACCGGTTATCCGCCGAACTCACTCATTACGAGGACCATTTCTATCTGGCTTCGGGAGTTAAAAAATATTTAGACAGTTGTCTAAATATTTAATTGTATGTTTGCCGTATGAATATTGTCTTTAAAGCCCTGAATGACCCGACCCGGCGTGCAATACTGGAAATGCTGCAGGCAAAAGATATGACCGCGGGAGAAATTGCTGACAAGTTCAATATCTCTTTTCCCAGCATCTCCCATCACCTGGACCTGCTTAAACAGGCAAAACTGGTATTCGCTGAAAAGGAAGGTCAGTTTGTTTATTACTCCTTAAACACAACCGTAGTGGATGAAATATTGAAATGGTTCTTACAGTTCAAATCGAAAAAAAAATGATCATGAAAAATATACTGTCAAAAATCGTCTGGCTGGTTATTGCAGCACCCGCCATCTACCTGGCTGTTGTATGGAACCAATTACCGGAAAAGGTTGCCATGCATTACAACCTCCAGGGAAACCCCGACAGGTATGGCAGTAAAAATGAGCTGATCGGTCTGGTCGCCATACTTATTGGCACTAATATTCTTGTCTATTTCCTGCTGACAAATATTTATCGTATTGATCCAAAAAAACATGCCGGTGAAAACAAGGAACGTTTACGCCGGATAGCTTTTGCGGTCGTCGTATTCGTGTCATTACTCCTTTTCCTGATTATTCACAGCAGTCTCCGCGGGGATATACAATTATCCATGGGGATAGTCTTTTCCGGTGTGGGGCTTTTGTTTGCAGTGATTGGTAATTATATGCCCAACCTTAAGCCAAATTATTTCGCTGGTTTCCGTTTACCATGGACACTGGAAAATGCGGACAACTGGAGAAAGACACATGCCATTGCCGGGAAACTCTGGTTCAGCGGTGGGTTGCTGATCGCCGTTATTTGCCTGTTTACCCCGCCGTTGTTTTCCGCTATTATTTTCTTTACAATAACGGCCGCGCTGGTTATCATTCCTTTCGTTTATTCCTACCGGTTGTATAAACAACAGAAAATATCCGGTTAAGCGGAAAAATTTTGTGCCTTAACTTTACCCCTTGAACTACCTGGCGCATGCATACCTTTCCTTCGGGCACCCGGAAATACTCGCCGGTAACATGATCAGCGACTTTGTGAAAGGGAAAAAAAAATTTGACTACCCGGTCCCTATTCAAAAAGGGATTGCCCTGCATCGTTTCATTGATACCTTTACCGATGGGCATGAAGCTACCCGGGAAGCCAAAGAAATTTTCCGGCCGGCCTATCGTTTATACAGCGGGGCCCTGGTTGATGTGATCTATGATCATTTTTTGGCTATGGATGAAACTGAATTCACGGAGACCTCGTTATTTCGTTTTTCGCAACAGACCTATGGATTACTGGAAAATTATTTTCGATGGATGCCGGAACCTTTTGCCAGCCATTTTGGGTATATGAAGGAGCAAAACTGGCTCTTTCATTACAGGACCCGGTGGGGCACGGGGAAAAGCCTGGGGGGCGTAGTAAAAAGAGCCGCTTATTTATCGGAAAGCGATACCGCTTTTCATTTATTTGAACAGCGCTACCAACTTTTGAAAGATTGTTACCGTCATTTTTGGACCACGGCAAAACCCGTTGTTTTTTCCAGGTTCAGCGAACTGGAAAATGAACTGAAATCCGTCATATAAATGGTAACCTGCCGCTAACTAAATCGTTTTATTTTTGTAAATTATTTTTTTATATGAAAAAACCTCTGGCATTGCTCGCTGTGTTTCAATTTTTCTTTATCTGCCTGCTGGCACAAACCGGAACGCTACCGGCCGTCGATAAATCCCCAATGGACATGAGCTATTACCCTGGCAACTACCCGGTGCTGAAAATTCAGGACAAAATAACTGAGCCGCTCCTGGCGAGGATCATCTACAGCCGCCCGCAAAAAGCTGGCAGAACGATTTTTGGGGGGCTGGTAAAATATGGTGAGCTATGGAGGCTCGGTGCTAATGAAGCCACCGAAATCGAATTCTATAAAAACGTCCGTATTGGCGGAAAAAAAATAAATAAGGGGCGTTACACGTTATATGCAGTGGTCAATGAAAACAGCTGGACCATTATTTTGAATAAAGAGACTGACACCTGGGGTTCTTTTAAATACAACGAAAAAAAGGATGTGGTAAGAGCTGTTGCTTTGGTACAAAAAACAGATGTGGTTATTGAATCTTTTACGATGGTATTTGAAAAAGCGACAGCAGGTTTTAATCTTGTGATCGCCTGGGATAATGTAAAAGCAACTTTACCGGTCACTTTTTAATGCCACAGCCATGAGAATAATCATTTCATTTCTTGCTTTTCTGCTACTGACCGCCTGCAATAGTAATAATGAAAAGGAAAAACAAAACCCGCCAACCAGGGAAGCCTCTCCGGATTCCTCCGGTATTGTACACCCTGAACGGGCTTTAAACGCTTATGCCCCCGTTGACCGGTCTCCCATGGATATGAGTTATTATCCTGCCGAATACCCCAAGTTAAAAATGAGTGACAGCCTGGATGATCTAACCCTGAAAGCAAGGGTGATCTATAGTCGTCCTTACCTGCAGGGCCGTCAACTTTTTCCCGCTGTTCTGAAATATGGTGAGCCCTGGCGGCTTGGAGCAAATGAGGCTACAGAGCTGGATCTTTATACCCGGGCAACCATACAAGGTAAAAAAATAAATGCCGGCCGCTATGTGCTGTACTGTATTCCACAACCCGGTAACTGGACAATAGTACTTAACAGCAATATAGACAGCTGGGGACTTCACCCCGATCCGGCAAAAGATATTGCCCGGTTTACAATACCCGCTAAAGAGACCAGCAACTTCTTTGAATTTTTTACAATGGTTTTTGAAAAAACAACTACGGGGGCTGATCTCGTCATGGCCTGGGAAAGAACGGAAGCCAGGTTACCCGTAAGTTTCTGAATCCGTAGATGACAACAGCGTAAACTTTGTCGGTACCGGCAAAAATTATTACAGATATTTACAGCATGTGTGGTATTACCGGAATCATACAATCCGATCCCTCCTTGTATGGGAAAGAGCAGCTAAAAAAAATGACAGATGCCCTGGCCCATCGCGGGCCGGATGGAGAGGGTTTGTGGCAAAATGAACCCGGGACCGTTTTGTTCGGTCATCGCCGTTTGTCTATCATTGATTTAAGCACGGCCGGCAACCAACCCATGCATTACCTGCACCGTTACACCATCATTCATAACGGTGAAATATATAATTATATTGAGCTGAAAGCTGAATTGCAAAAGAAGGGATACGCGTTTCATTCTCAAACTGACACGGAGGTAATCGCTGCAGCCTACGATTGCTGGCAACGTGATTGTGTGGAACAGCTGGATGGCATGTTTGCGTTTGCCATCTGGGATGAAAAAGAAAAAGAGTTCTTTGCCGCCCGGGATCGTTTTGGTGAAAAGCCTTTTTATTATTTTTATGATCGTGCCCGGTTTCTTTTTGCTTCTGAAATGAAGGCACTCTGGGGGGCGGGTATTGAAAGAACCCCCAACCAGAAAATGCTTTTCAACTTTATCACTATTGGTTACACTGATAACCCGGAAGACCCCGGGGAGACCTTTTATGAAAACATCAACCAGCTGCCGGCAGCCACTACGTTAACTTATACCCTTAAGAATAAAGAACTGGTCCTGGAAAAATACTGGAGTATTGACCCGGAAAACCAGGATAAAAAAATTACAGATACGGAAGCCATTGAGCAGTTCAGTCATCTTTTTACCACTTCGGTCCAAAGAAGGCTCAGAAGTGATGTAACCATTGGAACATCTTTAAGCGGTGGCCTTGACAGTTCCGCAGTTGTGGCTGTTATAAATCAACTCCGGGCCCTGAATTACAACCCTGCAAGTTTTACGGCGGTGTTTCCTGGTTTTGAAAAAGACGAATCCGGGTATGCAAAGCAAGTTGCCACTAATTTTAGTCTCTCGCAATTTACGGTGGATCTGTCTGCAGCCCAGCTGATGAATGATTGGGAAAAACTCTGCTACCACCAGGAAGAGCCTTTTGGCTCAGCCAGTGTATTTGCACAATATAAAGTTTACGGTTTGGCAAAACAGCACAATACCAAAGTACTCCTGGACGGGCAGGGAGCCGATGAGACCCTGGCCGGATATAATAAATACTACAAATGGTACTGGCAGGAATTATTCCGTAACAGGAAATTATACCGGAGCAAAGAATTAGATGCGGCCAAAAAGTTGGGGGTGACCGTGGATTTTGGATTTAAAAATATGATTGCTTCCTATTTTCCCGATTTTGCCACTATTGTGATGGAAAAACAATACCTCCTCAAAGCTATCGGTCATGAAGACCTGAACAAAGACTTTGTAAAATTACAGAGTAAAGAAGCCTATTATACGGTTCCGCCACATTTTACACTAAATGGGGTCTTATATTTCAATACCTGTATACATGGCCTTGGGGAATTACTCCGGTATGCCGACCGGAATTCTATGGCTAATGGCCGGGAAATAAGATTGCCGTTTCTGTCGCATGAGCTGGTTGCCTTCCTTTTTTCTTTGCCGGGCCATTTTAAGATCCGGAATGGGTGGACCAAGTGGTTGTTGCGCGAAACACTCCGGAATAAATTGCCGGAATCAATAATTTGGAGAAAGGATAAGATTGGTTTCGAGCCCCCGCAAAAAAGCTGGATGGAAAGCCCGCCAGTGCAGCAAGCTATCCGGGATGCGAAAAGCAAATTAGTGGATGAAAAAGTACTGAACCCCCGTGTATTGAACAGGGAAAATCAGGCGCATGCCTCCTACACGGCAAATAGCTATGACTGGCGGTACCTGTCCTCAGCATCCCTCTTTAAATGAACTGAATTCAGCATCTTTGCACTTCTTAATCTATAACTCACAATTATGAAGCTTGCCACTAAATTTATCCATGCCGGTGCAGAGCCTGATCCTTCCACTGGTGCTATTATGACCCCGATTTTTCAAACTTCTACTTATGTCCAGGAAGCGCCGGGAAAAAATAAAGGTTTTGAATATGCCCGTAGCCAGAATCCTACCCGTAAAGCCCTGGAAGAAGCACTGGCCATTATTGAAAATGGTAAATACGGCCTGGCCTTCAGCAGCGGTGTGGCTGCTACAGATGCCGTCATTAAGTTATTGCAACCGGGCGATGAAGTGATTTGTGGTAATGATATGTATGGAGGCACCTATCGCCTTTTTACCAAGGTGTTTGAAAAATTTGGTATCCGGTTCCACTATGTAAATATGCATAATGTTGAGACTATCAGGAACTTCATCAATAATAATACAAAACTGATCTGGCTGGAAACGCCAACCAATCCCCTCATGAATATCTGCGATATTGAAGCAGTAACGGCCCTTGCCAAAAAACAAAATATCCTGGTATGCGTGGATAATACCTTCGCCTCACCCTGCCTGCAAAACCCGCTCGACCTGGGCGCTGACCTGGTCATGCATTCTGTCACCAAGTACCTGGGCGGGCATAGCGATGTTATACAGGGCTGTTTAGTAATGAATGATACAGACCTGAGAGAAAAATTGTACTTCCTGCAAAAAAGTTGCGGGGCCGTTCCCGGACCCATGGATTGTTTCCTGGTATTACGGGGAATAAAAACGCTGGGGGTAAGGATGAAAGCACATTGTGAAAATGGAAAAATTATCGCTAACTGGCTCCGTAATCACAACAAAGTAGCTAAAGTATACTGGCCCGGCTTTGAAGATCACCCGGGGCATGCCATTGCCAAAAAACAAATGCGGGATTTTGGCGGTATGCTTTCCTTTGAACTTAAGAATGACAGTGTAGAGGAAGCAAAAAGAGTCCTGTCCTCTACCCACCTTTTTGCCCTGGCGGAAAGTCTTGGCGGCGTTGAATCGCTGATCAATCACCCCGCCAGCATGACCCATGCTTCCATTCCAAGGGAAGAAAGGATTAAAAACGGGTTAAGTGATTCCCTGATTCGTTTAAGCGTGGGCATCGAAGATGCTGAAGACCTGATCGAAGATCTGAAAAAAGCAATCGGGTAAGAGTGGTGCATGAGTGTCCAGCCATCATACCGCCGGGATTTCTGGGTACGGATTGTTGTTTCCCTGGTTTTTTCCCTTTTCTTTATTTTCCTGGGATCCGATTCTTTTTCCGGAATTATTAATGGTGTGTATTTCTGGGCAGATCTTGTTTCCAGCTTCCTGCTGATTTTTATGGTCATCAGTTATATCAGCCTCCTCTCCGGTTATTTTGATCAATATTATCCCTGGAACAGCCAGTTAACTACCCGCCTTGCCTACCAGCTTATTGCGGGTATTCTTATTCCGGCTGCTTTTGTGCTGGGTTATATGTACCTGTACCTGTTCGTTATTCTTGGTTTCCGGCGCGAAGAAGTTCCATTCTTTCATACTGAATTTCCCATATCCGTTTTGTTTATCATATTCTGGAACATAGTCTACGCCGGTTATTACTTCTACCAGGAAAGCAAGCAAAGCAAAGATGAGCTGCTGTCACTGAAAGCAAAACTATTTACCCTGCAAAATGTAAAAACGGGTTCTGATGTTATACCGGTACTTCCCGACCAACCTGTTTCAGCGGCCGGCGAAGAAGAAAATGATTTTATTGAAACCGGCTATTTAAATAAAATAAAAATACTGGTGGCCGTATCCGGCAATAAAAACATACCTATACCCGTAGAGACAATAGCCTATTTCTTCAAAAACGGAAATTATACGACCCTCAAGACTTTCCAGGCTGAAACTTACCTGCTCAATCATTCATTGGATGAATTGATGAAATTACTGGAGGACATTCTTTTCTTCAGGGCCAACCGACAGTTCATTATCAACCTGAAAGCCTGCCATTATTTCACCAACGAAGACAATGGGAGGCTGGCAATCCACCTGCTGCCTGTTTATGATGAGGAGGTAATTATCAGTCAAAAAAGGGCGCCAGCCTTTAAAGAATGGTTGAATAAATAACGGTTTGCCCTGTTTTGAATTTCTTCAGCCGGCATTTTACCTGCTTCGTGTTGTTTTTTTGTTTTCCCGGTTCCGTTTTATCACGCTTCACCGGAAACACCCTTTTTCCGGGTTTTATATTTGCCACATATCCAGGAAAAAATATTTAATCATTAAACCGAAAAGTATGAAAAGAGAATTTGCAATGTTAAGCGTAAGTGCCATGTTGTCATTATTATTATCCTGCACAAAAGAGCGGATCAATGGGAACGGTCCGGTAATAACAGAAGCCAGGGCTGTCAATAATTTTACAGCTATTTCGGCATCCGGCAGTACACCGGTATACATCAACAAGGGCCCCGTTTTTAAAGTTGAAGTAAAGGGTTACAGCAACCTGCTACCTTATTATGAAACGAAGCTGGTGAATAATACCCTTCAGTTAGGATACCGGGATTATGTGAATGTAAAGAATGATAATACGGAAGTCTTTATCACGATGCCCGGGTTGAATGGCCTGAGTTTATTTGGCTCCGGGTCGATCAATACAACTGGTGCGTTTACCGGCACTACTGAATTCAATGCTTCTATTTCGGGATCAGGAAGTATCAGTATCGGCGCGGGTGATGTCCAGCGTTTTTTCTCCTCCATTGCCGGAAGCGGGAATATATATGCACTCGGTTTTGTAGCGGATAAAGCGGAAACAACCACCCAGGGAAGTGGTAATACGGAAATTGCCGTTAACAGCCAGCTCAAAGTAAAAATAGCAGGAAGCGGAAATGTGTACTACCGGGGTAACCCACTTATTACAACAGATATTTCCGGAAGTGGGGCAGTTATTCCCAAATAAGTGTATTTAAATCTATAACCCGGTGAAAAACAGCGGTAATATTTTTTGAAATGTCGCCTTATCGTTGGCACAGAATTAGTATTACTGGCTTTGTGCAACTGAAAAGTGTTATTGATAAACCTAAAACTCATTTCACATGCTTTATCTTATAGCAGTAATCCTGATAATAGGCTGGCTATTGGGCTTCTTTGTTTTTTCAGCAGGAAGTATCATTCATGTGCTGTTGGTGATTGCAATTATTGCAATTTTGCTTCGTCTCATCCAGGGAAGAAACCCTGTCTGAACGGATCAGCAAAATGACTAAACCAGCTTATTTACCTGACTTCTTGAACAAGAAGGTTGATCTTTACAATCAACCTTTTTTTATTCCCGCAGATCCCATTTGTATTCCCCACCTCTTTACTAAAAAACAGGATATAGAGATTGCCGGGTTTTTTGCAGCCATTTTCGCCTGGGGTAACCGCAATACCATTATCCAAAAATCAAAGGAGCTCATGCAGCTAATGGGTATGAAGCCCCATGATTTTTGTATGACTTCCCGTGAATCCGGTATTAAAAAACTGTTGTCATTCAGGCACCGGACCTTCAATACAACTGACCTGCTCTATTTTATCGAATTCTTCCGTTATCATTATTCGCGGCACGAAAGCCTGGAAACCGCTTTTACCATGCATGGAAATACCCCAGCCCATATGCTAACAGGTTTCTATCACTACTTTTTCTCACTGGAACATATACCTGCCAGGACCAGGAAACATATTGCCAGCCCTGAAAAAAATTCGACCTGTAAACGATTAAATATGCTTTTGCGGTGGATGGTTCGGAAAGATGACCACGGTGTTGATTTCGGTATCTGGGAAAATATTTCCCCGGCGGTGCTGATTTGCCCCATCGACCTGCATGTAGCCAGGGTAGCCCGGAGATTAGGGATACTTAAGCGAAAGCAGACAGACTGGAAGGCGGCAGTTGAGTTAACGGAATACCTGCGAACTTTGGACAGTAAAGACCCGGTCAAATATGATTTTGCCTTATTTGGAATGGGGGTAATGGAAAAATTTTAAGTAACTGTGATACCCATTAACACAAATATGATCGCAGGGATAAACCAGTCATTTGAACTGAGCCTGCCCCTTACGATGTCTTATGAAGAGTTGCAGGAGAAACTGCGTGGTCATATTAACCATCTCATCGAACACGATTTTGAAAAACTGGTTTTCTATCTCTACCGCATTGATGTGGATGAATTTAAATTGAAACAACTGCTTGAACTAAAAGCGGGCGAGAATGCCGCGGGGTTAATGGCTGAACTGGTGATTGCCCGTCAGCTGGAAAAAATAAAAACCCGCCAACAGTTTCGTCAGCGGGACAATGATATTGATGAAGAGGATAAGTGGTGAGCTATTTTTCTTTTTTTTCGAACATGAGCTCTTTTACCTTTTCCTTATCTTCCTTTTCTTTCTTCAGGTCGAACATCGTACCGAACACGTGATCCCAGATAGTAGAGCTAACCCCATAACCATTGTGCTCATTCTTGTAGTGATGCAGGTGATGATTTCTCCACAATCCTTTCATCCATTTAAACGGTGGGTTCCAGGCATGAATGGCATAGTGCATGGTACCATACATAAGGTACCCCAGCAGAAAACCCGGGAAAAACATAAATGTTTGCTGTCTCAGTAAAAGATACATCAACCCAAAAATAGCGCTGGCGAGGATGAGACTTGGGACGGGTGGCATAAACAGCCGCTGCTTATCTCTTGGGTAATGATGATGATTACCATGTAAAGTATAAATGAATTTTTTGGCTCTCCCGCTGTTTGCAATCATATGAAACAGGAAGCGATGAGCCAGGTATTCAAAAAAAGTCCAGAAGAGCATCCCTCCCAGGAATGTCAGGAAAATCCGCCCGGTTGTAAACCCGGGGCCATTCCCGCTGTAATAAAGCATATAGATGATCACGGGCAGGTACATTCCCCAGATCACCAGCGGGTGGGTCTTGGTCAGCATTTCCAGGTAAGGATTCTTAAATAGCTGGGCCTGACCCTTATTATGAATTTTTTCGAACTCCATGCCCCAAAGATAAAGATTAGGTGGGTGAATGAGAACAGGTGACGCCCGGCAGGTTTTTACGGCCTTTTGGGTATAGCCTGTTACTTCGTTAAAAGTTGTTCAACTGTTTGAAACTGATAGCCTTTCGCTTTCAAATATCTGATGAGACCGGGCAGGCGATGATAAAATTTATCAGTTCTTTTAGGATCAGTACCCGGGTGCACCAAAAGAATGAAACCATTCAAACCGGCAGACCCGGATTTTTCATAATTAATGATGGAATTATAAATCGTTTCGCTGTTTTGATAGTTCTTCATCCCGGGCCAGGTGTAATCTGCATGACTTCTTGTGCCCGGTGTATAATTGATCAGTTGCAGGCCCATTTCTTTTGTCCAGGTCGCGATGCTGTCATTATACCATTCGAATGGAGGGAGAAAATAAACCGCTCTTTTATCAGCAATCCCATGAACCTGCATCGATGTATAGTTATCAACCAGGTCTGTCTTAAACTCAGCCCGCGTGACCAGCAGGTTGTCTCTTTTGTTCCAGTCACAATACAATAAGTGTTTGTCAGAATGCGCCCCGAGGTAATGACCGTCATTTTTTAATTGCCTGATGGTTCGCGCAAATGAGTCAGTCCTGTAAAACTGGCCCGTAAAAAAGAAAGACGCATTTACTTTTTCGTGGTTCAATGTGTTCCTGGTAAAATCGAGTCCGTCACCAAACTCATGCCCTGTAAATACCAGGGCGATCTGCTTTTTTGTACTATCTCCCCGGATAATGGCGCCGTGGCTATAGGTAAAATTTTTGTTTACCGGAACCGGTGAACCCGTTGCTGCAGGTGACAGGCGGGGTTTTGACCTCGGTGACTCTCCCTCCTTGGCTGCGAGCAAATAGATCAGTGAAGCAGTGCCATCCATGGTAGGTTCATTGGTGCTGTAATCTCCATAATCATCATGGTACACGGCCAGGTCACTTTGAAATTCAGCGTACTCATCCTGTTGATATAATTTAATACCAAAAAGATTTTTGTAAATGCTTCCGTACACAGGACCATCGACCAATCCCCCGTCAATCGGATAATTTTTTATGTGGGTAAAGGCAGAATGCGGATCAGCAGGTGTATCGCCCCGTGATGGCAAACCATAGACCATGCTTGTTCCCCAGGGATTGCAGCCAAACAACCAGTCGAAGTTTGCCTGTTCAAGTGCTGAAAAGCTGCTATCACCTGTCAATTCACGGTACCAGTAACACTGGATAGCAAAGGACGTAGTGAGATTGTTACTGCACCAGATAAAAGGAATGCCACGGTAGAATGCATTTAATTTTGCTTTCTGCCAGACCCGTTGAATTCCTTGTTGGTAATACCCGGCGACGGTATCTCTTCTTTTATCGTTTAACTGTTTGGCCAGCTCATAATGACCAATATTGATGAACGGGTACCATTGATAGTGCCTGGCTGTGTCGGCCCCCATCCAGGGCGTAACCTGCTCCTGTCCAGCATACCGATAGGCGTCATCAATATACCTGGCGGGCCATTCAACCGAAACTTTTTTATCCGGGTGTTTCTCACTGAATTTAGAGATAGCCATAGACAGGTTAACGGCTGCCAGTTCCATATCATCCACCCAATTATCTTCCGCATAGATATAAGGAGATTTGATAGAAGCCGTTTGTGTTACTCCCGGCTTTAATAAGCCGTATGCATTTGCATTAAATGCTTTAAAGTAGAAACTATTTTTCCCATCCCTGTCACGGAATAAACTGTCAGTTAAATAATAGGCCAGGCCAAACGCACTGGCAAATTTCCCGGCTGTTGAAGAAGTGCCGGTGGTGTTATTCCTGAATTTACCCCGTTGCTGCGGCTCACCACTAACAAAATATACCGGTCGTTCATAACCCCTCCCGTAAAAAGTATCTTGCCCTGGAATCCGCATGCCCATATGGTCACGGTCATCTGCGATCTGGTTAAACATCCAGTCAGGTCTTGGGTGCATTTTTAATAACCAGTCAAGGCCCCATATGGCCTCATCGAGTATATCGGCTATCCCATTTTGTCCGTCTAGTCCATTCGCCCGTTTTTCATCGGCAAATACTTTTGGATAGTCCCGGTAAGCCATCAGCAAATGATAGGTAGCATTGGCAGAGGTGGTACTATACTGTAAATAATCTGATGCGTCATGCCATCCCCCAACCACATCGATTCCCGTGCTGTCTTCGATCCCTGCCTTTGCCCCATACAAGGTGTATCCGTCATGCGTATGACAACTGTCTTTCAGGTATGGGTTGAAGCCCGTACGCTGCTGGCGCATATATCGTAAACAAAAATCCGCGGCTCCCTTATAAACATCATTACCAATTTCAAATTCCGGTGAGTGGTAGCCCCCGGCCTGTAAGTAGTACCGTCCTGTTTTGTTGTAAGCTGAAAAATCCAGGCGGCAGGTTTGGTTAAACGGGCCATAAGCTCCGAATGTTTTGCCGGCCGTTCCGGTATAAACAATTTTTTTTGTACCGGCCTCCACGAGGTGAAACCGGGCAGGTGATAATTCTTTTTTGCTGCCCCACACAGCTGTTTTTATTCCGCCGGGTGTATAGCCCAATTGATTGACCCGGATCCAGCTTTGCGAATTTGCCTTTATTGCCAGCAGCAAAGGCAGCAGGTAAATCAGCAACCATTTTTTCATACACTCAATTTACAAACAACCTTGCTAACTTAGCGCCTCCCTGCCTGCCGGCAGGTTTAATTTAAGCAGATTATGAAATTAGTTTCTTACCTGAAAGAAGAGAGAGAACAGCTCGGTGTACTGATCAATGAAACGATTTACGAGATGGAAGTACTCCACCCGGATTTGCCAAACAGCATGAATATGTTTTTGAATTACTGGGAAGACAGTTTCCCCGTAGCGCAGGCCGGTGAGTTACTATTAAGGGAAGGAACAAGAACAAGCAATAAAGGTGTTGCCCTGAAAGACGTGCAGTTACTCGCCCCGGTCCCCTTCCCCACCAGCTGCCGCGATGGTTATGCATTCCGGCAGCATGTGGCCGCAGCCAGGAAAAACAGGAAGGCGGATATGATACCGGAGTTTGACCAGTTTCCCATTTTTTATTTCACCAATCACCATAGTATTACCGGCCCCGGTGAGATAAAGTGTATGCCGGATCATTTTGAAAAACTGGATTTTGAGCTCGAAGCGGCGATTGTAATCTGTAAACATGGCAGAAACATTAAGGCGGTGGAAGCAGAAGAATATATTGGCGGGCTGATGATCATGAATGACCTTAGTGCAAGAAGGTTGCAGATGGAAGAAATGTTGCTGAACCTGGGACCTGCCAAAGGAAAAGATTTTTCTACCGCCATTGGTCCATGGCTCGTGACGCTGGATGAATTGCAGTCATTTGAAATCCCTGCAAAAGACAACCATGCCGGGAAAAACTGGAACCTCCGGATGCAATGCTGGGTAAATGGCAAACAGGTGAGCGAAGGTAATTTGGGAGATATGGACTGGACCTTTGCTGAAATCATTGAAAGGGCATCTTATGGCGTGGACCTTTACCCTGGCGATGTGATTGGCAGTGGAACTGTCGGTACGGGCTGTTTCCTTGAATTGAATGGCACGGGGAAGTTGAATGATCCACTATATCCCGAACAATGGCTGCAACCCGGGGACGTGGTGGAAATGGAAATAGACGGGCTCGGAAAATTATCCAACAGCATAATGGCGGAGGAAACGGAATGGAGCATTTTGAAATTAAAGAAATAATATTATTGTACAACCTCGAAAGCGCCCTGGATTAATCAACTTTAATGTTACCCTATTGCAAGATGGTATGAAAAGCATCATAAAGAATTATTAACGCAGCGAATCTTAGTGCCTTCACGGTTAAGCCAAACAAATGATTATTGATTTAAAAGACTTAAAAACCGGGGAAAAGCAATACTACCTGCAGCACGTTATTGCACCAAGACCCATCTGTTTTGCTTCCACCATTGACAAAGCAGGCCATGTTAATCTGAGCCCTTTTAGTTTTTTCAATTTATTTTCTTCCAATCCACCCATTGTTATTTTTTCGCCGTCAAGAAGAGTAAGGGATAATACAACCAAACACAGTCTGCAAAATGTGCTGGAAGTGCCTGAAGTGGTTATTAATATTGTCACCTACGATATGGTGCAGCAAACCTCGCTGGCCAGTTGTGAATTTCCCAAAGAAGTAAATGAATTCAGCAAGGCTGGTTTTACCGAACAACCTGCAACCCTCGTAAAACCCCCGATGGTTAAAGAAAGCAGGGTAAAACTGGAATGTCATGTAATTGAAATAAAACCATTGGGTACCGGGGGCGGTGCGGGGAACCTGGTGATCTGCGAAGTTTTGCGGATGCATATTGATGATACCCTGCTGGATGAAAATAAAAAAATAGACCAGCGGAACCTGCATCATGTGGCACGGCTGGGTGGTGACTGGTATTGCAAAATCGATGAAACCAACCTGTTCCAGGTGCAAAAACCAAATACGGAACTGGGTATTGGTGTGGACGCGTTACCATTGAGTATACGAAACAGTAAACTTCTCAGCGGCAATAACCTCGGACAGCTGGCTAATGTGACTGAAGTGCCGCTGATCGATCCCAGCTTTTATAACAACCGCCTGAAAGAAATCATTCAGTATTATTCGGTCAATCCGGAGGAAATGGAAAAGGAACTTCATTCCTACGCTAAAAAGCTATTGGAGGATGGAAAGATCCGGGAAGCATGGCAGGTACTGCTGGCAGGGGAATGAGGGTTGTTTTCCTCGAAATACTTCTATAACTTTAATAGGGACAGCCGCATAATCTTTCTGTATGCATAAAAAACATACTTTATATTTTTTATCTATTCTCACCTTTACTTTTCTGTCCTGTACAACCGGTAAAAAAGCCCAGTCCCGGAAAATGGATATTGCGGGGATTGACAGCCAGCTGGTGCAACATAAAAAAACATTGAGCGAACTCGACATACACAGGCAGCAAAAACAATCGCTGAATGAAATTGATGATACCGCCAGTAACCGGATCCGGAAATTCATCAATACAGCCACCGGGGAAATTGATAACCGTGTCACTCAAAACACCATGCTCATCGGCGGAACCGTAGTGGCCAGGGAGGATTGGAACAAATTAAAAAAAGCCTTAACGCAATCGCAAAAGAGTTTGAAGAACATTTCTGATAAAGTGGCTTTCATCAATGACCTGTTAAAACGGAATACGGTCGTAAAACTTGACCAGGATGTAATTTTTAAACCCGGGCAGTATGAAGTATCCCCGGATGTAGCAGCTGCCATTGGGAATTTCTTTGAGCCGGCTGCAAAAGAAATAGATGTTTTTATAAAGAAATATCCCTCCTTCCCGCTTTCCCTTGTAATCACGGCCAAGGGCTATGCTGACGGGACTACGATTGCTGAGACCAGTGCCCTGTACAAAGACCTGAAAGAGCGGCTCAAATTACAAACAGACAATCCAAACAGTAAAGAATTAAACCAGGAGCTTTCCAGTGCCAGGGCACAAAAAGTAATATATCTTTTTCAACAGTTCACGACGGACCGGTCCGGTAAGGGACAGGGCATAAGAAATATTCTATACCTCTATGAAGGGAAAGGAGAGTCTTTTCCAAATCCAAAGGTTACTGATTACAAAACAGATGACCCGAGAAGAAGAGTGGTATTACTTTTCTGGAGTGTTTTTCCCGATTAATTATTTACCGCCAAATACTTTCCTGAGTATATCAGTTGTCCTGGCAAGCGGGTTAGCCCTGATATTAGCCTCCTCTTTTGCCACCTGGTCAAACAAGGCATCCACGGCCTTGCCCACCACGAAAGAAGTAAGATCCGGGTTCACTTTTTTAAACGTGGTGGGAAACCCGTTATAGGTATTCACGATATCCCCGTAATATTTTGTTGCATTTGTCTTATCTAAAGATGTCTTGACGGAGGGTGTAAAAGCCGCGATGAGTTTTTCAGTGGTTTTCTGTTTGAAGTACTGGGTGGCAGCATCATTTGACCCTTTGATGATATTTAAAGCATCCTTAATAGTCATTTCCCTGATCGCATCCATAAAAATAGGTTTGGCAAAACCTACTGCATCTTCGGCACCTCGGTTTATCGCCAGTATAGCTTTATCTACCTGTTCGTCCATTCCAACCTTGCGCAATGATTTTTCAATTTTTAATGCATCCGGTGGTAGCAACATTTTATAAATATCACTGCCAAAAAAGCCATCTGTTTTATTCAGGTTCAGCACCGCGGTGGTTACCCCCTGCAGCAAGGCTTCCTTTACTCCCTGGCCGGCTTCATTTTCAGTAATACCCTTGGATTTTTTGCCCAGGATGTCTGGCAGTTTGATTTGAGCATAGGAAAGGGCGGGCAGGGTGGCCAAACAGAAAGAAAAGAGGATAAACCGGGTTTTCATAAAATGATTAAGTTAATAAGCGTTCAAAATAACAACCTTTAAGGGTATTGCCCTACTGCAACGCTTATTTTGACGTTATTTTATACTTTAAGTTGCGTAAAATGCCCGACCGGAAAGTATTTTTTTTGAAAAATCACCATTTGGTGCCAAAAACTTTTCGCAGTAGATCCGTGGTCCGGGCAGCAATATTCTGCCGGATATTCATTTCTTCTTTTGCCACCAGGTCAAATAAAGCCGTAGTAGCCCGTTCTGTTACAAAGCCGGGCAGATCGGGATTGATCTTTTTGAACGTGGTGGGGAAATTGTTGTAGGTCTTTATCACGTCCCCGTAGTATTTTGTAGCATCTACTTTATCCAGGGAGTTTTTAATAACGGGCAGGAAAGCGGCGATCAATTTATCCGTAGTTTTTACCCGGAAAAAATGGGTGGCGCTTGTGTCACCGTTCCTGACAAGACCTATCGCATCGCTGATCGTCATGCTTTTTATTGCATCCACGAAAATCGGTTTGGCAAATCCGGCTGCATCTTCGGCTGCCCGGTTAATCTGGAGTACAGCTTTGTCGACCATTTTTCCCATGCCAAGGTCCCGCAATGTATTCTCAACTTTTTTTGCATCCGGTGGCATCAGTATTTTGTAAAAAGCATCTTTGAAAAAACCATCTTCTTTATTCAGCTGGAGAACCGCTTTGACCAGGCCCTGCCCCAATGCTTCCCTGATCCCCTCCCCTGCCTCGGCCTCCGTTACACCGCCCGCAGGCAGATTTGATAATACGTCGCAGCTGGCGAGTGATACTGATAGAATGATAACAGATAATAATTTTCGCATGACAAACAGGTTTGAGTGATAAATAGTAGCTAAAACCAAGCCAGCCTAAAGTTTCAGGTTTTCTTTGCGGTTTACAATCTTATCCCGGATAATCCGGAAGAATCTTGACCGTTCTTTCTCGCTTTGTTCACTGATCAGGGTAGATCGCTTCATCTGGTTCTGGATATGGTTGTTCATATTTTCATTAAAGCCCACATCCTGTGTCAGCATGAAGTTGATTGACGTATGCGCTACATAGGACATTTTTACCCCGTCCATAACAACCAACATATTATTATCCCCGATCAGCACTTCGTTAAAATACATCCTGATCTTACCTATTGGTTTTTTTTCCGGATCACCATACTGGAATTTATAGCCCAGGGCCGCCTGTTGCTCCAGGTGGCCCCAGAGTTTTTCCATGGCATCATAAAGTTGCCACACATCTTTATCCGATTCAAACACCCGGGCATCCTGGTAGAATTCAATCTGGCGAAAGAAGATATTCATACTCTCCAGGTTCCAGATTTCTACACTGGGAAGCTGGTTGTAAAGGGCCAGGACTTTTTGCTCCAGGACATACAGCCCATCAGGGTGATCCGCCATCCTGAATTTTTTCCTTTCAAATTCAGGAAACTGGAAATAGGTTTTCAACCAGAAGAACCATTTAAAAGCGGCTATTTCGCGGAGATGGTAATGATGAAAAATCGGCAGGTCCTTGCACATATAGAAGAATTCCTTTTCCTTAAAACTGTTCATATAGGCAAGGTTGTGCATCATACTGGTGACATAATCTTCGAACCGGAACGTTTTCTTATCCAGGAACTGTCCCTGGAAAACGATGCCCCCCGACTTTACTCCCATCAGCTGATCCAGGGAAATCTGGAAATGAATGCAGAGTGTCTGCAATTCATCCAATGTTACTGTTTTCTCTCCCCGCATTCTCCGGTATGCACTGTCAGCACTGATATCCAGTAGTTTTGCAATTTCATCAGCCACGGAAATATTATCGCCCAGTTTCGTTTTAATAGTTTTGAATAACTGCTGCTGGAGTTCCCCTGTAGTCATATTACAAATGCTTTTTTCTTTCTTGTATTTTGGTCAATAAAATATTGAAGAAAATATTTCGCTGCTTCTCACTGCTCTGGCTGATCAGGGTCGCCTTACGCATCAGGTTCTGGAGATCTTCCTGACACTGGACACAAAAGGCTTCATCGCTGGTCGTCATATAATTCAGTACCCCGTAATTAAGATATACCGTGCGGGCATGATCGGTTGTGGCCAGGATGGTGGTATCTCCGAGGATAACCCGGTTATAAAAAAACCGGAAAGGGGTTTTCCTTTCCTGCAAATCATCACCCGGCATAAACTTGAATCCCAGCTCCGCCTGTGCTTTGAGGTGAAGCATGGTATCTTCGAGCGATTCATAAACAATTTTTATATCCGCGGTGGAAGAAAAAAGTCCCGAATCCTTGCAGAACTCAATTTGGGAAATAGCGCTGTTAATGCACTCCGTATTCCAGATCTCTACGGAGGGTACCGATGTATATGCTTTGGCCAGTTCCCGGCTCAACTTTTCAATTTCAGGAGTAACCCAGTTAAACTGGAATCCCCGGGTCGTAAAATCGGGATGTTGCAAAATACTCTTCATCCAGAAGAAATAACGAAAAGCAATCAACGGGGAATAATAAAAATTATGAAAAATGGGCACGTCCTTGGTCAGGTAAATGATCTCCTTCTGGAAAAAACTGCCGATATGATTTACAAGGCCGATAAGCCCGGCCAGGTATTTTTCATAGGAATACTGCTCGTTGTTGATCCGTATATTTTGAAAAAGGATAGAACTGCTTTTCAGGTTAAGCAGCTGGTCCACCGATAAATGAAAATGATGGCACAATTGCCTAGCCTCATCCAACACAAGGGGGGTCTCTCCCCTGATACGGCGGTAAGCACTGTCGCTGCTCACATGTAAGATTTCAGAAACCGCATCCACCATGGAAATATGCTGCGGCAGCATCTCCTTGATGCGCTGAAACAGGAAATCCTGGGACGTGGTTGTGGACATAGTTGCTAGTTATAAGCCCGGAAGTATTTGCAAAAAATGCAAAACCATTCCAGGCCAGTAAAAGTTACTGGATTTTGTGCAAATCCTCACCAGTTCAGGTGTGGTTTTTAGCAGAAACTGCAAATCAAGAAACTGTTAAGGCAAAATTCAGTTATGTAATGGTTTTCCGCCACCATAGTTTAGCATCATAAAGGGGGAAGTTGACGCAGCACGCAGTAAGAATCCCCTGGCCAGTAAGCCTATCCATTCACCATTAAACCTTATTTATGATTCCTGCCATTTTACTGCTCTTGTTTAAACATTTTATTCTTAAAAACCGGAGAATTGATTCAAAAAAATGAAAACCGACTAAACAATTTATTCACCTAAAAAATTAAATTATGAAAAAGTTACTGATTTTAACTCTCGCCTTTGTTGCCACCGAATTACCAGGTTTTGCCCAGCATAGCCGGGTGGGCTTTACGGCCGGCACCGTGTTTTCCAATTATACGGTCAAATTTGATGGCGAAACTGAAAACGGCAATTCAATAACCGGGTTAACAGCCGGCATCCTGGCAGATATCCCTTTAGCAAAACACTTCAGTTTTCAGCCCGCGGTAAATTTTGTCCAAAAAGGGACCAAGGACGAGCAAACATTTATGGGCGTTACCGAGAAAGCAAAACTCACGGCTAACAGCATTGAAGTCCCGTTAAACTTTATTTACAACAGCGCAGGGAATACCGGGACCTTCTTTATTGGAGCAGGCCCCTCCTTTGCTTTTGGCATTTCGGGAAAGGCAAAATATGATGATGGAACCACCTCCGTATCAGAGGATCTTAATTTCGGCAACGACGAAGAAGACGATATGAAAGGATTGGATATAGGCGCCAATATTCTTACCGGTTATCGTTTTCCCAATGGGTTGTTTATCGCTGCAAATTATAATGCAGGTCTGAACAATCTTTTACCAGGCGACACAGAAGACGCTTCACTCAAAAGTCATTATATCGGGATAAAACTGGGATGGCTTCTGAAAGGAAAAAGAAAAAGCAGCGATTGATGAGTTTTTGGTGCACAATTATTAATTAATAATTTATTCAGTACATGCAATCATTAAAAATCAGTTTATGAAAAAAATAAGGTTTCAAGCCGAGCCTGCCGGTGGATTTTATAATACGCTTAAACACCGGGTGTATACACATTTCAGGGAAAATAAAATTAACCGTTATGCCAACCCGCAGGCCATTGTTAAGGCTTGTGTATTCTTTGGCATCTATTTGTCCCTGTACACCGGCATACTTACTCTCCCCATGCCCCCGGGGCTTTTTTTTCTGAGCTGGTTTTTGATGGGCGTGTTTATTCTTTTTACAGCCATGAGTATTGTGCATGATGCCGCGCACAACGCATTTTCCTCTAAAAAATGGGTTAACCAGCTGTTGTTGCGTTTTGCCAACCTGGTTGGGGGTGACGGGTACATGTATAAATACAAGCACACCGTTTCGCACCATCCTTACACCAATATCCACGGTATTGATATAGACCTTGAACAAAGTGCCCTCGTACGGGTAACGCCGTATACGAAGTCCAGGGCAAAACACAGGTACCAGTACTGGTACATGAAAGTATTATATCCCTTCTATATTTTATTCTGGGTGCTGCTCCGTGATTTTAAATACTACCGGATGCAAAAAATTGGTCCCGTAGCAGCGCACCATAACCGGGTTCACTGGGTCATGCTTTTTACCAGTAAGCTGTTTTATATTTTTTACATGCTGGTGCTCCCCTGCCTTATCCTGCCGGTTCCTTTCTGGCAGGTACTGCTGGGGTTTTTTTTGATGCATGTAGGTTCAGGAATTGTTGCCATGTTCGCTTTGCTGGCGAATCATGTTGTGGAAGATTCGCTTTTCGTGGTACCGGATGCCGATGGCCTTATTAAATGCAGCTGGGGGGAACACCAGTTGCGCACCACGGACGATTACAGTCCGGATTCAGGGGTTATCAGCTTTATGTTCAGCGGACTGAATCACCATGTAGCACACCATCTTTTCCCTAATTACTGTCATGTGCATTACCCGGTTATTACCAAAATAGTTCGTGCCACTGCCCTGGAGTTCGGTTTACGCTACCGTTATAATTCAATAACCGGTGGTTTGCAATCCCATTTCAGGCTCTTAAGAAAACTAAGTAAAACCACAGCTGCATAAATTATAAGTCACTCGTATGGATATAATCAACCTTGACCCCGTACTGGATAACTGGGGGCTATTGATCCTGGTCACACTGGGATTTACCAGTGGCCGCTATCTTTTATTACCAGGGATTGCCTGGCTGCTCTGTTATTACCCGGGGCTGAAGCGCCTGAAAAAATATAAAATCCAGCCTTCCATGCCGGCAAAAAAGCAAATGAAGCATGAACTCCTGTACTCCTGCTCTACCATTCTTATTTTTTCAATGGTCGGAATCGCCGTTTTCCTGCTTTACACCCGTGGGTACACTACGATCTATACCAACATGAGCCCGCACGGGTGGGGCTACTTTTTTTTAACTCTTGTTATCATGATCATTCTTCATGACAGTTATTTTTACTGGACTCACCGGCTGCTCCATACAAGATGGCTCTTTAAAAAGATCCACCGGGTACATCACCGGTCAGCCAATCCCACGCCGCTGGCGGCTTACTCGTTCCACCCGCTCGAAGCGCTACTCGAAAGCCTTATTGTTTTTCCTTTTATCACGATCTGGCCGGTACATCTTTTCGCCTTCCTGCTCTTCACCTTCCTGGTTCTCCTGATGAATGTGATCGGGCATCTTGGTTTTGAGTTCATACCCGATCAGGTCCGGAACAGCCTGCCGGGTCAATATCTCACTTCGGCTACCCACCATAACCTGCATCACCAGAAAAGCAATAAAAATTTCGGATAC
The DNA here is from genome assembly GCA_025449935.1 of Chitinophagaceae bacterium. Classification (GTDB taxonomy): domain Bacteria; phylum Bacteroidota; class Bacteroidia; order Chitinophagales; family Chitinophagaceae; genus JJ008. The sequence goes on from JANWIJ010000010.1 coordinate 57,578, forward strand.
TATTTTACTTTCTGGGACAAGCTGATGAAAACATTACAAAATGAAATAGCCCGTGCCGGGTCCAGGCATAACCATTCAATTAAAAAATCATGAAAAATATTTTTATTGCCGCGGTATTTTTTGTTATTGCATTACCCGGATGCAAAAAAGACAATGACCCGTTTACTCCTTATGTAAGAGGAAAAGTTGACGGGGTGGCATTTGAATGCAACACTAATATAACAGCCAATAAGGCGGAACAGGTTCCCGGTGGGCCGGCAGATCCAACCCTGCGGATAACAGGGGGGTGGTCCTCCAACTCTATCAATCTTTATATTCTCAGTGAGAGTTCAAGCCTGGCTGGCGGGGATTATGTTTTCCAGGCCGATAAACAACGGGCGGCCACTATCAGGATCAGCGGGGATGCATATTACGCCGGGTACGGGAGTCCTTTCCTCCCGCCTGCCTTGCATGGCAGTGGTAAAATAACCCTGGTTGAAATAAGTAGTAACTATGTAAGAGGAAATTTTGAATTTACTTCTGAGCCTTATATGGGCGTGGTAAAAACAATTACCGGTGGCGAGTTTTATATAAAACGAAATTAAAAGCCGGAGTCAAAGCTGCAAGGTTGAATGGTCCTGAATACAATAATGCTATTAAACACTTTTTTATGAAAATAAGTTTCTTACTCCTGCTGATACTGACCTATGCTGTTTCCGTAACCGCGCAACAAACTACCGGAGAAATTCCTGTTGTAAAAACAGACTACCTGAAAAAAAGCAGGAAGCAGCAAACCGCTGCCTGGCTCCTGCTGGGCGGGGGATTTGCTTTTACCGCCACCGGCATTCTTGTTGCCAGCAATGAGTTGAGCAATAACCTCGTGAACATATTTAACCCGGAAGAACAAAAATCTTCGACTGCCAGTACTGTTCTCCTTGTGACCGGGGCTGCTGCCATGGTGGGCAGTATTCCGCTGTTCATCGCATCCTCTAACAATAAAAAAAGAGGGGAAAACATTTCAGTATTCCTGAAAAAGGAAAGCGGGCCTGTTCTTCAACATTTATCATTTATTAATCTATCTTACCCTGCCATTGCCATTAAACTTGATTTCTGACATTTTAAAAACCTATTATGAAAAGACTTTCTGCTTGGGCAAAAGGAGATAAAAAAACTGCCCGGTTCCTGATCGTCATCTCCTTTATTGTCTTGAATATCCTGGGCGTTTTTACCGGGGTCCTCCTGGGGGATCTCGGGATAGATATGTCTTATGACATTTTTCTTTCTTTTTCAATAATCTGCCTGGCCGCTTTGCTGATTTATCCATCCAGGAGGTTAAGAAAAGAAAAATTAACAGCCCGGGCCTTTTATATCCGGCAAAAAAGTTGCGATGCCCTCCTGGTGGCTACCACTTTCTGCATGATTGTTTTCCTGGGGAATCGGCCTGAAATGTTATCGAATTATTTTCCTGCTGCACATGCCTCGGTTACAACCAGTCATTCACTGCCTAAAGACAGCAGTGCGAAAGCTTATAAACCTGTGAGGGAATTCTCCGCTGCTATGAAAGATGAGAATGGAAAATTATTGAAATGGAAAGAGCGGAAAAAATTACTGAAAGAACAGGTCCGGGCCATTAAAAAATCAACTGACATGTCAAACGGGGGCAAAGCCGCACTCATTGTTTTGTCTGTTTTGGTGGCATTAGGCCTGGTTTTGCTGGTGGCTTCCTTAGCCTGCGAACTTTCCTGCAGCGGTTCGGAAGCAGCCGCGGTGCTTGTTGGAATAGGGGGCACGGCACTGATCATTTTCCTGCTGGTCATTACCATCCGGGGAATCCTTGGAAAGAAAAGAAAAAAGAAACCCCCCGTTGAAGAGGGTGCCAGGCCGGACTAATCATTCTTTTTTGTATAATATGGTCCCTTCTTTTCTAAAAGAAGGGACTTTTGTTTGCCTTTCAGGGTCCAACCTGTACTTTTGCCTGCCTGCCCTTCAAATAAAAGCTGAACTGAAGTCTAAAAAGTTGAGTCAAAGGCTTCTGCAGAAAGAAACGGCAGATTTTAAGAATCTGAAATATCTTTACGCGGGCGCTAATTTTGTGGTCTGGTAAAAAAGCCTATTTTTAAAATTAATAGCAGAAAGAGGAGATTCCGGAAAATCCTGAAAAAGAGTACGGCGCCTAAACCGAAAAGCGAGACGAGTAGGTAAACCAAAATTTTACTGATATGAAAAGGACATTTTTTATTCTATCCTTAGCTCTTTTCTGCCTCCAGATGACCGGGCTTGCACAGAAAGCCAGGGTGGGAATTACCGGGGGTGCTACCATATCCAATATGTACGGTGAAGAAGGTGGTGAGAATACCAATTTTGACTCCCGGTTTGGTTTTACAACAGGAATTATTGTGGATGCCCCGATCGGGAAAACCCGTTTCAGCTTTCAACCCGGGGTGCATTACGTGCAGAAAGGAACGGTAGTCAGTGAAACAAAAGAACAAAAGGATTACCTGGCCCTTCGTTACGCCGAATTCGCTTTTAACTTCCTGTACAATACCAGGGGCGCAAAGGGAATCAATATATTCTTTGGCCTGGGCCCTACCCTTGCATTAAATCTTCCGTCAAAAACCGTAACCAAATTCCAGCAGGATGACACTAAAGTAGAAGAGAATGTCATTTTTGGTGATGAAGGAGCTGCTTTGATAAATGGTCTTGATTATGGCGCCAATGCCCTGGCAGGTCTCCAGTTAAAAAATGGTGCTTTTCTCGCCTTTAATTACACACATGGCATCCGGAACCTGTTACCCGGCAAGGATGGTTCTGACGCGCTGCGAAACAGTTGCTTTGGAATCAGGCTGGGTCTTTTAATCAACAATAAATAAACAACTGCGCCGGCAAAAAATATTCATGGCAAGCCTCCTGGAACACAGGGGGCTTTGCTTTTTGAGTGGTGCGGCGTAAACCAGTACCTTTGCCTCCCGAAATTCATTCATATTATTCATGAGCCTACAACATTTATCAGAACAGGAATTGCTGCGCAGGGAAAAACTCGCCGAACTCATTATGATGGGTATTGAACCTTACCCGGCTCCATTGTTTCCGGTTAACAGTAACGCTGCTTATATCAAAGAGAATTATACCGAGCAGGTAAAGGAACAATTTTCAGCTGTTTGCCTGGCAGGCCGCATTATGAGTGTACGGGATATGGGGAAGGCGAATTTCTGTGTGATACAGGATGCACATGGCCGCATGCAGCTGTATATACGCCGGGACGATATCTGCCCGGGTGAAGACAAATCGTTGTATGATATTGTCTGGAAAAAACTGATTGATATCGGCGACATTATTGGGATCAGGGGCTATGTATTTATTACCAAAACGGGAGAGATTTCGGTACATGTAAAGGAATTGACCTTGCTGAGCAAATCCCTCCGTCCTTTACCCATTGTTAAAGAAGCCGATGGCCAGACATTTGATGCGGTGACTGACCCGGAATTTAAGTACCGGCAGCGCTATGCGGACCTGATCATCAACCCTGCTGTCAAGGAAACATTTATTAAAAGAACGAAACTTATTAATTCTATCCGGGAGTTCCTGAACAACCACGGGGCCCTGGAAGTTGATACGCCGGTACTGCAAAGCATTCCCGGCGGCGCCATTGCCCGGCCATTTATGACGCATCACAATGCGCTTGATATTCCTTTATACCTCCGGATCGCCAATGAGCTTTATTTAAAAAGGCTTATCGTTGGCGGGTTTGACTGGGTGTATGAGTTCAGCCGGAATTTCCGGAATGAAGGAATGGATCGTACCCATAATCCTGAATTCACCATCCTGGAATTTTATACGGCTTACAAAGACTATTTCTGGATGATGGAAACAACGGAACAGCTCCTGGAAAAAGCAGCCCTGGATGTTTGCGGAACAACCGATGTACCGGTCGGTGATAAAACAATTTCTTTCAAGGCGCCATTCAAACGAATCGCCATTTTTGATTCAATAAAGGAACATACCGGTTTTGATGTAAGCCGGATGAACGAAGAGCAGCTGCGTTCTGTTTGCAAACAATTACATATACCGGTTGACAACAGCATGGGAAAAGGGAAATTGATTGATGCGATTTTCGGTTCAACCTGTGAAAAAAAATATGTGCAACCAACTTTTATTATCGACTACCCGGTGGAAATGAGCCCGCTTACTAAAAAGCACCGGGATAAGCAAGGCCTGGTTGAAAGATTTGAACTGATGATTAACGGTAAAGAGATCGCGAATGCTTACAGTGAGTTGAATGATCCTATTGATCAGCGGGAACGTTTTGAAGAACAGGCAACGCTGCTGGAAAGAGGAGATGACGAAGCGATGTTTATTGATTATGATTTTCTCCGGGCCCTGGAATACGGCATGCCGCCGACCTCCGGCATTGGCATTGGCGTTGACCGGCTTTGCATGCTTCTCACGAATAATTCCTCCATCCAGGATGTACTGCTTTTCCCGCAAATGCGACCCGAAACCAGGCAGGAATCAGCGGAGGAATGATCCTTCGTGGTTTTGTAGTTTCACAACTTATGAACAGGAAACAGGTCAGTGTTGCAACAATTTAAAAATTGTTGTAGGTTTCAGTAACCAAATCCAACTACAATGAAACCATTCATCCCTTCTAAAGTTGCTGAAACCATATTTGCCCTTGTATTCGTTTACTTCGCCTACCTCCATTTTACCGGGGCGGCCATGATGGCCGCGGCAGTCCCGGAATTTTTCCCGGGCGATGGAAAAATATGGGTTTACCTGGCCGCAGTCGCTTACATACTGGCGGCTATCGCCATTATTACAGGTATCCAGAAAACATTAGCCTGCTATCTGCTGGCCTTATTGCTTATTATTTTCATACTTACGATGCATGTCAGGAATATTGACGCCAAGCTTTCCGATGTCCTGAAGGACCTGGGGCTGGCCATGGGTGCCATCCTGATCGGCAACCGGGGTTCAAAATAAAATGGTTATGGTTTTGCTATATTAAAACATCCCGCCGGAAGCGGGATGTTTTTCTGTTCAGACAAACAGGTCATTGTACAGTTTGGCGCCGGGTACCACTGAATATTTTTCCAGGTCGGTAATTCCTTCCTTTGCCAGCACCTCTTCATCAACAAATAAATTCCCGGTACATTCTCCTGATGGCTGCCGCAAAATATAATAAGCCGCATCCGCCAAGATATCGGTGGTTCGGCTCATCTTAGCGAGCATTTCACCACCCAGCAAATTTCTTACTGCAGCCGTGTCAATGGTTGTTCTCGGCCAAAGAGAATTGGCCGCTATATTGCTTTTCTTAAACTCTTTCGCCCAGGCCAGGGTCATCATGCTCATGTTATATTTAGTAATGGTGTAGGCCACGTGCTTGTCAAACCATTTCGGATCAAGATTGAGGGGAGGTGATAAAGTGAGTATGTGGGCATTCCCCGATTTTCTAAGATGCGGTATGCACTTTTTAGTTACCAGGAAAGTTCCCCGCACATTAATGGCCTGCATCAGGTCAAAGCGTTTTGCTTCCGTTTGTTCGGTGGAAGTGAGGGATATGGCAGAGGCATTATTGACCAGGATATCTATGCCGCCAAATGCTGCAACAGCTTTATCTATTACCTGCTGAATCTGCTCTTCAAAACGTATGTCACATTGCACAGCCAATGCCTTTCCCCCGGCCGCTTCTATTTCAGCTGCTGCTGAAAAAATAGTGCCCCCCAGTTTGGCATTCTCTTCCACGCTTTTGGCGGCGATAACAATATTGGCGCCTTCCCGGGCAAGGCGTAACGCTATAGCTTTACCGATGCCACGCGTGGCCCCGGTAATTAGTGCAGTTTTATTCTGAAAAGACATGGAAAAAAATTTATGGTGCTTTGAAATAGTTTACTTGTCGCTTTAGCATTGTTCTAAAAAATCTTCCGGGTTCAATACTCGGGCAGCACCGGTTTTGTCTGCACAATATCATCTATCCGCTGTAAAATTTCACTATCCAGTTTTTGCACAGTATCCAGCGCTTTTAAGTTTTCCAGCAATTGCTCTTTACGCGAGGCCCCAAGTATGGCTGTTGTTACATTTGGATTCCTGATGGTCCAGCCAATGCTGAGTTCCGCCATGGATATACCCAACTCTTTGGCAAGATCAGCCAGTTTTTTTACCCTGGCCAGGAGGTCCTCTTTCATCCAGCGGTCTTTCAGCCAGTCAAAACCACTTAATCCAAACCTGCTGCCCTCAGGAATACCCTCATTGTATTTACCACTTAACAGGCCGGAGGCTAATGGACTCCAGATGGTGGTGCCCATGCCAACCGTTTTGAATACCATCAGGAATTCATTTTCCATTTTGTTTCTTTCCAGCAAATTGTATTGAGGCTGTTCGACGGCAGGCCCGATCAATCCGTACTGGTGAGCCACCCTGTGAGCTTCCATGATTTCTACGCCGCTCCATTCACTGGTGCCCCAGTATAAAATTTTACCCTGCTGGATAAGCTGGTGCATGGTCCAAACGGTTTCTTCTATCGGGGTTCCTTTATCCGGGCGGTGGCAGAAATACAGATCCAGGTAATCCACCTGCAACCGCTGTAATGCTTCATGACAGGCTTCTACGATATGTTTCCGGCTAAGTCCTGCCTGGTTGGGTTTATTTTCTTTTCCTCTCCAGCCCCAGAACACTTTGGAAGAAACCGTATAGGAACTGCGGTCCCAGTTTTTCTTTTTCAGCACACGACCCATCATCTTTTCACTTTCTCCCCCTGCATATACTTCAGCATTATCAAAAAAATTGACTCCCTTATCGTAGGCGATTCCCATCAGTTCATCCGCTATGCTATCGTCGATCTGTTTATGAAAGCTTACCCAGCTTCCAAATGAAAGGACACTTAACTGCAGACCGGTTTTTCCCATGTAACGGTATTCCATATTCCCAGAATTAGAGGTTTGAAGATATTAAAGATGTAACAAAGACCCGAATAACAAGGTTCATTATTCCGGGAAACCACTGGAAGAGACTTTCATCGTACCGGTGGACTCTTTAAATGTGATGCGGTTAAGATCCTGTGTGGCTTCCAGGCCCTTCCCCCCGAATATATTTTTACCGACTCCCCGGTAAACAGCATACTTATCGGTATAAAACATTTTAGTATTCTGGTCCCACCAGAGATCAGGACTTCGCAGGGTATCTCCTTTCACGGTGATCACCACCACGCTGTCCCGCAGGTAAACTTTATTCAGGTTCTCGTAATATTTTCCATACCGGGCATCAAGCCATGTTTCTACCCGGGTAGTACTGTCATAAAAATCACAGTGCAGGCCCTGCGGGAATTCCACATAAAGCGTATCCGCGCTCACCCGGATCATCAGCGGGGCTTTTAATTTTGCCTTCATGGTACCATTCTGGCTCAGGAAGCTTTCAATGTCTGTTGCCGTTTCTTTCATCACAACTTTTTCCGTCCATGTTTTTATATCATCTTCTTTATTCTCGCAACCCGCAAGAAAAAAGCAGCCTGTTATAAAAGCTGCTATATAAAAAAATACGTTATGAAGAAAGGGATTAGTCATACTTTCTTTTAATGAACCAGATATCACTCAGCGAGAAGCCCAGGGAAGCCCGAAACATATTTTCTTTCAGCAAATTATCGTTATTCCCCCGTTTGCTGTATTCAAAAGCGAGATTGATCATGGTAAACTGACCGGATGCCTGCCCCCTGCCCGAAATAGGCAAACCAACTCCAAACGTACCTCCGAACTGGGAAAGCTTCTGACCTACTTTGACATAATCCGGGCCGGCAAAGAAACCCAGGCGGTACGATACATTACTGAAGTAATTTCTTTTAGGAACCGGGTTAAACTGTGCCCCGATCCGTGCTTCCCACTTGTTTTTTACCGAATCCTTCTGGCCATAAAACCGGTACTGGTTCCAGTTCTGTTGTTCAAAATCCACTCCGATTAACCAGCCGCCTTCTTTATTAATCACCGCGTATTTCTGTAAAACAAACCCGATTGTATAGGTAGCTGGCGTCACTATTTTCCCCTTTATATCCCGTTGATCAGAAACACTGTCCAGCCTCACTTCACCCAGGGCGTCATCAAAAACAAATGTTTCCCTGAGTATATCCTGCCTCGCATTCATTTTCTGACTCCAGCTTCCATAACCTCCCAATGTCAGCATCATTTTACTGTTCAACGGAAGCCTGTACTGCAAACCGGCATTAAAATAAAGGCTGCCAAAATTTGTCCTCGTTTCATAGTTTGCCTGGAAGTAATCAACGGTATCATTCAGCAGGCTCCGGCGGGTGCTATAATCTTTTCTTCCAAAAAGATAACCGGCAGTAATGCCAAAGCTTAACTTTTCTTCCATAGCATGTTTTTCACGGGTAAACACGCTGAACCCTGTTCCGAATGAAGCAAGATAGGTGCCCCCGTCTCCCTGGAAACGTGTGATGGCGCTGTCAATCGGCAATCCCGTATTTGGATCAAACAATCTTTCGTTTCGGATAATTTTATAACTGATTCTTGAAATGGGGCGTAATCCAAAACTTAAGCCCCAGTTCTTTTTAATTGGCATCGCTACCTGCACATAAGAAAATAATGCATTCCCGGCTACGAATTTTGTAGCGATAGCCGGATCCTTTAATGTGCGGCTTTCAAAATTCAACCCGAAATCTAAAACAGCTCTTCCGCGGACGAGTTTTTTTGACTTCGGCTCAAAAGCCGCCTGGAAAGATGAATAAGATGCAGGATTATTAAAATTGATAGAATATCCATCCGCGTAGCCCGCCGAAACACCACCCATACCCCGGTTAATAATATGTGTCGGTGGAACGAGGTCACCAATACCATAACGGGAATATGGAGAGTTATCCTGGGAAAAAACAGGCTCAAAAGCAGTAAAAAGTAAAACCAGGATCGTTCCAAAAAAACAGTATAACGTCTTGATTCTCTTAGGGGTTATTAACTTCACTAATTGCATACAGACCTTTAAAAATTAAATCAGGGTCTGCAAATATCTTGTTTTTAAGGTGGGAAGCCAAATACACTATATCACCCCCGGTTAACAGGACGTTAAAGTTCCTGAACTTTTCCCGGTATGCTTCAATAAAACCATCCATTTCTTTAGCCATTCCCAACACTACCCCACTGAGTATGTTGGTCGCGGTATCATACCCGATCAGGGGGAGATTGCTATCTGCTTTTATCAAAGGAAGTTTGGCTGTATAATAATTCAATGCTTTTAACCGCATTTCGAGACCGGGAGAAATTCCGCCGCCCACAAACTCATGATATTTATTAATAAAATTATACGTGATACATGTACCCAGCCCGATGACCAGGTTATTTTTAGCCGGGTAATAATGAACTGCGGCGGCGCACAAGGCCAGCCTGTCAGCGCCAATCGTTTCGGGCTTACCCACCGGGGTGGTAAAGGAAACCCTGGTATGATGGTTCAGTTTATGAAATTTTGTACGGGACGCTAACAAATCCTCGATGGCCGGGTTATGATTGATAACAGAGGAAAGTATTGATTTAGCGGGGTTAAACCGGTCAATCAATGAGCGTATCGTTTCCACGCTATCATCGGGGATTACAACAGCCTCTTTTATTTCAGCGTCATGAAAGATTGCTGCTTTTTTTCGTGTATTGCCAAAATCAAAGCAAATGGTAATTGACATCCGGAATTATTTCGTGTAAAACTAAGTACCCAGGTCAAACCCGCCCAGGTTTTTAAAATGACCGTTCAATTTTATTTTTTCCTTTAACTGCTCCATCCCTGCTACCATCGGCAGCACTTTGGCAAGGTGTCTTTTTAAATATTCCTGGCGTTGTCTTTCATCCAGCAGGCCAAGCAGTTCATATTCTTCCTGCAGGGACATGCCAATATGATGTGCCACGTCATAGGATCTCATCTCGCCATCTTTCTTTTTGAACTCTTTATTTACTTTCAGCAACTGGTGAAGTTCACGGATACTGCTCATTAATTTCCGCATCGCATCGGGGTTTCCTTTTACATGATTATCCGGGTAATTCACAATCGCACCGCTGTATAGTTTGTCGGGAATCTCCCTGATTACTTCCAGGATCCTGAAAACTTTAAATCCCTTCGTTTTAATATCCATCTCGTCATTCTCATACAGCTTCGAAAGTTCGGTTATTTCCACCAGGGACCCATAGTCCTGCACTTTATTATCAATGACGGTGGGAATGCCAAAGGGTTTTTGTGCGGCATGACATTCATGAATCAGTTGTTTATAGCGGGGCTCAAAAATGTGCAGGTTCAGGTTCTCGCCGGGATAGACCACAATGCCAAGGGGAAATATAGGAATGAAATTGGTCATGCAGCAAAGTTAACGGGGAGTAAGGAGTGGTGAAAGAGCTGCGATACAAAAATTAAAACTGTTTATCCACCTGCTTCGTTTCACCTGGCGCCTGTCTGTTCAGCTCACGTAACCGTGCATACTTTAAAAAAGTATAATAGGCGGTCATCTTTGCACAGACATACCCGGCATGCCCGTCTAAGAAACCCAACCGCAAAATATAATAGTGAATAAATGTAAAGCCGGGGGAGAGGTGTATTTTAAACCAGGAAGCTTTCTTACCCTGCTTAAAATATTTCTCGGCGTTCAGCATCGCGTAATCACCCATTTTCCGGAAATAATCTTTCATATCCCGCCTCGTCTGGTGAAGAATGAATCCCTTTAACTTCTTAATGACCATGCGTGGAGGAATAATCAATTGTTCATGCACGGGGGCATCATCCCAGTTCACTGCTTTACGGTTGAAGAGCCGGATATGGTGGTCACCTCCCCATTCGCCGAATTTAAGGCATTGATCCCCCAGGAAATTCCGGAAGGAAATGTCAAAGACAACCTGCCCGTCTTCCAGCGATAATTCGGACAATGATTGTTTCAGCTGATCATCGACCGACTCGTCTGCGTCAAGGCTCAGGATCCAGTCGTGCCTGGCAAGGAGGGTTGCTTTGTTTTTTGTTTTTCCAAACCCCTCCCAGTTTCCGCGGTGAAGCCGGACAGGGAAGCCCTCCACCCTGTCAATAGTCTGGTCGGTGCTGCCGTTATCATAAACGATAATATCATCGGTAAGCGCCTGTACACTCCGCAGCACTTTTTCTATGCTGTGCTCTTCATTCTTACAAACTATTACTACCGATATTGGTTGCATAAACAGCTGCAAAGATTACATCTTTTATCGTTCATTTTGCGCCAAACCATTTATACCACCATAAAATAAAAAAAGAATAAATAAACACCCCAAACTGTATTTCAAGCCCGATATCAAACAAAAATCCAAAAAGAGCTGTGACATTCAGCAGCCACCACAATAACCGGTTTGAAGTTTTTGTAAAAAACGGGAGCGCCACACAGAAACAAAAGGCCAGGAATCCCGGTATACCACAACCAGCTCCATACATCAGCCATTCATTGCTTGGATAAATTTTATCGCCTGCATGCATACCCGGATAGCCGGATTCGTACCACGTACTTACCGCTGCAGCGATATCACCAAAGCCTGCTCCTTTAACCGGGTTTTGCATCATCACGTTCCACCCGGCTTTTACCGATATGACCCGGACGGCATCATTTGACCCTGGCAGGTAATGAGCTTCTTTAAAATACCCCAGCTCGTATTGAATATATTTTACACGGTTTTGAAAACTGGGCAAACTGTAGTAGGCTACCAGCGGAATCGCCAGCAAGAAAACAAGCAGTGCGGCGCCATAAACCGCTTTCTTTTTTATTATCATGAGCCACAAACCCAGCGAAAACAGCATAATATAAAAAGAAAATAAACCGGTCCGCGCAGCGAGAATATGAAGAAAAACAACCAGCCCTGCCATGGCTATGAAAAAACTCCAGGCCAGCATTGCACTTTGCTTTCTTTTTATATACCACAACCACCCCGCCAGCAAGGCAGCAATACTGACCACCCAGCTAAAGCGCACATGATCGTTTCCAAGTGGGGTCACCATCGTCTTTGCCTTCAGGTAAGTTTCATTGATACCCTTTATATCTTCCAGGTAGTGAAAAAGCGTCCATGCCGCCCCGGCTGTTATAACCATAATGAAAATGGCTGCCAGCCACTCCCATTTTTTTTTTGAAAAACTAAACGGGCCGGCAAACGCAAGTGGCAACACCAGCAGTGGCAATTTTATTTGCATCATTTCTGCCCACTTTTCTTTGTTATCGCTCCATAATCCTGAAATCAACGGAAGGAAAAACAACAGGGTCATTCCCCATAGGAGTGGAGACGAGAAAAAACAATGGATGTGTTTTCGCAGATCGCTGTGCGAAAAAGAGACAATCACAAATGCTATTACGCTGACCGACAATAATGCCCGGGAAACAAATAAGGTAACCAGCATAGCGATGATACAGGCGAAAAGAATATTATTTCTCCAATAACTCATACAGCGGGCAGGCCTTATTTTTGTTATCTGCAAGATACAGGGTGCAAAATAAAAGATGTAAGTTGCCTGTAAATCTTCCTTTGCAACAGGACCATTCATGAACTGGCAGGAGTTATTAGATCAGATACAGCAGGGCGACATAAAAGCACTGGCGCGCAGCATTTCGCTGGTGGAAAATGAACATCCCGGTTATGAAACCTTATTACAGTCCGTTCCTGCTTCCCCCGCAAAAATCATCGGCATTACGGGTCCGCCAGGAGCAGGCAAAAGTACCCTGGTAGATGCCCTTATTGGATTACTGGTAAATGCCGGGAAGAAAGTGGGGGTATTGTGTATCGATCCCTCCTCTCCTTTTAACCTGGGAGCCGTATTGGGAGACAGAATAAGAATGAATGAATGGTACACACACCCGGATGTCTTTATCCGTTCCCTGGCAACGAGGGGATCAATGGGGGGCCTTCATCCTAAAATCATAGAGATTACTGATTTGCTAAAAGCATTCCGTTTTGATCATATCATTGTAGAAACCGTTGGGGTCGGGCAGAGTGAAATAGAGATTGCAGGGTTAGCGGATGTGACCGTCGTAGTGGTCGTTCCGGAGGCGGGAGATGAAATACAAACGATGAAAGCCGGGCTGATGGAAATAGCGGATGTTTTTGTTGTCAATAAGAGTGATCGTCCCGATGCCGATACCTTTGTAAAAAACCTGCGGCAAATGCTGGCACCAGCCTTCAGCAAACATTATAATGAAGTCCCCGTAGTGAAAACGGTAGCTTCTTTAAAAGAGGGTATACCCGGGTTACTGGATATCATTCTTCACCTGTTACAAAAATCTCACCTGAACGATAAGAATTTCTGGCTGCTGGCTGAGCGGGCTTTTTACCTGATTCAGCAAAAGAGAATGAAAGACATCAGTAAACCGGAGCTTAAAAAACAGATCGAAACATCTTTTCAAAAAAGCAATTTCAATCTCTACCGGTTCATTGCTGACAACTATGCTGAATAAGCAGTTTTCCACAAAATCCTCGTAGTGTTACTATTGTTTTTTCCTGTATAATAAGAAAGCAAATATTTTTATTTTACTGTTCCTTACCGGCTTGAAATATGGAGAAGTTCAGATTCTTCCTGTCGTTTTCAAAAGCTGCCTTTTTGCTGTTTGCAACCCTGTTTTTCCTGCTTCCCGCTGCACCGCAAACAACAGCTATCAGTGGCGTGGTGAATACCTATCACCAGGTTCTGGAGATCGTTCCTTCAAAAGCCTGCCTGCGAATTACCAACGTTGCGGTCCTGGATGTAAACAGCAAAGTAATGGTCATACAAATGAAAGGGGCTTCCGTTAATACGGCTAACAACAGCAGTTTTGGCGATACTACTTCCCTGAATGAAGCAGGGAATTATGAGATTGGAACCGTCTGCCGGATCATCGGCGACTCTGTTTTTCTTTTTCACAACCTGCTGAACAATTACCTGCCTGCTACCGGCAAAGTTCAATTGATCCAATTCGCAGAGTATTATGCCGTGAATATTGTTGATACGGTTAAAGCCCTATCGTGGAATAATTCTACCGGTACCGGAGGTGTTATTGCGATTAGTGTCGACGAAGACCTTGAATTAAATGCTCCTGTTTACGCGGATGCCGCAGGGTACCGGGGCGGGGAATACCGGTTGAGTGGCAATACCTGCTCGAATACTTTCCCCGCTTCCGGGTATACCTATAATGGTAATACCACAAGTCCGCAGCAAAGTGGTTCCTTTAAAGGTGAAGGGGTCTTTGATATAACAGCCTCCATAAGCGGTGGTAGAGGCGCTCCCGCGAATGGAGGCGGCGGCGGTAATAATCACAACAATGGTGGGGCTGGCGGGGCCAATCTTACCCCTGGCGGAGACGGCGGGGGAAATTCGAGTATAACGGGTTGTGTCAATGACTACCATGGGCGTGCTGGTAAGGCACTAAGCAGCTGGAACGGCAAAAAGATTTTTTTGGGTGGCGGTGGCGGTGCTGGTCATTCAAATGCAAGTTTCACCGTTTCCAATGGAGGCGGTCATGGAGGAGGGATTGTTCTTATCATAGCCAGGAACATTATAGGGAATGGCTATTCCATTTCTGCCAGCGGTCAACAGGGAGGACCCGGCGTTTCTGATGGCGCTTCGGGCGGTGGTGCCGGTGGCACGATTATCATGAATGTGATGAATTCATACAGTGGTACTGTTTCCATCCAGGCAAGGGGGGGCAACGGTGGAAATGAGAATGATGGTGGAAACAGTGGCCGTTGTTACGGAGCAGGCGGTGGCGGAAGTGGTGGCATGATTTATTTTAACGGGTCATTACCCGGTATAACCACCAGCGTATCGGGTGGAATTGCCGGCGCCGAAATCGGGCCTGATCCTGCATGTAATACATTAGTACTTCCTGCAGCAGGGACACCAGGCTCGATTGCTGCCGGTTATGCATATGCAAGATCCACATCACCTGCGGGATATTGTACACTTCTTCTGCCGGTAAAACTTATATCCTTTGCAGCCAGGGTAGTGAACAGGCAGGTATTGCTGAATTGGGAAATACAAAATCCGGAACAGGCATACCAGTACATCCCCGAAAGATCAACCAACCATACGCAATGGTCAGCGCTGGCACAGGTACCTGCAGATGACCAGGAAAACCGGTACAATACCAGGGATGAAAATCCGCCATATGGTACTATTTTTTACCGGCTCAGGATCATTGAAAAAAATAATGCTGTTTCCTATTCCCCTGTAAGAACAGTAGTGATTGCAGCAGGCCAACCGTTTAGTGTTTACCCCAATCCTGCCCGGGATCTGCTGCACATTCAAAGCGATAAAATTCCTTACGAGTTAAAATTGATGGATAGCCGGGGAATGCTGATATACCGGGAAAGGGTTTTAACCAACAACAGAACTATAACTATCAGTTCTCTCCAAAAAGGAATTTATTTCATCCAGCTAAATGAAACAGTTCAGAAACTTTTCATCCATTAAAGGTGGGGGATTTTCAGGGTTCTTTATTGTGCTTCCACCAGCGAAAACCCAGGTAACCAATAATAGCAATTGGTGCAAAAGCGAGGTAAAGAATCCCCGCATTCATTCCCTTTGCCGGTTTTTCACCCAATTGCTGGGCTGTTTTGGTGCAAATAGAGCATTGAGCTGTAGCTTCATAGGGCATTGAACAGAAAAAGAGAATCACCAGCCCTGCTATCAAACCATTTCTTTTCACTTTCTCATTTTTTGCAAATATACAATTGAAAAATCAGGAAATTATTTCAATGTTCCTGTAAAAATCAATCTTTGCGTCATCCACACAAAAAATTATGCATTACCCTGGAGAAAAAACAATGGATGTAGCTATAGCCAGTTTCAGGCTGGACGAAGAAAAACTGCTTCGCATCCTTGAGTTACCCCGGCCTCCAGGTTACCTGGTCAGGTTTTATATTGTTTCAGACAATCTATCGCTTCCCTTTCCCGGCAGCCTGGTGAAACTATCTTCAGAGCGGGATGATATCGTGCTTTTGCAAAACCAGAAATGGATGGGATTTGCTTCTTCAAAGAACAGAAGCATCGGGGAAGGCCGGGGTAGCTGGGTGCTGCATTTTGATGATGATGTGATGGTGGAAAAGGATATCCTGCTACAATATGCTGAAGCTATTCAGCATAAACCCGGTGCGCTGGGATTTATAGGGCTTGTTAATTTACCGCCCACGATCAATGCATTTACTGAAGCAATGATCATTGCGGGCCCTGTTTATTATTTTAAGAAAGCGCTTTATTCCTCCTCCTCGAACTGGGGTGTAACCGCCAATATAATGGTGAACCGGGCAAAGACCGGGGCGATCAGGTTTTCCGAAACGTTTCCAAAATCAGGCGGAGGCGAGGACGTGGATTATTTCCTGCGCATTTCTGCAGCGAATAACCAGGGTTTCGACTGCCTGCGCCAGGCCATGGTGACACATGAATGGTGGGATAACGGAAAGCCGGGTTATTACCGTATGTTCAGGTATGGTGC
>JANWIJ010000011.1 GCA_025449935.1 Chitinophagaceae bacterium
CGGCTGACCTACGGTCAACTCGTATCCTTCGCGGCGCATGGTCTCGATCAGGATTCCCAGGTGCAGAATGCCGCGGCCATATACCATCAAACTATCCCCATCTTCACTATCCTCCACGCGCAACGCGAGGTTTTTCTCTGTTTCTTTCATCAGCCTGTCACGAAGGTGCCTGGATGTTACAAACTTTCCGTCCTTTCCAAAAAAGGGTGAATTGTTCACCGAGAAAAGCATATTCATGGTTGGCTCATCCACGCTGATAACCGGTAATGCTTCGGGCGTTTCAGCATCAGCAATGGTATCCCCGATATTAAAATCTTCTATTCCCACCACGGCACATAAATCGCCGGCAATGACTTCCGTCACTTTCTTTTTGCCCATGCCTTCAAACACATACAATTCTTTCACCTTTGTTTTCCTGATCGTGCCGCCGGCCTGAACCAGGGCCACATTCTGTCCATCCTTCAGTACACCGCGGCTAACTTTACCGACAGCAATCCGGCCCAGGAAGGATGAATAGTCCAGTGAGGTAATCTGCATTTGCACCGGGCCTTCATTTACTTTTGGAGGCGGAACATATTTTACTATGCCGTCGAGCAATGGGTTGATATTATCAATTTGTTCCAGTGAATCATTAAACCAGCCATTTTTCCCAGAACCATAAAAAGTGGGGAAATTCAATTGTTCTTCTGATGCATCGAGGTTGAAGAATAATTCAAAGATGGCATCATGCACTTCATCCGGGCGACAATTGGGTTTATCTACCTTGTTGATGATAACGATTGGTTTCAGGTTCAGTTGCAATGCTTTTTGCAGTACAAACCGGGTCTGGGGCATCGGGCCTTCAAAAGCATCTACCAGTAAACAGACCCCGTCAGCCATTTTCAAAACTCTCTCCACTTCACCTCCAAAATCGGCGTGCCCGGGCGTATCAATCACGTTTATCTTGACATCTTTATAGACAACTGCTGCATTCTTGCTAAAAATGGTGATACCTCTTTCCCTTTCCAGGTCATTACTGTCCATAATCAGCTCCCCGGTTTCCTGGTTATCCCGGAATACCTTGGTGGCATGCAGTATTTTATCAACTAAAGTTGTTTTACCATGGTCAACGTG
The DNA here is from genome assembly GCA_025449935.1 of Chitinophagaceae bacterium. Taxonomy (GTDB): domain Bacteria; phylum Bacteroidota; class Bacteroidia; order Chitinophagales; family Chitinophagaceae; genus JJ008. The sequence goes on from JANWIJ010000011.1 coordinate 1,114, forward strand.
GGCTATGATCGCTATGTTCCTGATATCCATACTCCTCTGAAATTGAGGCCGCAAAGGTACAATAATTCAGCGGGGGGAGCAAACCAAACATGCATTAAGTCGGGTTTGGCCTCGTTTTAAACGGCGATTTAATGTAGTTTTATGAAAATAGTACTATGAAATTCCTGAAATGGTTCGGTATCATTGTTTTACTGCTTATCCTCGTCTATTTCTTAGGCCCAAACCCCGCCCCGCCAAAATATGATAAAACCCTTCCTGTAATTGCTGCCGGATCCACGGATTTGGAAAAATATATCAGTGACAAAGAAGCAAAGTATAAACTAAAGCCGGATAATGAAGCAAGAATTATCTGGGCCAGTGATTCGGCGAAAGAACAGACTGAATATTCCCTGGTTTACCTGCATGGTTTTTCGGCAAGCCAGGAAGAAGGCGACCCCGTGCATTACCAGTTTGCACAAAAATTTGGCTGCAATTTATTTTTGACCCGGCTGGATGCGCATGGTATTGATACCACGGAGCCCTTAGCCGGCTTTACGGCGGATGGAGCCTGGAATTCCGCCAAAGAGGCTTATGTGATTGGGAAAAACCTTGGGAAGAAAGTGATCCTTATGGCCACCTCCACCGGCGGCACGCTCGCATTAAAACTGGCCGCCGAATATCCCGATATCGCCGGTTTAATTCTTCTTTCACCCAATATTGCGATTAATGATCCCAATGCCTGGTTACTGAATAATCACTGGGGATTACAGATTGCTCATATGGTAACCGGTAAATACCGGAAAGTAAGTGACACGACCGCTTTATATGCCCAGTACTGGAATAACAGGTATGTTACGTCCTCCCTGGTGCAGCTGGAAGAATTACTGGAAACCACCATGAAAGAGTCAACGTTCAAAAAAGTATTGCAGCCGGTATTGCTCCTGTATTATTATAAGGATGAAAAAAACCAGGATGATGTGGTTAAGGTTTCAGCCATGAAAAGAATGTTCAACCAGTTAGGAACCCCTTCCACATTAAAAAAACAACTGGCCATTCCCAATGCAGGGGATCATGTCATTGGCTCTTATGTAAAATCAAAAGACCTGCAAACGGTGGAAATTGAATGTGAAAAATTTGCCCTGGAGATATTGCAGCTTAAAGAAATGCCAGGCAACCAGGAATAATATAATTAAAAAAATAAGGGCTTTGGTGTTAACCAAACCCCTTTTATTCTTTTTAAAGATTTCCTTATCAATTTGAATAGAATAAGGAAATGTAAGTATCCTCAGGTTTCCCGTTGAATATTTTATTAAAAAGAACAGTTCATTTAATGAAAATATCGTGCCAGCCCGCCTGTTGAAAAGAATAAAATATCAGGGGAAATAAATTATGTATCCCAAATGGCTTGAAACTTGTTCCTTTTCTGTCATGGCAAAACAGGACACGTTAAGACTGATGGCTCCCTGGGCCGAGGTTAAAGAAAAAATGAAAGAAAGCAATATAGAATTAACCGACGAAGACCTGGTTTATGCACCCGGAAAGGAGGAAGACCTGCTAAAGCACCTTGAAAGAAAAATGGGCCGGAGCCGCGGGGAGATAAAATCGTGGATCGAGAGTTTATCTACCAATAAAGGAAAAGCTTCCTGACTAAACTTCTAATAATTGATTTGCCTGTTCAAAACCGGCAGGTTTTTATTCGCCAGGAAAGAAGCATAACCTGGCGTGCTATTCCTGATACCCATGGTATCTTCCTGAATGACCGGGGCCTGCTTTAGTGCTGCCTGACTTTTAGTGTAACTGCGTGTCTGTGCTGAATTGTATCTGGAGATCGCCTTATTCTTCTGAGACTGGTACATGATCAGGGTGTGAATAACAGCTAACAAGAAAATTGCCTTCATGGTCCGTTTATTAGGTATTAAGCAGGAGAGTGAAAACATTGTGCCAGTAACCCTGCACGGAGCCCGTTTAATTTTTCAATCCTTAACAGGAGTTGACTTATCCTGCACATAAAAAAAATGGAACGGCTGTCACCCTCAATGCATTGAATATGATTGAATATATTTTGTTCTTGGGACATCTTCCAAACCGCAGCTATTAAATAAAAGTGGGCAGAATGAATGGCAATTACGGCTATTACTCATTGTGGTAAAATCGCCCTTTTAGTTGGGGAAATATTTACACGGAGGCCTCCATAAAAAACAGAAATTCACTTAGTACAGCCATGTGCCGGCCAGGTCTCATATCCCTCACATTTCCTATCTTTCTTGCTTAATTGCCTGCCATGAACAGAACGAAAATCGCCGGAATCGGTATGTACCTTCCTTCCCGCGTGGTGACCAATAACGACCTGCTAAAGTACATGGATACCAGCGATGAATGGATACAGGAAAGGACCGGTATCCGGGAACGGCGGTATGCTCACCGGACAAACGAAACTACTACCACTATGGGGGTGGAAGCCGCTAAAATAGCCATTGAAAGAGCCGGTATCACCCCGCAGGATATTGACTTCATAGTTTTTGCAACGCTTTGCCCCGATTATTATTTTCCGGGTTGTGGTGTCTTGTTGCAACGCGCCATGAAGATGAAAGAGATCGGTGCGCTGGATGTCCGGAACCAATGTTCCGGCTTTATTTATGCGTTGAGCGTGGCCGACCAGTTTATTAAAACCGGGATGTATAAGAACATACTGGTTGTTGGTTCGGAGAAACATTCCTTTGGCCTTGATTTTACTACAAGAGGAAGAAATATCTCGGTAATCTTTGGTGACGGTGCAGGGGCCGTTGTATTACAACCCGCCACGAACGGGAACCCGGGAATCCTGTCCACCTACCTGCACAGTGATGGGGAAGCTGCCGAAATATTAGCCATGTATAACCCGGGCACCCATGCCAATCACTGGGTGGGTCAAAAACTGGCAGACTTTAACGAGGCTGAGATCGGCGATATGTTTATGAGTCATGAGATGATAGATAAGGCCCAAAATTTTCCTTTTATGGACGGGCAATCAGTTTTTAAAAAGGCTGTTGTAAAATTCCCGGAAGTAATCCTCGAAGCGCTTGCAGCCAACAACCTGCAGACCGCTGATATAAATATGCTTATTCCCCACCAGGCCAATTTGCGGATTTCCCAGTTTGTTCAGCACAAGCTTAAACTCAGGGATGACCAGGTGTATAACAATATTCAGAAATATGGAAACACAACAGCTGCTTCCGTCCCGGTGGCATTATGCGAAGCCTGGGAGCAGGGAAAAATAAAAGAAGGTGACCTGGTTTGCCTGGCAGCTTTTGGGAGTGGCTTCACCTGGGGGAGTGTATTGCTGCGATGGTGATTGCCGCGTAAGGATCGCATCGCTATTTTTGCTTATTCATGCACCGACACATTATTTATATCATCAATCCTATTTCCGGCGCCGGGGCGAAACAGGAGCTGACCCAACAGATCGAAAAGGCAACGCGGGAACAAAAAATTCCATTCCAGCTTTTCCCTTCTGTTGCCAGTGGTGATTATACTTTCCTGATACCGATCATTCAAGAACAAAAAATTACCGATGTGGTTATCGCCGGTGGCGATGGAACTGTCAGCCAGGTTGTCAACAGCCTGATGGAGTGCCCGGTAAATTTTGGTATTATTCCCTGCGGATCCGGGAATGGTTTAGCCTATACTGCTAAAATACCCAAACAGCCTCTTAAAGCGCTGGAAGTTATTTTTGCCGGGCGGTCTTCGGCAATTGATGGTTTTTACATCAACGACCAGTTTGGCTGTATGCTCTGTGGCCTTGGTTTTGATGCAAAAGTAGCGCATGATTTCTCCCGGCAACCTAAACGTGGATTAACCAGCTACATCAAACAGGTTGTTAAGAGTTTTTTTTCGGCCACTATTTACTCGTTTGAAATATCCATCAACAGCAAGTCGTTTAAAACGGAAGCTTACTTCATAAGTGTTGCCAACAGTAACCAGTTTGGGAATAACTTTACTATTGCACCCGAAGCCAGCCTGACAGACGGTTTACTGGACATTGTAATAGTCACCAACCAATCCAGGCTGGCTGTATTGCTGGAGTTGTTTAAGCAGGTCAGGGGGAAAAACAAATTACAAACCAGGGCCATCGGCGAAAAGAAAAAAGGTATTCTCTATTTTCAAACAGAAAAGCTGGAAATCAGGAATCTTTCATCAGCTCCCCTTCATATTGATGGGGACCCCGCTGAAACACCGGATAAACTAAAAATCGCTGTTAAGAAAAAATGTTTCCGGCTGATACAGCCCTGAAGTCTATTTGCCGGTTTGGGCAAATAATTCAAGCAGCTGCTGAAAACTCTTTTGGTTGGACGGTGAGTGAATAGAATAAATAATATCCTTTTCTTCGCGCCGGGAAAGGTGAAAGCTCAAGGCTGCTTTATTTTCTTCATTATCCGTGGCATATTGAAATGCGATTTTGTGCATTTTAATGCCGCTATTGGTGGTATAATATGTTAGCATATCACTTTGAAAATACTCCATCATCTTAAACCAGTTATGCTGCAGCAACAAAAATGGTTTTGTAGCATGATCGGTTATATCGTCTGACAAATAAGGTGCTTCCCACCCACCTGCCGTCCGGTCCCTTATCTGCAACAACAGTACCCCGCTGGTATTTTCCCTGATCCATTCATCAAAGGAAGAAAGGAAACGAAGTGTTGTTTCCTGGCCGTAATTATCGCGGAGACCCGCATCCATGACGTCTATCACCGGGTTAGAGGGTAACCACACATTTGGTAATACAATGGGGAAAGTGGCATTCATCCGCAGGGCGGTCAAAATCCGGATATTATAAGGATCCTGTTTGGCAAAGAAAGAAGTGAAATCAACAGCATCGGGATCTTCAGACGGGATCCGGCTGGTA
>JANWIJ010000012.1 GCA_025449935.1 Chitinophagaceae bacterium
CAATTAATTTAACCTGGTCTTTCAATCCATATAGCTGTAGTGTTCTGGATGCAAATGTTAACGCTTCGTATAAGGGCATCCCTACATTGTCCGTAAACTCCAGCGGTGCCGCCCCGGTTCCGCCTTCTGAACCATCAATGGTAATAAAATCGGGTATGATGCCGGCTTTCCGGATATGATAACATATTTCATTAAATTCCTTTTTATTTCCAATACAAAGTTTAAAACCGACGGGTTTTCCCCCTGAGAGTTTTCTCAATTTTTCAAGAAAAAGCACCAACTCTTCCGCATTGCTGAAAGCCGTATGTGCCGGTGGTGAAATGACGGTAGTACCTGCCGAAATATTCCGGATGGCCGCTATTTCAGCGGTATTTTTTATTGCAGGCAATAGTCCACCATGCCCGGGCTTGGCTCCCTGCGACAATTTTAATTCTATCATTTTCACTTGTGGCCTGCAGGCATTTTCTTTAAATAATTCTGCGCTGAAATTTCCTTTATCATTCCTGCAGCCAAAGTAACCGGTTCCTATTTGCCAGATGATATCACCGCCTTTGAGATGATAGGGGCTGATACCCCCTTCGCCCGTGTTATGCGCAAAGCCTCCCAGCTGGGCACCTTCGTTTAATGCCTGAACAGCCGTTTTACTCAATGCCCCATAACTCATAGCGCCAATATTGAGTATGCTGGCATTATAAGGTTGATTGCACTGTTCATTCCCTATTGTAATACGCAAATCTTTTTCTTCAATACTTACCGGGTACATCGAATGAGCCACCCATTCATACCCGGGTTCGGTAGGGTCTACCTGCATTCCGAATGCAACGGTTTGCCGTACATTTTTTGCGCGTTGATATACTATAGAACGCTGGCGCCTGTTAAACGGCTTGCCATCAGCATCAGATTCAAAAAAATACTGGCGCATTTCCGGCCTGATGGATTCCAGCAAATACCGCAGGTATCCTATAATGGGATAATTTCGAAGCACGGCATGTTTCTTTTGCTTTATATTATAGATGGCAAGCAATAATAATGGCAGTACTATTAGTAATGCCCAGTAATAATCGGGGTCATTTATATAGGCTGTTTTGAGTACAACAGCATTTAATAACACAATAATTAATAGTATAATGCCGCTTGCCGAAACCGATTTTTGATTTCGTGACATAGTCTGAGTTTTTTCTATTGAAAAATAAAATGCTGAGAAGAGTACCCCGGGTGACTTAGTTATTAATTATCAGGCCGGGGTTAGCGTATCAAAGGCCTTATTATTAGAGAAGAAGCAGGGCTTATTCAGACACAGGCATACTGCATCAGGCAATGTTGAGTTATTGCTGAAAGAAGAGGAAGCGTATATGGGAAATTGATTTTTCAATTCGTGTAAAGATAGCGTTTATTATTGAGCCTGCCATAAGGCATCTTACTTTGACCTGTATTTCTCAAATAACAGCAACCTGAACGGGATGCTGCATTTGGTGGACCGCTGTAATCCTGCATTGTGAAAATCAAGGCGGGAATTAACATCAGAAGTACTCCCGATATAATGTTTCTTATCCTTCAGGCTTTGTAATATGTAAACGTAATAAGGCATAAAAAAATGGTTCTTTTCAGAACCATTCCTTTTGTCGGGAAGACAGGATTCGAACCTGCGACCCCCTGGTCCCAAACCAGGTGCGCTACCGGCCTGCGCTACTTCCCGAATATTTTTCCAACCAGGTGTCCCACTGACAGCGGGACTACTTCCCGAATATTTTTCCAACCAGGTGTCCCGCTGACAGCGGGACTACTTCCCGAATATTTTTCCAACCAGGTGTCCCGCTAACAGCGGGACTACTTCCCGAATATTTTTCCAACCAGGTGTCCCGCTAACAGCGGGACTACTTCCCGAATATTTTTCCAACCAGGTGTCCCGCTGACAGCGGGACTACTTCCCGAAACACCCGGGAATGATCCCGGAATTGGGATTGCAAATATAGCAGGTTCTGCCCTATTTACCGCTTATTTTTCTGCTCCCCGGGTGCATAAAAAAACCGGGTAAAACTGGTTCGGCAGTTACCCGGTATTAAAAAACAAGACAACTTTTTATTTCTTTATACTCAATGGATTGGTGGTGGAGAAATACATGAGTTTATCCATCTGGTTATTGGCTATATCATCCAGGTAAACGGCGAACACCACCATGATTTTTTTGCCGTATAATTCCGGCATCTCATCAAATGGGAAAAATAGTTCCAGGTTAGTTTTCGCCGTCTTATTATAAACGACTTTTGAGTTGGGGAGCAATTTCATTTTCAGGTAGGTAGCTGCTGTCCCACCCCAGTTATAATAGAGGTTGGAAGTTTTAATGTAATAACCATCTTCATCAGCCAGCCTGGCTACCAGGTACACTTCACCGAGTTTTGAATTGGTCTTCAGGTCAAAAGAAGGTTTAATAACCAGTCCCTTCCTCACTGCGTTACTTTCTACATTTAATTTGGAGAAATTAGTGATATCAACTTTCGCAACGGAAAGATCTGATTCCCTTTTGCCTTTGGGATAAAGCGCCGCAATTAATTTTTTATCCCCTTCAGACAATTCATAGTTATCCTTTAAGGCATACCCGTCAACCGTCTGCCAGGGATCAATGGAATAGTGCATGATGGACTTGGGATCATAGGTGGTTCCATTGGTATAGAATTGGGAGGCCACATCAAAAACATTGAAATCAACTTTGGCTTTGTCCCAACCCTGGGTCTGGTAATAATAATTATAAACCGAATCCGTTTTTTTCCAGTTTATGGCACCGGGGTAGCTTTGCTCATGCAGTAATCCCAATGCATGCCCGAATTCATGCATGACAACACGACGGAGTTCCTTATAATTCCAGTGATTGGGATCAGCCCTCATTTCAGCGATCAGCTGGTTATAATTATAGGGTGGTTGTATTCCTTTATTCTTCAGGCTGGCGATATAATAATCTGCATCGGCAAAATACAGCGTATCGAAATTGATCGTCTGCTGTGATTCTGCCCTGAATTTTGCCTCGGTGCCTACTGCCGAATTATGACCAAAACCCTTTCCAAGTTTTATTCTCAGCTGCGTGGTCTTAACAGTATCCGCAACAAACCGGAAAGTGACATTGGCATATTTCTCCCATTCTTTTGCATTTTGAATGACCCTTTCCCTCAGCATTTTGCTGCCACCCGGCATGAATTTAACGAGTAATACCGCCCCGTTTTCCCAGGTATGATAATTATCACTGACCCCTCTTGGTTTTGTCGTATCCACTTCTCCAAACATCGCCTCCCCCACTATCGTGGTGCAGGCCGCGCGGGGTAGTTTTTGGGCCATCCCCGTGCTGGCAAATCCGGTCAAAAGAATTACAATAAGGTACCTTTTCATTTTGTTGCTTTTTAATTTATCCCCGAATATAATGTGCTTTGTTTATTAAGCTATACCTGCTTCACGGTATAAGCAGAGACCTGATGGCTTTTAACTCGCATAAGTTGCCTGTTCCTCACTAAACTTTAGGCCGGCCGTTTAATACTTGATCTTAGGAAACTATCTCCTTGATAATTAGCCAAATGCAATGTTACGGCTTTTAAGGCATACTGGCCTGCAGTTGAATGAAATGCAAAGGATTTACCCGGCTTGTATAAACATTTTTCAGGCCGGTTGATGCGTGGTTTTTTGTAAGCCGCTTATTTCGGCACCTGCTTCTTTCTCCATCTTGTCCAGTCTTGTGTAATAGTCAGGTATTTCATGCAGGTGGGCCCAGGCTATTTTGCCGGTTAACAGTTCATCATCATTGGTGATATTGGTTTCCTTGATATTTTTCCCATGCTCCATTTCCACTTCCAGGCCTCTTCTGAATTCACTGAGGCTGTACCGGGTAAAATCAATTCCCAACCGGTTCCCGATCTCCATGGCGTCCTCACTTGAAAAGCTGGTTTTAACAGCAGGTTTCTTTTTCGTTTCCGGCTCAGGAAACGCATCAGTAACCACTTCGCTATGGTAAAAAACATCGGCATTCACGGAATTGGTGATAAGACAATACTTATGTGTTTTTTCCAGTGCCAGGTTGGCTTTTTCCCGCAACGTCTCCCCGGTTATATGGACCCTGGGATAGAGATTGATATGGGTAAACTTATATTTCCCGTCAATAATTTCAACCTGCCCGATGGCATTACAATCGAGGTCCGAAAATGGAAGGGCCAGTTTTTGGGCAAACACGAGAAAGGTGGTCATAAAACAGCTGCTGATCGAACTCAAAAACAGGTGTTCGGGTGTCCAGGGTTTTCCTTCTCCGCCAAATACAGGTGGAGTAGCTACATGAAGTGTTCCGGTCGCATCCCTGGCCGAAAGGATACCACGGGTGCCCGTAAGCCAGTTAAGATTCACCTCAAAAACGAATTGTTTGTCTGTTTTGCCGGCCATTGTATATTTTTTTCTTTGTATGAAGGTAACAGGCAGGATCGGGAAGGAGCATGACCTGCATCAGCCGGAAAGATGATAGTCTGGTTTGCGACTTACTCAGATCGCAGGGCTGGTATGGCCAGTAATGGAATGCTGGTATGATAAGACATTTTTTTTGTCATACTTCTTTTGAAAATGCTTTTCACAAAACTATGACGGTGTGTTACCATGGCTACCATATCAATGTTGTGGGCCGTGATATACTTTTCAATGGTTTTGCCGAACTGCTGTCCGTCAAGACCGGCAGCCGTGATCACGGTTTTTTTGTATTGTCCCTGCAATTGCTTTGTGTAAGCGTTCAATGCTCTTTGATTGGGTAAGAAATCAACGGGTTTGGTTTTACCCGCGTCGGTTACCGTGGCAATATGCACGGCGGATTTAAATAACGCAGATAATTCAAACACCGGGTTAACAATATCCTTTGTACCCTCTTTGAAATTATTGATGGCCAGCAAAATATTCTCCGGGGGTTTCCACTCACTCAATAAGGGGACGGCCAGCACCGGGATAGTTGATTTCCCGATAACCCCGGCAGTTTTACTGCCAAAGATTTTCTCCCGGGTTCCGGCTGTTCCTAACGTACCCATGATGATCATATCCGCCTTATGAATTTTGGCAGCATGAAGAATAGTGTCAGTGACAAGCCCTTCATACAATTTTATTTGGACTACCAGCTTTTCAGTTGCTTCTATGCTCTTTTTATACAAGGCCAGCTTTTCATTGGCTTCCTTGATTACCTTAAGGTTAAACTCCTTTTTCAATGCCGCATAATCCTTAAAAGTCAATTCGAGTAAATCGCAGGCATGGACTAATATGATCTTTGCTTTAGCCTGTTTGGCAATCCGTACTGCAAAATCCAGGGCTTTGGTCGCGTTGAGCGAGAAATCGGTGGGAACAATTATTTTTTTCATCAGTCAATTGAGTATTTTAAGCCCGGGGGTCTTTTCCAAAGAGCTTATCTAATTTCTCGGTGGCCCGGGTTGTAATTTTTTTGGCAAGCAGTGCAATGCCATAGTGGAGGGTGTTCTTTAAAATACTTTCCCCATTAGGTGTAAAACCCATTTTATTTTCCACCACACTTGAAAAAGCTTCTTTGGCAATCTGGGCTGGTTTTAAGGAGTCTTTCAACCCGCCCCAGTTGTCCCGGAGCTTATTTTCCAGTTCAGCCTGCTGCTGTTTTAGCCGTTTCTTTTCAGCCTGTAATTGATGTATGCTTTTAATCTTCCTCATCGTCATTAAATAATTGCTGAATAAGCGCATTCATCAGCGGCAACCTGATTAACTTCCCGCGGGCGATCCAGGCGACCATGCCGATTACCAGGTACAAAAGGGCGATTAACCCGAAACCTGCCCATGTTTGCCCGATCCAGTTTCCTAAAATAAGTGCCAGGGCAATACCTGTAAAAATCATAAAGAAAATAAATACGATAACCGCGAAAATCCCCGCCAGTAAATTGGCCGCTATTTTAGAGGCTTTCTCAGCCGTACTTAATTTTACTGATTCAATGCGAGTATTAATATATTCCCGGATCGTTCCGGCCATTTCTTCCGCCCTCGTAAAAGCCTTTTCCATCGTAGAGTTTTTAAATCGAAGTAATCAATCCGGTACACACCGAAACCGAAAGCTACCGTCGGATATTCCCCGCCAAACATGATCATTCATGTTCATACCTCCCGGTCATTTCTGTGATCACTATCCGGTAAATAACAGGTTTAATATACCCGGGTGAACGGGGATGTATTCTTTTTTCAGTTGTCTCCGGTGGAATGGCGGTTTCACTGATTTTCATATACATCATCCTGTCCACGAAAAGTTTCATCGCTGAATACCGTTCCCGTTCATCCCCCAGCTCCTGGTAACGGCCCCAGGCAATTACACTTTTCCAGTTGGTAAAACTCTTCATTTCATCCACTTCAAAACAGACTTCCGGGTTCTTTCTCATCATTTGAATTTTCAGCCCGGTTACAGAATGGGCAATGATGAATTTCCCGTCGAATACATAATTAATCGGAACTACATAGGTCTTTTCACCATCATTGCATCCGATCCGGCCTACTACATTTGACTTCAACACGTCCTCCATCTGCTCCTGGTTTAATTTCCCGATCATATCCTTTATATTTTTCGTCTTTCCGGTTGCCGGCTTGTTTTATTTCCAGGCGCCGTCTTTCTTCTATTCGTGAATAGCCATAACAGGTACATGACTGTGCAATACCAAACACCTTGAAAGACTATGCTGGAAGATCTGGTTAAACAGGCTGTGTTTTTTGGGAATAACAATTAATAAATCGAGCTTATTCTTTTCCGCAAAATCAATAATACCTTTTTCCACGTCCACCCCGGCTATAAAATGATAGGTTGGTTTCAGCCCCCTGATTATATCCTGCAACCATCCTGATTCCTCAATTTTTTCATTACTGAATACATCATCAATCCCGTGGCTCACATGCAGCACATGGAGCTCGGTTTGAAAGTCAGTAACCATGGCCTTTATTTCTTTAATGGGAAGGGTTTGAACTACTTTCCGCAGGTCACAGGCCAGGCCAATTTTCCGGATGCGGTTGAATTTTACTTCCCGGGGTACCACAATCAGGGGCCATGAAAGCTGCTTGATGGCTGAAACAGTTCTTCCCCCGGATAAAAACCGTTGTAATGCCCCCGCACTCTCCGGTCCCATCACCACGGCATACGTATCTACTGAAGCGCAGAAATCATCAATTTCGCGCACTACGCTGCCCTGCCTTATTACTGTATCAATTTTGAGCAGGCCGGCGGTCCTTATTGAAACTTTTTCCCTGAGTTGTTCCAATTTTTGCTCCGCATCTTGCCTGATCTGGTCAATACTATTTGATGGTGGAGTTACTTCGGTGAATGCTACAGGAAGCAGGCAGACATGGAGTAAAACCAGGTTAGCCCCGATCACGCAAGCCATATCGGCGGCGTAGTTAACAGCATTCAGCGAATCCGGTGAAAAGTCGGTGGGAGCAACTAGTGTTTTCATAACTCATTTTTAAGCTGTTATTGATTCCCGGCTACAGACCAAAACTACTGGCAGCTTTCCCTATAAACACTGACAGATATCACCTTATATTTTGATTGTTCTCAGTAATGGGCCAGGCACGGCCTTTTTGGCAGGCTATAGAGGCCCGGGACCGATTTGGTTGCGGATCTTACTTATTGTGAGCAATGAATAAGGGGAATTTCACTTCTTTCATGAGTATGTCAGCCATACTTTCACGGAACCACCTGCTGACTGCCCCTCTCCTGTATGCTCCCAGCACGACAAGACTGTTCCCGGTTCTTTGCTTCAGGTGTTTCACAATTTCCTCCTCTGCAATACCTTTCATGACAACATATTTTGCTTTTGGATAATGCCTTTTCATAAACTCATTCATCAGTTTGTTATCAGGGAGGTGCAGGGACCTGTTCTCCGGGTGTACGGTGATAACTTCTGTTTCGAGGTCCTTTAAGTGGGGAAATAAGTAACTGAACATCTTTATGGCATGTACAGACGAAGGTTCACCATCATACAACAACGTTATTTCCCGTATGGGTTTGTATTTCTGCGGTACCATCAGTACAGGACACTGAACGTCACTTAATAAGTCACGGATAAAACGGGTCGGCAGTTCCTCCGGGTAATGCGTAAACGTTTCCTTAGAATCAATAATCAGCAGGTCGGCATAAATACTTTCATGCTTTAATTCCAGCAGCGCTATGTTGTGATCATGATGAATGTTGAATTCCAGTTGTTCTTTTTCACAGAGCTCTGCAAAGTTTTTCACCGCCGCCCCGCGGGTTACTGCATCAGTTGCGCCAGGTAAACCCGGTTTGCCTGTGGGTTTTTCTTCTTTTGAAAGGATCGCGTAGCGTTTATGATCTGTATTGGTGGGATCATCCATAAAAACCCCAACGAGGTAGGCGGGTATTTGCTTTGCCAGGTCAAGGGCATAATTCCTGGCACTTTGAGAATATGCATGTCCATCAAAAACAGCGATTATCTTTTTCATGAGCCGGTGAATCAGGATTGCAGCCTGGCTATACCAGGCGCGCCCTTTTGACCTATGATTTTTTCAAATCTACCGCCAGGCAGGTTTGTATTTACTAACCCGCATTAGGGAGCTGGCTGATCCTGATCAAACCCGGTCCAATCATCCCTTCCAGAAAAGAGCTCTGCCATCCCGCAGCTGATATTATTTTTTCCCGGTGATGCGGGATTCGATCCGCCGGCTGGCGGAACAAGTTTCAACTTATACTTATCACAAAAAAACCCCGCATTGGCGGGGTCATCTTTTTGCGGAGAGGGAGGGATTCGAACCCTCGGTACAAGTTTAAGCTCGTACAACGGTTTAGCAAACCGGCCCTTTCGGCCACTCAGGCACCTCTCCGGTTCTTTTATCAGCCTTCCAGGCAGGAACCTTTTGATACAGGGAGGCAAAAATAAAGATAAGGGCCAAGAAATCCCAAAAACAAATCCCAAATTCCCCGGAAACAGCGTGGAATTTGGGAGGTAATTTTTTTTAGCGGCTTACATAGCAGCCAGTTGCACTTTCTGCTGCAGTTCTAATACATTTTCCCTGAATACACCATCTGTATCCATCAGGTCTTTTACAGTTTGACAGGAGTGGATAACCGTGGTGTGATCACGGCCTCCAAAATGCTCGCCAATGGTTTTTAATGAGTTTTTGGTAAAGGCTTTGGCAAGGTACATCGTAATTTGCCTGGCCTGCACGATCTCCCGTTTGCGTGTCTTCTGCAAAAGTTTGTCGTAGGCAACGTCAAAGTATTCGCAAACCATTTTCTGAATGGTTTCGATGGTAATTTCTTTGCTGGATGATTTTACAAAATTCCGTAACACTTTTTTGGCTAAGTCTAGATCTATTTCTCTTCTGTTGAGCGAAGATTGTGCCAATAGTGATATTAATGCGCCTTCCAGTTCCCGCACATTGTTACTGATATTGTAGGCGATATACTTCACAACTTCTTTGGGCATTTCCAGTCCGTCATTCTTCATCTTCTTTTCCAGTATCTCAATACGGGTATCGTATTCCGGCACCTGCAGGTCAGCACTCAAACCCCAGCGAAAACGGCTCAGTAATCTTTCCTGTACCCCATCCAGGTCTTTTGGTGATTTGTCAGAGGTCAGGATAAGTTGTTTATGCGATTGATGCAGGTGATTGAAAATGGCAAAAAAGGCATCCTGTGATTTTTCCGCCTTGGCGAAAAACTGTACATCATCGATGATCAGCACATCAATGAGCTGGTAGAAATGAATAAAATCATTGATCGCATTATTCCGGCTGTGATCCATGAACTGGTTGATGAATTTTTCAGAGCTCACATACAGCACCACTTTGTTGGGATGCAGCCTTTTAACCTCATTTCCAATGGCCTGTCCCAGGTGGGTTTTGCCCAGGCCCACGCCACCATAGATCACCAGGGGATTAAAGGAATTAGCCCCGGGCTTCTCCGCCACGGTTTTACCCGCACGACGGGCGACCCGGTTGCAATCCCCCTCGATAAAAGTTTCGAATGTATAAATATGATTAAGCTGGGGGTCAATCTGCATTTTTTTCAACCCCGGTATAACAAAGGGATTCTTAACAGGATTATTTATGACTAATGGAAAATCCATTTCGTTATTTGAAAAAGTTTTAAAACCCTGCCCGCTCACATCCATTGTAACCGGTTTGCTGCGGCTATTCCCGCTGTCCACCATCACGCGGTATTCAAGACGGGCTTCTTTACCCAGTTCTCTCTTTAACGTCTTTGCCAATAAATTTACATAATGTTCTTCGAGATATTCGAAAAAGAATTGACTGGGGACCTGGATAACTAAGACATTATTTTTTAAGGAGACCGGTGTGATCGGTTCAAACCAGGTTTTGTAATGCTGCCACTCAACAATGTCTTTGATGATCTTTAAACAACTGGTCCAGATTTTTTCAGCATTCTTCTCCATCAGATTAGTAAGCAGTTTTATGTCGTGTTAACTATAGTTGTTCTTCAAAAAACGTCCAAAAAAATCTTCCCGCGATGTCAATAAAAAAAGTTGGACAGGGAGGCGAATATCACCATTTCTTTTATAAAAAAAAATTTTTATCCGCCTGTTTTTTGTGAAACAGAAATATTGTGATTTTTAGCCAATTTTTTCCCTGAAAATTTGGAAAATTCAAAATCCAACCTGCCCAGAATGATACCCGCAAACCCTACCTGGTTCACAATAATATCGTCCCCTTTTTTGTTTTTATAGACGATAGGATTATCCAAAAAAGTATGTGTATGCCCCCCGATCACCAGGTCAATATTTTCAGATTCTTTTGCCAGCACCTCATCACTTACTTTATTACTTTCTTTATACTGGTTGCCGAGGTGTGATAAACAAATGATCATATCACAACCTTCGTTTCTTTTTAACACCGCCGCTGTTTCATTTGCTTTTTGAACTGGATCTGAATATTTAGTCGCACCAAACAAACTGTCCGGGATCAATCCCCTTCCTTCAATACTTACACCAAACACACCAATTTTTAATTTGCCTTTTTTAAAAACCTTGTACGGTTGTGTTTTATTTTCCATCGGTGTGCCGGTAAAATCATAGTTGGCAACCAGCATCGGGAAGTTTGCATGCCGGGTTAATTGTGTGGCTAAATTTTCCATGCCCGCGTCAAAGTCATGATTGCCGATCGTGCAGGCATCGTAATTCATCGCGGCCATTGCTTTTATTTCCGGCTCTCCCTTGTATAAATTAAAATAAGGAGTGCCCTGGAAAATATCCCCGGCATCCAGCAGCAACACCTGCTCCTCTTCCCGCCTGATCCGGCTGATGAGTTCTGCCCGGCCTGCGATACCGCCCAGCCCCTGGTTGCGGCCCCCATCCATCGGGAAAGGTTCCAGCCGGCTATGCGTATCATTTGTGTGTAAAATGGTCAGTTTCAGCGGGCTGAAATACCCGCTTGCCTGTAAAACAGATGGCCCCGCTACCAGCGCCCCTGCAGCCAGGGCTGCCTGCCGGATAAATTTTTTCCTATTGAGCATGGGTAACCCGGTTTTGGATATCAGCATGAATGTTTTTGCCCTGGCTTTTCATTTTTTTGATATAATCAAAAATAGCATCCCTCATCAGGTAGCCGTTGGTGATCTGAGGTATATTCCTGAGCATATCCGCATTGTCTCCGCCATTGGCTACAAAATCAGAATTGACCGTGGTATAAACAGCATTCGGATCGAGGGGCTTTCCGCCAATCATGACATTCACTGCTTTTTTATCTTTTATCTGCATCGTGATCCCGGCCAGTGGCCAGCCTCCTTTTGCGGCCGTTAAATCAAGAAGCTGTTGCAGTATATCGCCTTTTAGTTTCTGGAGAATTAATAAATTATCAAAAGGCATCAGCTCAAATATTTTCCCGGTTGTCACATTTCCTGCCGGCAACTGCGTGAGCCTGATTCCACCAAAATTCAAAAAAGCAGCATCTGCCTTAGTTGCATATTTTTCTTCGGCCATGCTCAAAAAAGCATCCACCATAAAATTACCAAGCGTTCCTTCCGGTTGTTTTTTATCCAGGCTTTTATCAGCAGTGCCCACAACATCGTTCATGGTTTTATTAACCTGTTCCTGGTAAGGTTGCAAAAAATTCAGCAGGGCTGAATCTTTTCGCTGCGTTTCATTGATCCGGTAGTTATTGTGCTGGAGTGACTGGCTCTGGTAAACCGTGTTGCACGAAAATCCTGCAACGAATAGCACTATTATAATAAATGTAAAAGGGATTTTTTTTCTCATACTGAACGAGCTTCCTGAAGGTATTAAATATTTTCTGGCCGGGACAAACAATTCCAAAAAAATACTGCCAGTTTTTTTCTATGCATCTTTGTACTGAGTTCAAAAGGCCAAATCTCAATTTTGCGGATTTGTGCAACTTTCATTACCGTACTGTTTACCGGGCTATAACCAACTTAGCTTGAAAATTTTACGGTCCATTTTCAGGATAAAAACCTGACATTATGCAAAAGATCATTTCGCTGCGGCTGTTGCCTTCTGAAGCAGCAAACGAAACGCTGGTTAAAAAATACATTGCAAAGGCGGAAGGAGTTAAAGTCTCATCTGTATCAGGTTTCACCCTGGTAAAACATTCCATTGATGCCCGGGGAAAACAACCCCTGGTTAATTTATCCCTTAAAGCATTTATTGACGAACCCTGGCAGCGGCGGGCATTTATGCATTTTAATTTTAAAGATGTAAGTAAAGCACCTGTAAAGGTGCTGATTATCGGTGCAGGCCCCGCAGGACTATTTGCCGCACTCAGGCTTATAGAGCATGGCATCAGGCCCGTGATCCTGGAAAGAGGTAAAGATGTCCGGTCAAGAAGAAGGGACCTGGCTGCTCTTAATAAGCAGGGAGAAGTGAACCCTGAAAGTAATTATTGTTTCGGTGAAGGGGGTGCCGGCACCTACAGTGATGGTAAGCTTTATACCCGCAGCAGCAAACGTGGAGATATAAACCGGATTTTACAGCTGTTTGTTCAGTTTGGTGCAGGCGAACAAATACTATACGAGGCACATCCCCATATCGGCACCAATAAATTACCCCAGATCATTACGGCCATGCGGGAAAAGATACTGGAATGCGGGGGCGAATTTCATTTTGAAAAGAAAGTCATTGATTTCATCATTAAAGAGGACAAATTAACAGGGGTCAGGACGGCTGACGGCAATTCCTTTGAAGCCCCTGCTGTTATTCTTGCTACCGGTCATTCTGCCAGGGATATATTCCGGTTGCTGAATGATAAAAAGATATTCATCGAATCAAAATCTTTCGCTTTGGGGGTGAGGGTGGAACATCCGCAGGCGCTGATCGACAGTACCCAGTACCATTGCCCGGTACGCGGAGAATTTCTTCCACCCGCATCCTATAGCTGGGTGCAGCAGGTGGATGGTAAAGGAGTCTTTTCTTTTTGTATGTGCCCGGGGGGCATTATTGCTCCCGCCTCTACTTCACCGGGCGAAGTGGTTGTAAATGGCTGGAGCCCGTCAAGGCGCAATAACCCGTTTGCGAATAGCGGTATTGTCGTCACTGTTGAAGAAAAAGATGTACAGGCCTTCAGCAAATATGGGCCCCTGGCTGCCATGCACTTCCAGCAATCTGTCGAGCAAAAGGCATTTGCCGCGGGAGGTGGGAAACTGGTAGCGCCGGCACAAAGACTGGTTGATTTTACCGCTGGCAAACCATCCTCATCTCTCCCTGAATGTTCTTATTTGCCGGGAATTAGCTCAGCTTCCCTCAGTGAAGTATTGCCTGGTTTTGTTCACAAGAGACTGCAGATGGCTTTTAAGGAGTATGGGAATAAAATGCGGGGATACCTCACTAATGACGCCGTGCTGGTGGCAACGGAATCCAGGACATCTTCACCCGTGCGCATACCAAGAGACCCGGAGACGCTCCAGCATCCACAGATCAAAAACCTCTATCCCTGTGGTGAAGGGGCAGGCTATGCCGGTGGTATTGTCAGTGCTGCCATGGATGGTGAAAGAGTAGCTTCAGTGATTGCCGTTAAAGTTTAATAACGGGATAAGCCTTCAGGCTACCACTGCCATTTTTAACCTGGATGAAATATTGTCCCTGTGGTAAATGACCCATATCCAGTTTCACCTGGCGGCTGTTTGCACTTACATTCCATTGGGCTATTTCCCTCCCTGCCAGGGAATAAATGCTGATTTGTTTTATCTCCATGTTGTCATCCATGGTTAAGGTGAGCATGTCTTTTACAGGGTTGGGGTAAACAGATACGGTGGCATCTGAACAATTATTGTTTGAAAAAACAATGGTGGAATAATACTCCTCACCGCTGTACAGGACAACTTTTACCCTGTAATAAGCAGGCCCTGAAATATGCGTGTCGGTATACGAGTTTTTTACAATTGAATTGGACTTAACAACGGAAATCTGCTCAAAGTGTTCCCGGTCAACAGATCTTTCCACCTGGTATTCCTTTGCTTCCCCGGAATCAAAATCATTCCATTCTAATAACTGCTGGCAATTTTTATTCCGGGCAGTCAATGTTAAATAGCGGCCCGCCAGGACGAGGTCAGTATGAAAGATACCGGGGGCTGCGGAAAGATCCAGTCCGCCATTGGTGGTGGTGGTGGTCCTGGGAAAATATGTGCTGTTGGAATAATTGAGTATCTCGGCGCTTGTCGAAGCTGTCACATCATTAGCCATCAGGGCATAACCATAAATGGTCTGCATAGCGTTTACCCCCAGGAAACTGAATGTGACGAAAAGCGATCTGACCTGTTGCAGGGAAACGATTGAAAAAGGTCTTAATACATTATCTGCCGGGTCCTTTCTCATCACCATGGTGGAAAGATTCACAATATTGGCTCCATAAGCTGAAGTGGCCACCGAACGGATTGGACCAAATGAAGTGGGATTACCGTTCGCATCGATACCGGTGACCGCCGCGATCTTAAAAGGATCATTCCCTCCTCTTTCAGCAATAAGAAAGCCGGCAAGAGAAAGGTGGATGGTAGCTATTCCGGGTTTATAGACAAAGTCCACCCGCTCAATATTGTTATAGGTCCGGTCAGATACCGAATCATTATTAAATATGTTGTCGCTGCCCCGGTTAATATATCCTTCTTTCATTACCCTTTCCATAAAAGCCCCGCCCGTGACCTGGGGGTAAGCGGGAGGTAACGGCATATTGAAAGTTAAGTTGTCTACTGCCATGGGGCCCTGCACGTAGATATGTTGTTTATTACCGCCGGTGGGTTCCCAGGCATTGGCGGCCCGGCGAAGCATAACGGTGTCAAAATTCTCGAACCGGACATAGCTTTTGCCGGATATGGTAAAATCTACGATGTTGATGTTCCCTGTATTATTATAGTTTACATTATAATTTGTATTGGGCAAGACAGTGTTTACGCTGTTGGAATGCGACCTGACAACAGCGCTGGAAGTACCTCCCGGCACCGAAATATTTGTCACCGTATTAACTGCGTTTACAGGAGTTTGGGCAGGAATATATCCTGATATTAATACCATGGACAGCCATAGATATAGTACGGCGTAACTTTTCATTGAGTACAGATTTCTGCAGCAAAAATAACAGGTAGTTTTTGCGGTGGAAATAGGAAATACACGGAAACCTGTATGAAAAATTCCCTGGTGATCTTACGTATATTTTTTTTAACTCCGGCATTATCAAGTCTATATAATTATCAAAATGAAAAAATACGATCACCAGGCCCTCCCGGTTAACCGGTCCCGCAACCAGTTTACGGCAGATTTTCGCAGTTTACCTGACCGGTAAGCCGGTTCACCTAATTTTCAGCGACAATTCCCCCAGACGATTACATTTGCACAACAAACCATAACTATGGCCTTACTGGAGCTCCACAACCTGAAAAAATATTTTGCTACGCAAAAAGCAGTAGATGATATCAGCTTTACTGTCGACCGGGGACAAATATTCGGCCTGTTGGGTCCTAATGGCGCGGGTAAGACTACCCTGATCCGCATGATCACCGGGATTTTTTACCCGGATGAAGGAAGGATCATGTTTGATGGTAAAAAATTTGACCCGGTAAAAGATGTTGAATATATCGGGTATATGCCGGAAGAGCGAGGCCTGTATAAGAAAATGAAGATCGGTGAACAGACGATGTACCTGGCGCAGTTAAAAGGACTGGGCCGGCAGGATGCCCTCGCAAAGATCAAAAAATGGTTTATCCGGTTCGAAATGGAAAGCTGGTGGAACAAAAAGGTAGAAGATCTTTCAAAAGGTATGTCACAAAAACTGCAGTTTGTTACCACGGTTTTGCATGAACCAAAGCTGATCATCCTCGATGAGCCCTTCAGCGGGCTGGACCCGGTAAACAGCAACCTGATAAAGGACGAGATTTATAAACTGGCGGAAAACGGGTCCACCGTAATTTTCAGTACCCACCGGATGGAACAGGTGGAGGAGATCTGTAATCACATCGTGCTGGTAAATAAAGGGAA
>JANWIJ010000013.1 GCA_025449935.1 Chitinophagaceae bacterium
ACCGTCACTCCGATTCCCGGGCAGACTAATAAATATTTATTAACCAGCACTTCCCAGAATGGATTTCGCTATGATTGGGATAAAGCAACCGGCGCCGGCTATATTACCGGGAAAGAAATTGACACGGTC
This sequence comes from Chitinophagaceae bacterium, assembly GCA_025449935.1. Classification (GTDB taxonomy): domain Bacteria; phylum Bacteroidota; class Bacteroidia; order Chitinophagales; family Chitinophagaceae; genus JJ008. The sequence continues at coordinate 130 of JANWIJ010000013.1, forward strand.
TATTTTCCTGACCGGGGTGATTACACGGTAAAACTGTTTGTATTCGGTCACAGCGGTATTGACAGTGCGAAACAGGTAATCAGCGTTGCTGCGGACGACCCTGCCGCGCTGACTCCCTTTAAATTGCTCACCGGGAACAGTACCCGTAAATGGAAACTGGCCCCTGAGCCCGGCGCGTTGTGGATAGGTCCTGATGCCGCCACTACCTGGTGGCAAAATGGCCTTGCGGAAGTTACTACCCGGTCCTGTCTTTTCAATGATGAGTACAGTTTTACCAAAACAGGGAGCGTATTGACTTATGACAGCAAGGGTGATTTTTATGTGGACGAAGAAGGTGGTGTGCCGCACCCGGCAGGAATGCCTGCAGTCGGCTGTTATGCTAACAGTGCTATCCCTGCGCAATTCCAGGCCTGGGCCAATAATGGAACATTTACGTTTGAAGTAATTGGCAATACAAAATTAAAAGTAACCGGTACAGGTATTCATCTTGGTTTATATAAGGCCGGGACACCACCCGATGCAGCATTGGGGGCACCAGCTGCAAGCGTAACATACGATATCGTTTCCATCACCGCCACCCGGCTTGTATTAAAGCTTGATTACGGATGGGGTGCCTGGAGATTTACTTATGTCGCCCAATAAATTTTTTCTCATGTAGCTACGCATAAGCAATCAAGCGGGCAGTTCGTCAAAGGGTGGACATATTTACTTTTCCAGGTAGATTATTATCCACCCTTCTTTTAAACCATTCTCAAATAATATCTATAACGATAGTGATCCCATGAAGTTTGGAATATATTACATCCGCCGCTTATTTACAGGACTGGTTTTATTAATTATGCAACCGCCCGTTAATGCACAACCGGCCTCTTCAACCGAAATAAAGATCAGCGACCTGGTCAAAAAGATGACACTGGAAGAGAAAGTTGCTATGATTCATGCAACTTCTTCGTTTACTTCAGGAGGTGTTGCCAGGCTCAACATTCCTGAACTGGTAATGTCCGATGGACCCCATGGCGTAAGAGTGGAACATGGCCGTGACTGGGAAGCGGATAAGAATGTGTATGATTCGGGCACCTATCTGCCGACCGGTGTTTGCCTCGCTGCCACCTGGAACCCCCAGCTTGGATATGAATTTGGAAAAGTTTTGGGCAGCGAAGCCAGTTACCGGGGCAAGGATGTGATACTGGGCCCCGGCATCAATATTATAAGGACGCCACTGAACGGTAGAAATTTTGAATACCAGAGCGAAGATCCATACCTGGTTTCCCGCATGGTTGTGGGATATATTAAGGGAGTGCAGGGCCAGGGAATATCCGCCTGTGTAAAACATTATCTCGCCAATAACCAGGAAGTTAACCGGAATTTTGTGAACGTTCACATGAGTGAAAGAGCTTTGCGGGAGATATATTTACCGGGCTTCAAAGCTGCTGTAACCGAAGCAGGAGTTAATACGGTTATGGGGTCCTATAATTTATTCAGGGGCCAGTATGCTACGCAAAACAGTTACCTGGTCAACGAGATACTAAAAAAAGAGTGGAATTTCAAAGGTGCCCTTATCAGCGACTGGGGAGCGGTGCATAACACCATGGAGGCTTTATGGAACGGTTGTGATTTAGAAATGGGAACAGATCTTTCCATGCTTCCCAATCCCCGCTATGATAAATTCTTTATGGGCGATACGGTCACCAAACTGGTGCGAACCGGTAAAATCCCTGAATCATTGCTGGATGAGAAAGTAAGCAGGATCTTATATGTAATGGCAAAGACCACCATGCTTGACAGGAACAGGAAGAAAGGAGAATATAATACAATTGCGCACCAGCAAACCGCCGGAACGGTTGCAGAAGAAGGGATTGTCCTGTTAAAAAACGAGAATAATATACTGCCCTTAACCGCTTCAATTAAATCGATTGCTGTAATCGGGTACAATGCAGTGCGGAAGCAATCCATGGGTGGTGGCAGTTCCCAGGTTAGAGCATTTTATGAAGTGACCCCGTTAGAAGGTTTGAAAAAGCTGGCCGGGAACAAGAGCAGTATTACTTATAGTCCCGGGTATAAAATTGAGCGGGGTGCAACCGCAGACCCCGCATTGATACAGCAGGCGGTTGAAGCGGCGTCAAAAGCGGAAGTGGCAATCATTGTAGCCGGGTGGACTCATGGATATGATTATAGTGTATGGTCCGATAATGCTTATGATGCAGAAGATACCGATAAACCGGATTTGCAAATGCCATTTGGCCAGGATGAACTGATCAAAGCTGTACTAAAAGCAAATCCGAAGACTATCGTTGTCCTGATGGGCGGAGGACCAGTTGATATGACACAGTGGATCCAGGATACAAAAGGTATTATACAGGCCTGGTACCCGGGCATGGAGGGAGGCAATGCCCTGGCGAAAATCATCTTTGGTTTTGTAAACCCATCGGGAAAATTGCCGATGACATTTCCAAAGAAACTCGGCGATGTTCCGGCGCATAAATTGGGTACTTACCCGCATGATGAAAAGAAAAATTTATATTACCAGGATGATATTTATGTCGGGTATCGATATTACGATACCTATAAAATAGCTCCTGAGTTTGCATTTGGTTATGGCTTATCCTATACATCTTTCAGTTATAGTAATTTAAAAGTACTGGCTTCCGGGAAAAAAGTCACCGTAACGGTTTCTGTAAAGAATACCGGTGCGGTGGCAGGCGCCGATGTTGTGCAGGTATATGTTCACCAGCAGGAATCAGCACTGGCAAGACCGGAAAAAGAATTGAAGGGATTTCAAAAGATTTTTTTGAAACCCGGGGAATCCAGGGAGGTCGTCATTACCCTGAATGAAGATGCTTTCCAGTATTTCAATGACCGGTTGAACAAATGGGTCATGGAACCCGGTGTATTTGAGATCCGGGTAGGTAATTCATCACGGGATATCCGGTTATCAGGAAAAGTGAAACTATGAAAATGATGAACAGAATACTGGCACTTGCATGGTTACTCGCCTGCTCAGGCATTACGGCTGGTTGCCAGAAAAAATCAACCGGTGGTGATAACCCGCCGATTGACCCGCCACCCGGCCCGGTAGCTTCCGACGTGGAATACTGGATCACCCGGGGGGATCAATCCGTGTTGTTACAAAAACAGGTGGCGCCGTTAAATTTCAGTACAGCTACCAATTCCCACCCCTCCCTCGAAGTGGATTCAACTCAAATTTACCAGGCAGTGGATGGATTCGGGTATACGCTTACAGGTGGCAGTGCTGATCTCATCAACAGCCTGAACCCCTCAGCAAAACAGGCACTATTACGGGAACTGTTTTCAACGGATAATAATGGTATCGGGGTAAGTTACCTGCGTATCAGTATCGGAGCTTCCGATCTCAGTGCCCAGGTATTTTCGTATGATGACATGCCAGTCGGGCAAACGGATGTGAACCTTGATCATTTCAGCCTGGGGCCTGATGAAATAAATCTGATACCTGTTCTGAAGGAAATATTGCTCATCAATCCAGCTATCAAAATCCTGGGATCACCCTGGTCGCCACCGGCCTGGATGAAAGATAATAATAGTTCCATAGGCGGCAGTTTATTACCGCAGTATTACCCGGTGTATGCAAATTATTTTGTAAAGTATATCCAGGCTATGCAGGCAAAAAATATTCCTGTTGATGCTATTACGATACAAAACGAGCCCTTGCATGGGGGCAATAATCCCAGTATGCTGATGCCAGCACAGCAACAGGCAACGTTTATTAAAAATCATCTTGGCCCGGCTTTCCAGGCTGCTGCCATTACCACCAAAATAATAGTATGGGATCATAACTGTGATAACCCGGGTTACCCGCTGGAAGTATTGAATGACCCGGCGGCCAAACAATATATCAATGGTTCCGCCTTTCATTTGTATGGTGGCGACATCAGTGCGCTATCCCAGGTGCACAGCATGCACCCTGACCGGCATGTTTATTTTACGGAACAATACACTTCGTCCTCGGGGAGCTTTGCAGGTGACCTAAGATGGCATATAAGGAATGTGATCATTGGTTCTATGCGTAACTGGAGCAGGAATGCATTGGAGTGGAACCTGGCTAACGATGCGGTATATGGCCCGCATACGCCCGGGGGGTGTACGGTTTGCAAGGGTGCCCTTACCATCAGCGGAGGGATTATTACCCGCAATGTGGCTTATTATATCATTGCGCATGCTTCACGGTTCGTGCCGGATGGTTCTGTCCGGATCAAAAGCGACCTGTATGGAAGCCTGCAAAATGTTGCGTTCAAAAGACCCGATGGGAAAAAAGTTTTGATCGTTTTAAATGATGATGTTTCGGCACAAACCTTTAATATTAAGTTTAAAGGGAAATGGGTAACGACTGCCCTCGATGCCGGGGCTGCGGCAAGTTATATCTGGTAAAAAAAATCTATTGTAGTTTTAACCTGATTATATGAGAACGATAATTATTTTACTGTTAGCAATCGGTGCAGCCTGTAATAAAGATGGTGGAGGCTCTCCTGCACCCCAGCAGCCTTCTGTTTCAATCAATAGTATCAGTTTGTCTGAGGGGAACACTGCCGTTACAAGTTTTAATTTCACGCTGTCGCTTAATAAATCCTTTTCTGAACCCGTAACGGTTACTTATTCTACATTGGAGGGAACTGCAAAAGCAGTAGAGGATTTTACGGCCTTAGTCAATCAATCAGTGACCTTTCAACCCAATGAAATACAAAAAAGTATCAGTATCAGTGTTACAGCTGATGATGTGCGGGAGGGAGATGATATTTTCACGGTCATGATAACCGGTGCTACCAACGCCTCTATCGGCCAGTTCTCCGGAACTGCCACTATCATTAACGATGATACGCGTGTTCCCTTTACCAATGCCGGCTATGATGCCCCGGCAAGCTATCCCGGTTACACGCTCACCTGGGGCGATGAATTTAACAGCGGGGCATTGAATGCTGCTGCATGGACGGTGGAAGCGGGGGATGGCTGCCCGGGTATTTGTGGCTGGGGAAACAATGAACTGGAATATTATACAGGACGTCCTGAAAATCTCTTTTTCCAGGATGGAAAATTGATCATTGAAGCAAGACAGGAAAGCTTTAATGGGAAAAATTATACTTCGTCTAAAATTGTGTCAAGAGGAAAAAAGATTTTCAAGTACGGCAGAATGGATATCAGGGCTAAGCTACCCCGGGGTAAAGGCATCTGGCCGGCCTTGTGGATGCTGCCGCAAAGCAATGTCTATGGCGGATGGCCCACCAGTGGCGAAATAGATATCATGGAGCTGGTAGGTCATGAACCGAATAAGGTCTATGGCACCCTTCATTATGGACCGGGCCCGGGAAGTACATCGATCAGCCGGGGTTATACCCTTGGCGGGGGAGCCACTTTTAATGATGAGTTCCATGTTTTTTCACTGGAATGGAAAGTGGACCAGTTAAAAATTTTCGTGGATGGGAATTTATTTTCCACCGTGAATAAGCCCGATATTGGCTCCGCTACCTGGCCGTTCAATGAGGATTTCTTTTTTATTTTCAATGTGGCGGTAGGGGGCAATTGGCCCGGCAGTCCGGATGCTACTACCAGCTTTCCCCAATGGATGATCGTGGATTATGTAAGGGTATACCAATAACCCGTACTTCAGTGTTTGCAATAAAAAAATAAAATGAACGGTATTTACCGGCCCCGGATAAATGCTGATCTTCCATAATGTGAATTAAAATCCACAATTTGAGACCTCTTTGGTATCATTATTGTCGTTTGAACATATTGCTACCCGTCGATCATAAAATTTTAACTGCAATCATAATATAACATAATATAGATTTTAGCCAGCTGCCGTCCCGGTTTTTTTTTGCACCCCACCCGAGTATAACAGGTTACTGAATGAATATTCATTCCAGTTATTTTATTCCTTAAATAAAGCATGATCCAAATTCTACGCTAAACTTTTTTTGCTTATGCTGATAGCCGCCGGTGTTCTCATTCAATTTATGAGATTCATGCAGATTACTTTATTGATTATTTTACCACTACTGGCCGCAGCAATTGGTATTACTGCTTTTATTCATTACCGCCGGAAAAAAAGAAAGACAGAACCAGAAGCAGATACCGATGTGGTGCAGCAATTAATAACCGCTACGCCTGACGGTTTGAATTACGAACATGAGGATGCCGACTATGTTCATTATGACCAGTCCGGGCTTATCAGGGAATATAAAAGTAAATTGATATACAGTCACGCACGGTACACAGCCCTCCAGCAGGATTACGACCGGCTGCGGGACAAATGTGATGCCCTGCTCACCCAAATCGGGATGCCTTTACCTAACATAAAACAATCAGGAATGAAAGACTTACAGGAGATACAGGACCTATCCAGCCAGGATAATGGGATTAAAAACCCTGCAGCGATTGAATTGGAAAGAAATGAATTACAGGCAAGGCTGGACCAGGTCAACAGTTTGTACCACAACCTCGAAAAAGAAAACCAATCCCTTACTGAACAGGTTGGATTGCTGACAGCAACGGACGGTGAAAAAGCTTCCCTGGTTAACCGCTGGCAGGAGGAAAATGCAATGTTGCGGGATAAAGTGGCTGAACAGGAATACCTGCGGGATATAGTAGAAGAAAAGAAGATGCAGATTGAATTCCTGCAGCAGCAGCTGGAACAGCGAATCCGGAATTATCACCAGTCTGAAAAACTGCTGGGTGAACTAACCCTGCAAATAGAGCAGGCAAACAGGACCGCAGAGGAAGCGAGGATAAGCTTTGATGCATCGAGGAATGAGTTTTTGCAAAAAGAAGAACAGTCGATGCTGTTGCAGAGAATATTGAATGAGAAAGAAGAGTTACTGGCAGGAAAAAATGATACGATAACCTGGCTGGAAAACACTTTAGAAGAATCCAGGCAGCAAAGTGAAGTTTTGAATGCCATGGCGGCGGATAACAATGACCTTGTACTCGCCCTGCAGGAAGCAATGGCAGGTGAACAGTTAAGGGTAGTTCACCTGGAACAAAAACTTCAAAGCAACAAACAACTGCTGAAGAGACTGTACCATGAACTTTCATTATGCGTGGAAGAGGAAGCCGACCAATCACCGGTTATTGAACTCAAACCGGCCTATATCAGCCAGGAAAAACAGGAATGGCAGGAGACAATGGTTTAGTGATGACTGAATGAAATAAATCATTTTACCACTTTTATATCCCCGACAATATTGGATAGTTCCTCGAGCATGTTCTTTTTATTGCTCAGCATGGCAATATGAATTACCAGCCCTTTCCCGATATGCTCAACCGGGATTACCTGCTCTTTCAGGAAAAGACCACTTTCCTTTTCTTCGAATAGGAGCCATTCGACATTATTCTGCAGGAATTTACCGGGCACTTTGGAAGCATTTTTTGGATCCATTTCATACTCGGTGTGAAAGTAAGAGGGATGAGATCCTGTATATACAGTAAGGCTTGTATACGTGGTGTCCGTAATATTTTTGTACCTGTTTATTTTGTAAACCACGAAATCATATTTCTCATCAACCGTAACCAGGTAATTTTTGGGGAGTTTAAACAGCAGTTTATTCTCATTCCCCAGTATCTTATAAGTTTCCTCGCGGGGGGCCAGGTTTGTTTTCCTGTTTCCTTTGACGGCGGTATTGAAAATATTTTCAGTGAGCTTTGTAAAATCATTTTTTAAAGGGTACGCATCCGGGTTGATATAAGCATCCACTTTAAAAACAGTGTTATCAGGGGTTTTTACCAGCAGGCTGTTGATGAGTATGCCACCTGCCGTGGAATCAAAAGTGGTCGGAGTCGTCAGCACCGTAAGCAGGGAATCATTGTTGATCAGCAAACGCCGTGTGTATTCAGCATTGGGAGGATCCTCTTTAATTATATCGTTGAACATATTATTCCCGGCGAGCGTAAATATTTCCTGGGCAAAAAACACCAGTTTCATTTTATCCACGTCGTAGATGATCCTGGTTTCCCGGTTTGCGTTTGGGTCGGCCGCCATAATATCCGCTACGCGGGGGCTTACCAGCGCTTTTGCCGGGAAATTGAAAAAGACTTTGCCATTTAGTATTGAAATACTTTTTTCCAGCCTGGTTGTGTCAGCAATACCCGGCTGGCTAAAAACTGGCTGAAGGAAACAGGAAGCGAAGGTTAACAAAAGGGCCGCAGTTCTGAATATCATTTTCATAATGTATGCTATAACCAGTCAAAGATACAGGCAAAGCCTGTTTCGTTGCATGGATGTGTCAATCCACAGATTCCCCACAGTTTTTAACCCGGGACTATGGCCTGCGGCTTTCTTATTAACTTGCGCTCATGCAGCAGTACCTTGATCTATTAAAACATATCCTTGATAACGGCACGGAAAAAAAGGACCGTACCGGCACCGGGACTAAAAGCTGTTTTGGCTACCAGATGCGGTTTGACCTGCAAAAAGGATTTCCCCTGGTAACCACCAAAAAAGTCCATCTCAGGAGTATCATCCATGAATTGCTCTGGTTTTTAAAAGGAGAGACCAATATCGCGTATTTGAAAGAAAATGGGGTGGGCATCTGGGATGAATGGGCGGATGAATCCGGCGAGCTGGGTCCTGTGTATGGTAAGCAATGGCGTAATTGGGAGGGTAAGGATGGCAAAACAGTTGACCAGGTTGCTGACCTCATCGGCCAGATCAAAAATAATCCCGACAGCAGGCGATTGATCGTGAGCGCCTGGAATGTAGCTGAACTTCCGGGAATGGCCCTGATGCCCTGTCATACACTTTTCCAGTTTTATGTTGCCGATGGAAAATTAAGCTGCCAGTTATACCAGCGCAGTGCGGATGTTTTTTTGGGAGTTCCTTTCAATATTGCTTCTTATGCATTATTAACAATGATGATCGCACAGGTTTGTGACCTCCAGCCCGGTGAATTCATTCACAGTTTCGGGGATGTACATATTTATAATAATCATATGGACCAGGTAAACCTGCAGCTGGGCCGCACCCCGTATGGTTTACCTTTGATGAAACTAAACCCGGCCGTTAAAGATATTTTTGATTTCAAATTTGAAGATTTTACACTGGAGAACTATCAATGCCATCCCGCTATTAAAGCGCCGGTCGCAGTTTGATTATCTTTGCTCCTTACTAATGAATACCTAATCATGAATATTTCCCTGGTTGTAGCCGCAGCAACGAACAATGGCATCGGGAAAGATGGGAAAATGCCCTGGCACTTACCCAATGACATGAAGCATTTTAAAAATGTTACCTGGGGCATGCCTGTTATCATGGGGCGCAAGACTTTTGAATCGCTCGGGAAGGTTTTGCCGGGCAGACAAAACATCGTGGTCTCCCGGCAGGCGGGGTGGAACCAGCCGGGGACGGTGGTGGTTAAAAGTATTGACGATGGTTTGTTTGTCGCCACTGAAACAGACGCAAAGGAAGTGATGGTGATCGGTGGCGGAGAAGTATATAAAGCACTTTTTGACAGGGCCAAACGTATTTACCTGACCCGCGTGGAAGCAGAACCCGAGGCGGATACCTTTTTTCCTTCCCTGGACCCTTCATGGTGGTACCTGGCCAGCCAGAAGAACCATGAGGCGGATGAAAAGAACCCATTTAATTATTCCTTCCAGGTCTGGGAGAGAATAACCTGATGATATTTATTTTTGATTCATGTATTCCAAATGGCAGCTCGCCAGGAAATATCTTAATTATTACTTCAGCGCTTCCAGCCGTGATGGCCATGGGGTTCATTCCCCGTTTGTTTTTGATTTCATACAGAAAGTGTTAACTGATAAACACCTGTATCCAGCCTACAAAAGGGTGGAAGCTTTACGCTCCAAATTAAAAGATGACACCCGGATGATTACTGTGCAGGATTATGGCGCTGGATCTGTGATTGACAAAAAAGACCAGCGCAGCCTGGCTTCTATTGCTAAAAATGCAGTTAAGCCAAAAAAATTCGGACAACTGCTTTTCAGGATGGCCCGGCATTACCAGCCCGCAGTTATACTGGAACTTGGCACGTCGCTGGGTATCACCACGTCCTATCTTTCCCTGGCAAGACCAACGGCGAGGATAATAACGCTGGAAGGTGCCCGCTCCATAGCGGAAGTTGCCAGGAATAATTTTGAAAAGGTACTACCGCTCAAAAATATTTCTGTCGTGGAAGGAAATTTCGAAAACACACTGGCAGCTGTGCTTGAAAATGAAAAAGAAGTCGATATGGCTTTTATCGATGGTAATCACCGCCGGGAACCGACAGAAAGGTATTTTCAGCAATTACTCGCCAAAACTCATAATGAATCGATCCTGCTGTTTGATGATATTCACTGGAGCCGGGAAATGGAAGAAGCCTGGGAAACCATCAAATCCCATCCTTCAGTCCGCGGCAGTATTGATCTTTTCTTTACCGGGATCATCTTATTCCGGAAAGAATTCAAAGAGAAACGGCATTTCGTTATCCGGTTTTAAAAATCAGTATCTTCGGCACTATCTATAAAAAACCTATTCAAGCGATTTATGACGATTGGCATTCTAAAAGAACCGGCCCATGAAACAAGAGTGTCACTGCTGGCTGAGGCCGTTGGCACACTCGTCAAAAAAGGAATTACTGTTGTTATAGAAGAAGGCGCCGGCGGGAAAGCATTCTGCAGTGACGCGGATTACAGGAGTGCCGGTGGACAGGTAATTAACCGGGCCGGTGTTTTATCCCAGGCAGATATTATTTTAAGCATTCATGAGCCTGCACCCGGTGAAATAGAACAGTTACGCACAAAAATCCTGGTCGGAACCTATCACCCTTTATTTAATGTGGGCCTGATGAAGCAGTGGGCAGCGGCAGGCATAACATCCTTTTCGCTGGATATGCTTCCAAGGACTACCCGGGCCCAGGCCATGGACGTGCTGAGTTCGCAGGCAAATATTGCAGGGTATAAAGCCGTATTAACGGCGGCCAACCTCTATCCCCGTTATTTTCCCATGTTTATGACTGCTGCGGGCAGCATCAAACCTGCAAAAGCACTGATACTCGGGGCAGGTGTAGCTGGGTTACAGGCTGTAGCAACGGCCAGGAGGCTGGGTGCTGTAGTGGAGGTTTTTGATACAAGACCTGCCGTAAAAGAAGAGGTGATAAGTCTCGGCGCAAAATTCATTGAAGTAGAAGGAGCAGCGGATGCCTCCAAAGCAGGGGGATACGCGGTGGAGCAACCGGAAGAATTCATGCAACGCCAGAAAGCTAAAATCGCAGAGAGTATCGCCAAAGCCGATATTGTGATTACCACGGCGCAGATACCCGGTAAAAAAGCGCCCATACTTATTACTGAAGAAATGATAAAGGCGATGCGGTATGGTTCCGTGATCGTCGATTTGGCCGCAGCGACGGGAGGCAACACCCCTATTACAAAGAACAATGAAACCGTTATATATAATGGCGTCAGCATTATCGGGAATTCAAATCTTTCTTCGACAATGCCTGCTGATGCCAGCAGGATGTATGGAAAGAATATCCTGAATTTTTTGCAGCTGATTACCAGCAAAGAAGGAAACATCAACCTGAACTGGGAAGATGACCTCGTGAAAGGAAGTTGTATAACGCATGGAGGTGGAGTATTGCATGAGCGTGTAAAATAATTTGAAAAGGAGAAAGGGGGAGGGGTAATAGCAAATTCAATATTTCCAGCTTGTATAATTTCAAAATATAGTTCGTATGGATACACTTTTAAACTGGATAACGGCTAACCAGCAGATCATTTACATTGTTATCCTGATGATTTTTGTGGGTATTGAAGTGATTGGGCGTGTACCCAGCGTATTGCATACGCCATTGATGAGCGGTGCCAATGCTATTCACGGGGTAGTGATTATCGGGGCAATCATTGTGATGGGGAAAGCGGAGCATGATAATTACCTGGCATTGATACTCGGTTTCCTGGCCGTGATATTGGGGACATTGAACGTGGTGGGGGGCTTTGTTGTAACCGACAGGATGCTGGAAATGTTTAAAAAGAAGAAAAAGAATTAAGGTTTACAGGATTAAAAGATCAAGCGGTCAACTATGGAATTCAACATACTTACACTTTGTTATTTAATCGGTTCCGTCACCTTTATTATTGGGTTGAAAATGCTGTCCAACCCGGCCAATGCCAGGCAGGGAAATCTCATCGCTGCGGGTGGGATGGTGATCGCGATCCTGGGAACTATTTTTTTGTACCGGGATGAGGCGGGTAACAAACTGCATAACCACGGCTGGATATTCGGAGGCATTATTATCGGGTCCATTGTTGGCACACTCGCCGCCAGGAAGGTTAAAATGACCGCGATGCCAGAGATGGTGAGTATGTTCAATGGAATGGGCGGAGCCTGTGCCGCATTAATATCAGTTGTTGAGTTTAACCACCTGGTTAAAGAGGCTGCTTTAAATTCCGGGACAGGTGTTTTATATCCCCCCCTGAGTGATCTTGCAAACAATGACAGTAGCCTGGTGATGCCGGCTGGCCAGTTATTGATCATCCTGTTGGGGCTGATAATCGGTTCCGTTTCTTTTGCAGGCAGCATGATAGCCTGGGGAAAATTAAATGGAGGGATTAAAGATTTTTCATTCAAAGGCCAGCATATTTTCAATATCGTATTGTTGCTGGTTATTTTGGGATTGGCTGTTTTCCTGGTTGCGGAAACGCCTTCAGGCAGTCGTATTATCTTCTATATAATTTTTGCATTATCGTTACTGTATGGGGTATTCTTTGTCTTCCCGATCGGGGGAGCCGATATGCCGGTGGTCATTTCTTTATTGAATTCTTTTACAGGAGTAGCGGCGGCCTGCGGTGGTTTCCTGTATGATAATAAAGTGATGCTGACCGGGGGTATCCTGGTGGGTGCAGCCGGAACATTGCTGACGATCCTGATGTGTAAAGCCATGAACCGTTCCCTCGCCAATGTACTGATCGGTTCGTTTGGCGGGGATAAAACCGGGGCAGGCAGTACCAAACAACAGGGTGCCTACAAAGAAATTTCACTGAGTGACGCGGCGGTGGTGATGGCTTACGCCAATAAGGTTATCATCGTTCCGGGTTATGGACTGGCCGTGGCACAGGCGCAACACGCCTGTCATGACCTGGAGAAAATATTGAACGACAAAGGGGTGGATGTGCGGTATGCTATCCATCCAGTAGCCGGACGGATGCCGGGTCATATGAATGTATTGCTGGCTGAAGCTGATGTGAGTTATGAGAAGCTGCAAGAGATGGAAGAAGCCAATGAAGAATTTCCCTCTACCGATGTTGTGCTTGTACTTGGTGCCAATGATGTGGTGAACCCGGCTGCCAAAACAGATCCCGCTTCTCCCATCTATGGGATGCCTATACTGGATGTTGAAATGGCCAAGCTGGTTATTGTAAACAAACGAAGTATGAAACCGGGTTACGCCGGGATTGAAAATGACCTTTTCTTCCAGAAAAAAACGTCCATGTTGTTCGGGGACGCTAAGAAAGTATTACAGGATTTAATCGGGGAAATAAAAAACCTTTAGTTTACTTGATAAAGCCAGCTAAAATGAAAAGACATATAGCCTGCCTGTTGGCAGCTTCGTTCGTATTTGGAACCATCATTTCTGCCCAGCAAAAACTAATGGGTTTTACCGATGCCAATGCATCCAGTCAAATGGGTTGGGAAAAAGAATTTGATGCACAATTAAGTGCGAAAAACCAGGATACCTGGATGCAGTTCCTTACTTCACACCCGCATCATATAGGATCTCCACAGGGCAGGAAAAATGCTGAGTACATGGCGGGGCTTTTCCGGTCCTGGGGTTATCAAACAGAAATTGCTGAGTATGATGTTTTATTTCCTACACCAAAAACCCGGATACTGGAATTATTGGGCAATAAGCCATATAAAGCAAAACTGGAAGAGCCGGCATTGATGGAAGACAAGACCAGCGGACAAAAGGGGGAACAATTGCCTTCTTATAACGCCTATTCGGCCGATGGAGATGTAACCGCGGAACTGGTGTTTGTCAACCGGGGCATTCCTGCTGATTATGAAGAACTGGAAAAAATGGGAATCAGTGTGAAAGGCAAAATTGTCATTGCAAAATATGGCGGATCATGGAGAGGAATAAAACCAAAGGTTGCGGCGGAGCATGGCGCCATTGGTTGTATTATTTATTCTGACCCGGAAGATGACGGCTATGCCCAGGGTGATGTATACCCTGCAGGTGCCTTTCGTCCAAAGGACGGTGTTCAGCGTGGTTCGGTGATGGATATGCCTGTTTATCCAGGCGATCCATTAACACCGGGGGTGGGAGCAACAAAGGAGGCAAAGCGGTTGAACAGGAGTGAGGCGATTACGATAATGAAAATTCCTGTATTGCCAATTTCTTATGAAGACGCATTGCCGTTACTGCAGTCTTTAAGCGGGCCCGTGGTTCCTGCTGCCTGGCGGGGTGGATTGCCCATTACCTACCATGCAGGACCCGGCAAAGAAAAAGTGCATCTGAAATTACAATTCAACTGGGACATAAAAACATTGTATAACGTAATTGCAAAATTGCCGGGAACTGAATTACCGGATGAGTGGATCATCAGGGGAAATCATCATGATGGTTGGGTGAATGGAGCAGCAGATCCCATAAGTGGCATGGTGGCAGAAATGGATGAGGCAAAAGCTATCGGGGAATTGGTGAAAAAAGGATTTAAGCTAAAACGCACATTGGTTTACTGTGCGTGGGATGGCGAAGAGCAGGGTTTGTTGGGATCTACTGAATGGGCTGAAGATCACCAGGAGGAGTTACGTAAAAAAGCAGTGGCTTACATTAATACGGATGGCAATAGCCGTGGATTTGTAAATGCTGCCGGTTCGCATACATTAGAACCTTTCTTTAATGAAATTGCGAATGAAGTAATTGACCCGCAAACCGGTGTAAGTATAAAAGAAAGAAAATACGGTTCTGATTTTGTGAAGGCTGATAAAACGGCAAGGACTAAGTTGACCGGCAATAAAAATATCAAGCTGGGGGCGTTGGGTGCAGGTTCTGACTGGTCGGGCTTTTTGCAGTTCCTGGGGGTTGCTTCCCTCCATCTTTGTTTTAGCGGTGAAGGTAACGGCGGGGAATATCATTCTATTTATGATTCTTATGATCATTTCATAAAATTTAAAGATCCCGGCTTTCAATATGGCATTGCGCTTTCAAAAACGGCCGGGAGGGTAATGATGAGAATGGCAAATGCTGAAGTACTGCCTATTGACTTTAATAGTTTTTATAAAACAGTATCTGAATACGTCGCTGAGTTAAAAACATTGCTTGATAATACCAGGGCCGAAACGGAACAGGAAAACAAAATGATCCAGGATAAATTTTATGACCTCGCAAAAGATCCCACGAAAGGGTTTCAATCTCCTAAAATAAAAGAGGGGGTTCCCTTTTTAAATTTCAGCGGGCTGGAGAATGCCCTGGTGCAATTAAAGGCAAGCACAGAAGAATTTCAAAAACTGTATGGAACGGGTACACAGTTATCTGCCGATAAGCAAAAACAATTAAATGAAATTTTGTACAAAGTTGAAAGGAGCCTGATTAATGAAAAAGGGTTGCCCCGGCGATCATGGTATAAACACCAGGTGTATGCTCCCGGGTATTATACGGGGTACGGGGTAAAAACATTGCCTGGCATTCGGGAGGGGATTGAACAGCGAAACTGGAAGGAAACCCAGGAAAACATTGAGATCGTTTCAAAAACAATGGAGGCATATGCAACACAGGTACAACAGGCAACAGCGATCATTGTAAAAAAGCCTTTTTAAGATCTCGTTCAGGCAGGAGTTCATAGTTTTGCGGAATGAAATTACCTGAGCCGTTACTCCTTTCCCTTCGGCTGGCCAAAGGTTTCGATAAAGAGGCCTTTGAAAAAACACATTCCTCCGGGGCGCAAGTGGTATCGGTAAGGATAAACCCAGCAAAACCCGTCAGCGATTTTTCCCATTTTCATTTTTCAGGTTACGGGATTCCCTGGTCGGATTTCGGTTATTACCTCCAGTCCCGTCCATCTTTCACCTTCGATCCCTTATTTCATGCGGGTTGTTATTATGTGCAGGAAGCCAGCAGTATGTTCCTGGAGCAGGCATTGAAGCAAACGGTTGACCTGGCAGTGCCACTGAGAATTCTTGACCTGAGTGCAGCTCCCGGCGGGAAGTCAACACATATCCAATCATTAATATCGAAAGACAGTCTGCTCGTCAGCAATGATGTCATCCGCTCCAGGGCCAATATCTTAAAGGATAATATCATTAAATGGGGCTGTGAAAATGTGGCAGTGACCAATAACGATCCGGCTCATTTTTCAAAAATGGAAAATTATTTCGATGTGGTGGTATTGGATGCTCCCTGCAGTGGCAGTGGCCTTTTCCGCAGGGACCCTGAAGCCATCAATGAATGGAGCCTGAATAGCGTACAGCTTTGCAGCCAGCGCCAGCAAAGAATTCTCGCGGATATTTGGCCCGCATTAAAACACGATGGGGTACTGATTTATTCCACCTGTTCCTATTCCGCAGCAGAGGATGAGGAAATCTGTCAATGGATATCTGCTAATTTTTCAGTGGAAAGCTGCCCGTTGACGATCAGGGAAGATTGGGGTATAATTGAATCATCCGGCGGTTACCGGTTTTGGCCGGATAAGGTTAAAGGCGAGGGTTTTTTCCTGGCCTGTTTCAGGAAAAAGGAAGGAGAGGCTGACCCGGTGGTAAGAATAAAAAGAAAACCCGCGGAGTTATCCGGGGGCCAGGTCCGGATCATTGAAAACTGGGTGAAGAAAAAGGAAATGCGTTTTATTCCGCACCTGAACACCGTTTATTCGTGGCCGGAGAATCATTTTTCTAATTTTAGTTTTTTACTGGAACAACTCCGGGTTATGTATGCAGGGGTATTAACAGGAGAACTGGTCCGCGATAAACTCGTGCCGGCTCATGCGCTTGCCATGAGTCACAAAGTTGCCAGTGAAATACCCCGGGCAGTATTGACGCCTGAACAATCCATCCAATACCTGCAACGAAAGGACCTGAAGATAGAAACATCCGGCAAGGGCTGGCAGCTGGTTACCTGCCAGCAGCAGCCGCTGGGATGGGTAAATGTTTTACATAACCGCATCAATAATTATTATCCGAAAGAACTGAGGATATTGAAGGATAATTAGGCGGTGATAAGAAGTAAAATTTCCACATCTTTGCAGGACAAATCTTATCAGTATGAGGAAACTTATCCTGTATCTGTTGATCTTGTTCTCCTCCGTTCCCTTTACATCAGCCCAAAAGAATGATCTGTTGGCAAAGCACAATGATAAAGGGCTTTACCTTGAACATAAAGTGGTAGCGAAAGAAAGCTATTTCTCGGTTGGCAGAAAATACAGCGTTCATCCAAAAGCCCTGGCGACTTTTAATAACCTTGATATCAATAAGGGATTACAAATAGATCAGAAATTGAAGGTGCCCCTGACCGATTCCAATTTTACGCAGCAGGGAAACAGCGGCACACCCGTGTATTACAAGACTGGAGCCAATGAAGGATTGGTGGGTGCCAGCAAGGCAAATAACAACGTTGCCATTTCAAAACTCCGGGATTGGAATAATATTACGGGAGAGAACGTAAGCCCGGGAACTAAATTAATTATAGGTTTTTTGCAGAGCAAGGAACTGCCGTCTGTGACCATTGTGCCCAGGCCAAAAACGGAAGAGCCCGTGGCCAAAGCCGATGAAAAGAGCAAAAAAACCAACCCCGTGGTGGAAGAGAAACAGGAGGATGTAAAGGAGCCAAAGATTGAAGAAAAAAAAGTGGACCCCGTGGTCTCAAAGATTGATGTGAAACCCATTCTCACAGAGCAGGGGTATTTCAAAAAACATTTTGAACAACAGGCGAAGACTTCGCCGGCATCAAAGAATGAGACCGTAACCGCGGGAATTTTTAAAACCACCAGTGGCTGGCAGGATGCAAAGTATTACCTGCTGATAGACCAGTTGCAGCCCGGAACCATTGTAAAGATTATCAATCCAGGCAACAGTAAAGCCGTCTATGCAAAAGTGCTGGGACAAATGAGCGGCATCCGGCAAAACGAAGGACTGACCATCCGTATCAGTAACGCCGCAGCTTTTGCGCTCGAGATTTCGGAACAGGATAAATTTATTGTAAACGTTAATTATTAAGCAGGAAGAAAATTACTGGTTGCTTTCAACACGATAGCCGCGCAGAAATTCCCCGATAGGTATTTTCTTCTTTCCTTCCAGTTGCACTTCCAGGAGGTGCAGGTAGCCGTTCGTACAGGCAAATTTTAAAAAAGTTTTTCCGTCTGTCTGGTAATCACCTTCCGTATGTGCAGGGAAGACGATTTCTTTTTTTGCTTTGTAAATCTTCATCATTTTTTCATTGATAACGATGAAAGCGGTGGGATATGGGCTTAGTCCCCGGACGAGGTTATATACCTTTTCAACAGGCTGGCTCCAGTTAATCCTGCAGGTCTCAGTATTGATTTTTGGAGCATGCTTTATTTCAGTGCTGGTCTCCTGTGGTTGTTCTTTTATTGTCCCGCCGGCCAGTTCCGTTACTGTTTTCAGGAGTAAAGCCGCGCCGACTTCTTTCATCCTGTCATGAATGTCTCCCGCGGTATCATTTTCAGCAATGGGAATACGTTCCTGGAGCAAAATATCGCCCGTGTCGATGGCGTGTTTCAGTTTAAAGGTGGTAACGCCTGTTTCTGTTTCGCCATTGATCACCGCCCAGTTGATTGGAGCTGCGCCCCGGTATTGCGGAAGCAATGAACCGTGCAGGTTGACAGAACCCAGCCGTGGCATACTCCATACTGCTTCAGGCAACATCCTGAATGCTACGACCAGTTGAATATCAGCTTTAAGGGATTTGAGCTCTTCCAGGAATCCGGAATCTTTTAATTTTTCAGGTTGAAGGACCTTTAAGTGATGTTCAACAGCAAATTTCTTTACCGGGCTTTCGTTTATTTTCATTCCACGGCCGGCAGGTTTGTCAGGGGCAGTTATTACACAAACGATATTACAACCTGCCTTGATCAGCGCATCCAGAGAAGCGACGGCAAATTCCGGGGTGCCCATAAAAACAATCCGCAGCGATTTAAGATCCGGCATAGCCGCGAAGGTAAATAAACTATGGGTGGGAGTATGGGGCAGGCTATTCGAAATCTTCGTAAAGCAAATATTTTTTTCTCATTTTTTTAAATTCAGCCAGTCCGGGTTCCCAGCTTGCGCGGATTTCCTTTTCAGGTGTGGCATTTTTTACCTTCTGCCACAAATCATTATTGCCCGCCAGCTTGTTAAAAAAAGATTCTTCCATCTTCCCCGATTTGGGAAGAAGGAAAAATTTATCTTTTTCAGGAAACAACCGGTAAGCTTCAATCAACCACTTAAGTTGAACCTTGTTAGCTACTTTTGCCTGCACTTCATCGGGGCTGCCACTCAGGTCCCAGCCATAACAGACCTGGCCAAACAATTTCGAATTCTTTGCTCCTTCATTAGGATTTGGTGTAAAGGAATATAGATTTTTTGGCAGGGAAGGATGGCCGAAAACCTGGAAGGGCTTGTTCGTCCCACGGCCCTCACTTAATACGGTTCCTTCAAAAAAGCAGGTGGAGGGATATAAATAAACAGATTGAATGTTCGGGAGATTAGGGGATGGCTTCACCGGTAATACATAGGTTGTTTTATGATCATAGCCCTTGCATTTGATAACCTGGAAATGAAACATAGTATCGGGGGGAGAATTTTTTGCTGTCCTGTAATACTCATACCTCGCATTTGCTTTTTCACTTAACCATTTCTCACCCGCGATCATAAAAGCATACTCAGCAATCGTCATTCCATATACAATAGGTATGGGCTGGCGACCTACAAAGGACCGGTAGGTTAAATCCAATACAGGCCCGTCGACGTAATGACCATTGGGGTTTGGCCGGTCCAGTATCATCAATGGTTTCCCGAGTTCGAAAGCTGTTTCCATAAATTCTTCCAGCGACGAAATAAATGTATAAAAACGCACGCCCACATCCTGGATATCAAAAATGAGCACGTCAACGTCTTTCAGGTCTTCCTCAGATGGTCTTCTTTTGCTGCCGTATAAGGACACCACCGGAATGCCAGTTTTCTGGTCGGTATAATTGCCCACCTTTTCCCCGGCATCGGCAGTACCCCTGAAACCATGTTCGGGCCCGAAAATCACTTTGATATTAATCCCCAGCTTTAACAAGGTATCCACCAGGTGTGTATTCCCTACCAGGGAAGTCTGGTTGGCAAAAATGCCCACCCTTTTACCCTGGATAAGCGGCAGGTAAACATTTATCCTGTCCGCCCCGGCTAAAACTTTTGACTGGCTGTACGTAACAAATGGCCCCGCACAACAGGTTGCGGTGAGAAGGAAAAGAGGAAAAACCGTTCTGAAAAATTTCATCAGGATTTTTTTATTGAGGGATTAAAGTACAGAAAATATCTCTTTAGACAGTTCCAAATATTTAAACGGTTGCATTGGTGAATTTGGGTTAACTTGCACCCCAGTTTTTACATTAAAATATTAAAAAGCAATACAATGGGGCAGGTAAAAAGTGGTGATAAAGTAAAAGTGCATTATCATGGCAAGTTAACTTCAGGTGAAACGTTTGATTCCTCATCAGGCCGGGAGCCGTTGGAATTTGAAGTTGGCAGCGGCAGCGTTATAAAAGGATTTGATGATGGGGTGACAGGAATGGCAGTAGGTGAAAAAAAGACAATCAATATCCCTTTCAATGAAGCTTATGGACCCAGGAACCCCGAAATGGTCATAGAGATGCCAAAGGACAGGTTTCCAAAAGATATGGAACTGGAAGTCGGGACGCCATTGATGATGAGCGATCAGCAGGGCCAGCAATTCCAGGTAACGATCGTGGAAATAAAAGAGGAGGTTGTAATGCTGGATGCCAACCATCCACTGGCCGGCCAGGACCTTGTCTTCGATCTCGAACTCGTGGAGATTGTCGGTGGAAAGCCACTGATCATTATACCCTGATAATATATTTTTTAACGTTTAATGGTTTAAGGTTTATCCTTAGACCATTTTCTTTTGATGTATATTCGGTACCCCAAAAAGAGAGAGTATGTTTTCAAATTATAAATTCACAGCGGCAGAGCGGTTCATGCGGTATGTACAGGTAGATACGCAAAGCGATCCCCAATCAGTCTCTTATCCAACTACAGAGAAACAGAAAACCTTAAGCAACCTGCTGGCAGGAGAATTGAAGCAAATGGGTCTTTCCGATGCACACATGGATGAATGGGGATATGTATATGGGACCATCCCTTCCAATTCAGAAAAAAAAGTACCCGTCATTTGTTTTTGTGCCCATGTGGATACCGCGCCTGATTGCAGCGGTACCGGTGTAAAACCTATTCTGCATAAAAATTACCAGGGACAGGATATTGTATTGCCCGACGATAAAACACAGGTGCTGCGGCCCGCTGAGTATCCCTATCTCCAGACGAAAACCGGCAACGATATCATTACTGCGTCAGGAAAAACGCTGCTGGGCTCTGATGATAAAGCGGGGGTGGCTGAAATAATGGACCTGGTTAATTTTTTAATGACCCATAAGCAAATCAAACACGGCACTATAAAAATCCTTTTTACCCCGGATGAAGAAGTAGGAAAAGGAACTGCAAAAGTTGACCTGGAAAAACTGGGAGCAGATTTTGCCTACACCCTGGATGGCGGTGAGGCAGGTTCACTGGAGGATGAAACATTCAGCGCTGATGGCGTACAGGTAGTTATTCATGGTGTTATTGCGCATCCTGGTTATGCAAAGGATAAAATGATCAACGCAATGAAGATCGCCGGTGAAATACTGGCGGCATTGCCCAAAGACCGGCTCTCACCGGAATCCACGGATGGGAAGAGAGGGTTTATTCACCCGGTGAGGATGGAGGGTATTGCAGAAAAATGCACCATCGATTTTATCATCCGTGATTTTGACCGGGAAGGGTTGAAAAAGAAGGAAGATTATTTGAGAACGCAGATCGAAGAGAGAATGCGAACTTATCCCAAAGCAACTTTTGAATTTATTGTAACGGAGCAATACCGGAACATGAAGGAAATACTGGATGTAAATCCTCACGTGGTTGAATTTGCGAAAGAAGCTATTGCCCGTGCCGGGCTCACGCTAAAAATGGAAAGTATCCGGGGCGGAACAGATGGCAGCCGCTTGTCTTTTATGGGCTTGCCCTGTCCAAATTTATTTGCCGGGGAGCAGGCCATTCATTCCAAACTTGAGTATATCAGTGTGCAGGACATGAATAAAGCCGTAGAGACCCTGGTGCACCTGGTACAGATCTGCGAAGAAAAATCCTGACAATATATTTAAACGGTTTTTCGTTCAGCACCTGATGAGATTTCCTGCTCCTTTATTATTTTATTTATTTATTTCTTCTTCCCCCGCCGCGCAGGACCTGGTTGCCAACGGCAGCTTTGAAGACATTAATATTTGTACGGAGTACCGGGTGGAATGTGCCCCGGAAGCATGGATCAGTTCTTCCAATGGATTTGCCAACTATTTTAAAGATGCCCGCCGGGCGCATAGCGGTGTAAATTGTATGGCCATTGAAGCGGGTCATTTTATAAAACCGTTTCAACGAACTTTTTTGCGCAGCCGCCTGGTTTGCGGGTTAAGAAAAGACAGCCGGTACCGGATAGAATTTTTTATCCGGTCGCCCCATGACATGCTTGATAGCACCGGCATCCTGTTTACTGCTGTGGACCCTTTGTTTGGTAAAACAGCTTTAAACAAACTTACGCCCTCCTTATACCTGCATGAAACCGTGGCGCCGATGAAGATATACGACAGTGCCTGGCATAAGGTGGAAGTTTTGTATACGGCAACCGGGGAAGAGCGGTTTATCCTTTTCGGGTTTTTTGGAAGAAATGATGAAGTAGGTGAAAGGGCTCACCCGCTGGAGAACCGGTATTTTGTTTTCTTTGATGATATTAAAATGACACCCGTTGATCCAAACGAAAAACTTTGCGAAGGATGGCAGCAGGTAAAAGAAGAAATATATGCCGAGGATGAACGGCACAGTCTGTTGGAGAAGAAAATAAGTTATTATAAGAAGAACCCGCCTCCTCCTCCCACCGTTGTGAAAACAACTTATACCTTCATTGACACCCTGGTATTACCTGATATCCTTTTTGCAACCGCAAAGGCAGACCTGCAACCCTCGAGTTTCTCCTTACTCGACAGTTTCTGCCGGAAAATAACCAACAAACTGGTTGATTCCATCATCGTGGAAGGACACACGGACAGTACCGGCACTTACCAGCTAAATGAAAAATTGTCGCTCGACAGGGCAGTGGCGGTAAAGAATTATATTTTTCAAAAAACAAATTCCCCGGGGATTATCGCCAGGGGATGGGCCTTCCTGAAACCGGCTACGGACAACAAAACGACGGAAGGACGCCGCAGGAACAGGCGGGTAGAGGTTTTCCTGTATATCAGGCAATAGGTCAACAAGTCGTACATTGCGGGATAAATTTTAAATTATGGAATTCTCAAAATGGCTTGCTGAATACTGGTGGGTAATTGTTGCTGTGATCCTTTTTTTTGGTTCCCTGTTTACCATCAACCAGGGATATATCGGTGTGATTACCATGTTTGGGAAATACCGGCGAATCGTCCGCCCGGGGTTGAATATTAAAATACCCATCCTGGAGACAGTATCCAAAAAGGTTTCAATCCAGAACCGGTCGGTGGAACTCGAATTCCAGGCCGTAACATTAGACCAGGCGAATGTGTACTTCAAAAGTATGTTGTTGTATTCCGTTCAGAACGCTGATGAGGAGACGATCAAGAAAGTAGCTTTTAAATTCATTGCGGACAGGGACCTCATGCAGGCCCTGATAAAAACCATCGAAGGCAATATCAGGTCTTTTGTAGCTACCAAGCGGCAGGCAGAAGTGCTTGGACTGCGCCGGGAAATAGTTCAGTATGTAAAAGTAGAGGTAGATCTTTCTTTGGAAGAATGGGGTTATCACCTGCAGGACCTGCAGATCAATGATATCACCTTTGACAAAGTGATCCTCGACTCTATGAGCAAGGTAGTGGCGAGTAATAACCTGAAAGCCGCGGCCGAGAATGAAGGACAGGCCCTCCTGATTACAAAAACAAAATCAGCAGAAGCAGACGGTAATGCCACTAAGATTGCCGCAGAAGCAGAAAAGGAAGCCGCCCGTCTCCGTGGCCAGGGTGTAGCCCTTTTCCGTAAGGAAGTAGCTGCTGGTATGTCGGAAGCTGCCGAACAAATGAAACAGGCCAATCTTGACACCAATGTCATATTATTCAGTATGTGGACCGAAGCCATTAAGAATTTCGCGGAATACGGGAAAGGTAACGTGATATTCCTCGATGGAAGTCCCGACGGAATGGAAGGAACGATGAAGCAAATACAGGCACTGATGATAAAGCAAGCCGGAACGAAAGGCTGACAGAACCCAGGCCGGTAAAGCATTCCAGGAGTTTGTGAAGTTTAGGTGATCAGACTATCATCATAAACTTCCCGTGCTTTTCTATTATCCGCAGCTGTTAAATAACTCTAAAATCGCCCTGCCCCATACAACGTGGCATTATTTTTCTCGTTCAATGCAGAATAAATAAATTTTCTGTCCCCAGGTTCTACCAATAAGCCGCTTTCCATTTCCATTTCCCCGGCAGGGGAAGGATGGGGCGTTATCCAGAACTGTTGAAAACAGCTAAAATCAAATTAATAAGCATCGCCTACTTTTACACCTAAAGTACCATACATATGATTGACCTTCTACAGATCACAGATTCACTGGCCACAGCAGCACAAACCATTGCAGGTGACAACAACCACGACGGGCATTTAAGTTTTTTTGAGCTATTAACCATGGGAGGCTGGATCATGATCCCCCTGGCCCTGATGATGTTGTTCGCCGTATATGTTTTTGCTGAAAGGACGATTGCCATCCGCAACGCCGGGAGGATCGACAATAATTTCATGAATATTATCCGGGATCATATTGTAAGCGGCAATGTGGCCGCAGCCAAAAGTTTTGCCAAGAACACCAATAACCCGGTGGCCCGCATCATTGAAAAAGGCATCCAGCGTATCGGCAAACCGATCGACGGCATAGAGAAAAGTATGGACAATGTCGGGCAGCTGGAAATGTATAAGCTGGAAAAGAACCTGGGCGTTCTTTCTGTCGTATCCAAAGCAGCGCCCATCTTCGGTTTCGTAGGTACCCTGGTTGGTTTGATGCAATTGTTTTCCCGGATCAATACTTCCAACGAGTTTGAAGTAGGTACGATCGCGGGAGGTATTTATACCAAGCTGATCACCTCCATCACTGGTCTTGTCATTGGATTGGGAGCTTACCTGGCCTACAGTTACCTGAAAACCCAAATAGATAAAACGGCCAATAAAATGGAGGCGGCATCATCTGATTTCCTGGATGTACTGCAGGAACCTACCCGGTAACCAGGAGACATGCAGTTGGTCCTTTAACATCTAACCAGTACAAATGAATTTCAGAAAAAAACATAAAGAAGAATCGGAGGTTTTTACAGACTCGCTGAATGATATTCTTTTCATCCTGCTGATGTTCTTCCTGATCGTGGCCACCCTCGCCAACCCAAACGTGGTGAAAGTTGGTGTGCCAAAAGGAAAGAAGGATACAAAAGCAAGACAGGATATCATGGTTTCGATCGATAAAAACCAGCAATATTATATCGGCACCACCAAAGTAGCTTCTACCGATTTTGATTCCCTGCTTTCACTCCAGATAAAAAAATACCGGGCACTGAAAGATACCCCGGTGGTAGTGATCAACGCAGACACGGCCTCTTTTTATGGGGAAGTGTACCGGATCATGCGCGCTGCTAAAAGAGATTCAGCGAAAGTGGTGGCAAGAATTGACTAACTATTTTCAGCCATGAAAATGTTTACAAAAGACCGGCCCTGATCATCCGGTCTTTTTGTTGCATGTCTTTTTTTATTTCAGAATAAAATCCTTTCGCCTGCAACAGTCCTGTAACCGCGCTTCCCAGGTCTTCATGTACCTCCAGGTACAGGCTCCCGTTTTTTTCCAGGTGCTTTAAGCAAAATTCCGCGATGGCTTCATAAAAGACCAGTGGGTTATTATCAGGAACAAACAAAGCGGTTGCTGGTTCCCACGCCAGTACATTTGGCTGCATTTGTTCTTTATCCTTTTCCGGAACATACGGAGGGTTGCTGACAATGATGTCGAAGTTCGGCAGCGTATTTCGTTCTTCTTCATCCAGGAAATCAAGTTGAACAAAATGCACATCTGTACCCAGGGAAAAAGCATTTCTTTTTGCGACCTCCAGCGCGCCCGGGCTGATGTCACAACTCCAGACTCCGGCTTTACGGATCCTTCTTTTTAACGTAACGGGGATACAACCACTCCCGGTTCCGATATCAAGTATTTTTAATTCTGCTACCGGGAATTTGCAATTGCTGATGATCCACTCCACCAGTTCCTCTGTCTCCGGCCTCGGTACCAGCACATTTTTATCAACATAAAATTTCAACCCGCAAAACCAGGATTCGTTCAATACATACTGTACCGGTTCATGGTGAAGCAACCGTTCAGCGAATTGCTGTAGCTGCAATTCTTCTCCCGGGGTAATCTCTGAATTTTTATACAGCATCCGCTCCGCCTTCTTTGAGCCGGTCACATGTTCCAATACCCAATCAGTTACCTGGCTGGCTTCTCCATCCGGGTACACAGACCTCAACTGCTGCAACATAAAATAGGTAGCTTCCTGCATTTTCATGTGAGCAAACTTACAAAGTGAATGGGTAATGGGAAAAGCCGGCACGGCCAGCGAGGAGGGAATCTCCAGTGGGTAATGGATTATCTTTGACGGAATTAAGCGTAATAATTGACTGATCACAGAAAATACATGCAAAGATGCCTGGAACTGGCAGCCCTGGGGTCGGGCTATGTGGCCCCTAACCCTTTGGTGGGAGCTGTCCTTGTGTATAACGACCAGGTTATTGGGGAAGGTTACCACCGCGAATACGGGCAGCCCCATGCTGAGGTGATTTGTATCGGGCAAGCTATTCTAAACGGATACGAAGCCCGGCTGGCGGAATCAACATTATATGTCTCACTGGAGCCCTGCGTTCATTTTGGTAAAACTCCTCCCTGTACGGATTTGATCACCCGGTACAAAATTCCCAAAGTCGTTATCGGTTGCCGTGATCCGTTTAAAGAAGTGGATGGTAAAGGAATTGAAAAACTGAAAGCAGCCGGTGTGAATGTGGAAGAGGTTGACGGGGTTCTTACCTCGAGATGTAAAGAAATTAATAAGCGGTTCTTTACTTTTCATACCCGGGAACGACCCTATATTATTTTAAAATGGGCGCAAACGGCCAATGGGAAAATAGCCTCCGCCAGTGCAGAACGGCTGCTGATTACTAATGAATATACAAACAGGCTGGTGCACCAGTGGCGTGGCGAGGAAGCTTCTATCCTGGTAGGAACAGATACGGCCCTGCTGGATAACCCTGAGCTGACAACAAGGTTATGGCCGGGTCCTTCACCTATCCGTTTGGTGATAGACAGGGAACTCCGGTTACCTGCGCATCTTAATATTTTTGATGGCCAGCAACCCACAATTATCTTCAATACACTTCGCCACGATATGCCGGGAGAAATGACAGCCTCTCTCCTGAAACAAAAAGCCGGGGTATGGCATTACCAGGTTAAACCGCCTGAATTTTCACTGAAAGAGATACTGAAGGCGCTTTACCATTTAAACATACAGAGTGTGCTGGTGGAAGGGGGAGCAAAACTGTTGCAATCGTTTATTGAAGAGGGTTTATGGGATGAGACGAGAATAATTAAGAACGAACAATTAATAGTTAATCATGGCCTTAATGCGCCGCTCCTGCAGGGGGCGGATAAAATAGCTGAGCAGGAACTATCTTCTGACAGGATAGAAATATTCACACTTAAATCCTCCTGACTCCGGCTAATGACTCAAAACAATTTTTACTTCAGCATAGAAAGACCTTCCGTGGCTGAATTCAAAGACCGGGGCAGTAAATTCATTGGGTATACTTTTCCTGTTAAAGATGTCAGGGAATCTAAGGAGAAACTGGCTTTAATAAAAAAGGAACACCCCAAAGCGGCGCATTATTGCTTTGCATACCGCATTGGTCTGGATGGAAACAGTTTCCGGGTAAGTGATGACGGCGAACCATCCGGGACGGCAGGGCGGCCGATACTTGGACAGATAGACAGCAGACAACTTATCAATGTCCTGGTTATCGTTGTCCGTTATTTCGGCGGCACTTTGTTAGGCGTGCCCGGCCTTGTTAATGCTTATAAAACTTCTGCCGCACAGGCCCTGGAAGCTTCATCCATTATAAAAAAACCCGTGCTGGTTAATTACCGCCTGCGGTTTGATTATACGCAGATGAATGAAGTAATGCGGCTGGTTAAACAATTTGACTGCCTGGTTTTTAAACAGGAAACACAGTTATTTTGTTCATTAGAGATGGGAATACCAAAGGATAAACTGGAAGAGGTGCTGGGTAAATTAAAGGATATAAGAGGAGTGGAGCCGGAGAAGGTCTGATTCAGTTTCCATTTTTGCAATAAGCCATCCGGGTGTATTGATCCTATTTTAGCCGCTGACTAACCACCAGTTCCTTGCTTCCTGCTGTATAGGTATAAAAACCTTCCCCGCTTTTTACACCCAGTTTACCGGCCGCAACCATGTTGGCGAGTAAGGGGCATGGTGCATACTTGGAGGTCCTGAAACCGTCCTGCAAAACTCTTAAAATAGCATAGCAAACATCGAGGCCAATAAAATCGGCAAGTTGAAGCGGCCCCATCGGGTGAGCCATGCCGAGTTTCATCACCGTATCTATTTCTTCCACGCCGGCCACCCCTTCATATAAACTGTAGATGGCTTCGTTGATCATCGGCATTAATATACGGTTGGCAATAAAACCAGGATAGTCATTTACCACGCAGGGTATTTTGCCCAGCTGTTTGCTGAGTTCAACAATTGTGTCTGTGACTTCTTTTTTGGTGGCATAGCCATTTATGATCTCTACCAGTTTCATCACCGGCACGGGATTCATAAAATGCATACCGATCACTTTCCCTGCCCTGCCTGTTACTGCGGCTATCTTAGTAATGGAAATACTCGATGTATTAGTAGCCAGGATGGTTTCTTTGGGGGCATATTTGTCCAGTTCTTCAAATATCTGGAGTTTCAGTTCGATGTTTTCGGTAGCGGCTTCCACGACCAGCTCAGCATTCTTGACACCTTCGATCATATTGGACTCTATGCTGATATTGGCCAGGGTATTTTTTTTCTGCTCCTCGGTGATGGCAGCTTTGCTGATCTGCCTGTCCAGGTTTTTAGTGATCGTAGCCACCGCACGGTCAAGCTGTGCCAGTGAAATATCAACAATAGTCACTTTGAACCCGGCCTGTGCAAATACATGGGCAATGCCATTTCCCATGGTGCCTGCGCCGATAACGGATATATTATTCATCGATGGAGGTTTAAATAAAACCGAAAATCGAAAGTTGAAAAAAAGTGAAAATCGAAAGCGTATACGAAAATAACGAAATCAATACATCAAAATCACAAATCCAAAAGACAAAAATCGAAACTACTTTGTAAACACCCAAAACCAGCTTATGCGCCATCAATTAAAAGATAGAACGAAAGCATTTGGCTTAAAGGTAAATGCAATGGTCAGAAAGATCCGGAGTGAAAGAAGCACAGGGAATAACCGTCATACTAACAACCCGCGGTTAAAATGCGAAAGTGGGATGGAAGAGCAGCAGGCTGTTTGCAATATGCATTTTCCAACTTTCGCTTTCCGGGTTTCAATTTTTATTCTTGAAATCCCCTCGCTTCCATGCCTGGATAAAATCGGCCCAGGCAGCTGGGTTGAAGATATTTTGCGGGGGCATTTGTCCCTGGTAAACAGCGCGGTTGGCAATTTTATTAAACTGCATCCTTGTAGCTTCACCACCATCGCCGGGAACGGTGCGCATTAACACCCGGCGTTTGGCCGCGCTGGTATTTTGCCGGGCTATCTCATATTCATCATCGGGCACTTGATTGTTCACAAAATCACGGGCAAACTGTTCAGCGGTTGGGCGGGGTTTAATAATTGTGGCAGGCAGGTAAACAGTATCCACCACCATCAATTGTACCATACTATACTGGTTGCCTTCGAGGTTGCGGGGTATCGTGATCGTTTTTGATTTATAGGTGACATGTGAAAATTCCACCTGGTCGCCTTTTAAAACAACGATGGAAAAAACACCCTGGCTGTTGGAGATCGTTCCGCGGTTCTGCCCCTTGACCATTACACTCACGGCAGGAATGCCGACCAGGCTGTCGGCGGTCATGATAATCCCGTATAACTGAACGACTGAGTCACGGGATGTTTCAAACTGGGCTTTAGCAGCGGCGGGTACAAGAAAAGCGGCAATAAAAACGTATAGTATAATTTTCTTCACTGCGTCAAAAATAAAGACAAGTTGCTGATTTCGTAAAACAAATTGCCCCGCACAATGGTTAACTTTGCCGGTATTCAGGACATTTAACAAATACTTGGAAAATGACTAAGGAAAAAGTACTGGAGGCATTAAGCAATGTGCAGGAACCCGACCTGGGTAAGGACCTGGTAACGCTGAATATGATCCGCGATATCGAAATCGATGGCAACCATGTATCGTTTACACTGGTGTTAACGACGCCGGCCTGCCCGATGAAAGATATGATGCAGACGGCCTGTACCAATGCTATAAGAATACTAGTGAATAAGGAAGCGATCGTGAAAGTGAATTTTACTTCCAACACCACGACCAAACGAACGGACAATAAAGCACTTCTTCCCGGTGTAAAAAACATCGTGGCCGTAGTTAGTGGAAAAGGTGGAGTAGGCAAATCAACTGTGGCAGCTAACCTCGCACTGGCTATAGCGCAAAGCGGGGCGAAAGTGGGACTGATGGATGCGGATATTTATGGTCCCAGTGTGCCGATTATGTTTGGCGTGCGGGGTGAACGCCCCATGATGATAGATGTAGGTGTTGAAAAACCCATGATTGCCCCCGTAGAGAAATATGGTATCAAACTGATCAGTATCGGGTTGCTGGTAGATGAAAAAAATGCAGTTATTTGGCGGGGCCCGATGGCCAGCAGCGCCATCCGGCAGTTTGTGACTGATGTGTACTGGGGTGAGCTTGATTATCTTGTTGTGGATATGCCGCCCGGCACGGGGGACATACACCTGACCTTGTTACAAACGGTGCCCGTAACAGGAGCTGTTATTGTTACCACTCCGCAGGATGTTGCATTGGCTGATGCCAAAAAAGGTATTGCCATGTTTGCCCAGGCGCAGCTGAATGTACCCGTGATCGGCCTGGTGGAGAACATGAGTTATTTTACTCCCGCGGAATTGCCAGACAATAAATACTACATTTTTGGTAAGGATGGTGGAAAGAAACTGGCTGATGAATATGACCTGCCATTTCTCGGGCAGATACCATTGGTGCAAAGCATCCGTGAAGGGGGTGATGCCGGCGTGCCGGTCATGATGGGGGATGATATGATTACAAGAAAAGCATTTGAAGGATTCGCTGCCCATGTGGTAAGAAGTATTGCCATGCGAAATGCAAATATGAGTGCGGAAAAGATTGCAGAAACTGTTTAAAGGACAATTACGGCACCCGTTTTATGTATAATCTTCCTGAGTTTAAAGAAAAAGAAGCAGCCGCTGTGTTGCAGTTTGTAAAAGAACACCCTTTTGCTTTTCTCTGTGGCAGCGATGCAGCGAATAAACCGGTAGCTACGCAGATCCCTGTATTTATTGATGAAATAGACGGGAAACTTTTCCTGTCCGGTCACATGATGCGAAATACGGACCACCACAAAGCATTTTTGCAAAATAATAAGGTGCTGGTGGTTTTCAACGGTGCGCATTGCTATGTCAGCGCCAGCTGGTACGAAGATAAAGCCCAGGCATCTACCTGGAATTACCGGAGTGTTCATGCAAGAGGTCTGTTGGAATTCCAGGATAAACAGGCTTTGCTGGATATATTACAAAGAACTACCAGCCATTTTGAAAACAATCCTCGCTCCGGTGCTAATTTTGACGACATTCCGGAAGAGTATGTGAACCGGATGATCACCGCCATCGTTGCATTCCGGGTTGAAGTGCAGCATATTGATCATGTATTTAAGCTGAGCCAGAACCGGGATGAAAAAAGTTATGATAACATCATCAGTGAACTGGAAAAAAGAGATGCCGGCGCCCGGGAAATTGCTGCGGTAATGAAAAACAGAAAATCAAAAGTATTTCCTTCATGAAAACTAATCTGCTAGCCGGGTTCATGTTATTCATTTTATCATGTTCCAATTCAAAAAAAATGAAAGAGAGTTCGCCGGGGACCCCTGCCGAAACCTATATCCAGGGTGATTTTGATAAACAGGGTCACCGTGGCTGCCGGGGACTCATGCCGGAAAATACGGTTCCGGCTATGCTGATGGCACTGGGCCTTGGTGTAACCACCCTGGAAATGGATGTGGTGATCACCAAAGACAAGGAGGTTATTTTATCACATGAACCCTGGTTTGGCCGGGAAATTACCACCAGGCCCGACGGTACTTACATGGGAGAACGGGAGGAACGCAAATTCAACATTTACTGGATGACCTATGAGCAGACCAAAACCTTTGATGTGGGTTTGAAACCGCACCCGCGTTTTCCGCAGCAACAGAAGATGAAAGTGACAAAACCTTTGCTGGCGGATGTAATTGACAGTGTCAAAAAGGATATGATGACCAGGAGAAGGCCCTTCCCTTATTATAATATTGAAACCAAAACCAATCCTGAATTTGACGGTGTTTTTCATCCAAAGCCTGAAGAGTTCGTGGACTTGTTGATGGCCGTAATAAAGGAAAAGCAGGTCGAAGAGTATGTAATTATTCAATCTTTTGACTTCCGGACACTCCAATACCTTCACCGGAAATACCCAACCATCAAAACGGCCATCCTGGTGGAAGATTTTGATAAGCGGACCTTCGAGGAACAAGTAACAGCCCTGGGATTCACTCCAACCATTTATAGTCCCGCTTACCAGCTGCTGAATGAGAATTTAGTTAAGAAGTGTCATGCACAAAACATGAAGGTTATTCCCTGGACGGTAAATGAAAAAACCAAAATAGACGAATTAAAGAAGATGGGCGTGGATGGAATCATTACGGATTATCCCAACCTTTTCAACGAGTAAGCATATTATTCGAAGTAAGGGAAATTCTTATCGTTAAGTCCCAGCCATTTCTGGGCATTCCGGTACAGCAATTTTTTGGTTAGTTTTTTACTGAAACCCATTTTTTCAATCAGCCTGCCCGGTTTGTGCTCACCTAGTGGGAAGGGATAGTCGCTCCCGAGACAGACCGTGTCTTCGCTCATTACTTCCAACAAATAAGCGAATGCTTTCTTATCATGCACTAAACTGTCCACCCAAAATTTGCCGATATAATCCCTGGGGTTAATGGGATTGTCAACGGCAACCAGGTCCGGCCGGACTTTAAAACCATGCTCAATGCGGCCAATAGTTAACGGGAATGAGCCACCCCCATGCGCAAAAGCCACTCTCAGCTTTGGAAATTTTTCAAAAATGCCGCCGAATATCATTGAGCAAATAGCCCGTGAAGTTTCAGCCGGCATGCCTACCAGCCAGGGCAGCCAGTATTTTTCCATTTGTGTTTCGCCCATCATTTCCCAGGGATGGATAAATAATGCGCATCCGAGTTTTTCGGCGGCTTCATAAAACGGGAAAAAAGAAGTATCAGAAAGATTTTTTCCATTGATATTGCTGCCGATTTCCAGCCCGGGCATCTTTAACTCTTTAATACAGCGTTCCATTTCCCTGGTGGCCAATTCAACATCCTGTAATGGAACTGTCCCCAACCCGATAAAATGATTGGGCTCCTTTCTCACGGTTTCTGCAATATGGTCATTGAAAAACCGGGAAGTTTGATAACCATCCTGCGGTTTCGCCCAATAATTGAACAATACCGGGATGGTGGAAAGCACCTGTACCGTGACTTCTGTTTCGTCCATTTCCTTTAACCGGGCTTCCCGTTTGTAGGAATTTTCTGCTACCACACGAAACACTTTATCGCCTTTCATCATGCAGGCTTCGCAATTACGGTGTTCGAGGTGGATGAATTCACCATAACCAAACTTCTCAGTCCAGTTTGGCATTTTTTCAGGCATGATATGCGTATGGATATCTATTTTCATATTGCTGGTTCTTGTTGCCGGCAGCAGGAAATGAAATTAACAGCCGGCAATTTTTATACATTCATGATGCGGCCGGGGGTTTCACGGGTGGCTCCATCACCTCGCCACATTTTTTACAGGTCCTTAATTCTGTACTTCCCCAGAACTTTTCCATTACAGGGGGTAATTGCTTTACAATATCTTTTACAAACAAAACATCCTCATGGAGTTTATTGCCGCAGTTCTCGCAAAACCAGAGAAAAGCATCTTTCTCCTCTTCCTCATCCTCCCTCACTTTCTCAATAACCAAACCAACGGTATTTGGTCCGCGCTGGGGCGAGTGCGGGGTTTTTGGGGGTAACAGGAACATATCCCCTTCATTGATGGGAATGGACCTTGGAACACCTCCATCAATGATCTTGAGTACAATGTTTCCTTCCACCTGGTAGTACAGTTCTTCACTTTCGTTATAGTGATAATCTTTCCGTGCATTGGGCCCGCCCACAACCATCACGATAAAATTCTCGGCATCCTTATACACGCATTGGTTGCCTACCGGTGGTTTCAGCAGGCCACGATTTTCATCGATCCATTTTTTCAGGTTAAAAGGAGCAGCAATAGCCATAGAGCAGATTTTAAAAAGATTAAAGTTTAAAAATTTTGGATTGTCAAACTCCGGACTTCCAGTGGGAAAAATTACAACTTTTTGCCGTAGGTTTGACTATATGAATCTTTCTCTGGAAGGAAAAAATGCCGTCATTTGCGGAAGTACACAGGGAATCGGGCTGGCCATAGCCGAAGAATTGGCCCTGCTCGGCGCCAACTGCACATTGATCGCAAGAAATGAAGCAGCACTAAAGGCAGCCGTACATAGTTTGGATATCGCGCTCCGGCAACAACACCATTATCTCGTGGCTGATTTCAGCAAGCCTGCTGAAGTAAAAGCCGCGATTGAAGGACATGTGTCCGGAACCCCGGTCCATATTCTCATCAATAATACCGGGGGTCCTGCAGCCGGTCCTATCATCGAAGCCTCAGAAGAAGCATTTACAGATACGTTTAGCCAGCACCTGGTCTGTAATCATATTCTGGCCAAAGCGGTTGTTCCTTCCATGAAGAAGGAAGGTTTCGGGCGTATCATTAATATTATTTCGACATCAGTTAAAATCCCGCTGAAGAACCTCGGCGTGTCCAACACCATCCGGGGTGCGGTGGCCAGCTGGGCTAAGAGCATGGCGAATGAACTGGGGCAGTATAACATTACCGTGAACAATGTGTTGCCGGGGTTTACTTCTACCCAGCGTTTATCAACACTGATTGAGAATATCGCTAAAAAGGGAAACACGGTTGTGGATATTGTGGAAAAGAATATGATGGAAGAAGTGCCCATGAAACGTTTTGCCGATGCTGCAGAGGTGGCAGCCGTCGCGGCTTTCCTGGCTTCACCGGCCGCTTCTTATATAAACGGGGTCAGCATACCGGTAGATGGCGGAAGAACGGGAAGTATTTAGTTAATTTCAATTCTACTGAAGCTGAACGCCTTTTTAAATTTGTTTCCAAATCAACGAGACAGAACTCTAAATAGACAATTTTCTGACTGACCAATTAACTAATTAACCAATTAACTTACAAATCCCATATCATCTGGAGAATTACATTGGCGGAAATCTTATTGGTCCGTTAAGTGGAAATTTTATTGAGAATATCAACCCGGCAACTGGAGTGATGTCAGGCCAGGTTCCGGACAGCAATGAGAAAGACGTAAATATCGCTGTTGAAGCGGCTAAGAAAGCATTTACATCATGGAGTGTAACACCTGCTGAAGAACGCTTCAGAATTCTCAACCGGATTGCGGAACTGATTGATGCCAGCCTGGATGACCTGGCCCTGGCTGAAACCAACGATAATGGCAAGCCACTTTGGTTAAGCAGGAAGGTGGATATTCCAAGAGCGTCGGCAAACTTCCGTTTTTTTGCCACTGGAATCATGCACTTTGCCACGGAGAGCCATTCGATGGAAGACAAGGCTGTGAATTATACCTTACGCCAGCCTCTTGGTATTGTCGGTTGCATCTCTCCCTGGAATCTGCCTCTTTATTTATTCACCTGGAAGATCGCACCGGCACTGGCCGCCGGTAATTGTGTCATTGCCAAGCCTTCAGAAGTTACACCGGTTACTGCCTTCCTGCTTTCAAAGATTTGCCAGGAGGCTGGTTTGCCGCCCGGCGTGCTGAATATTGTGCACGGTACCGGGAATATAACCGGGGAGGCGATCGTTAAACACCCTGGGATTAAAGCCATTTCTTTTACCGGCAGTACAAGAGCCGGGGAAAGGATTGCTGCTATTGCTGCACCCAAATTCAAAAAACTTTCCCTGGAGCTTGGCGGAAAAAACCCCAATATCATTTTTGCGGATTGTGATTGGGAAAATATGATGCGAACTTCCATTCAATCTTCTTTTTCCAACCAGGGAGAAATATGTTTATGCGGCAGCCGCATCCTGGTGGAAGAAAGTATATATGAAAAATTCAAAACTGAATTCGTTGAAAGGACAAAAGCATTAACCGTGGCCGACCCGCTGGAAGAAAATACCAGGCAGGGGGCAATCGTCAGTAAAGTACATTTTGATAAGATCATGCGCTGTATTGATACAGCCAGGCAGGAGGGAGGAAGGATCCTGTGCGGCGGGCATTCGGTCAGGCCCGAAGGACGATGTGCCAATGGATATTTCATTCAACCCACCGTTATTGAAGGGTTGGGTCCCGAATGTCATACCAACCAGGAAGAAGTTTTTGGGCCCGTTGTTACGTTGCAATCTTTCAGGACTGAAGATGAAGCGCTGCACCTGGCAAATGCTACACAGTATGGCTTGTCGGCAACTATCTGGACGCAGGATATATCAAAAGCAAACCGCGTGGCAGCAAAAGTTGAAAGTGGGATCATCTGGATCAATTGCTGGCTGCTTCGGGACTTGCGGACTCCGTTCGGGGGAATGAAAAGCAGCGGGGTGGGCAGGGAAGGCGGCTGGGAGGCATTGCGGTTTTTTACAGAAGCAAAGAATATTTGTGTACAATTATAATTATGCCGGACATTATTCATACTGACAATGCTTCCAAACCACTGGGTGCTTACCCGCATGCCAGGAAGGTGGGGAATCTTTTATTCCTGTCGGGTATCGGCCCCCGCAACCCAAAGGATAATTCAATTCCCGGGCTGGAACTGGATGGCGCGGGGAATATTGTGAAATATGATATTGAAGCGGAATGTCACTCCGTATTTGCCAACGTGAAAGCTGTGCTCGAAGCCAGTGGCAGCAGTTGGGATAAGATCATTGATGTGACCGTATTCCTGACCAATATGAAAAAAGATTTTCCTGTATATAATAAAGTATATGCAGAATATTTTACACCGGTGCAGGCTTGCCGGACGACCGTAGAAGTAAAGAGCCTTCCAACTCCAATTGCGATTGAATTAAAAGTAATAGCAACGGTCTGAACCATGATTGATGGCATTTTAATGAGTAAGCGGAAATATGGAATATAGAAATACGCCTGACTTTGCAAGAGAATTAGACGCCAGGGATTTACTTAAGGGTTACCGGAAGAAGTTTTTCATTCCGCAGCACGATGGTAAAGATGCTGTCTATTTCACCGGTAACTCTCTCGGGCTGCAGGCCAGGACAACTTCCCGATATGTACAGCAGGAATTGGATGATTGGGCACGGTTGGGGGTGGAAGGGCATTTTCTGGCTAAAAATCCCTGGCTGCCTTATCATGAAATTTTTCCCGGCCAGTTGTCA
This sequence comes from Chitinophagaceae bacterium, assembly GCA_025449935.1. Lineage (GTDB taxonomy): Bacteria > Bacteroidota > Bacteroidia > Chitinophagales > Chitinophagaceae > JJ008. The sequence goes on from JANWIJ010000013.1 coordinate 38,252, forward strand.
AAGATCGTTGGGTGTCATGAGAATGAAGTGGTGGTCATGAACCAGCTAACGGTGAACCTTCATTTGCTGATGGTGAGCTTTTATCGCCCAAACAAGCAGCGCTATAAAATAATTTGTGAGGCCAAAGCATTTCCTTCTGACCAGTATGCATTTGAATCCCAGGCCAGGTATCATGGTTTTGCTCCCGCGGACGCTGTTATTGAAGTGCATCCCCGGGATGGCGGGCATACACTGAGAACGGAAGATATCCTGTCCACCATCAAACAGCATGGTGACAGCATAGCAGTCGTATTATTTGGCGGTGTTAATTATTACACCGGGCAATTGTTTGATATGAAATCCATTACGGCAGCAGCACATGCAGTGGGCGCCTATGCCGGTTTTGACCTGGCCCATGCAGCCGGTAACGTGGAATTGCACCTGCATGAATGGGATGTAGATTTTGCCTGCTGGTGTTCTTATAAATACCTGAATTCAGGACCCGGGGGTGTAGCCGGCGTATACATTCATGAAAGACATTCTGTCAATAAGGAGTTGCCAAGATTTGCAGGCTGGTGGGGTCATACCAAAGAAACCCGTTTTCAAATGGAAAAAGGTTTTGAACCGATACCAACTGCGGAAGGCTGGCAATTGAGTAATGCCCCTGTATTGTCCATGGCGGCCCATAAAGCCTCGCTTGACATTTTTGAGGAAGCAGGAATAAGTAACTTGCATGAAAAGCGAAAACGATTATCGGGTTACCTGCACTTTATTTTGGATGATATCAATGGCCGCCAGGAAAAAAAAGTGGTGGAGGTCATCACTCCTGCCAATGAAAGTGAAAGAGGGTGCCAGGTATCTATGCTGATGCTGAAAAGGGGAAAAGAAATATTTACTGAATTATCAAAGCAGGGGGTCATTGCTGACTGGCGCGAACCCAATGTGATCCGGGTGGCCCCTGTGCCTTTGTATAATTCTTTTGAAGATGTCTGGCGGTTTGGACAAATTATTGAAAGTACTTTGCAATAATAACCAGGTCAAAGAAAAGCAATGATTGAAAAATACCTTTGGATCAGCGGCTCCTCCATTTTTTTAATCCTGGCAACCATTCATTTGTACTATACTTTTTTCACCAATAAATTTTCGGTTCGCGACCGGAACACTGAACAAATGATGAAGAAAGCCTACCCGGTCCTGACAAAACAGACCACCATGTGGAAAGCCTGGCTGGGATTTAATGCCAGTCATAGTGCCGGGGGTATATTTTTTGGCGCGATCAATTTGGTTTTTGCATGGAGTTATTTTGATTTATTGAAAAGCTCAGCCCTGTTGCTCCTGTTTACCTGTTTGACCAGTTTTTTTTATCTTTTTCTGGGATTTAAGTATTGGTTTGATATACCCCGTACCGGGATTTTAATTTCGTCTGGCTGTTTTGCGGCGGCCACGGTAATAATCTTTATGAAATGAAAAAGAATGTTACGATAATCGGTGCCGGGCTGGTGGGATCGTTGCTTTCCATTTACCTGTCCAAAAGAGGCTATAAGGTGAACCTGTTTGAGCGGCGGGGCGATATGAGGAAAGAAACCATGAGCGCAGGCCGCTCCATTAACCTGGCATTAAGTGACCGGGGACTGCTGGCATTGGAGAAGGTGGGCCTGGCAGAAGAAATAAGAAAGATCTCCATTCCAATGCATGGCCGTTATATACACAACCTGGACGGGACCACGGCCTTTCAACGCTATGGAAAGGAAGGACAATATATTAATTCGGTTTCAAGGGCTACACTGAACATGAAACTGATGGACCTTGCGGAACAGCATGGGGCGGGAATTTATTTCAATCATAAATGCACGGCGATTGACTGGAAGAAGAATATTATCACTTTCGAACTTCCCGGCTCTGAACTGCAGACTCAACCCGCCGAACTTATTTTTGGCTCCGACGGAGCTTTCTCGGCTGCCAGGTTGCAACACCAGTTACAGCATGATAAATTCGACTACCAGCAACATTATATTGACTGCGGGTATAAAGAGCTAACCATTCCTCCGACCCCTTCCGGCGACTTTGCGATGGAAGTAAACGCACTGCATATCTGGCCCAGGAAGGATTATATGCTGATTGCCTTACCGAACCTTGACAGGACTTTTACCTGCACCCTGTTTTTCCCATTTGAAGGGCGGGCATCCTTTTCAAACCTGGATACTAAAGAGAGCGTGAAAGGTTTTTTCGAGAAAACATTTCCCGATGCGGTTCCGCTGATGCCAAACTATATACAGGAGTTCTTTTCCAATCCTGCATCATCGTTGGTTACAGTTAAATGTTACCCGTGGGTACGGGAGGATAAGTTCGCATTGATCGGTGATGCGGCTCACGCCATCGTCCCGTTTTTTGGACAGGGTATGAATTGCGGGTTCGAAGATTGCCGGGTACTCGATGAATTGATTGAACAGCATGCAGACGACTGGAATACCATACTGGGGAAATACCAGGCCACCCGTAAACCTGACGCAGATGCTATAGCCGACCTGGCTGTCAATAATTTTATTGAAATGCGGGAAAAAACAGCTGACCCGAAATTCTTATTGCAAAAGAAAATTGAAGCAAGGCTTCATGAAAAGTACCCGGGCAAATGGATCCCCGCTTACTCGCAGGTCACGTTTAGTCCTTATATCAGGTATTCAGAAGCATTGCAGCGTGGGCAGAGGCAGGAGAGCATCATGCAGGAAGTAATGCAATTGCCCGATATTGAACAGATCTGGCAGGCGGAAGAAATTGAACACTGGATCATCTCGAAAGTTCAAAACAGGCCAATCTGATTACCTTCGCACACATGACCCGTCAGCAACTCGTTGAACAGATTTTTTTAAAACAATCCTATCTCTGCGTTGGTCTCGATACCGACCAGGCAATAATCCCTAAACAGCTTTTATCAGAAGCTGACCCGGTTTTTTCTTTTAACAAGGCGATTATTGATGCGACAAAAGACCTCTGTGTTGGCTATAAAATCAATACGGCTTTTTACGAAGCGTCAGGTGCAAAAGGCTGGGAAGCGATGGAGAAAACGGTGCATTATATTGGCAGCGAACATTTCAAAATCGCCGATGCCAAGCGGGGAGATATTGGGAATACTTCCCACCAGTATGCCAAAGCATTTTTTGAATCGATGCCTTTTGATGCGGTTACCGTTGCCCCTTATATGGGAGAAGACAGTATCAGGCCGTTCCTGGAATATGCGGGTAAATGGGCGATAGTGCTGGGCTTAACGTCTAACCGGGGAGCCCACGATTTTGAATTGCAGCAGGCGGGTGGTGGATTGTTGTATGAAAAGGTTTTACAAACTGTATCTGGCTGGGGTAGCCCTGAAAATTTAATGTTCGTGGTGGGGGCCACACAGCCACAAGAGTTTGCCAATATCAGGAAAATAGCACCAGGGCATTTTTACCTGGTTCCCGGAGTTGGAGCACAGGGAGGGAGTTTAAAAGAAATATCCGGGAAAGCCATGACCAGGGACTGCGGCATTTTGGTAAATGTCAGCCGGGCTGTTATTTATGCTTCGGGTGCCGGGGATTTTGCTGATGCGGCCCGGAAAATTTCCATGGAATATCATGAAGAAATGAAAATGTACCTTCCTTAAATGAAAAAAGGTGGCCTGGTTAAGGACCACCTCTTCCTGGAATTCATGGCTATACTAAATCTTCGTTGTTTTTGTCTTTGCTTTCTTTTTCTCTGTCATATCTACCTGCATGTTATGCCCGGCAATGATCTCTCCAAAGCTTGATTCAATCTTTAGTTTTGAACTGCCGCTGCCGGAAGTTCCTGTGTAACGTTGATTGAATTTTGGACCATACCCGTCATTGTCCCCGCCCTGTTTCTTGATCGCGAACGCGGTCTCATTCGAAAAACTTCCGTGAGATGTGGATATGTCATAGGTAGCCGATAGATTTTTATCGAGGTCCAGGTACACGGCTGAATAGGAATTATGAATGTCCAGATTCTTTGCGTCGTTGTCGATAGTAAGTTTCACTTTGGAAAATTCAAGATCGGATCTTACATCACCACTGAGCTTATTCACTGTTCCGTTTGAAAACTTGATGGTGAGTTTTCCCCCATTGATATGTGCAATATCAGCTTGCCCGAACTCAACAGTTACTTCCCTGGCATGGCTGAGCTTGCCGGCTGTGAGAGAGCCGAATTTACTTTCCAGCTCAGCTTCACCGCGATAATCTGGAACGATCATTTTTCCAAACTGGTTTTCCGCTTTAAGCGCATTGCCGGCAGGGAGGTAGACCAGGTAATTGATCTCCATTCCTTCATTCCGGTGTTCTTTTTTATCGCTCTTATCCGCATGTTTTTTCTCATCGGCAAATTCTGTTTTAAAGAAGACCGTGTTACCCTCTTTTCCATCGGAAATGGAGATCCGGTTCACGATATCCTGCGCCCGCTGCTCTTCGTCAGATTTTCCCGTAATACTTACATCTACTTTGATCTCGTTCTTTTCCCAGGTTACCAGTTTCATTTCACCGAATTGGTTGCTGAGGCTTACTTTGTCGCTGCTCCCAAGCGGGTATGATTTAGAAAATGATTTGGCCTTTTTGAATTTAGGCTCGGTTTTTTCCTTTTCCTGTGCAAAAGTCAGCGTAAAGCTTAACAGGCCGGCTGCGAGGAAGGCAGCATTAAATATTCTTTTCATGGTTTTTACTTTTTTGTTTTATTTCTTTAATGATCAGCAGTTGCCTGTTCAGTAAGTCGCTCTGCAGTTGCAAATTCTGAATCATGGCTTCCAGGAGCATTTCCCGGTTAGGGTTTTCTGCCAGGGTTATTTTGAGTGACTGGTACGAGCTATCCAACTGGTTAATATCGCCTGCAAACTGCCGGTACAATTGCGGGTACACTTTTTCCAGTTGTTTCAATTCACTTTGTTTTAATCCAATTAAGTTTTTGAAATGATAGATCTGTTTTGCATAAACCGGGTCACTGATACCGTTTGTTTCATTGTTGAAGTCGGGTATTTCTTTGGCAATATCCCCGGCCGTATCATTTTTGCCAGGCCAGGTAAAATAGGCGATCCCCGCTACAAGAATCAGCATGGCGGCAGCAGCAACCCATTTTAACAGGGGGGAACTCATTCTTTTTATTCTCCCGCTCCCGGACAATCCAAGCTGTAATTTTTTGAATAGCCGCGGATCAGGTTCAGCGGTATCAAAGGATTTCCTGTTTTCGTCAATAAACTGTTTTAGTTTGTCACTCATCATAACCTCCTTTTTGTATTAGCCCCAGTAATTTAAGTTTTGCCCGGTGGTATTGGCTGCGGACCGTTGATGGCGATATCTTCATTATTTCCCCGATTTCATCATAGTCATACCCTTCAAACAGGTATAAACTGAGAACAGTGCGGTAACCGCTTGGCAGCAAAATGATTGCTTTCTTAATGGCCGTTATTTTCAGCTCAATATTTTCTTCATCAATCACCCCCTGGTCCCGGATCTCCTGTGCGCCGCTTTCCTCTATGTCAATCGTTATTAACCTGCGTTTGCGGAGCACATCTATTGATTTATTGACCACGATCCGTTTTAACCAGGCCCCAAACGTGGAGGAATAATCAAAATGATCCAGGCGAAAAGCAGCCAAAAAGGATTCCTGCAACACATCTTCAGCATCCGAAGTGTTGTTCACAATGCGAAGACTCGTATTGAACATGGCTTTGGCATATTGCCGGTACAGCATTTCAAAACTGTAGGAATCGCCCTGTTTGCACTTGGCAACCAGTTCATCGTAATAAACAGTCGCGGTCAGGTCCAATTGGTCGGCTTTAAATTAAGTACGCAGGCTGGAGCGGTTTGTTGCATGTAAGGTAATTCCCGGCGAAAATTTTATTGGCATTGTTGGACGACCGGGTAAAATGTGGGTATAAAAGGTAAAGCCAAAACACCCGGGCCATGGTTTTCATCAATACCAACTGTTTCATTTATCCTTTACCTTTGCGCCAACTAAAAATCGATTGCAATATGGCGGCCCGTACAGACCTTTTTACCAGTCCTGACTATTTTGGCGTAGATGAATTATTAACCGAAGAACACAAACTCATCCGTGAATCTGTCCGCAGTTATGTGAAGAAAGAGGTTTCACCCATCATTGAAGAATATGCCCAAAAGGCCGAATTTCCTGAACAGATCGTAAAACAATTGGGTGACCTGGGATGCTTTGGCCCTACCATTCCAGTACAATATGGTGGCGGCGGTCTGGATTATATTTCATATGGATTAATGATGCAGGAACTGGAAAGGGGAGATAGCGGAGTCCGTTCTACTGCATCAGTCCAGGGTTCCCTGGTCATGTTTCCTATCTATCAATACGGGAGCGAAGAACAGCGGAAAAAGTACTTGCCTAAACTGGCAAGCGGGGAATGGTTGGGTTGTTTTGGCTTAACAGAACCCAATCACGGCAGCGATCCGAGCAGCATGCTTACCAATTATAAAGATGCCGGAGATCATGTACTACTGAATGGTTCCAAAATGTGGATCAGCAATGCGCCGTTTTCACAGGTGGCGGTGGTTTGGGCCAAAGATGAATCCGGCGAAATTAAGGGGCTGATTGTGGAAAGAGGAATGGAGGGATTCAGTACACCCACAACCCATGGAAAATGGAGCCTCCGGGCCTCGGCAACCGGTGAGTTGGTCTTTGATAATGTGAAAGTACCTAAAGAAAATATTTTCCCGAATGTAAAAGGATTAAAGGGGCCCCTGGGTTGCCTCACCAAAGCGCGATATGGTATTGCGTGGGGTACAATAGGAGCCGCGATGGATTGTTATGATACCGCGCTGCGTTATTCCAAGGAAAGAGAGCAGTTCGGCAGGCCGATCGGAGGCTTCCAGTTGCAACAAAAGAAACTGGCGGAAATGATTACGGAGATCACCAAGGCACAATTATTGAACTGGCGGTTGGGTGTGCTGATGAGTGAAGGAAAAGCCTCGCCCCAGCAAGTGAGCATGGCTAAAAGAAATGCCTGCGAAGTTGCTGCCAATATTTGCAGGGATGCACGCCAGATACTTGGAGGAATGGGAATCACCGGCGAGTATTCGGTGATGCGCCACATGATGAACCTGGAGAGCGTGATTACTTATGAAGGTACACATGATATCCATTTGCTGATAACGGGGATGGATGTAACGGGCTTTAATGCATTTAAATAAGAGTCGGTAAGCCAGTAGACAGGTAGTCGGAAACAATATTCTTGCCATTGCAGGGGTCTTGCGGGCTTGCCGTCTTCCGGACCATCTCTACCATGAAAATTTTTTTAATAGGATTTATGGGTTCCGGCAAAACACACTGGGGCCGCCTGCTGAGTGAAAAACTGGGCATCCGGTTTTTTGACCTTGATGAACAGGTAACAGAACACGCCGGGAAATCCATTCCTGAAATATTCAGTACAGAAGGAGAAGAGCATTTCAGGTTAATGGAGAAAGATGTGCTGCATATCATTGCGGAAAGCCATGATAGTTTTGTGATGGCCTGTGGTGGGGGATCTCCCTGCTATTTTAATAATATAGATTACATGAACCGGGAAGGCACGACCGTCTGGATCAATGTCCCGATGGAAACATTGTTTCACCGCCTGGCGGAAGAAAAAGATAAGCGTCCATTGATAAAAGAATTATCGGATGATCAACTGAGAAACTTTATTGCCCGGAAGTTTTCAGATCGTAAGATTTACTATGAACAGGCAGACATATTTGTCGACGAACAACCTGTTCAACTCGATAACCTGATAGAAAAAATTTTTCATGCATAAACAGTACCTCGTACTCGCCGCCGTTTTTGGAGGCCTGGCGGTAGCGCTGGGCGCTTTTGGTGCCCATGGCCTGGAGAATATCACTTCGGACGAAAAAATATTGCATGGGTTCCAAACCGGGGTCCAGTACCAGATGTACCACGCACTGGCCCTGCTGGCCACCGGGATACTGACCGCCAATTTCTATAATCAATGGATGAAATGGGCGGCTAATTGTTTTATTACCGGGATCATTCTTTTTTCAGGGTCACTTTACCTGCTCACTTTCTTAAAGATCCAGGGCAGTACAGGGGTAAGGTTTGCCGGACCGGTTACGCCATTGGGGGGCCTCTTCTTTATTGCCGGATGGCTGTTCCTGCTGGTAGCAGTTCTGCGGAAAAAAGGATAAAAATTACAAGGGAAGCTCCAGGGTTGTCAATGTGCCCTGGTTATTTTCGATGGTAAAACTGCCACCGATACTTTCCATGCGGCGGGCCATATTTTTCAGACCATTTCCGAATTGACGCAGCTTTTCCAGGTTGATACCGCTGCCATTATCAGCTATTTTTATCAGGAGCCGGTGATTGACCGTAATATCAATGGTCACCGTGGAAGCCCCGGAATGTTTGAGCGTATTATTTAGCGTTTCCTTGACCGCCAGGAAAAGATTTCGTCTTTTATCGCCGGTCAATTCTGTCTCCGCGATTTTAGCCGGGTTATTGACCTTACACTGAACAGGTGTATTCTCGAAGTATTCCAGCGCATAAGTCCGGATATAATAAATAAGGTTGTCCAGTGAATCATTGCCGATGTTCATACTCCAGATAATCGCATTCATTTTATTGAGTACATCATCAGCAGACGAGGATATCTTTTCAATTTCTATCGGGGTATTCTCTTTCATTTTATTCCGGGCTATTTCACTCATCAGCCGGATCGCCGTCATACCGGATCCCAGTTCATCATGCATATCAGCCGAAATCCTTTCACGTTCTGCCTGCTGTGCCTTATAAACTGCAATTTCTTTTTCATACTCCTTCAGTTTATTTTCCGCTTTGAGTGTTTCCCGCTCTTTGGTTTGCTCGATAATCTGTTTTCGGTTTTTGTAATTGAGCCCCATCAGGAAAAGAACCAGTTCGAGGAACAGGCCCACTTCATAATAGAACAAGGCGGAATTGAAAATGGGCAGTACGCCTTTAAAATTGGGCCTTGTCATGCTGAAAATCTGAGAAAGAACGGAGAATATCAGCAATAAAAGGTTACCCCAGAACAGGAAGCGGAGCAGTTTGTCATTCCAGCGTTGCAGGCTATATGCGAGGAAGATCACGATCATAACCAGCAGGAGTATTTTGGTAATAAGTTCCACACCATATTCAGCCTGGTAATTGTCGGTCAGGTAATGAAGCAGGGTATAGGCCATGACGGATGTGGCCAGTAAGATGATCCCCGTATTGTAAAGCCGGTGCAGGAAGGGATGGGTACTCCGGGTGGCAAGGAATTTTTGCATAAAGATCATGTAGAACATGATGCCCAGTCCCTGGAGAATAAAATCAAGATAACCTTCGAGGAAAAAATTCAGGTGCGTGCTGCGCAGATTATACATCGCTTTGGTCAGGAGCATGGCACCAATAAAAAAAGCATATCCTGAATAGTAAAGAAATTCCGGATTTCCCCCCTGCGAAAAATTGGCCAAAGAAAAAAGGATCATCATCAGTAAAAGGCCACAAAAGACATAGGTCACCAGGGTGTCTTCGTTATGGTTGCTGCGTACTTCTGCTATAAAGGAATCAACATATTCAGGATGTATCAGTCTTGGCCGCGCTGTATTAATATACGTTTTTACGAAAATCAGTTCCGCCAGCAGAAGCGTTGAGTCATGCGGTGCTAAACTGATCAGCCTGTATCCCAGGCTGTCGCTCAAAGCCGGTAAAATGGGTGGTATCATCCTGACCACTGATCCTTCAACCCGGTAAAGTTTTATTTCCCGGTAATAAAAACCCGGGAAAAAATAGACCGATGCAGTTGAGTCAGAGCTATTGCATAAATAAAATTTTAATAGCAGTTTCTTTGTAACGAAGGAGTTGGGGATATTTTTTGTGTGCTTCAAACCCGGAATGAATGTTAAGCCGCTGTAACCTGTTTCCGGGGTGTTATTTTTTGAAATATAGGCGCTGCTGATGTTTTTGGAAATCGGTTTAACCAGCCGTATTTTACTGATGTCGGTAAAGGAATTCCACAAACTATCCTGCGCTATGGCTGGTATGACATGCAGGATGCTTACCAGTATGAAACCGAAACAGGAGCCTTTTATTTTTTTCATGCAGCGGTTGTGGAGACAATTTCAAATGTAATACATCGTTTCTGGTTTTGCCAGCGCCGGTCATACTACTTTCCGGTATATTTTCAACGGCAGGAGACCAGGCTGATGGTTTGGGCCGGGACTAAAACAGCCCGGATGATAGTAACATGACCCGCAAACTATTTATCTTTGCAGCCATGGCTAATAAGGGGAAAAAGAAAGCAAAAAACGGTCCTGAGAAAAAACCTGCCAAATCCGATCTGAAAGCTTTTAAGGCAGAAAAAGTAGAAAGAATAGACTGGAAGGGTCTTGCCCGCGATGAGCGGACCTGGAAGATCGTTGGTGCCCTTTTTTTGCTCATCGCGGTTTTCCTCTTCATATCTTTTGCATCTTACCTTTTCACCTGGAAGCAGGACCAGGCCATTGCGCAACAGGGTCTTTCAACGCTACTGGATAATGATAAACCGGTGGCAAACCTGCTGGGTCGCCTGGGAGCCGTCATTTCTCATTTTTTTATATTTAAAGGGTTTGGTATTGCTTCTTTCCTCATCTGCACATTTTTTTTCGTTGTAGGTGTAAACCTCCTGTTTCGCCGCAAAGTGTTCTCAATCTGGCGTAACCTTAAGTATGTTACCGTAGGATTACTTGTCCTGTCTGTTTCTTTAGCTTTCATTTTTGTACAAAGTATCTTCCCTTTTGGTGGGGGAGTGGGAGACATGATCAGCCGGCAACTTACAGGTGTACTGGGTACCATTGGCACCGCAGCTGCATTGTTACTGGTGGCCCTGGGTTATTTTATCTGGCAGTTTAACCCGGCTTTTAACTTGCCGCAAAGAAAGGAGGAATACGAGCTAAGTGATTTGGAAGAAGGGATAACCGGGGAAGAAATTATCCCTGCCCTTACTACTGCCAGTATCAATGACCAGTACAGTGAAAAGATCAGCGTGGGTAAAAAAGGGAATACGGTAAATACCGATATCGGAATGACCATCATATTCCCGGAAGAAGTATCCCAGCATGATTTTACCCTGGTAGAAAAAGACGATCAACCGCAGGAAGCAACCGGAATAACAGCGCAGGAGCCGGTAGTAGAAAAGGAAATTGTCAACGAACTGCTCCACAAGAATGAAAATGGTGATATGGCGATACCGCTCAGGCCCGTCATAACAAAAACGGATCAAGATTTAGAACTTGAAATAAAAGAAGTCCCGGGTAAAGAAGAAGAGGCCGGGGTGACGATTGAAAATTTACCCCCTTACGAGCCCACGCTGGATCTCCGTGATTATAAGTACCCGTCCCTGAATCTTCTGGAAACACATGGAAGCGAAAAAATCATCCAGGATGCAAATGAACTGGAGAATAATAAGAACCAGATCATCGCCACGTTGCGGAATTATGCCATCGAGATCCAAAAAATAAGTGCAACAGTTGGCCCGACGGTAACCCTTTACGAGATTGTTCCGGCCCCGGGAGTCCGGATTTCAAAGATCAAAAACCTTGAGGACGATATTGCGTTGAGCCTCGCGGCGCTGGGTATACGGATTATTGCACCTATCCCCGGCAAAGGAACCATTGGTATTGAAGTACCTAATGTAAGGAAAACGGTAGTGAGCATGAAGACGCTGCTGGCCTCTGAAAAATTTCAGCACAATAATTATAGTCTGCCGGTGGCTATCGGGAAAAAAATTGACAATGAAAATTTCATCGTGGACCTTACTTCCATGCCGCACCTGCTGATGGCGGGCGCTACAGGACAGGGAAAATCGGTCGGGCTGAATGCAATCCTGGTATCGCTGTTGTATAAAAAGCATCCCTCGCAACTCAAACTCGTGCTTATTGACCCCAAAAAAGTTGAATTGAGCATATACCGGCATATTGAAAAACATTTTTTAGCCAAACTGCCGGGAGAAGAAGATGCGATCATTACGGATACAAAAAAGGTGGTACATACTTTAAATGCCCTTTGTATTGAAATGGATAACCGCTACGATCTTTTGAAGGAAGCCGGTGCGAGGAATATTAAAGAATATAACGAAAAGTTTATTAAACGAAAGCTGAACCCGCAGAAAGGTCACCAGTATCTCCCGTTCATTGTATTGGTCATTGATGAATTTGCTGACCTGATCATGACCGCAGGTAAAGAAATTGAAATGCCGATTGCCCGGCTGGCCCAGCTGGCCCGGGCAGTAGGTATTCACCTCATCATCGCTACACAACGTCCTTCCGTAAATATTATCACCGGTACGATCAAAGCCAATTTTCCATCCAGGATTGCCTTTAAGGTTTCTTCAAAAATTGATTCAAGAACAATCCTTGATACCGGGGGAGCTGAACAGCTGATCGGGAAGGGGGATATGCTGGTCTCGCACCACGGTGAAGTCACCCGCCTGCAATGTGCTTTTGTTGATACACCGGAGGTTGAGGAGATTGTGGGATTTATCGGCGACCAGCGCGGGTATCCCCAGGCATTCCTGTTACCCGAGTATGTTGATGAAAAAGAACTGGAAGGAAAGGATTTCGATCTCGGTGACCGCGACTCACTCTTTGGCGATGCTGCCAGGCTGATTGTTCAAAACCAGATTGGTTCTACCTCCCTGCTTCAACGGAGGATGAAATTGGGTTATAACCGGGCAGGCCGCCTGATGGATCAGTTAGAGGCTGCCGGGATAGTGGGTCCCAACCAGGGCAGTAAAGCGAGAGATGTATTGATAAAGACAGAAATGGACCTCCAGCAACATCTGGATGCCATGGGATAATTGGCTGAGTTAGTAGGTTGTTAAAGAAAACCCACCTGGTGCAACCCGGTATGATCGTTGCACATCCTATTCCCGTAATTCAATTATCTTTGCGCCGTTCCCGTGAGAACTGCCACACAAATTAATCATGATGAAGAAGTTATACCTGTTTGCTACCCTTATTACTCTCTCCTTTTTTTCGACTGCCCAAACCAAAAGTGATCCGGAAGCAAAAGCGGTTCTTGATGCGGTAAGTGCTAAATTCAAAACCTTTACAACTGTCCAGGCCGGGTTTACTTATAAAGTGGAAAATGGAGCCGGGAAAGCACTTTCCACCAAAACAGGTAATATCTGGATGAAAGGAACGAAGTATAAAGTTACTTTCAGCGGACAGGAGATATATTGTAACGGCACAACTATCTGGAACTATGACAAAGCAGCCAATGAAGTTACGATCAGCAACCTGGACGCCTCCAGTGGTATGATTACCCCGCAGAAGCTATTTACTAATTTTTACGACAAAGATTTTTTGTATGTATTGAATGGAGAAAAAAAGATAGGGGCAAAGACAGTCCAGGAAATTGAAATGACCCCTGTTGATAAAAGTAAGCCGTTTCACAAAGTGTACTTACAGGTGGATAAATCTGCCAAGACCATCTATAGCACACGGGTTTTGGAGAATGCCGGTAACCGTTACAGTTATACAGTAAGCAGCATGAAGACTAATGGTTCCCTGGCTGATAACATATTTGCTTTTGACAAAAAGAAATATCCTGGGGTTGAAGAGGTGGATCTGCGCTAATCTTACTACACGATTAATAAATTCTAAAGAAGAGCCTTCCTAATTTTTACCAGTTGATGCAGCAGGTCTTCCAGTAAATCTAATTGCAGCATGTTTGCTCCGTCGCTTAATGCCCTGGAAGGATCGGGATGTGTTTCTATAAATAACCCGTCAGCTCCTGCAGCAATCGCTGCTTTGGCGATCGTTCCGATCAGTTGTGGGTTACCTCCTGTTATTCCCGTTGTTTGGTTGGGTTGTTGTAATGCATGGGTTACATCCATTATCACCGGTACTCCGTGTGCCTGCATGGCCGGAATATTGCGGTAATCAACCACCAGGTCCTGGTAGCCAAAGGTAGTACCCCGCTCCGTCAGCATCACCTTATCATTACCTGCCTTCCTGATTTTATCAACCGCAAATTTCATGGCTTCACCGCTTACAAATTGTCCTTTCTTGACATTCACAATTTTCCCGGTTTCTGCCGCGGCAACCAGCAGGTCTGTCTGGCGGCAGAGAAATGCGGGTATTTGTAAAACATCCACAAAGCCGGCCGCTGTGACTGCTTCCTGCGGTGAATGAATATCTGTTACGACTGGAAGATCGAACCTTTTGCCGGTTTCTTGCAGCATTTTCATGGCCAGTTCGTCACCCAGCCCGGTAAACGATGCCCCACTTGTGCGGTTGGCTTTGCGGTAAGACGACTTAAATATATAGGGAATGCCAAGGTTTTTGCAAATGCCGGAAACTTTTCCCGCAACGACCCCAAGAAGTTCTTCACTTTCTACTACACAGGGCCCGGCCAGCAAAAAAAAATTTTTTTCATCATATTGTTGACCGGCAAAAAGATCTTTCAGCATTTTTTCCATCCGGCAAAAATAGAGGTAAGTTTTGAATTTCAGTTTTAAGTTAGAACATGACTGCCAGCAGCGGGGAGAGTGAGATTTGTTGATATTTTTATTTAATCTTTGCTTTTAAAAGCCTGCTATGGTTAAAGATAAGATACTTGTTATTGGAGCATCCGGACAGATAGGAGTAGAGCTGACAATGGCGCTCCGGAAAATATATGGAAACGCGAATGTGATTGCTTCCGATCTGCGGGAACAAAACCCCTTACTGGAAGGTACAGGCCCCTATGTTTCACTGGACGTGATGCATAAAGAAATGCTCCATGTACAGGTAATACGCCAGGGAATAACCCAGATATACCTGCTGGCAGCCATTCTTTCTGCCACCGGGGAAAAAAATCCAAACCTGGCCTGGAACCTGAATATGCAGGGTTTATTAAATGTGCTGGATATTGCCAGGGAGGAAAAGCTGCATAAAGTGTATTGGCCGTCTTCGATCGCTGTGTTCGGACCCACTTCACCCAAACAGAATTGCCCGCAGCAAACGATTATAGAACCCACCACGGTATACGGGATCAGCAAGTATGCCGGTGAATTCTGGTGTAATTATTTTTTTCACCGCTTTGGTGTTGATGTAAGAAGTATCCGCTACCCGGGATTGATATCATATAAATCAGCTCCCGGTGGAGGAACCACCGATTATGCCGTTGAAATTTTTCACGAAGCCCTGGAAGAAAAAAAATATGAATGCTTTTTAAAACAGGACACCTACCTGCCGATGATGTACATGCCCGATGCGATCCGGGCAACGATTGAGCTGATGGAGGCTCCGGCTGCAAAAATCTCCATCCGTACTTCCTATAATGTCTCCGGGATGAGTTTTTCTCCCAAAGAAATTGCCGCGGAGATCAAAAATCATATACCGGCATTTTCGGTTTCCTATAAACCGGATTATCGTCAATCGATCGCAGACAGCTGGCCCCAGAGTATTGATGATGCAGTCGCCCGGAAAGACTGGAACTGGAAAGAAGAATATGACCTGGCTTCTATGGTCAAAGATATGCTCAGGAACCTGCAATAAGGATCAGTCAACGATCCCGTTCTTAACCGCGAACATAACCAGCCCGGCAGTATTCCGGACGCCGATCTTTTCAATCAGCCGTTGCCGGATGCCTTCCACGGAACGGGGACTTAGAAAAATCTCTTTGCCGATTTCTGCAGCCGTTTTTTCTTCGCAGATCAGCTTCAGCACTTCCTGTTCCCGTTCGGACAAGTCAATATTCTGGTTAAAGGATGGCTTGAGATTATTTTTAAGGACCAGTTTTTTCAGCAACGCTTTATTCACCAGGTCGTTGAAATAATAACCATTTTCATGTACCGCATAAATTGACCGGCGTATCTCATCCGGCTCGGCATTTTTCAACAGGTAACCGTTTGCCCCGTTCTCCATCAGGTGAATTATGAATTTGTCATCTTCGTACATACTGACCACGAGCACTTTTACGGACGGGTACTTTTTCCGCACCAGTTTCGTGGCTTCCATACCATCCATGATGGGCATTTTAAGGTCCATGATGATCACATCCGGAACCACTTTTTCCAACGATTTCAGGAGATCCTCGCCATTGTCCGCTTCGGCTATTACCGAAAGGTTCTCATCGGCAGATAGCCCTACCTTCAAACCATCCCGGTAGATTTTGTAATCGTCGGCTATAGATATTTTTATGGTACTCATGGCTGATTTGATTTAACCGGTATGTGAATATTGATGCGGTAACCTTCGCTGCCGCTGGTAAAATGGATACTTCCTTTTAGCAATATAATCCGGTTCTGGATATTTTTTAGTCCTAATCCTTCTTTTTGATACCGCAATTCTTCAAACTGTTCCTGGGTAAGCCCGTCCCCGTTATGAAAGATCACCATATCGAGCTCATTACCCCGGTGAGTTGAACTGACGATAAACTCGGTGGCATTGGCATATTTTAAGATGTTATTCACCAGTTCCTGCACCATCCGGTAGATACTGATATCGTTGTCGGGGTTTTCTGTCTTGTAATTATCATCGAGCGCCGTGGTGGCGTGCAAAACAGTGCCCTGGGCTATTTTCCGGATAAAATGCCGGATGGCTTCATTGAGACCAAACTCTTTTAAGATATTCGAATGCAGGTTGTGCGAGATCCCTCTTACCTTCTGGATCACTTCATTCAGCAGCTCCCGTCCTTTTTCATGCAGTTGCTGGTCCCGCTCATCCAGGATGTCTGATTTGATACCCAGCAGGTGAAGTTTGGCTGAAGATAAAATAGCTCCAACTTCGTCATGCAGGGTCTCTGCAATCCGGTGCCGTTCTGTTTCTTCGCTGCGGACCGCTGCTTCTATCAGCTGGTTTTGCTGCTGTTCCCGTAATTTCTCCATCGACTGCTGGTATTTCAATTTTTTTCGTTGATTGAAGATCAGCGCCAGCAGGAAACTGGTAAAAAGCAATAACATCACGGCTATCCCGATAATGACGAGGTAACGGATATCTGTTCCAGTTGTTCCCATGATGGCTTAAAATTTATTCGAATGTAGATTCCTAAATGGTCCTGTCAAAACGATTTTATAAGATTGCGTAGATACTTACGGATAATGCGTAGTTCTACGGAGATGCCATAATAAAGAACTGTTTGGAGATCCTGGACTGAAATCCCGGGTGCAATTTCAGCCGGTAACCCCGGAAAGATTTGATTTTTTCCGGCTTTTATATAAAGCAAGTGCAAGCAGGATACAAAATACCACAAACGTGATGGTATAGATTCTCATGGTTACTGCTGCGAAGGATATGTCTTTCTGGTGCAAGGGATAAAAGAATAGGAAAATAAAAAATGTGATGACCTCGTAAAGGCTGATTCCGGCAGCAATCAGGAAGGAAGGATGTTTGAGCCAGTTGATGTCACTTTCATCCTGCATGGAACGGAAAAAGTAAAACAAGCATATGACGAGCAGGGTAATGCTTTCCGCCGCGTAAAGACGGGTGCTCAGGATAAACGGTGATTCATAAAAGGTGAAATTGGTGATGACAAAAACCAGGTAAAATATCAATAAAGTCTTTAAAAGAAAGGGAAACTTATACTGTCTTACCGATATAATATACCAGCCCAAAAATAAAACCCGGACAAAGGAATGAAGGTTGTAAAGGATATTATTATTTACATAACCATCGGTATAAGTCCAGGAAGGCATCAGGTAATAATATTCAACCATAAACGTTGCCAGGAAATTCAGGATAAACCCGGCAAAAACATATAAAATAACCGGCCGCAGCTGTTTTTTTGCCGGTTTAAAGACCAGGATAATGATCAGAGGTATAAGCAGGGCCCATACCTCTGACCAGTCACGGATAAAATTAATTAGTTTCATTTTGCCTTGGATCCCGACGTGTCTTTTTTAAGCGGCATCCTTGGTGTACTGTCTACCGGGGGAAGTGAATCTTCAGGTGGCACACATGGCGGTTTACAATACACGCAAGGCGGACAAGGCAGCACATCCGGACGGGCTTGAATGACGTCGCCAATTTTAACCCCAATTTTAAATTTAAGGAAATTCAAGCCATTGTCGTAATAGACATCCGGGGTCAATATGATCTTGTCAAAGTCAGTCACAAGGTTTCCATCAGCGTTATTGATTATTTGCAGGTCGTTCAGGCTTACATCATAACTCTGCCCAAGAAGTAGTTGCGGCAAATTTACACCACAGGCAACCCCGGCACTCAGGGAAAGGGAACTACCAAGCGAGGCGTTGTTCATATTATAAGCCCTTGCAGTTATATCGTAGCTCCCGGTCACCGGGTTATAGGTAGGATAAAACTTGATTACACTGATCTTGTTTACTTCGGGGTTGTTTGGCTTGGTATACTGGGGAATCCAGTTATTAATCCTGGTTCTGATCAACGTCATACAGGTGGGATTTACCCCGTCCGCCAGGGTGGCCTGCGCGTCTGTTTTTTTCTTATTCTCATTGCAGGAGGAAACTCCCAGGAGGGATAAAAACACGATGGCAACCGGTAGTAGTATCCAAACTTTTCTTTTTAACAATACAAAAGTTGTTTGCATAATAGTTGGTTTAAGGTGATTATAAATAGCGGAAGGGAGTTTTCAGGCGGGATAATTCTTATCTAATTTAAGTTGTCTGCCTGACTTTTCAAAGCCTTGTGGTATAAAGGATTTTATATTTTCCATAACAGTACTTGTACGCAACGACCAGGCAGGCGTACTACCACGTAATCGTTAACGGTTTTAGCAGTCTATATACCTCATCTGTTTTTTCCGCATTTCCTACCTTGTTTCAGGGCCTGCGGTGGATGAAAATTTGGGTCATAAATCAATTTTTTATGACACGATATTTCATCTTAAGCATCCTTTTCCTGTCGATGCTGACTTTGCAGCCAGGTATAGCCAAAACGGCCGGGAATAGTGTTCTGACAGGAACTGAAAATCTAAGTGATGACAGTAAAATGTCTACTGCAGACCAGGCGACGGGTAAAGCACTTCCTGTTTTCCCCGGAACAAACCAGGAAAAATCGCATGGTACAAAAGCCACAGCTCCCCACATGGAAGAGCTTCCTCATATTCACCGGTTTCATAAAGAAAGGGTAAAAAAGATCAGGCAACATCATGGAAAATTTTGGTTGTTGAGCAAGATCCTGGTAGTGCTTTGTCATATCTCCATCCTGGTCATCGCCTACCTGCATGCCACGCACTAGTAGCGTTCTACCGTGAACTGTTCAAAATACTGCAACGGAAGTTCGCGGATATCAACAGAGACGACATCCGCTTTTGGAGGCCCATTCCTGCACCAGGCAGCCAGGGCATCCAGTTGGGTTTCTGTCCCTGTCGCAATAATGTACACATTGCCGTCGGCCTGGTTGTTTATGCGCCCGTTCACACCAATTTCCCGGGCCTTTTCCCGGGTGGACTGCCGGAAGAAAACACCCTGTACTTTTCCTGAAACAATAATGGAGATAGTTTTCAGCATGCGGTATCAGAATTCAACCAGGTTAACGATTGTTTCGAGATATTGCTGGTCGGTGTTGTCAAAATGACCATATTCGCTGCTGTCAACATCCAGCACGGCTACCACCTGCCTGTTCCTGATTACCGGCACAACAATTTCTGATTTTGATAAACTGCTGCAGGCTATATGGCCGGGGAATTTTTCAACATCAGGGACAACCAGTGTTTGTGCCCGGGCCCAGCTACTGCCACAAACACCCCTGCCTTTTTTTATCCGTGTGCAGGCGACAGGACCCTGGAATGGTGCCAATACCAGTTCCTCATTTTTTACTACATAAAAGCCTACCCATAGCCAGCCAAATTGTTCCTTCAGCGCCGCCACCAGGTTAGCCATATTTGCTACGGGATCGGTTTCTCCTGCCAGTAATGCTTTTAATTGCGGAATCAGGGATTCGTATTGTTCAGTTTTATTCCCCGTCATAATTTGTAAATCTTCTGCCATGCTGCAAAGATAAATGGAATTGAAAAAGACCAGGGATGGCAGCACAATATCATTTTACCCGTAACTTCCCCAAAATATCCAGCTCCATGCGAAAGCTTTTATTCCCGGCATTCCTGTTCTGTTTTCCTGCTTTATCATTCTCCCAGCAGTTTGGAGGCACCCCGCCTTCCCTGAAATGGAAACAGGTCAATACTGATTCGGCCCGGATCATTTTCCCGGAAGGGTTGGATAGCCAGGCAAACCGCATAGCATCCATTGTACATTACCTCGCAGCCACAAAGCCGCTTTCCCTGGGCGACCAGCTGAAAAAAATAAATATTGTATTACAAAACCAGACGACGGTACCGAACGGGTACGTACAGCTTGGACCATTCCGCAGCGAGTTTTTCATGACACCTGTGCCCAGTAATTTTGACCAGGGAAGTATCCCCTGGAGTGACCAGCTGGCATTACATGAATACCGGCATGTGCAGCAGTTCAATAATTTCAATAACGGGATAAGCCGCCTTATGAAAACCCTTTTTGGCGAGGAGGGTTTCGCAGTGGCCATTAATGCTTCCATACCCGATTGGTTTTATGAGGGTGATGCAGTATATAACGAGACGGTGCTGACGAAACAGGGGCGTGGCCGGCTGCCTCTTTTCCTGAATGCATATCCTTCGCTCTGGCAGGCGGGTAAGCAATATTCCTGGATGAAATTACGTAACGGCTCTTTCAAGGATTATGTTCCCAATCATTATTACCTCGGGTACCTGCTGGTAAATTACGGGCGGGAAAAATATGGAGCCGATTTCTGGAGAAAAGTGACAACAGATGCCAGTGCTTTTAAAGGGTTGTTCTATCCATTTCAACGGGCTGTGAAAAAACATGCGGGTGTTGACTATAAAACATTTTTGGAACAGGCCTTCGATTTTTATAGAAAAAATATTGAAAGAAATTCCATCTCTCGTGATGAATACCTGGTTCCTGTAAATAAAAATTATGTAAGCAGCTATTATTTTCCTTACCAGGCCGGGGTTGATTCCCTGCTTTACCTGAAAGCCAGTTACCGGCATCGCCCGGCATTTTTTATAAAAGACGCTAAAGGGGAACATAAGCTGAGGACCCGGGATATTTCAACGGATGAACAGTTTTCCTACCGCAATGGCCGGATTGTGTATACCGCAATCGAAACGGATCCACGATGGGGCTGGCGGAATTACAGCGTCATTAAAATGCTGGATGTACACACCGGACGACAGCTGTCACTGACAAAAAAGACAAAATATTTTACGCCGGATATCTCGGCCGATGGTTCAAGGGTAGCCGCTGTACAGGCAGCCAGCAACGGTAAAAGCGAACTACATATTCTTGATGTAAAATCAGGAAAAGTATTGCGGACAATCGGGTCGCCCGAAATAAACCTGTTTACCGATCCAAAGTTCATCGATGAGAAGTCCGTGGTTACTGCCGTTCGCCTGTCCAATGGACAAATGACATTGGCCGTTGCAGATATATCAACTGCGGAAATTGAGCGGCTGACACCGGCATCTTTTAATGTAGTGGGTTATCCCTGTGTAAATAACGGGCTGGTATATTTCACCGCCTCTTATGCGGGTAATGATGATGTATTTGCCCTGCGTTTAGGTGATAAGAAGATTTACCGGATCAGTGATGGCCCGCTGGGGAATTATTATGTGAATGCTGCCGGTGGAAAGATCAGCTGGTCGGCCTTTACAGGAGATGGATACCAGGTTAAACAGGTAAACGAGAAGGATATTGTGTGGAAGGAAATAATACCATCAGAAGCAGTGTCCGTCCGCGAAAAATTTATTGTCAGCGACAGTAATCATTTGAATAATGTACTCCTGGGCAAAATACCCTGGCGGGAGTTCCCGGTCAGCCCCTATAAGAAAGGGACACGGCTACTTAATTTCCATAGCTGGCGGCCTTATTACGAAGACCCGATTTTTACTTTCTCGCTGTACGGAGAAAATGTGCTCAACACGCTGCAAACCGAAATCTATTACCTGTATAACCAGAATGAGCGAACCAGTGCAGTGGGCTTTAATACCGTGTACGCGGCATGGTTTCCTTATCTCAATATCGGGAGTGAATTCACTTTTAACAGGCAGGGCATTACGGCTGACCGGTTGCGTGAGTGGAACCAGCTGGATTCAAAAGCGGGGGTGGTGATTCCATTAAATTATACCAGCGGGAGGACTTTCCGGAGTTTTAACTTCAGCAACTATTATGTATTACGCAATGAATACAACAAAGATTTTTTTAAAGACTCATTGGGAAATACCTCTTTCAGTTATTTATCACACAGTATTTCCTGGACCCAACAGGTGCAAAGAGCGGTTCAGCACATTTTCCCGAGATACGGGTATTCAGCTTCAGCGTCATACCGGTATCCCATTACAAAGTATGAAGGCTACCAGTTTTACGGCAGTGCATCACTGTATTTGCCCGGGTTAATGGCGGCACACAACCTTGTCCTGACAGGCGCCATCCAGCAACGCGATACCAACCGCCTGATATTCAGTTCCAGGATAGCCAATGCCCGGGGCTTTACAGATTATTATGGAACCCGCGCCGGGTCAAGACTATGGCGTCTGTCCGCGAATTATCATTTACCCTTGTTTTATCCTGATTGGGGATTCGGGAACATCTTATATATACAGCGGTGGAGAGCTAATATTTTTTATGACCTTCAACGGTTATTCTCCGATGATAAAAAGATTACCTATGATCTCCGCAGTGCAGGCTTAGAGTTTTATTTTGATACGAAATGGTGGAACCAGTATCCCCTGACATTTGGATTCCGGATAAGCAGGTTACTGAAAGATGACCCGCTGGCAGGAATTGGTAAGGGGACAAACCTGTTCGAACTGATCTTGCCCGTGAGCATTATACCGAGGTAGGCTATTGGACTGATACCAGCTGCGGGCACTTAGTGTTAGCTATTAGCGGGCGAAGCAGGACTCGCCATTTTAAAAGCCAGGTTTGGAATTACAGGGTAGCCAGGCTTTCTTCAATCACCCTGATCTTTGCTTCCGCATCAGCTTTTTTCCGGCGTTCTGTCTCTATTATTTCGGGTTTGGCATTTTGAACAAACCGTTCATTGCCTAATTTCTTTTCTACCGAAACCAGGAAGCCTTTCAGGTAATCAAGATCTTTTTGAAGTTGTTCTTTTTGAGAAGCGGTGTCAAGTGGACCGGTAGTTTCGATAAATAGTTTATCTTTTTGAACGACAATCGATATGCTGTTGGCAATTAAGGCAGGGGTATAGGAAACGCTCTCTGCATTTACCTGTTTCAGTAATATACTTTCAATGGCTTTGTAGGTCTCCGTATTGGTTGTTTGTACATGCAGCCTGATGCTGTCCTTTGGTTTCAGCTGATTTTTGTTCCTCGCATCCCGGATAGCAGTAATAATTTCTTTTAATAAAACCGCCCTGCCGGATATTTGAGGATTTGGCCGGCTGGAAGCAGGGTATGGTTTTACCGTCAGGTCGTCATCCTGTTTTTTAAGCTGGTGATAAATTTCTTCCGTGATAAAAGGCATAAAGGGATGAAGCAACTGCATCAGTTGTTCAAAGTAGTGGACGGTTTTTTCGTAGATCGTTCTGTCAACCGGTTGTTCAAAGCCAGGTTTAACCCACTCCAGGTACCAGCTGCAGAAATCATCCCAGATAAGTGAATAGGTTGTTTTAAGCGCTTCACTCAGCCTGAAATCGCTGAATTGTGTATCCAGTTCTGTTCTTACTTCATTCAACCGGTTCGCAAACCAATCAACGGCGAAGTTTCCATTTTTTAACTCCTGGCCCTTGCCGGGTTCAGGAGTTGCAATCCTGGCTTCCCAGCTCTTCACTAATTTCAGTGCATTCCAGATTTTATTGTTAAAGAATAAACCTTGCTCATTACTGCTCTCATCCCATAATAAATCATTCCCGGCCGGGGAGGAGATCATTATACCAAAGCGGGTGGCATCTGCCCCATATTTTTCGATCAGGGCCAGCAGGTCCGGGGAATTACCAAGACTCTTGCTCATCTTTCTTCCCTGTCTGTCACGAACAATGCCAGTAAAATAAACTTCGTTAAAGGGTTTTTCCCCTTTGTATTCAAAACCGGCCATGATCATCCTTGCTACCCAGAAAAAAATAATTTCGGGTGCCGTCACCAATGTATTGGTGGGGTAGTAGTAGTTGACTTCTTTATTACCCGGGTTGCTGTAACCTTTAAAAACTTCAAAAGGCCATAGCCAACTGGAAAACCAGGTATCAAGACAATCTTCGTCCTGCTTTAATTGTGGATTTGTAATGGAGAACTGTTCCTGGAACATTTTTTTTGCATCTTCCATGGTCGCGGCGACCACAAATCTACCTTCAGCATCGTACCAGGCAGGAATGCGGTGTCCCCACCAAAGCTGGCGGCTGATGCACCAGTCTTTAATATTCTCCATCCAGTGGCGGTAGAGGTTTTTGAATTTGGCAGGATAGAACCTGATTTCTTCATCCATCACCGCATGCAGCGCAGGACCCGATATTTTTTTCATGTCAACCCACCATTGTAAAGACAGCCGGGGTTCTACCACCACATCTGTCCGCTCACTGTAACCCACTTCACTATGATAATCTTCTGTTTTAAGGATATGACCTTTTGTTTCGAGGTCATGTACAATTTTTTTTCTTGCTTCGAAGCGGTCTTCCCCGACATATATCTGTGCTTCCGCATTGAGTGTTCCATCTTCATTGAAAATGTCAACAACTTCGAGATTGTGTTTTTGTCCCAGCTGGTTGTCATTCATGTCGTGAGCCGGGGTAACTTTTAATGCACCGCTCCCAAATTCCATGGTCACATAATCATCAGGAATGATGGGAATACGCCGGTTGATTAAGGGCACAAATGCAAATTTTCCATGAAGGTGTTTGTACCGGTCATCCGAAGGATGTACACAAATGGCTGTATCTCCCATGATCGTCTCGGGGCGTACAGTAGCTATAACAATGTATTCTTCGGCAGGAAGATCAAGCCGGTATTTCAAATGATAAAGCTTTTGCTGCGTGGGTTTACGGATCACTTCTTCGTCACTCAGCGCCGTTTTTGCTTTGGGGTCCCAGTTGATCATACGTTTGCCCCGGTAGATATAGCCCTTCTTATAGAGATCAATGAACACATTGATGACGGATTCATAGTAGGCGGGATCCATGGTAAATGTCGTTCTATCCCAATCCAGGCTGCACCCCAGTTTTCTTAATTGCTGTAAGATGATACCTCCGTACTTTTCTTTCCATTCCCAGGCATAAGCCAGGAAATCTTCCCGGCTCAGGGATGCTTTCTGGATTCCTCTTTCCCTGAGCATTTGCACCACTTTAGCTTCGGTGGCAATAGATGCATGATCTGTACCGGGGACCCAGCAGGCGTTCTTTCCCTGCATTCTTGCCCGGCGTACCAGGATATCCTGTATGGTATTATTGAGACAGTGACCCATGTGAAGCACACCGGTTACGTTCGGGGGAGGAATAACAATCGTGTAGGGTTCACGATCATCCGGTTCGCTATGAAAGTAGTTTTTGTCCAGCCAGTGCCGGTACCATTTCGCTTCAGCTCCGTTATGATCAAAGTTCCTGCTAAGTTCCATAAGGCGGCAAAATTACCGGGTTTTGCGTAGATGGCGAAACCAGCAGGAGGTGGGGTGTCAAAACATTTCTCTTTCTTCCGGGTTCATTTTCGCTTTTACTTCCTGGCAGATATATTTCTCTCCCTGGTGTACTTCGCGGATACCATGATTGATCTCGTCCAGCCCGGAAGTTTTGGTTAAATAACCACTTGCGCCCAGTTCCAGCATGCGGAGTGCAAATTTGGGCTGGTTACTCACAGATAAGCCCATCACCTTAATACCGGATGATCTCCTTAAAATAGCTTCAGTAGCACTGAAACCTTTCAGGGGTGAAGACATGTTGATATCAATAAGGATAATATCCGGATTGAGCCGCACCGCTTCTTCGATTCCGTCCCGGCCATTATCAAAAGCACCTATTACAGAAATGCCGGGATTATTTTCCAGGAGCATTTTCCAGGAATCCCTGACTAGTTTATGGTCGTCTACGAGGATGATACGGATGGTGGGAGAAGTCATTTGGCTGATATTAATTTCAATGATTACGGAATAGTATTCGCTTCTCAGGGAGGAAATCCGGGCAAAGGCTGACAGGTCAGGGGTACAATTACTGCCGGGGATTGGATTGGTAAAAATTAATTAGTAAAAATACTAAAAATCTAAAGTAATATTACTTGGTTAAATTACATAGAAAATATACTAAATTTTTAAAAAAATTATTTTTTAGCCATAATCACCCGTCGGCCGCTGGAGAGGAGATTGCCTAAAAAAAACGACCGGTCCAGGCTGAATTTGGTATTACAGGCGTAAATTGAAGCCAATTTGTTCCATTCTAAAACAATCATATGAAAAGAGAAACGGCTTCCTGGTACAGTCCATCCCTTGATAAAGAAATGCCAATTGCCGCCTACGGGGATTATGGGTTTGCCCTTTTGCTGGTGCCCACGGCGGCGGCGGATTACCTCGAATATGAGCGGTTCCAGTTAATGGATCATCTTGCCCCGTTCATCAATGCCGGGAAAGTGCGGGTTTTTTCCATCGATAGTATAAATAATGAAAGCTGGCTGAATAACAGTATGGATCCAAGACTTAAATCCATCCGGCACCAGCAGTGGAATAATTATGTTTTCAATGAGGTGATACCTTTTATACGTAACAGCAGCAGCCAGGAAACGCCTGTTATAACCTGCGGTGCTTCTTTTGGAGCATTGCACAGCATGAATCTTTTTTTAAAACGACCTGATATCATTAACGGCGTAATTGCGATGAGTGGTGTATACGACCTGACTGAATATACCAAGGGACATTATGATGATGATGTATATTTTAACAGCCCGATGCATTTTTTGCCCAACCTTAACGATCATTCGGTCCTCGAACAGATCAGGCAAAGCAGTAACATTCATATAGTAACTGGCAGCGGTTCTTATGAAGATCCGGGTGCCAGCGGCAGATTTGCAAAAGTATTGTACGATAAGGGTATCAGGTATGAACTTGATGTTTGGGGAAAGGAATGGCCCCACGACTGGGACACCTGGCGGGCCATGCTGCCGCATTACCTTGGTGCAAAATTCTGATATGTAATCTTCCTGGCAGGAGCATCTTTTACCTCCAAACAGCCGGTATGCTAAAGATGTCTTTTCTCCTGTTCGCCCTTTCCATTCTTTGGTGCCCCCGATTAGTTGCTCAAAGTGATGAGGATGATGAGGTTGACTTTAATGTCGCCGCTTTCCTTAAATCGGTTCCCGATAACCTGGGAAGACCAATCAAAATGCCCATTCGGCGAAATAATGGGATTTTATACCCGGGCGACACAACTTCCAATAAGCTGAGGTAGCGGATATATATCATTACTACCGATTCGCTTTATAAGGTTGTCTTCCGGAATTACCGGTACACGATTGACTCGCTCCGGCATTATATCGAAGGGAATGATTCTTCCTTTTTCTTTTATATGTGCCGTTACCTGATCGATTCACTTCCCTTCATCGATTACTCCAGACACCAATTGGTGTTGTATACCGCCTGTGGCAATTGCCTGTCAGGGTGCAACCACCCGGAAAGGAATAATTGTCACCCGGGTGATTGTAATTTTTTAGATGCCTTTTTTTTAAAAGACAGGCAACCACTGTATGTAAAGAGAGAGTAAGAGCAGGCTAGGGGATAAATTTTTTCAGCAGCCCGGTGAATTCAGTCCGGTCTATCATCCTGGCTCCAAGACTTTCGAGGTATTCAGTATACACCTGGCAATCGATGAGTTGTATATCTTCCTTCTTTAACTGCTCCACATATTTAATAAATGCATAGCGGGAAGCATTACTTTCAATACTGAACATGCTTTCGCCAAAAAAAACTTTTCCCAGGCGGATGCCGTATAAACCACCTGCCAATTCCCCGTTTTTCCAAACTTCTGCACTGTGCGCATGACCGAGCTGGTGCAGTTTATTATATGCTTTTTCCACTTCGTCAGTTATCCAGGTGCCTTCCTGCCCGGGACGTTTTGTTTTTTTACAGTGATGAATGACTTGTGCAAATGCCTGGTTGATGGTAAAGTCAAACCTGTTTTTATTCAACAGGGGTTTAATACTCCGGCTGATCTTTAATTCCCCGGGTAATAAAACAAACCGTGGATCAGGGCACCACCATAATACGGTATCCCCTGCGTACCAGGGAAAAATTCCATTCCGGTAGGCCAGCAAAAGCCTTTCGGTTGAAAGATCGCCGCCCATGGCAAGCAAACCATCCGGCTCTGCCAGGTTAACTGGGGGAAAAATTATTTTTTTATCAATAACAGAAATGGGCATGAGCGCAGGAAACTTTATCCGGCCAGCACTTCCACAGTAGCATTGATACCCCGCTCAGTGATGGCATCACAAAGTGGCCTGAGCTCATCATAACTGCCGTTTTTTACAGCATACTTTCCATGGAAGTGAATGATATAGGCGCACTGTTCGGCCTGTTCATACGAATGACCACAAACTTCCATGAGGGTTTCAATGACCCATTCAAATGTATTGACCTCGTCATTCCAGACGACGAGGTTACAGGGGTCCTCTGTCAGTGTCAGAAGGTCTGTTTCCGGGAGGCTGTCGGTTTGTATATCGTTTTTAACAGGAATCATCCGTCAGCAAAAATAAAAATTATTAGCCGATATTAGTACCCTGTTAACGCAATTTTGCATTTATTCATTTAATTCAAATCAAGTTATGGAAAGAGTAACTGGTCTTGGAGGCCCCTTCATCAAGGCGGAAGACCCTAAAGGTCTTGCGGCCTGGTATGAAAAACACCTGGGTATTTCCTTCAATGGAAGTACCTATACAGTCTGGCCTTTTACCAATAAGGATGAAACCACCCGGGAAGGATATAATGTGTTTTCATTTTTCAAGAAGGATGCTGACTATTTTGCCCCAAGTGAAAAACAGGTGATGATCAATTTTATCGTAAAGGATCTATTTGGCCTGCTTAAAATACTCGGCGAGGAAGGGGTCACCCTCGCCGGGGAACCAATGGATGAAGAGTATGGAAAATTTGGCTGGATACTGGACCCGGAGGGAAACAAAATTGAGTTATGGGAACCTCCTAAATAAAAAATTACATTTTGGAGCGTATAGAGTCCCACAAAAAAAGATCGGGGCCGACCCTCAGAGTTCTGGGGGAATACCTCAGTCTGAAAGGAATTAACTTTAAAAGCTGTATAACATGAAATCTACTGTTTGCTTTTTTCTATTCTTATCAGAATGTTTATTCATTCAGGGGCTTCAAGCTCAGGAAAAGATCAAAACCACGGCGTCAGTGTTACAGGTTACCAGAGAAAGCTGGATCATTGATGAAAGGGCCGATAAAGTTGATATATATATTGATTTCAATTTGGAAGTAGATAAATCGACTGTAATATGGAATAAGACATTATTTCTTACATCGCTGGCAAGCGACACCAACATACTTGTCTACATCCTCTGGAGAAACGAAGGAAAAAGAATAATCGTTACACCAAGAAAGCCATTCTCACAATATAGATACGGGAGTGGAAGTGGTGGTACCGACTTGAAGTTGACCTTAAAAGGTTCCAGCAAAAGCATCATAGAACGCAGTCCTGTAAAAGCAACACCTGGAGGAATAAAGACAGTCGGAGGTATATTTCTGGATGGCAACCGGGATTTCAAAGAGGGCGGTGATTATGTTTATACATTTCGGCTAATCCAGTAGAAAATCATAAAGCCAGGCTAATTTTAGCAGGGATTTTTTTGTGGGAGTTGACCCCGATTGAATCAGGGACGAACCTCCTGACTTTTAGTCGGGATCTGCTGAAACAATGAGCTATCTTTCAACCAATTTTTCTACTTTTAATGTCTTAATCAGGAGGCTTGATTAGCTAAATATGTGTTTCGACTATTGGCACTAAATGACAATGGTATGAAAAAATTTCCCATTTTATTGATTACCGGCGCGTGCTATTTTCAACCTGGCATGCTTCAGGCACAGACAAAAAATCAGGAAATTTTACCCACCTTACAAGTTATTGGGGCAAGGGCCGATACAAATGCAAAATCGGGCAAATTAGAAATAACAATAGATTTTAATATAGAAGTTGATAAATCGACGGTCAAATGGGGAGAGACATTGTTTTTGTGGGCAATTCAGGAAGATAATATCCACGTCGATATCCGTTGGAGTATCAATGCAAAAACGATAACGATAATTACAAGGAAACCTTTTTCATCTTATAGAGAAGCAAATGGATACTATTCTCTTAGACTGACGTTGAAAGGGTCGGCAAAATCAAGCACTGAAGGGGGCCAGGTTAAGACACCTCCCTGGGGAATAAAGTCAAAGAATGGTCAGTTTTTAGATGGCAACGGTGATTTCAAATCCGGAGGTGATTATGTTTTACCAATTCAATTTATTTGGTAAGTCAAAAAAGCCCGTTGGTTGAAGTGGTTTTGGTGGGAGTTGACCCCGATTGAATTGGGGCCAACCCTCCCGACTGTTTGTCGGGGTCAGCTGAACTGATGAGCTTTTCATTAAAACAAATGAAAAAGGGTTCTAAAATAGAACCCTTCGGCTTGTTAGTTTCGACCAGTAAGTGGGAGTTGACGGGATCGAACCGCCGACCCTCCCGACTTTTAGTCGGGATGCCCTGAACCAATGAGCTTTTCTATTAGCTTGCGACTTTTCCAGCTTTTCACTTGTAACTCCCTTTTATGGGCAGC
>JANWIJ010000014.1 GCA_025449935.1 Chitinophagaceae bacterium
GTCGTTAGAGACGTCCCGCCGGTATTTGAAAGCGGCGAAATCTGTACCACCTGCCCTTTGAAGACCGTGTAACCAATTCCTTTAAAAAATTATAGTATTCTATGATGTCTGCTATCCGCCGGCTATCTGCCATTGCATTCATGTCCTTATTATTTTTCACCGCCCGGGCGCAGCCCTCTGCTGATCCGGCAGAAAAAAAGCCGTACAGGGTACTTACTTCCGGCAAACAAGTAACTATTAAAAGCACGAAGAACATCCGGCATATCATGCTCTGGACAACCGGGGGTGACCGGATAGTAGAACAAAAAGAAGTTAATGCTTCTTCATTCGTCATCAACCTTCCTCTAAACCAGAAGACATTTTTCCTGATGGTTGGATTAAGCGATGGGAAAATTTATACCGAAAAGATCGGGACACAGCAGTAAAAACTCATTCCTTGTTTTTGGTATCAATCACAATGGTAACCGGGCCGTCATTTATTAGTTCGACTTTCATGTCAGCGCCGAAAACGCCTGTTTTTATTTCACGGCCCAGTTCACCCGATAACTGCCGGATCATCTTTTCGTATAGCGGGATGGCGATGCCCGGTTTACTGGCTTTGATATAAGATGGGCGGTTGCCTTTTTTAGTTGATGCATGAAGGGTAAACTGGCTCACCAGTAATATCTCCCCATCGATGTCTTTTATCGATTCGTTCATAACGCCTCCTGCATCATTAAAAATGCGGAGGTGGATGATCTTTCCACTCAGCCATTCAATATCCCCACCAGTATCAGCATCTTCAATTCCCAGCAAAACGAGTAAGCCCTTCCCGATCCGGGCACGATCGTTACCCCCAATGTCTACAGCTGCCATGCTGACCCGTTGAATAACTGCCCTCATCCTGCCAAGTTACTGGTTTCTTGTTCCTGGTGATTAATTTTGCCGTGGCTTTTACCATTCACGGTAACAAGCACCATTCCCATGATTGATGTAAGCAAAGAAATCTCCTACCAGACTACGCGGAGCGGCGGCAAAGGCGGTCAGAATGTAAACAAAGTGGAAACAGCCGTGATAGGGTCTTTTCCTGTTGATTCATCACAAATACTGAGTGAAGAACAGAAAAGAATAATAAGAGAAAAATTACCAAACCGGATTACGGCGGAAGGCCTGCTGCAGGTAAAATCCCAGACACACCGCACCCAGCTTGCGAACAAAGAAGAAACAGTAAAAAAGATCAATCAACTGGTAAGACAGGCATTAACCAAGAAAAAATCCCGTATCGCAACCCGGGTGAGCCGGGCTTCGAAAGAAAAGAGACTTGAATCCAAAAAGATAAAAGCCTTTATCAAATCCGGCCGGCAAAAATTCCGGCCGGGTAATTATTGATTTCTTTGCATCCCGCCTTCCTGGCAACCTGCTTTCAGCTCCGTGGAAAAATCCGTAAATTAGTTGTTCAATTAAGCCCTTTGCGAAAAAGTTTTTTTACCATTGCTATCCTGGTTATTGTCGCTATTTCGACTTCCCATTTTCTTGGTTCCTGCAAAAAAGATCAGCATATTAAAGGACTTGAATTACTTGAACAGGAAATCCCCCAGGGTTTCCCGGATCCGATGTACCGGTTTGCCGACAACCCACTCAGTGAAGAAGGTTTTGAACTTGGCCGGAAATTATTTTATGACGGTCGTCTTTCTGCCGACAACCAGCACGCTTGCTCATCCTGTCACCAGCAGGTTGCGGCTTTTGGTACTTTTGAACATGACCGGAGCCATGGCGTTTTTGATTCGCATACGTTACGGAATGCCCCTGTCCTTTTCAACCTGGCATGGAGCCCTTTGTTGCATTGGGACGGGGCGTTTACCTCGTTAAAAGATGAGGCGGTACATCCCATAACCGGGAACGTCGAAATGGGAGAAACCTTTGATGGGGTGATCAATAAAATCAAGGAAGACCCGGAATACAGGGACATGTTCAAGAAAATTTTCAGATACCCCTTTATACGACCCGAATTTATTCAAAACGCCCTCGCCCAGTTTACGGGGTCTATGATCTCGGCTGATTCAAAGTACGATCGTTACAAAAAAGGGACTGCCAGCTATACCCTGCAGGAAGAAAGTGGATACCAGTTATACAAACTTAATTGTGCCTCCTGTCATCCCGAACCGATGTTTACCGATTACAGCCTGCGGAATATTGGCTTGCCCGTGGATCCTTTCTTAAATGATTACGGCCGGATGAACATTTCAGGAAAAAGAGAAGACTCTATCAAATTCAAAGTACCTACGCTTCGCAACAGTTATGTTTCGTCTAATTATATGCACGATGGCAGGTTCAATACGCTGATGCAATGTATAAATCACTACCGGACCGGTGTGCAGCAGGGCCCTACCCTGGATCCTTCACTCATAAACGGGATCCCATTAACCATTGCGCAGGCAAATGACCTGTTTGTTTTTTTACGGACCCTGACGGACTCTGCCTTTTTAAGCAATCCCCGTTTTGCAAAGCCCCAATAACCTAATTCATTTTTCGTTTTCCTATTAATGTACCAAGAGCCTGCCTGTGCGATTCAATATCCTTTTGGGTATCATCCTGGTCTTTACTGTTCTCCCGCAGTTTTTTTTCAAGACTGGCCTGGTCATCGCGGAGGTCTCTTAGTTTTTTCTCCGCCTTCGCAATTTTTTCCTCCTGCGCCTTTATCTGCAATTCAAGGTTGGCCGCTTCAATGTCAGGAAACATCGTATTTAAAAATACCTTGGCCCTGCCTATATTTTCATATTGCATTTTTTCAATGGCATTTTCCCCATCCCTGCTCATAATGACATACAGGGTGGATTCATCGCTTTCTTTCCGGCTCTTTCGTTCAACATTAATAATATAGTCCATCCGCTCGTCGCTGATATCAGTAACGTAGGCGTTTTTGAACACCAGGAAGCCTTTATCCCGGTTTAAAAAGCCTTTTTCTTCCTTGGGTTTGTATCCTAATTTCTCCATCTTTTGTATAAAGGCGTTTTCCACGGCTTCGGCGGGGTAGGGATAATCAATCATGATAGCTTTTTGCGTTTTCTTGTCATATTTCGTAGTGCCCTCATAAGCCTGGCCAAAAACGAAAGCTGCGAGCCCTGTCAATAGGAACGTCAAAAAGAAAAACTTTTTCATAACAGTATTATTTGACATTAAAGATAAGCCAAGTACCCAAAGCGTTGCAATTCTCCTAAATAATACCTGCGCTTTCCGAAAATTCGTTTTTTGAACGCCCATCTGTTACTTTTGTCCTGCCATGGTCAGCCCGGGCAGACTGGCATAAAACTTTCCAATCCTTTGAGCAGCATTAAGAAACTGGCTGGACAAACATTCTGGTATGGCATGAGCAGTATTTTTGGGAGATTTCTCAATTACCTGCTAACCCCGTTGCTTGTTACCATTTTTGCTTCCGGTGATTATGGTAAAATAAGTACCCTTTTCACCATTGCCGCTTTCCTGAATATCGTTTACACGTACGGGCTGGAAACTTCTTATTTCCGCTTTTCATCTGTACAGCCTGAACCAAAAGTTTACAGTACCTGTGCTTCTTCTATCCTCCTCACCACTACTCTTTTTACCGGGATCTTATTGCTGTTGGTGAAACAATTTGCGGACTTTTTTGAAATGCCCCGTCACCCGGAGTACATTTCATGGGTAATCCTCATTGTTGCCGCGGATACGCTGAGTGTAATGCCCTTTGCCAAACTGAGGTATGAAGGAAGACCCCGGAAATTTGCGGCTATTAAAATTCTCAATATCCTGATCAATGTCGGGCTGGTTGTATTCTTCCTGGTTGTTTGCAAGAATGCTTATGAAAAAGATGCAGATAATCTCTTTGCTACCATCTATAACCCGAAAATAGGTCTTGGTTATGTCATCATTGCTAACCTGGCAGCCAGCGTGCTAACCCTGTTATTGTTGTCAAGGGAATTATTGCAATTCCGTTTTCGGTTAAATCTGTCTTTCTGGAAAGAAATGATGCAGTACAGCTGGCCGCTGATTATTGTGGGTTTTGGCGGCATTATCAATGAGACCATTGACAGGATCATGCTGCTGAAACTTTATCCGGGCACTACGGAGCAGGCTTTTTCGCAATCAGGCATTTACTCTGCCAATTATAAACTCGCTGTGCTCATTGTCCTGTTCATCCAGGCATTCCGTATGGGTGCCGAACCGTTTTTCTTTAAACAATCAGCTTCCGAAAATGCACAAAGGACTTACGCGAGGGTGATGAAATTTTTCGTGATTGCCTGTTGTTTTTGTTTTCTCAGTGTAACCCTGTTCCTGGACATATGGAAATACTTCATGGGAACGGCCCACCCCGAATATTATTCGGGTTTAAAAGTGGTCCCCATCCTGATGACCGCCAAGATCTTCCTGGGAATTTATTATAATCTCTCCATCTGGTACAAAATAAAAAACAGGAACCTCCTCGGGGCCTGGATCACACTCGGCGGTGCTGCTATAACGATCCTGTTCAACTGGATATTTATTCCTGTATGGGGTTACACGGCCTGTGCCATTGCCACGATATTATGCTATGGGTTTATGATGGTGACAAGTTACCTGCTCGGCCAGAAGCACTATCCCATACCGTATGCCTGGAAAAAAATACTGGCCTATATAGTCATTTGCCTGTTAATGTTTGGCCTGCACCAGGCCTTCTTATTACTTAACCTGAATCACTGGATAAACCGTGGAGTCGCGGTATTTTTTATCGGGCTGTTTACCCTGCTGGTTGTAAATGTTGAAAGGAAAGAGTTTCAGAGAATGCCCGTGATCGGGAAGTTTTTGAAACCACGAACCACCTGAGTTACACACGTCGGGTTGATGGAGTAACCGTTCAACCGCCTTCATCATTACCCGTTAATAAATTTTGACAAAAGGATTATTCATTTTCTCAAAACCAACTGTGGTGACAGGCCCATGACCGGAATATACTTTGGTCTCATCCGGCAGCGTAAAGAATTGTGTCTGGATACTATTGACCAGTGTGTCAAAATCACCACCCGGCAGATCGGTCCTGCCCACACTTCCGTTAAATAAGACATCTCCCCCGATAATAAACCCACCCTCCGCGTGATAAAAGGAGACACTCCCGGGAGAATGGCCGGGGCTGAACCGGATTTCCAGTTGGTCATTACCTATTTTAATAATGTTTCCTTCTTTCAGGTAAACCAATGGCCCTTCGTAGTTGTCAAAAGGCAGTTGCCACATCAATCCTGACTGGGGAGCAAAGTCCAATACCGGTTTTTCCAATTCATGCAGGTGCAGGGTCAGCCCCCAGGTGTCGTGAACGAATTTGTTGCCAAAAACATGGTCCAGGTGACAATGGGTATTAAGCAGCAAAACAGGCTTTAATCCTGTCTTTTCGATACCCGTTTTTAATTCGTCCCTCTCTCCCGGAAAATAACAGCCGGGATCTATAATGCAGCATTGCTTCCGTTCGTTATATAAAACATATGTATTCTCCTGGACAGGACTAAAAGTGAAGGTCTTAACAGCTAACATGGATGGTTTTTTCGTATTTTTAAAATTGAAAGAGTGTCCCCGCCGCAAAGATAGTTTCTATTATTGCCCGGGCAGTACCTGCCTGCTGGCAGGCAAATCACCGGAGCTGGCTGCTAAAAGATCAAAAAGAACGATTAAATGTTATTCGAAACAGTAAAGAGTCTATGAAGAAAGTACTAAGCCTGATTGCCTGCCTTTCCGCTTTCCTGCACATGGAAACGATGGCACAAGTGAACACCGTTGAATTTGGAAAGAACCGTGTTCAATACCAGAAATTCAAATGGAAATATTACCAGACTGAGAATTTTAACAGCTACTTCAGCCAGGATGGATTGGGGCTGGGCAAATTCGTTGCCCAGGTGGCCGAACTCGAACTACCGGCTATTGAAGAATTTGTTGAATACGGTTTACAGCGCCGGGCCAATATTGTTATCTATAATAATTATGATGAAATGCAGCAGTCCAATATCGGGCTGGGCATCGACTGGCAGAATACCGGGGGTATTACCAAACTGGTCAACAATAAAATGATCGTCTATTTTGACGGCAATCATGATAACCTGCGACGTCAGATACGGCAGGGTATAGCAAAAATTTTAGTCGACAACATTCTTTTTGGAGATGACCTCGGAGAATTTGCCGCTAACCAGGCACTGCTGGATCTTCCCAAGTGGCTGACAGATGGCTATATTTCCTATGCTGCGGAAAACTGGTCTACCACCCTGGACGATGATCTGCGCGGCGTGATGCTGGCCGGGCAATACAACAATTTTTACCAGTTTGCTTTTGAAAAGCCGCTACTGGCAGGTCATTCTTTCTGGAAATACATTGCCGATAAATATGGGAAAAGCAAGACTACTTATTTCCTTTACCTGTCACGTATTTACAGGAACCTGAATAATGCTTCCAATAAGATCGCCAAGAAAAAATTCAAGAAACTGCTGCAGGATTTTATGACCGATGTTCAGCAGCAATATTTCAAAGATATCCGCGGGAGACGCAACACGCCAAGGGGCCAGCTTTCTGTCAGCGAGACCATTGGTAAGAAAGATTATATCCGGTTTAATGCCAACCCGATTCCCCGGAGTTTTTCCTATGCGATGGTAGAGTTCAAACAGGGACTTTACCAGGTTATCTTAATGGAGAATTTTGTGAACAAAAAGGTATTGCTGAAGCAGGGTGTGCGTACGCGGGAAGACGATAAACATCCCAATTACCCTTTGCTGGCCTGGGATGGAAAAGGCACCCGCCTCGCGGTATTGTACAATGAAGAAGGAAAAACAAAGTTCTTTGTTTATGATCTGGTAAACAAGGTAAAGTTGTGGAAACAGGAGATCGATAAGTTTGACCAGGTGCAGGACATGAAGTACATGCTTGATAACAATACACTGGTGATGAGTGCGGTGAGAAGTGGCCAGACAGATATATTTGTTTATAAGATTGATAAACAGACCATCGACCAGGTAACCAATGATGTATATGATGACCTGGATCCTTCCTTCGTGGCTTTTCCAAACAAAACGGGTATTCTTTATTCCAGCAACCGCCCTTCGGCACAGGCTGGCAGCAGTGATGACTCCTTGCCGGGACCACATTTCAATATCTACCTGGTTGACAACTGGAACCAATCTGATTTCAAACAGTTGTCCAAGCTTACCGACCTGAAATATGGGAACGCCAGGTTCCCATCACAATATAATACATCACACTTTACATTTGTGAGTGATGAAAACGGTATCAACAACCGTTACGCCGGTTTTTTCAAAACAGAAAGAGCAGGGCTCGATACCCTGGTGTTTATTGGTGATGAGGTATTGCGTAACCCTCCGCAACAGGAAGTAGACAGCCTGCTCAAAGAATGGGGAAAAAATGATATTGACTCGGTTGGATTTGTTTCGATCACCAACGATTCCTCCTACGTATTTCCGCTTACCAATTATCAAAGCAGCATGCTGGAAACAAGAACCGCAGGCGATAACCAGCAGGTGAGCGAGGTAGTGAAACTGGGAGATACAAAATTATTGTATCGCCTGAAAGTTGACGAAAACACACTGCGCCGCAGGAATATATCTGCCAGGCCAACAGAATATTTAAGAAAGGTTATCGAGGAGGAAAAGAAAGCAATACGGAAAGAAACCGGTTTTCAGCCCAAAGCAGATACCCTCACCAAGAAACAGCAGGATTTCTTTAATACCGGGTTCGATGAAGAAAAAACCGACAGCAGTAAACTCGGTAAAGTTGTCGCGTCTGAAGAAATCGAAAAAGAGTCAGTACTTAAAAAAGCCAAAGTATTTGAATACCGTCCGCCCAAGTTCTTTATTGATTACGCGGTAACGGGTTTTAATAATACCGTGCTGACCCAAAATAAGTTTCAACCTTATACAGGCACAGGTCCCATTTATCTTTCCAACAACAATGCCTTCAATGGCCTTATCCGTATGGGAACATCCGACCTGATGGAAGATTTAAAATTTATTGGTGGTTTCCGGGTTGATCCAAATCTTTCCGATTATGATGTGGTTTTCTCTTTCCTGAATCAGCGCAAACGGCTTGACTGGGGTGCCACTTATTTC
Source organism: Chitinophagaceae bacterium (assembly GCA_025449935.1). Taxonomy (GTDB): domain Bacteria; phylum Bacteroidota; class Bacteroidia; order Chitinophagales; family Chitinophagaceae; genus JJ008. The sequence goes on from JANWIJ010000014.1 coordinate 8,088, forward strand.
CGGACCAAATCCAATGCGTCGATCAATGGTTTGTTTTCGGGAAAATTTTTACAGAATTACTACCTGGTCAATCTTAAATATCCCCTTGACAGGATACGGAGCATCAGGGCCACGCTCGGACCCCGTTTCGACAGGATTGTGATCAATGCGCAGGACCCCTTTACCTTACCCGTTGAGGACTTTAAACAAACCTACGGCCAGGTAAGTGCTGAATATGTTTTTGACAATACCAGCAACCCGGCATTAAATATCTGGAACGGCCTGAGGTATAAAATTTTCATGGACTGGTTTACCCAACTTAGTAAAGTAAGCAGCACCGAAGGCAAGTTTATTTACAATGTGGGTTTTGATGCACGTCATTACCTGCCCGTTTACCGGAACATCATCTGGGCGGTTCGGGCTGCCGGTGATTTTTCCTGGGGCAGCCAGAAAGTAATTTATTACCTGGGTGGGGTTGACAACTGGCTTAAACCAAAATTCGATAATGCCAACCAGCCGGACCCTGATGCCACGTATACCTACCAGTCGCTGGCAGTAAATATGAGGGGCTTCCGGCAGAATGTTGCCAATGGAAATAATGCTGTCGTCATTAACAGTGAAGTCAGGGTTCCTGTTTTTGCCTCCCTGTTCAATAAACCCATTAACAATGCCTTCCTACGTAATTTCCAGCTGGTGCAATTTTTTGACCTGGGCACTGCCTGGAACGGGGCTTATGACAAGATTGAAAGACCTAACGTGCAGTATATTGCTCCCCCGATTAGCATCAAGATAAAGGCGGGCGGTATTGGTCCGTTTGCAGGTGGATATGGATTTGGGGCCCGCAGTACTCTTTTGGGTTATTTTCTACGGGTGGATGCTGCCTGGGAAATGAACGGCCTGTTTAAAGGAAAACCCATCTGGTATTTTGCAATGGGAGTAGATTTCTAAGCACCCGAATTTTTTATAGACGAAGAAGCCTCCCGCGGGAGGCTTTTTTATTTGATGGCCGCAAAGGATTCGCTTAGTTTCCGGATGGTGAAATAGAGAAAGGTCATAAAAGCAGCATAACAGCATGTCATTCCCCACGCATAACTGTTCTTTAAGGGATGAACAGCCATATCAAGTATATCGGCAGCCAGCGAAAAGGGATCCGCTATAATATCCCAGCTGTTAAAACGAAGGAACCTGCCAATATAAATCCCAAGGGCATTGAGCCACATCACTCCGGCCACCATGCCGACTGAAAAGTTCCTTCCACGCAATAATGAAATGATTATTTCAACTCTTCTCAGCGAAATGATTCCGCAAAGAATACCATTCCAGGCAAACGAGAAAATAAGTAATAAATCGAACCATTTCGGCGCAGAATGAGTTTCCGCAAGATGAAACAGGTCGGTGATAATATAAAAGGAGTTGGGAATAAAAAGTAACCACGCGGCCAGGGCAATGACCAGTTTCGGTTTTTTCTCAATAATTGATATATTGGTTATCATCCACCAGGTGATCCAGTAGGGTATAAAAGCGAGAAATAAATTCCAGGGCAAAAAAACATAGGCTCCTGAACCGGTAATGATTACCCGTATGAATAACATCAGGCAACTGAACCCGGAGGACAGGAGCAGCCATTCATGCGTGCTACCCGATACAGATAAACCAGCCTGGCGGATATATTTCAACTTTACCATGATACTTAAAA
>JANWIJ010000015.1 GCA_025449935.1 Chitinophagaceae bacterium
AAGTTGCGTAAAAGGAACAGATGCCAGTTTTCGGGAAGGAGGTTCAATAAATTCTTCCTGCCCGGCGACCGGAATTACAAACAACCAGGAAAAAATAATGGCAAAGAGACAGGCAAATTTCTTCATGCGGTTAGTTATCGTTGATGTATTTCCCCCGGAAGGGGCTGGTTCGTACTGTCTATGACATTTATTTTGTTCAAAATGATGCAAGGCTTTGCTGTCCTATAAATTTACCTGAATCCCCGCAACCACAAAACCCGGTCAGACCGGCCCGCAGCCGTTCACCCTTTTTGGCAGAATGCAATGTACCTTTGCGCTCATGCAGCTAAATGATTTATATGAGAAAGCCGCCACTTTTGGCTTTTTGTCTGTGGAAGAAGGGGTGTTCCTTTATCACAATGCCCCGCTGGCGGACCTGATGTTTATTGCCGATGAACTCAGGAAAAAACAGGTGCCGCATGGAAAAGTGACCTGGCAAATCGACCGCAATGTAAACACCACCAATGTCTGTATCGCTAATTGCAAGTTTTGCAATTTCTACCGGATTCCCGGTCATCCCGAAGCATATATAACTGATATGCCCGTTTACCGGAAAAAAATCGAAGAAACATTAAAATGGGGAGGCGACCAGCTCTTATTACAGGGAGGGCATCATCCGGAACTGGGGCTCAAGTTTTATACTGACATTTTCAGCCGGATAAAAAAGGAATACCCCCAGATCAGGTTGCACACGCTGGGGCCACCCGAAGTGGCACATATCACCAAGCTGGAAAAATCAACGCACCGGGAAGTACTCACAGCTTTAAAAGAAGCCGGTATGGACTCACTCCCGGGAGCCGGTGCGGAAATATTGATTGACCGTGTTCGACGTTTGATCAGTAAAGGAAAATGTGGTGCCCAGGAATGGTTAGACATCATGCATGAAGCACATAAATTGAATATCACCACTTCGGCTACGATGATGTTTGGACATGTTGAAACCATTGAAGAACGCTTTGAGCACCTGGTAAAGCTCAGGGAAGTGCAAAGCCGGAAGCCGGAACACGCGAAAGGTTTTTTGGCTTTCATCCCCTGGACCTTCCAGGATGTTGATACCCTGCTTGCTAAAATCCGGGGCGTACACAACCTTACTACGCCGGAAGAATATATCCGCATGATAGCATTAAGCCGCATCATGTTACCCAACATAAAGAATATACAGGCAAGCTGGCTGACTGTCGGAAAACAAACAGCTGAAATTTGCCTGCATGCCGGGGCGAATGATTTTGGCTCAATCATGCTTGAAGAAAATGTTGTAAGTGCCGCCGGCGCTCCTCATCGGTTTACGTATAAATCCATACAGGAAGCAATCCGGGAGGCGGGATTTGAACCGCAATTGCGTAACCAGCAATATGAATGGCGAGCGATCCCGGAGATGATAGAAGAACAGGTGATTGATTATTGACCCCCTGTTCCATATTCCCGGTTACTCCGCTTACCGGGCTGATAAACAAAAAACTGTTTGAAGATGAAAAAAATGTTTACCTGGTTCAGGAAAATCGCTTTTGCAGAAGGCGTTTCTTTTTTGGTTTTGCTGTTCGTGGCCATGCCCTTGAAATACTTTGCAGATAAGCCGATGGCAGTAACTATTGTTGGCGGGTTGCACGGATTTTTGTTCGTGGCTTTTGGCGTACTGGCGCTGCAGGTAAAATCAGCCTATAAAAAAGATCTGCGATGGCTATTGAAGGCAGGCCTGGCGTCGATATTACCCTTTGGCACCTTCGTGATGGACAAACAATGGAAAAAAGAAGAAGCGGCCGTTTCTTTATAAATGTGCAGCGTGAATAATAATAAACCGTGCTTTTAACATGATGCCCTGCCTTTTCCTGTATTAAATTTTATCTTGTAAAAAATGGGTATGAAGAAATTCCTTTTCCTGCTTTGTTGCCAGGTTATTATTTCCTGTGGCGGCAACAAGACTGAGCAGGACATAGCCGACGATGATTCAGCGCAAGCAGCCGAAAGCCCGTTAGCCTGGCAGGCCACGTTGAATGATTCTACGGGCAGGCTGGAAATGAAAGCTGCCCCGGCAGGTGCGGAACCGCTTTCTGTAAAGCCCATTATTGAATATTTCAACCAAAGTAACCCCGAAATTATTTTATCCTTTATCAAAACATCCGGTGATACGGTTTATTTGAAAATTGCAGATGCTCATTACCTTACCCAGCAGATGGGTTCAACCGGACCTACGGTTTACCTGGCCGGACTTGTGTATAACCTGACCGATATCCCTGGTATAAACTTCGTCAACCTGGATTTCGAGGAAGGTGATCATGCATCTCCCGGGGTTTTTACAAAGGACGATTTTAAAGACCAGTGACGCTAAAAAAGCATCCCGGCATTAACCGGGATGCATAACAATTAAATAAGGAAATTATTTAGGATACTTTTCAATTTTATTGTTGTGGGGTTTTACTGATCTCAGGTAGGCATAGATGGCTTTCAAATCATCATCTTTCATTTTACCAAACAGTGTCCAGGGCATGATTGAGTTTTCAGCACCGGGATTGCGGTTCACATTTGCATCCGCCGAGTTGTTCCTGAATTTTGCAATAAATTGATCTTCGGTCCAGCTGCCAATACCCGTAGCACTGTCGGGTGAAATATTGGCCGATACGACTTTGAAGGTGCCCAGGTCAAACCGGTAGCCGCCTGCGAACAAGCGGCTCCTATCCGGCCCATGCTCTGTAAGCGGTGAATGACAAGTGCCGCAATCTCCCATCCTTGTTAAATACTCTCCATACTTTACTTTATCTGTTTCCGGCGGGCGAACATTCCCATCAATGGAAGGCTGGAGAATTCCAGCGGGGTATGCCATACCGATCGGGATCATTAACCTACGGTCGGGTATTATGTTTTTGACCGGTTTTAATGTTCTGATATAGGCAATAATGCTCAGCAGGTCTTCTTTGGCTATCCTGTTGAAGTTGGGATAGGGCATCAGGGGGAAAAGCGTGTCTCCCTTTTTATTTATTCCATGCGTCAGCGCCCTTAATACTTCTTCATCTGTCCAGTTGCCAATACCCGTTTCCTTATCTGGGGTAATGTTTTTTGCATATAACGCTCCGGGCAAGCCGAGCTTCTCATCAAAAATAAATCCACCGCTCCCTTCTGTTCCCGCAACGACAGGTCCTGAAAATTTAGTGAAATCTCTTTTGCTGTGACAGTCGATACAACCGGAAACATAATTAGCCAGGTATTCGCCCCGGGCGACAACTTTTTTTACCGAATCTCCGGTATCACCGGCTTTGGAATCTGAAGTGCTGCTGTTGCAGGATGAAATTTGGCTGGCAATGATGGCTGTAAAAAGAACAACCGCCAGCACGATAAGCTTTCTCATAATAAAATGGCAGTTTGGCGACCGCCGTAGGCGGACAGGTTTAATAAAATGGTTGCTGTCTTAAAGATTAGATTTTTTTCTGAAAAAACAATCCCCGGGTGGTCAAAATGTGTGGCCCAGGCTGAAAGTCAGGGGGATCATGACCCCGTTATTCTGGGGGAATAGGTTCCCGTTGGAATAGTGCGCAATCCGCAACCCCGCATTGATATTTTTCTTTTTCCCGGCAAATACACCGATACCCATCATATCCTGGAAAGTGAATTTTCTCCCGGTAGGTTCGCCATCAATCAGCGTTTTGGATATGTAAGTTGGCCCCGCCACGGAATATTCAAAATAAAAATCCGCTGTTTTGGACCTGGTAACTATAAACCGGAATACCGGGTAGGCAGAAAGTGTGAAAAAGTTCAGTTTTTCCTTCCGGCTTTTCCAGGCACCAAAACCAATTCCCCAATCCAGTGCAAACACTTTACGGGTATGAAAAATATTTCGTTGATAATTCACCAGGAAGCCCTGTTGCACTTTTGCTTCTCCTCCCCAGAAAATGGGGACAGCTCCCTGGGAAACAAATTTGTTGATCCCATAGCCAGGGCTATTTGTCGAATAGCCTGCATAGATCATCTGCTTGGGGAAGTGATAGCCGGCTGATCTTACTTTTTGCAATTTTTCTTCCGGCAACGATCTCATATAATAATTAAAGCCTGCCGCGTAAAACAGCGTGGCGGGTTGTTTATCCTTTCCATGTGCGGGTGACCACGCCGTGCTGAACTGGATGTCCCACCTTTTATTGGGATGAAATTGCAGGCTGCCTCCAAACAAACCCGTGGCGTACGATGCATGTGGAACCACTATTTTATTATCCGCTTCAAACCCCTTGCGCATGATAAGACCCAGCCCTCCTTCGCCCAATAAGGATAACTTTTTCCCAACAGGGAGTTTCCCCGTTACAGTCAGGCCGGCCACATTCATCCATACCGTATGCGTAAGGCCGTCGTCATTTACATTTTTGTATTCCGCCCATTTTACCGGCCGCATATAACTTACCTGTGCGCCGAAATTATTATTGAACTGGTGGCCAAACAGGATAATCCTGACAGCTGCATGCGGCACCCTGACCGATTCAACCGTATTGCCGGGAGCCATTTGCCGGGACGAAAAAGCATAATTTATCCGGCCGATGTTCACTCCAAAATAAGAGTTCTTTAATACGGGAGGGTATTGAATTCTGTGATCCTGCGCTTTAGCAACAACAATGCTGAAGAAGAGAAAGCCCATGAATAGGCTATGCCTGTATTTTCTGATAAATAACATAGGTTATGAATGACAAATAACTTGTTTTATTTCCCCTGTATTACCCACTATTACCATGCAGGTTTTGTACCCCGGTTCAATTTTCCCGATCGTATTTTCCATTTTCATCAGCCGCGCCGGGTAAAGGCTGCACATCCGTAAGGCTTCGCCCTGTTCAATACCGGCATACTCCACGAGGTTTTGAAGGGCTTTGCCCATGGTTAATGCGGATCCGCTCAGGATATTGCCTGCCTCGTATTTGTCTCCAACCTGTTTGTGCTGGTAATAACCCTTCGTTGTCTCCGTCACCGCATCTGTAATCACAAAGAGTCTTTCTTTCATTACCTGTTTGGCGATCCGGATAGCCGCGTAGTCAGTATGATGGCCATCGGGGATGATACTGGCCATTACTTCCGGGTCATCCATTGCCGCACCTACCAGCCCGGGTTCCCGGTGGTGCAAAGGGCTCATCGCATTATATAAATGGGTGACGGCGGTGATGCCGCTGGCAAAACCAGCTTTGGCTTGTTCGCAGGTTGCATTACTGTGACCCGCAGAAACAATAACGCCGTAAGAAAGGATTAGCTGGATTATTTCTTGCCCGCAGATCTCCGGGGCAAGGGTGATCATTTTGATAACGCCTTTTCCATAATTCAATAATGATGCTGCTTCCTCAATCGCTGGTGAATGAATCAATGATTCAACATGCGCGCCGCGTTTGAGGGAGTTTATCCATGGACCTTCCAGGTGCAGGCCTAATATACCGGTGCCACCAAGCTGCCAGTATTTCTTTACCGCATCAATACATTTGTAAAAAACATCTGTGGAATTTGTCGCAACCGTTGGTAAACAAAAAGCAGCTCCTCCTTTTTCGCAATACGCTTTTAGCTGATATAAAGAATCCACTTCAGGGTAAACAGCCAGCAATTTTCCGTGAGCACCGTAAACCTGGAGGTCAATAAATGCCGGGGCGATAAATGTTCCCGGGAATTCTTTTTTGTTGATCCGCGGAGGTAATGAACCAGCGGGAATAACTTCCCGGATGATGCCGCTTTCGCAGACCACGGCATGCTCGGGCAGCCATTCGCTGCCTGTAAATATCCGGTCCGCTATATACGCTTCGGGCATATCTTTTTCTTAAACCCCGAAGATGCTCCTTTTTTTCTACTTACTCTTTGATGCGGCCTTATTTTCCAGCGCCCTTTGTTTTCTTTTTTCAATCTTTCGCTGGGCAACGGGTCTTAATACGATCTCACCGGCACTGGTAAATATTATTTTCCATACCAGGTTAAAGAAAGACCGGGTAGCATCCCGCTGTACAACAATATTTCTGGCCTCCCGTTCTTCTTCATCCTTCATGGGATTCTCTTTATAAATCACCAGCCGGTTGGCCAGGAAAGATAATAATCCGCGTTTATTGAACGATTTATCACCTTCCACCCTGTTTAGCAGGATGTCCATTTCATCATATTTCATTTTGAGGGAGCCTGTTGCCCTGTCTTCATTACCGTTAATAGTAAAGTCCATCCTCTTCATATTAAACGTTTGCAGGTCAGTCGAGGTCATGGCTTTAAAAACGGGTTGTAATTGGGCTGCATTCAGGTTGGTGATCGTCCCGTTCACAGCAAAAGCCCCGTTGGGATCTGCCAGGTTAAACCGGAAGATGCTGTGAATGTTCCCCGTTTTCATCAGCGTACCCCGGATATCTGCAATGCATTCCCGGGAACGGGTCAATGCAAACGTATCGTTGGTAATATTATCAATCACGCCGCTCAGTGAAGGAAAAACCACTTTGCCGGTTAGCTGGTTTACATCATTTGTCTCGCTGTAAACGACTGAAGCGTCCGTCGCCTTCAATCGTTTTATTAAAAAAGTGAAAGGAGCTTTTTGCAGGAGTTGATGAGGATATTTTCCTTTCTTGCTAAGGGTAGCGGGCCTGGCGTTCCTGTCCATATGAATACTTACCGACGGGGATGCCAGTTCTGCGGTATCTGCCTGCAGTTTGTTCCGGCTGATCCATGCAGGCAATACGAAATTCCTGAGACGAATTACAGGAAATTTTAATTTATACAGCTCATGCTGGTAACCAAAATGATTAATAAAGTCGCGCTGGCTTACTGCCGGGTGTAAGTCGAACTGTTTTACTTCCAGTGACCGGGCAGCTGAGGTATAATAAATATTTTCCGCCAGGAGATTGTATAAACCATCCGGGGTTTTCATTTTAATTTCATTGGCCGTAAGTGCTACATTTTTGGCAAATAAAAGACGGGTGCTATCTAAGGCGGACAGACTGTCAACACGTATATCCGAAAAAAAGATATTGCATTTATCAAACTGCCAGCGGAACGATTTGGCACTGTCTATATTCTGGTATTTCACTTTAAGATCGGCGCAGTGGACCCTGTCGATACTGATGGAGCGGATATCAGGTTGTATCAGCTTCCACAAAGGGTCCTCTTCCGTACTGGCGGTATCTGTGGTCCGGAAATGCCGCGCCAGGTTTACATCCGCTGAAGTAAAATTGATCTGCCTGATATTTATCTTCTTGGAAAAAATAAGTGCGCTTAGCCCAATGCCATCCACACTGGCTTTTTGTAAACCAAGATTGAATGTGAGGGGGGGCAGCCTGTTTTCAAGGCTCATCTTGTTATACTTCGCGCTATCGATGGTGATGCGCACATCCATAAAGCGGGCAGAACCTCCCCAAAAACTGATGTCAAATTTCCCCATTTCCAACCTGTACAGGCTGTCTGATCCTTTTACAACGATATCCGTTAACCTGCTTCTTACCAACGGCGGCAGGTAACGGGTAATAAACAGGTGAAAGGCAAGGCCTGACAACAGCACCAATACCAGTATCCCGATCAATATTTTCTTCCCGGTCGAAAATCTTCTGCGGCTTGCCATTTCAATGGTTTCCCATGCAATAAAAATACTATGCCAAGAAACCGGGAGGATGAAACGTGATGCCGGAGCCGCAGCCGGGTTACCGGCAATCTTCTTTTCGTAACATCCATTTATCACAGCTCATTACCAGGACAGCTTCCCGGATGGCCTCCTTGATCGTTGCTGTTTGCCGGTAACGAATGTTATTGTTGTGATCGTGAAGATGAATAATAGCTGTGCTGTTTATTTCAAGATACCGGTATGCAGGTCGCTGGCTGTAGGGGTCTGCCAGGCGGAGATAGATTTTCTTATTCCTGTATTTACAATAATTAATCCTTGCAACATAATAACCGGCAGCAAAGTGATAGACCGTATCATACCCATACCAGTAATGCAGGTTGATTTTCGCAGTCCTGTAAGCCAGGAAGTCATCATAGTACAGGAAGCTACAGGTATCATAAGTATCCTTACCTGTACCATAAACAGTATCCGTTATTATTTCCCTGTTCTCATCCACCAATACCGGTTGCTGTTTGTAAACCTGTTGTTTGTCCAGTTCGGTTTGCAGCAATATCATACCGCCGCAATCCCAGGGACAATGTTGGGCCTGCACGGCCGGCATGGCCAATAAAAGGACAGTCAAAACAACCCAGCGCATAAAACTGTTATTAAAAATAATCCCTGTTTGCTGCTATTCCCTACCCGGTTATAAACCGGTAGCCAACTCCCTTGATGGTGATGATCTCCAGCGAAGGGTCTTCTCTCAGGTAGCTGCGGAGTTTGGTGATATACACATCCAGGTTGCGGCTGTTAAAAAACGAATCATTCCCCCAAAGCAAATTCAGGATGTCTTTGCGGTCAATGATTTTTTCCCTGTTCTCATAAAGCAGTTTCAACAATTCGCTTTCCCGGAATGAAAGTTTCCGTTCTTCCTTCCCGTTACTCAGCAACTGCCGGTTAAGCTGAAAATGATACTTGCCCATAGTGGCCGTACCGCCATTTATTTTTGTTGACTCACCGGGTTTATTTCTCAGCAGGTTCTGGATGCGTACAATCAATTCTTCCATGCTGAATGGTTTACGGATATAATCATTGCCACCGAGGGAGAATCCCTTTACCACGTCTTCTGTTTGGGTCTTTGCCGTTAAGAAAATGATCGGCACCTCTTCATCCAGTTCCCGTATTTCGTCCGCAATGGTAAACCCATCTTTGTTGGGTAGCATGATGTCAAGGACACAAATGTCGGGTTTGGTTTTTTTGAAAAGTTCTGTGGCTTTTGCGCCGTCACTTTCCATGATCACTTCAAAGTCACGGCTCTCCAGGCTTTCTTTTACAATTTTGCCCAGGAATAACTCATCTTCTGCATAAAATATTTTTGTCCGGCTCATATGGTTTCTTTTATACGTCCCCGGAAAGCTGGGTTCTTGGTAACGTGATAATAAATGTTGTTCCTGTACCCGGCTGGCTCTCGATAGAAATAGTGCCGTGGTGTTTTTCTACTACCTGCGCTACGTAGCTCAAACCCAGGCCGTAGCCTTTGGCATTATGTGTATCACCGTGGGGTATCCGGAAAAACTTATCAAAGATTTTGGCTTTATACTCAGCGGGAATACCAATTCCGTTATCAGCGATGCGGAGGACAATGTCAGTTGGCTGGCCCTTTAAATCAACCTGTATCAGCGGATCCTCTTTACT
>JANWIJ010000016.1 GCA_025449935.1 Chitinophagaceae bacterium
AGTGGGCATGGCAGCCGTTCTTTTATAACCCGGGAAACCGTGAATGCCTAAACCGGCCGTGTGACTTAATAAATTATAAGTGCTGATCTTTTTGTTTTTCGACAAACTATCATAGGGAAACTTCCAGCCCCTGAGATAATTATTTATATCGGCTTCGGGATCCAGTCTGCCCATTTCTGCCAACTGCAAAATTCCTAGGCTATTCAGGCTTTTGCTGATAGAGGCGGCCTGGAAACGGGTGGAAGTGGTTACTTTTCTTTGTTCTGATTCATCAGCCCAACCATATCCTTTTGCCCATTCAATTTTATAGTTCCGGATTACCGCAATACTCAATCCTTTGACCCGGTGTTCCTTCATCCTGTCATCAATATTCCACTTTGGAGCCGTATCACCGTAAATCACGCGGGGCGCCAGGGAGTTCTCTACTTTTTTGATCCTTTCTGCTGTTATTTTCTCCGGAGATTGGGAGAAAACAGCCAGCGGGATCAAAAGAAATAGGAGCGGAGCTGAATTCCGGGCTGAAATAAGACCAATGATTTTTAGCATAGTTAAATGTAAGATTTCAGACCGGTAAAAAGGTCAACCGGAAAAAAAATCATGAAGCACTACTTATTCTTCCTTCGGGAAAATAGTTGATTAATTAAATCCTTGTGCCGGGTGCCAGCTTGATTGAATTGTCTCACCATCCTGGCAAAAGGGGAGAACCGTTTAATTTTTCGTCTTTATCCGTTTTAATAGGTTAAATTGTAGGTGGCCTTTTCATCAATTAAATTCATTATCATGAAAGATCTGTTTACCCGCACTTACAGGGGGCACCAGTTTGAATTCAAAAGAGTGCTTTCTTCCAGTTTTGATCCCTGGTATCATATTTCAGTTCAGCTTAATAACGTGGATATTAAGTACAGGATGCATAATAACAACAAAGATGGAACCTGGAAAATAACAGTGGCGCGGCTGCCACATCTTTTATATTCACTGGAGGGGGAATTTAACGAGCTGATACAGCTGAATGAAAAACCGGAACATTCCGGTGGGCGTTTAGGTGTATCTTAACCAGGGTGGCGGTAGAATGAAACACCGGTTATTCAATTATTTGTGATCGGCGGGGTGATCGGTTAAAACTGTATTTTAGTACATCAATTAGCCATCATGACACCTGCTGCCCGCACAGTCTTTTATTTCAGTTTTTACCTCTATGCAGTTGGCCTGACGCTGCTTTTCATTCCGAATATTTTCCTGGATGTATTGCAATTGCCCGGGACCAATGAAGCATGGATCCGCCTGGTCGGTGTGCTTGCTATTTGTATCGGTTTCTATTATCACCGTACAGCTTTGCAGAATAACATTTCTTTTATTAAACTGACTGTTCCTACCCGGGTTTTTGTATTTATTAGTTTTTGTACACTTGTCCTTTTAAAATTTGCACCCCCGGTGCTGGCGGGCATCGGTGCCATTGACCTGTTTGGCGCCATCTGGACCTACACATCAATCCGGAAATAGGCCCATATTTCTTCAAGGAAGCTCATTACCTCCAATAATATTGGGAGGAGTCCGCACATAAAAAATTAAGTTAAGCCAATTACCGGATAAACCCGGGTAGCTCATCGAACCGGGCCGATTCCTGTTCTGTTAAAACAAGATCCTTCACGGCAAAAACGATTGACTTTTCACAGGTGTATATCTCACGGTTAAAATTAATGATGGTGGAGAACTCTATTTCGTCCAGGGTCTCCTGGAGATCTTCCCGCCGGAGTTCGGTAAGCATGGACCGGTAACTTTCCTGTATGGACCTGTAAACGGCCGTCATTTTTTCAAAATTTCCCGGCGATGGCCTTGTATTTACGAGGGCAATTATTTTTTCAAAAAAATCAGCTATTCTTTCGCCGGTATGCAGGTAGTAATTATACTTCTGGTCTTTTGATGACTTACTGAGTTGCTCAATATCCGGCCAGGCATCCTTTATGTTTTTTGCTGCGTACATGGTATTTCGGCTGGCGTCAATAAGCTGGTGGAGGCGGTCGGTGGTTTCTTTATCAGTTACATTTCGCTGGAGACTGGCTGCATAATTATAAATACCGCCATGCAGGTGTTTAATGTATTCATATTTTTCCATGATTTTTTTAGATGCGAAATCACGGCCCAGGGCAACCTGCTGAAGTGTGTTTGTCTTTTTATTGAAGGCTTCCAGCGTAAAAGCGATTGTATGATGAAGCAGGGAAGCAGCTTCCTTCTCTAACGCCACCATGGCCGGATCGGTATCGGTGGCTTTGACTTTATGAATGAAGATGGTTTCATTCTCATTCCCCGAAAAACATTTTTCCAGGAAACGGGCAAAAGGGCCAAGCAACGGATAGAACAGTATGATGCCGGCTATATTGAGCAGGGTTTGAAAAAATACAAGGGCGATCAGGTTGTCTTTGATCCCGATTATATCCGTAATAAGCCTGTTGACCGGAGCCAGCACGATGAAGAGCACAAGCACATTAGTAATATTGAACAATATATTCCCAAGCGCCACTCTTTTTTTAAGGGCAGAACCTTTTGCGGATGCAAGCGCCAGTTTGAGCGTAGTGCCTATCTCCGCTCCCAATACAACGGCTGTTGCTGCATACAAACTGATCGCATTGACATACAAAGCACTCAGCACAATAACAACGGTTGCTGAACTGGACTGCACCAGGGCGGTAATCAGTAACCCTATCAGGAGGAATACAATCGCGGGTTGTTCATTCAGCTGTCCCAGGTCTATTTCTCTGATCAGGTCCTGCATACCGGTCTTAATAAAGTTCAACCCGACAAAAAGAAATGCAAAACCAAATAATAACCTGCTCCATTGATGCAGGCGGCCTTCCTTGTTGCTCATCAGCATCACGAACCCGGCGACGGCGGTGATGGGATAGGCGATTACTTCGATGTTGAAATTGAAGCCGAGCGTTGCCACCACCCAGTTGCTTATCGTGGTTCCAAGGTTGGCACCAAACATGACAGCCAGGGCACTTTCCATTTGTATTACACCGGCGCCCACAAATGCAAGTACCATTAAATTGACAACGGAGCTGCTTTGCAATACGGCGGTAACAAGCGCGCCACCGCCAATCGCTTTGATTTTATTCGAAGTTTGTTTCTTCAGGAATAACTTAAAGGACCTCCCCGCCAGGAACCTGACGCCTTCTTCCAGGAAATTGGCCCCCAGCAGGAAAATGACGATCCCGGTCAGCATTTTCCATATATCGTACGACAGGCTCATCTTCCCGCTAAGTTCCGGATGTTGGGATGAAATAAAAAACCCGTTACGGGTAAAGCAAGTAATTCTTTCGCATCAGCTTATATTGTCCCAGCCCGGGTTCCCAGCTGTCGCGAATTTCTTTTTCTGTTTTTCCATCAATGATCTGTTGCCTGAACAAACCCGACCCGATTAGTTTTTCAATCGTACCCATTTGGTTACTCAGTTTGGAATCAAAAAACTTTTCCTTGTAAGGATGCGCTTTGTAAAGCTCCATAATCCATTGCAGGTTGATCTGTTTGCTTTTTCTCAAAAGCTCAACATCATAATTACGAAGATCAAGTCCATAGCAGGGCTGGTTCATAAACAGCGGTGTTTCAGCCATGCCGTTGATGCCGGTGGGAGTAAAAGAAAAATCAAATTTCCCTTTTAGTTCGGGGCTGCCTAATACCGTAAACGGGAAGTAAGTTCCCCTTCCGTGGTTGAGGTAGGTTCCTTCAAACATACAGGTAGAAGGATACAGCATGATGGACTGTTGTGTGTTCAGGTTAGGGGAGGGCTTTACGGGCAACAGGTAAGGCATATCATGGTGATAATCCGCAACCGGGATTATTTTGATATTGCATTTTACCTGGTTGGTCAACCATCCTTCACCATTGGCCATTTGTGCAAACTCCCCAACGGTGAGACCATGTGACATGGGAATAGGAAACATGCCTATACCGGACTTGTATTTCATGTCCAGCACCGGGCCATCTACCAGGTAGCCATTGGGATTGGGCCGGTCAAGGATAAGGAGTTCTTTCCCGTTTTCATAACAGGCTTCCATGAGCCTTGCCAATGCATTGATGTTGGTATAAAAACGGCAACCCACATCCTGCAGGTCATAGATCATGATGTCGACATCGGCAAGGTCTTCCTTGCTGGGTTTATTTTTTTTACCGTACAGGGAAATGACCGGAATACCTGTGGCGGGATCTGTTTCATCCGCGACTTTAGTGCCGGCGCTGGCGTTGCCACGAAAGCCATGCTCGGGTCCAAACACTTTTACAATATTCACGCCCAGTGTTTTTAAACTGTCCACAAGGTGTGTTTTACCAATAATAGTAGTGAGATTGGCCAGCAGGGCCACTCTTTTTTCTTTCAGGTAAGGCAGGTATTTTTCTGTTTGTTCAGCTCCCGTCCTGATTTCTTTCTTCCCGGCGGCAGGGGTGGATGAATAATGGTTTGCCGAACAAAAGCTGAGAACAGATGCAAGAAGAATGAATGGGAGGAATTTCATGTGGTCAATTTATTAAGCTGATAAATATACGGGATAATCTTGCAGAACTTTGCCGGTACCCCAGGTACCAGGCACAAAAAACCGGCTATATGGAAGCCGGTTTTTTGATAAACTTATTTCTGTATGTTAATTCATTGGACCGGCAGCCGCTTTACCTGCCCGGCCGGCCGTATCACCGATCGCTCCATTCTGGATATATTTTACCTGTAAGGCGCTGTCACCGCTTGCTCCTGGCTTGCCGATAAGCAGGACAGTATATATCTTCTGCTGCTCAAGCGTGATGGTCCTGCTGGCGTTAATGTTTCCGCCATTTGTAACATGAATGGTCACCGTGCCGGGATCGATCGCAACGAACCCTGACACCGATTTGAAGGCTGCATTGTCATTTACCGCAGTAGTGCCATTGACTGACATCGTTACGGTTGGAACAGATGCATCCGGGATCGCATTGATATACCTGACAAATGCCTTGCCTGCACCCGAAAGGCTGTCGAGATTGTCATTGACAATAACCTGTTCGTAACTGGTATCAGTACCTACAAGGAACAGTGAATAATACTTTGAAGCCTCAAAATCATATTGGCTAATAGCCAGTTCAGCACCTGAATAACTATAGGTTTCCACTGATCTTGAACCCGGGTAAATCGCCAGGTAAGTGCCGGTATAATTATTAAATCCCAGCGGGTTCGGGGTCAGGTTATTTCCGGAAATAGCAAAACCTACTGATGAAGCATCCGGTGCCAGGTTAAAAGCCATCAGGCCGGCAACTGGAGGATTGGTATTATCGTCATCTGACTTCATACACGATGCAAACAATAATCCTGCGGATAAAATTCCCATGATTGGCCACATGTTCATACGGACTGCCGAAAAAAAATTTTTCATAGACTCTCCTTGTTTTTAAGTTAAAATAAATGGATTTCTCGAAGAAGCAGGGGAGTACCCAACGTGAAAAAATAGTGCCAATGCAACGTGGTGAAGGAAGAGAAGAAAAATGTTAAGCTCTCATTAACATGATAGGGAAACTTGTAATATTTGATGGATGAAACGGGTGGAAGGCAAAAACTTTTCTACTGGCCGGGGGATGTCACCGGGCCTTGGTCACCGGTGTCCTTAAATAGTTGAATGGGGTAGGCGTTGCTCAGTTATCTTCTACCCATTCAATTTTTACTTTCCGCCGCATGAGTTCTTTAAGCGGTTTGCCGCTTTCGTCATATTCTTTGACCCCAATAAAGAACAGGTAGAGGGGAGTTGTCATTTCTTTGAGCTTGATTATTTTACCCGTCGCCACATCGTTTAACTGTTTAATGACTTTGGTGCATACATGTTGTTTATCCGTGAAGCTGACGATTTTACGGTTAAAAGGATGCCACTTTGCACTGTCACTGTAAAACCAGTAGGACCATCCCGTTTCGCTGATATTTAATTCACGGTTGGTGTTGAATATGTCATCTTCTCTCAGCTCTAATAATTTGAGGTAGGGGAAATCATAAATGGTGCTGGTATCTGTAAACCGGTAAATAGAATCCTGGATGCTGGCAAAAACATAAACACCCTGCACATGATCCAGTAATATTTGGCACTTAAACGACTTTTTCTCCAGTTTTAAATTTGTCTCAAAATTGCTCAATGGAATGGGTTGATCCTGGATAATCCGGATCACCACTTTCTGCTGCTGGGAAAAACAAAAGACAGGTAACAAAACAAGCAGCGAAAAGCTTTTTCTCAAAAAATTAGTATGCTTCATAATTTATGCCCTTATAGTCAAATTTAATCTTTTTGAACCTGAAAGAAGATAATTACACGGGAACAGTTGCAAACCCCGGCTCTTTTGTTGTCCCGGGGCCGCTATCCCCGTTTTGCAGGCCTGAACTGATTCAAAAGGCCCCGGGACGGAGAAGCATAAAAAACGGCAGCTTAAAAAAGCTGCCATTCATTTTATGAACCGTCCTCCGAAAAAATGTTTGTAGGCACTATTGCCGCACCTTGGTTTTTTGGGTGCCTATTTCTGTCTTGACTTCATTGTCTTTCCACTTGATCTTATCCCACTCCTGTTTATATTTCGCATCATCACCTTTCTCGCTTTTATATTTGCTGTTCCAATCTTTAATTTTCATTTTCCCCTGTTCCCATTTTACCTTACGGCCATATTTATCCTTCATTTTAAGTTCCTTGCCGTCCCATTTAACCTTATCCTCGTTAAACGTCCATTTCCCTGCATCATCTTTCCATATCAGGTTATTAACAATGATACCGGTTACACCATGCACCGTATCCGGTACCATGGTATCATCTGTATACCTGATAATGTAATAGTCAACCGGCATGTTATTCACCCTGTTTAATGTTCTCCAGCTGAGCGTATCATAATATACATCAACGGTTTCACCTGTATACAGGTCCACAAATGTGTATTTTTTATCCGTACTGAGTTTTTCGCTTTCATTTTGTGCCATTCCCTGGCAGGAAAAGATCATGAGCAGGAAAAGGGTAAATAAATTAAATTTTGTTTTCCGGGTTTTCATAACTGCTTATTTAGTGAAGAATTAAAAACTGGGTAAAAAAACACATATATTATGCCATGCCGCCCGGGCTTAGAAATTTATTCCTGACAATATTATCTTTATGATTTTTCCGGCTAATCCGCTTTCTCTGGCATGCATTTTTCCCCTTTAGATGAATAAATAAATCGTTAGCCTATGAGCAAGTCAGTCAAAACACCCTCCAAACAAGGGATAGCAAAAACTGGGGAGAAGATTCCTCAAAAATCCCGCACTGGGCGCAAAACCCCCAAGCAGATTGTAGATAAACATATCAAGGATAAAAATGATGTGATTACAGAAGAGGATTTCAAAAACGTACAACTTGACCTGGGGGTCAATTCTGAGACTACCCATGAACCACTTGACCTTCCTGACAATTCGGAGCGTCCGAAAGATGAGGGGAAGGATCATAATAAAGTGACCCCCTGGGATGTGATCAGCGAATGAGGACCAGTTTCCCGAATTTTAGCATGCACAAAATGGCTTTAGGATGAGAGCGAACCGGCGTGACCGGTTTTTTCATTGGCATCTCCCACGGAAGACATTTTTGACAAGTTAATTTCAGCACTGTCTTTTCCTGCATATGCAGGACCTAAGTAACGGGATTTTTTGTATTATACACGGAAGTCCTTGAAGGGGCCGTGGAAAATAGCTAATGGGACTGGCCGGGCTGGTTGGTTTGAAGGAGCGGATTGACGACCAGGAATTCCGGCGGATCGGGAAATTGACCGATCAGCTCCTTGTACTTCATCTTTAGCTTCCGTTTAAAACTGCCCACGTAGCCGGGCTTTGCAATTTTTTCAAGATCGAGCGGAATGGATTCAATCAGGTCATTTCCGATATACATCATTAATTTCATAGTGGCGGGGTATACTGTAAAAAAAAACCATTTTTTGCCGGTGTGCAATACCAAGAAGTACTCTTTTTTTCAAAGTAGTTTTTCGCGGTAATGCCGTAAATCCTTGGAACAGGTAACTACGCGGGTGGGTTGTGGCAAAAAAACCTGTAATGAATTTTGGCCGGGAAGGCTTCTTACAAAATGAATTTGTACTTTTGAAACATGAAAAAATTAATATCAGTTTCCCTGTTTTTCTTCCTGCTCTTCACCGTGAAATCTTTTTCCCAGACTGCCGGTGAAAAGAAAGGCTGGAGTAAAGAAGACCGGCTGGAATTCATTACTTCCTGTATCGGCACAGCAAAATCCGGGATGAGCGAGGATTCGGCCCGTCATTATTGCCTTTGTATGCTTGACAGGGTACAGGCAAAGTATTCAACGGCCGAAGAGGCAGGTAAATTAACGGCCGAAGAGCTGGCAAGCCCCGCCTGGAAAAAGATAATCCAGGATTGTCTCACCGGCCAGTGGAACAGCACCGAGCGGTCCGAGTTTATCACCAGTTGTATAGACGCTGCCAAAGCAGGTATCGGGGAAGAAAGAGCAAAAGCCTATTGCGAATGCATGTTGTATAAAGTGGAGAAAAGATACCCGAAGGCTGCGGACGCTGCCAGGCTTACTGGTGAAGAACTCGCGAAGCCTGAATGGAAAAAAGCTTTACAGGATTGTTTGCAGTAATAATTTACTTGCTTAAAACTTTCCTGGTTTTTAAAATCAGCTAACTTCAGGAGGCCTTTACCCCGGCCTCCATTTTTTTATTCATTTCTTAAACTGATTATCATGAAAAAACAGTTCCTGTTTATCCTGTTATTGTTTGTGTATTCCCGGGGATTTTCTCAGACAGATACCACGAGGATTGAACAATACTGTACGGTAGTATCCACGCCGCGCCTGCTTAGTTCAAAAGTTACTATCGATATTGATTACGGGGAGAAAAGAAGTATCTGGAAAGATAACCGGCTGAAAGATGAGGACGGGAAACTTAAAAAGTTTAATTCAGTGATTGATGCGCTGAATTTTATGGGTAACAACGGCTGGCAACTGGTGAATGCTTTCCCGGTTAGCACCGCCAACAATACCTATACCTATCATTATGTATTCAGGAAACTTTTTTCAAAGGCTGAAACCATGGAAATAAATTAAGATGACTTAGCCCGTGCCTGCCGGTGAAGGGCATTGATTAAGATTGGCACGGATTTTAAGTCTTGCTTCTGTTGTTTCCCTGAAGAAAAATAACCACCCTATCACCTGCATGGATTCTCTGACACATATAGCCCTTGGCGCCTGCATGGGCGATGCTTTTGCGGGTAAACAGTTAGGTAAGAGAGCCATGTTCCTTGGCGCCGTGGCCCAAAGTGTTCCTGATATTGATTTTTTTGCAGCTTTCTGGACAAGCACCTCCGAAAACCTGCTGGCTCACCGCGGATTTACGCATTCCATTCTTTTTGTCCTGTTGATTTCGCCGCTCCTTGCCTGGCTGGCAGAACGGCTGCACCGCCCTCATGATATAACATATAAAAAATGGTTGCAGTTCTTTGGTGTGCAGGCGCTGATACATCTCCTGCTGGACGGGATGAATGTATACGGAGTGGGTTGGTTTGAACCCTTCAGTCATGCCCGGGTAAGTTATAACTGGATTTTTGTTGCCGACCCGTTTTATTCGGTCTGGCTGGGGATTGCATTTGTGGTTTTGCTGATCCTGCGTAAAAATCATCCAAAAAGAAAGTGGTGGATCATGTTTGGTGTAGGGTTGAGCAGCATTTATCTTTTATACTGCGGCCTGAATAAACTGAAAATAGACCGCGAAGTGCGCCAGATTTTTGCCGGCCAGCATATTTCATACACTAATTATTTCACCACGCCTACCCCCATGAACAGCTGGCTGTGGTTTGTGGTCGCTGCCAATGATACCGGGTATAATATTGGCTACCGTTCCGTATTCGACAAGGAAAAAAAGATCGATTTTTATTTTGTTCCGCGCAATGATTCGTTGTTCAGCGCGATCAAAGACCGGGAAGACCTGCGGAGGCTGGTTCGTTTTTCCAAAGGGTATTATTCGATCCAGCGATGGAATGATACGCTGGTCTTTAATGACCTCCGTTTCGGGCAGATGATAGGCTGGAAGGACTCCTCGGCCCGCTTTGCCTTTTATTATTACCTGGAACATGGAGGAGAAAATAAATTGTTAGTGCAGCGGGGAAGGTTTCAAAACTGGGATGCGGACGCCTTTAGCAAGTTGTTACAACGGATCAGGGGCCGCTAAAAACTGATGCCTGCTATTCCTGCCTGAAATAAAAAGTGAAGAGGTTGAGCACATTGTTGATGATCCCGTAACAGATCCGTTGCCATAATCTTCTGAAAAAATGTGCAGAGGTGGTATAGTTTTCCCGCGTGATCTTTTTACAATCGTTCAGCATAGTATTCCTGAGGTCTTTTTCTACCATCGCGGCAAAGGGTTTATTCCTGACCTCCATATTAAGTTCCAGGCTGGCGTACGCGCTGATATTATTCAGGTTGTAAGAACCTACGGTAACCCACCGGTTATCGTAGACGGCCACTTTGGCATGGAGCACGGTTTTCTGGAACTCATAGATTTCAATATTGTTTTTCAGTAACCAGTCATACAGGTAACGCTCGGCATGTTTTGCCATCATGATGTCTGAAGGGCCAGCCAGTATAACTTTTATTTTTACACCCCGGCGGGCGGCCCGGCTTAACTGGTTCCTGAAAAAACGACCAGGAAGAAAATAACTGCACATGATAATGATTTCTTCCTGCGCATGAAGGAACATATACAGGTAGCTTTTCCATATTTCACTTTTTCTTTTTACCCAGTCATTTTGCCGGATCCGGACAGCTTGCTGTTCCTGTTCAGGGATCGTTCTGCAAAAATCATCAATACTATGGGGCGGTATTTTGTCAACCCTTATTTTACTGCCCCACATCTGCCGGCAAATACGGTGCAGCACGAAAGACGCTTCCCCTTCACAGTACAAAGCCATGTCCATCCAGGCCGGCACATCCTGCATGTCATTATACCGGTCCGATACATTGATACCTGCTACGAGCGAATACAACCCATCTGCGACAACCACTTTGTGATGCAAACGGCGGCCAAAATAAAAATGCATGCTTTTAAAGAGGGGGTCGAACCACCTGAAGTTGACACCCGCGTTTTTAAGGTCACTGGTAAAAGCTTTGCGCAGGCCCTGCGATGCATACCCGTCAACATGCAGATAAACAAGAACTCCCCGGGCAGCTGCCGCTTTCAGCGCTTCACTCACTGTCTTTCCCGTTTCATCTGCAGAAAAAATGTAAAACTGCAGGTGAATACAGTAACGGGCTTCATGAATCAGTTTTAAGAGAAGTGCGAAAAACTCATGCCCACCTTTCACCAGTCTTACCCGGTTTTGCCGGGTGTAATCAATTGGCGGAGGCTTTTTATTCAGCTGCATGGTGTGCAAATTTTTCCAGTCGGCTTTATTTAGGGACAATAATCCAACAGGTTGAACCACCCTATTGGAAAAAGGGTTACGGGGTCAAGGTATATAATTTGGAGGACTAAAAATTACCGGGTAGCATACAGGCTGTTCCTGAAGGAAACGAATCCATCAGCGCGGGATTATGAACCGGGGGTTGGTTACAACCCGTAATATTTTTCGATCGCTTGTCCTACAAGTTTAACCAGCTCAGCTGGACGTTCTTCATTGATCACCCATTTACAACCTTCAAGCGACAGGAAACCAAAGGAGGCCTTGTTAAGTACCACATGGAAGGAAGTAGGCATGCCTGGATGGTTCAACTCCCCCGAAGGATTTACCCACCCGGAATAGGTTTTATCATCCAGTTGAAATGAGATATCAAAGATATTCTTCTCCATAGCCGGTCATATTTTATTCAATATTTTAGCGAGGTCAATCCCCTTACCAAGTACGGGCTTAAAAATATCTCCTTCACTTTTTATCCGGTCCATCGTATTTTCTATGGTGAAATCTTTCATGGAAAGCCCCTTTTTTACTTCCTCCCAGTGCATGGGCATTGAAACGGTGGCCCCGGGTTTGGGGCGGAGGGAATAAGGAGCTGCCAGGGTTGCTTTTGGCCGGTTTTGCAGGTAATCAATATACAATTTTTTTTTCCGGTTCTTTACCAACCGTTCAATGCTGGTGAATTCGGGTAGTATATTATGGACCTGGGTGGCAATAACCTTTCCCAACAACTGGCTCTGGTCATAAGTATATTTTGCTCCAAGCGGTATATAAATATGAATACCCGTGGAGCCTGACGTTTTGGGGTAGCCGGTTATTCCCAAATTGTCCAGTACTTCTTTGGTTACCTGCGCTGTTTTTATCACTACATCAAAACTTTGTTTTTCCGAAGGATCCAGGTCAATCAGGCACCAGTCCGGGTAATCTTCCTTGTGGATGGTGCTGTTCCAGGGGTTCATTTCAATAGCTCCTGAATTGGCCATGTATAAAATACTGGCTTCATCCTCGGGTACCAGGAAATTCTTGTCTTCGCCTTCCGCGGTTCGGTAAGGCTCCATTTTAATCCAATCCGGGGCTGTATGGGTAATATCTTTCTGGTAAAAACTTTTACCGTTGATGCCATTGGGAAAGCGGTTCAGCGATTGCGGCCGGTCTTTTAAATACGGGAGCAGGTAAGGGGCTACGCGGAAATAATAGTTCAGCATATCACGCTTGGTATATTTTTCCCGCGGCCAGTAAATTTTGCTGAGGTTGGTAAATTTTATTTCGTGGCCATTAATTTTTCTTACCTGGGTTTCATCGGTTGGATTCAGCAATGTTTTACGCTCCTTGCCGCTAACCGGTTTGGCATACTTCGTGACGATGGCTTTCGGGTTCTTTAGAATTTTTTTGGTTTCCATGGCTGTTTCTTTTTTAACGTCCCTGGCTTTTTTATCTTCCCGCATCCCTTCGAAAGAAGGATGCCGCATCACCCCGTCATCGGTGATTTCCGTATAGCTAACTTCGCAGACCAGTTGAGGTTTTAGCCAGGTCACTTTGGCTTTTGGCGGGTTGTGCCTGAAACGGGAGGGCTTATTCACATCGGGTGTTTCAGAAAAAGGAATTTTGCCGGTGGATAATTTTTTCATTTTAACCATCAGTTCCTGTTGCATTTTTTGATCAAAACCGGTACCTATTTTCCCCAAATATTCCAGTTTTCCTTTGTCGTATACTCCCACCAGTAATGAACTGAATGTTTTGGCTGAACCTTCGTTTTGGGTAAAGCCTCCGATAATCACTTCGTGCCGTTTGTTTGCTTTGATTTTTAACCAATCCCCCGACCTGTTATTTTCCGTGTAAGGGCTATCGGCTTTTTTGGCCATGATTCCCTCCATACCCATTTTAGCTGCTGCCGCCAGGAATTGTGTAGCAGATGTTTCAAAATTTTCGCTCAGTCGTATAATCCCTTCTCCCGGCAAATTTTCTTTCAGGATTTCCCTACGGGCAGTTAAAGGCAGCTCTTTTAAATCATACCCATCCAGCCATAGAATATCGAATACATAGTAGACCAGTTCCCCGACGGCTTCGCTTCGCCAGTTTTGCAGTGATCCAAAATGCGCAATGCCATTATCTTTCAACACGGCTACTTCGCCATCCACGACTGCGTTGATTTTCCATTTCTTAACGGCATCATATACCGGGTAAAATTTTTCGTTGAAGGATTTATTATTTCTTGACAGCAGGTTCACCTTGCCTTTATTGACGAATGCAACAGTCCGGTAGCCGTCCCATTTTATTTCGTAGATCCACCCTGGTTCGTCAAAAGGCTTATCTACCAGGGTTGCCAGCATGGGTTTGACGGACCCCGGAAAGGGTGCTTTCCGGCCTGGTTTTTTAGGTGACTTTTTTTTTACGGGTTTCTTTTTTTCGTCAGGCGTGCCCGGGCCTGTGCTTTTGTGACCATAGATATTACTGCTGGTCTTTGTTACTTTTTCAAGCGTCAATCCTGAAACCACCGATTTATCTTTCCGGGTGATATCAGTTTCTTTTGCATATTGATCCCGGTGTTTGATCAATAACCAGGCATTGTCCTCTTTGCCTTTCAGCCGGACCAGCGCAAATTCACCTTTCAGTTTAGTGCCGTGCATCCGGAACTTTAATGAACCTGTTTTCAGTTGTTTCAATAATTTTTTCTCCTGCTCTTTCTTGTTGCCCGTTTCCAGGGTTTCGTAGGTACCTTCGTCCCATACAATTACGGTCCCTGCTCCATAGTTCCCTTTGGGAATAATGCCTTCAAAGGTTCTGTAGTCATAAGGATGGTCTTCGACCATCATCGCTAATCTCTTGTCAGCCGGATTCAGCGAAGGACCTTTCGGAACGGCCCAACTTTTAAGAACCCCGTCCATTTCCAGGCGGAAATCATAGTGCAGCCGGGAAGCAGCATGTTTCTGGATAACAAAACGCAAAGCCGGGCCAGAAGCTTTTCCACCGGTTGGTTCAGGGGTTTTGTCAAATGCTCTTTTCTTCCTGTAGAGGGATAGTCCCATATCCATAATTACGAAATACTATACCAATTTGACTGGCGCATTTTTTTAACCCATTATCCTGGTTCCCCCCTGGCATCATCAGGGAAGTTCAAAAGAGTTCCGGTCTTGCCGGACCTGCTTTATTTACCTTGATAATTACCTGAATAAAAAAGTTCAGGGAAAAAATTACACACTCTGGTGACCATTACCTGCGGCCTCCTTGACTTGCAGTAAAAGATAAAGGATAATTGGAAGGGTTAGTCTTGTATCTGGATATGCATTTGTGCCAGGTACGGATCGAGGTGAATTATGTCGTCAAAAGCGGTAAAACCTATAATAACACTGAACTGAATACTATATTGAACCTCAATGTAAAAACCATCTACCTGGAAAAGGGAATAAAGACTGTCATTGTCAATCCTGGATGCCACTTCTACTGCCCTGGACCAAAATACCAGTTCCTGGTCAGTTTCACTCAGATTTTTATATTGCCTGAAAGTCATAGTCAGGGAAAAACAAATTGCGTGCTAAGTCACTGTTGATGGCATAGCATTTGAATTTTATTATGTAACGCCCTTAATGGTTATTGGCGGGTAACGCCGCATGCTGTAGATACCTGATCCCTTAAAAGAAAAAAGCCTTGCAAATTTGCAAAGCTTTTTAAGTGCCCGGGACCTGCCTACCGTCAGGCAGGTCGGAATCGAACCGATACATCCTTGCGGACGGCAGACCTGCCTGACGGCAGGCAGGTTTTGAGTGCTGCCTTTTATCAGCGATTATTCTTAACTTTTTCAGGAATTCTTTTCCTGCACCTGATTACAGATATTTTTCCCTTTCCCGGGCTTCATGCCTGGTCGGAAAAGTTTCTATTACAATAATCGTGAATGGCCTATAGGGTTTTGTCGTTCTGTTAAACCCGGAGTTATGTTGTAACATCCTGCGTTGGATTTGATGCGTTAAACCTACGTAAATGTAATTCCTCGATAAGCTTGATATGACGTAAACATAAAACGGACCGATGCCAGGCATTACACTAAAATAAACAGAGGCGCTAAAAGCAGTAAGTGGAAAAAACAGGTAAAAAAAGAAAAAAGCTTTGCAAATTTGCAAAGCTTTTTAAGTGCCCGGGATCGGAATCGAACCGATACATCCTTGCGGACGGCAGATTTTGAGTCTGCTGCGTCTACCAATTCCGCCACCCGGGCGATTGAATTGGGCTGCAATATTAAGCCATTCCGGCTAATTGCTGCGAGATGCGATCCAGATATTTTTTCTTGTAATAATATTCTTTTACCTGCAGCAATTCTTTTTCGGTAGTAATACCTTCTTTATAATGCTCCACAATCTCCCGAACAGGTTCATATATTTCTTTTTGAAGATGACTGATGGCAGGTTGCAGGATACCAAGGGTATTCTCATCTGCCTCCATTAATTGTTCATTTATTTCCAGCACCTCCATTAGGAAAGCCGGAGGTAATTCATATTTCTCTTCTTCCTCCAGCAGTCCCTTTTCTTTGAGGACATACCGGGTGGTCTCGTCCTGGTTTTGAAAGGTTTTCCAGGCTTTATTTAACAGGGATGATTTTTCCAGGGCTTCAGCCTTCGATGCTGTTGTATCGTTTACGAAGTAATCCGGGTGATATTTTTTGCTGAGCGCAAAGAATTTCCCGGACAAAGCCGCGGCATCCACTTTCAATTGTACGGGTATTTCAAATAATTCGAAGTAAGTCATTGCAGTTTAAAGAGTTTGAGCCGGGTTTCTATAAAAATATCCTTAGTTTAGGTTACAAAACCGGACTAATCATTTACAAATTTAGGTATAAAGCATGGAGGTAAACAGGAATCTCCCGGATACAGAGCTGGTGTCCAACCTGCGGTCAGGACAACGGATGGATGAAAGCATTAAAGCTATCTACCGAAGCTATTTCGATAGTCTTGGCTGGTATGTAATGAATAACAGCGGAAGCCGGCAGGATGCGGAAGATGTTTTCCAGGAAGTCGTGGTGAGTTTTATTGACCTGGTGCAGAAAAATAAATTCAGGGGAGAATCTACCGTAAAGACATTCCTGTTTTCACTCAACCGCCATACCTGGCTGAACGAACTGAAACGAAGGGGAAGGGCCATGGCGAGGGAAGAAAAATATGAAAGGGGCCAGGAAAGAGTGGAATTGGACACCAGTCACCTCATCGCTGATCGCGAAGGAAAAGCTGAAGTGGCCAGGCTGGTGGGAGAACTTGGCGAAACATGCAGGAAGATCTTATTACTTTTTTATTATGAGAACCTTTCGATGAAAGAAATTCTGGAAAGAATGCATTACGAAACAGAACAGGTTGTGAGAAATAAAAAATACAAATGCCTGAAGCAACTGGAAGAACGGCTAAACGGAAACCCGGCATTAAAACAAACATTAAAAAATCTTTTGCATGGATAATTCTACACCGGGGATGTCTGAAAAACTTGTTGAATACCTTGACGGCGGGTTGAGTGGGGGGGATAAACAGGAGCTGGAAAAGCAGCTGGCTGCTGATGCCGTTTTACAACAGGAGTATCAAAACCTTTTAGCGACCCGTGCTGCAATAAAATATCATGGATTACAGCAGCAGGTGGCGGGCATTCACCGGCAAGTGATGCAAAAAGCGTTATCACCCGTTAAGCCAATAGCATCTTTAAAGCGAAAGGTCAAATACAGCATTGCGATCGCTGCCAGCATCCTGTTACTGGCCGGTACTTACCTTGTATATAATTTTTATACCTTATCGCCGGATAAAATTTTTGATTCAAACTACCGGGCATATGAATTAAGTACTCCCCGGGATAATAACCAACCAGAAACCCCGGTCGAGAAAGCCTATAGAGAAAGGGATTATGCAGCCTTGATCCGGTCTCACGATGCAGGAAAAGACAAAACGCCGGGGGGAGAATTCCTTTGTGGAATGGCGGCACTTGAATTAAAGGCTAACGACAAGGCTATCAGCTATTTTAATAAGGTGATCAGTGCTAATTTAAAGGCATCGCCAAAGGTCCTGAATGATGAGGCTGAGTATTATCTTTCACTCGCCTATATCAGGAACGAGGATTATGATTATGCCCTGGAGCTTTTACGGAAAATAAAAGAGGATCCCGGTCATACTTACCGGGAAAAAGTCACGAATAAACTTATCCGCCAGGTCAGGATGCTGAAATGGCGTTAATGAAACACTCCTGTAATAAACTCCCGGTCTTACCGGGATTTTTTTTGCCGGTTACATTTTCACACCCGGGATTGACATATCCAATAACAATAAATTCACAGTATATGAAAAACACTTCCCTTGCTTCAGGTATCGTCATCATAACAATGGCTGCCGTGTACTGCTCCTGCCAGAAAGATTTATCGGGTGACAGCAATACGGATCCAAATAAGCCCCACGCGGTAACCATTTATCTTACTGATCATCAAACCCCGGTTTTTGACAGTGTGTTCATAGACCTCCAGCGACTGGAAGTCAAACTGGAAGATGATACATTACCAAACGATGGTTGGGTCGATCTCAGCATCCGTGCGGGGGTATATAATATTCTTCGTTTCCGGAATGGTCTTGATACCCTCTTTGCAACGGGCATGTTGCCAAATGCCAGGATCAGGAAGATCCGCCTGACACTCGGAACTCAAAATAGTGTGATGAAAGACGGGCAGCGTTTCCCGCTGGCCCTGCACAGTAATGACCGGGAAGTGACCGTCGATATTACAGCCGGTCAATTCGAGATCAATTCCGCGGGACAGGTGTTATTCTGGATTGATTTTGATGCCGGCCGCTCCATCCAGGTGGATAACAGCGGTTCAGGTAATAATAACGGCTACCGCCTGAGATCACATATCAAAATATTTTCACACAGTCATTCCGGGAGCATAGAGGGCCGGGTGCTTCCCCGGCAGGCCGACGCACTGGTGATGGCTATTAACGGAACGGATACCACCATGGCTATACCAGAGGATGACGATGGAGAATTCAAGATCGTCGGACTAAATGAAGGTGTGTACAGGCTTTTTGTTGATGGACAGAATAACTATAATGACACAACGATCAATAATATATTGGTTAGAAAAAGTGAAGACACCCATGTCCCCGTAATCACCCTTCATCAATAATGAATTGATCACCTATGGAGAATGGAACTGTTGGTTGGTTGAAAAGGCCTGGCGGCATAAATGTCAGGCCTTTCTTTTAATAAGAAAATATCCCAGGAGTATGGCCACTACGCCAATAGCAACCCATCGCCATTTATTTCCCAGGTGATCTGCCTTGTAGTTACCAATGAATATAAGATTGCTCCAGTAATCCGGAGTTTTGAAACGGGCATCAATCTCCTTGCTGTTCAAAAGATCCAGCTTTGCATGCTGCAGGGCCCTGTCTTTGCTGAAACCTTCCTCCAGGTATTCGTGTATACGGCGGGTCATAAATGCCGTGGTTTTGTCTTCTGCCTTCCAGAGAGAGGTAATGATATTGGGGCATCCTGCATAGGCAAAAGCCCTTGATAAACTCATCAATCCTTCACCCTTTATCAATTGTCCTGTTCCCGTTTCACAGGCGCTGAGGATCACTAATTGGGTTGAGTCCAGTTTCAGGTTATAAATTTCGCCCGCGTATAATTTATAATCGCGGTAGCCGGGATAAAATGCAATAAAGGAAAGAGCGGGGTCCAGGTTATTTACGCTGGCATGTGTGGCGAGGTGAAGGATTGCCTGGCTGTTTGCCGTGCGGAGAAAATTATTTTTTGTCGCAGCAGAATCCATAAATATTTTTCCGGCTAAACCGCTGATCTCGGCACCGGAGGCAGGAAGACTGCTCAGCAATTTTCCGGCTGTATCGGTAAAACTGGTGGAGGCAAAAGGAGCAAAGGCCAGTGTAGAGGAGGCAGGAGATTCATTCTTATCCTCTTCAAGCAACACGGCTGAATATTGATACTGGACCGAAAATTTTTCAACGAGGTATTTTTTGTTTTCATCCTGGAGTGCTTCAAAAGGAAGGTAATTCAATTCATCGTCGGGTATTATAATAAGTCTTTTGATATGGGTAAGCTTTGAATAGATGGGAGAGATCATTGTTTCGTACAGTTTCATCGCCGATACCACCCCGTTATAACGTAAACCCGGGGATGTGTGCTGTAATGCGGTCCTGAGAGACCCGATCTCTGCAAAGAAATCATCATTGACCGGG
Organism: Chitinophagaceae bacterium; assembly: GCA_025449935.1. Classification (GTDB taxonomy): domain Bacteria; phylum Bacteroidota; class Bacteroidia; order Chitinophagales; family Chitinophagaceae; genus JJ008. The sequence continues at coordinate 19,630 of JANWIJ010000016.1, forward strand.
CTTTTATGATAATCAAACTGGCTGGCAGTTATAAGCAGGGTCAGCAGTTCTGTTCCTGACAGGTGAAAAGAGAGGAGGGCGGTCGTGTTGTCCAGTTTTTTCTGCATTTCATTGACCGGCGGAATGATTTCAATAGATTTCTTTTCCAGCCAGGCGGGGTCATTATGAATGGTTTCGCGGACTTTACCCAGTTCGATTTCCTTGTCGGTGATAGCCGTATTGATGTTAACCAGCCGGACACTATCAGTGATGCCGGATGCTTTTAAGGAAAGCCGGGTGATAGCCTGTTTAAGTGATGATTCACGGGTTAGCGATTCATTCCCGTTACCCAACTTTTTTTTCCATTCGTTTTCCATGACATTGAGTGAAAGAATCGAAGCTTTGTTTCGCTGGTCAAAGAACCATGCTTCTTCCAGGTAATTCTTTTTGCGGGTAAGGTCATATAAGCGGAGGCAGATATCTATGGGATTGCTGTGAACGGTGTATTTTATTTTTCCCAGGAAGAGGCGGGCTTCATCTGAGTCATAAGTTTGCTCTACATATTCTGCCAGCCGGAAGGCAGATTTGTAAGCATCGAGGGATGATACCAGTATTTTGACATCCTTTTCCTGCTGGTATAATTTTTCCAGCACATCCGCTTTAGCAATAAGTGTATTAAACAGGTTGATATAGGAGAATATGCCACTGTATTGGCGGGGGTTGTTAAAAATATCAGGATCTGTAAACCTGGTATCAAACTGGATTATTGCGTGCTGGTACTTGCCGGCTGCTTCCAGGTACAGCCGTTCACGGGCCAGCTGGTCTGCCTGGTACCTGAGTATAAGGCCATAGGTGATATTCTTTCTATGCCCGTTCCATTTCAGGTTTTCAGCAAAGGCTTTATGAAAATATCGTTCAGAAGAATCAGGTTTCCCCAGTTCGGAATAAGCCACACCCAAATTGTAATAGAGTTCCGTATTCTTCTTATTATCTCCATAGTTGACCTGTCCCAGGTAGTCAACGGCCTGGTAGTAGTTTTCTTCTTTCAGGCTGATGATCCCAAGATTGTGGTAGACCTCATTATTAAAGTAGGGCAGAACACTCCCGTAAACAGATTTTGCCGCCGTGTATTCTTCGAGCTTAACATGAATAGAAGCGATATTGTTCCTGTAATTCGCCAGTAATGAATTATCCGGGTTGTTGCCAGCCGATAAAACTGCAATGGCTTTTTCAAAATAATTCCTTGCCTTGTTATAATTACCCGTTTCGTAGTACATAACTCCCAGGCGGTTAAACAACCTTTCTGATCCTTCCAGGGAGTTGGTGTCTTTTATTGCTTCTGCTTTTTTGTAGAAATACATGGCAGAATCAAACATATCCCGGTTGTAGTATATGCCACCCATATAGACCAGGTGGATGAATAAAAAAGAATCCGGAATTTCCGGAAGCTTTTGTTTTAATGCTATGGCTGCCAGGTAATCTTTCCTGGCCTGTTCCTGGTCATTCAGGTAAAAAGAAATAAAACCGGTTCTCAGCCGTGTAAAAAAAGCAAGCGAATCGTAACCTGCTTCTTCTGCGGGGGAAAGCAGGTGAATAAAAGAGGCCTGCGACTGTTTATATATCTCATCTGCCTTTTCCTGTTGCGCTTCATTGTCGCCGGCATTGCCGGAGAGTTGTTCAGCTTGCCGGAATATTTTTTCAGCAGCCAGGAATTCTTTCAAGAGGGCAGGACGGCTGTGTGTCTCGGTTTGGGAAAAACAAAAAACCAGCAGGCTGGTCAATAATATAGACAGCAAAAATTTATACATGATAAGCCGGGGGCTTATCAAATTTAGGAACTGTGCTATTTAATTAGCAATAATAATAATGCAGGGTGGCCGGGGTCTTGCTTCCTTTTGATTTCTTTCAGTGATGCCGGGAGTGGGGCTGGTGCCATTGCGGAGAAAAACGCCCAACTCTTCCCGGTCCTGCAAGGTTTGAAGCAGATCGGGCGGGACGTCGGACATTGTTTCATAATAATACAAACGGACCCTTAAGGTATTTTTTGATTTTCCACTGGCATCATTCAGCCGGTAATCGATGTCAAAATCCCTGCGGACATCGTTTTGGGGGGTGGAGCCAAAAACACCATTCCGGACAGTCTGTGCCAGGTTGATCTGCCCGTTATTGGTCTTTACATCACAACCACCCGTGTTAGCCGTGTGGCCTTCATCGAAAGCAGAGCCGGTTAATGGAAGTATTCTTGCCGGGTGCGCATTATAAACCGGCATGGCAACCGAATCACCGGCAGACAGGCGGTAGTAATGATCGGTAAAAGTGATCCCTGATAAGACCACTTTCGAGGTGGTAACGGTTCCATCACCAGCGGTATGGGTGATGCGGTACCGGAGCCCCGTTTCACTTTTAGATATATTAATGGCTCCTGTCGTCTCATCTATTTCAATGCCATCAGGGAATCCGGAGTAGATACCCGGTCTTTGGGTAACTGGCTTTACAATATAATCGCCCGCTGAGGGCCGCAGGTATAAAATAGAATCGCCATAATCCAGGTCATAAGGCCCTGCCGGGGTCATCGCAGGCTTGTTACAGGAAAACAGGATTATCGCAACGGCCAGGAGGGTGAGGACGGCACTTCCGGTTGTTTTCTTATTCATGAGAGCCTTTTTTGTGTGTAAATGGTAAACGTAAAAATGTAACCTTGCGTTTGTTTTTCTATTGGATTTCAAAAATAAATCTTCCGCCCCTTCCGGTGGCTGATCTAAATCAGGTTTGCACCGCATTATTATAAACGGCAACTTTGCCGGCTAACGGGATAAAAATCACTATGACAAGGATCGGACTTATTAAGGAGGGTAAAACCCCGGGGGATAACCGGGTGGCGCTTACCCCATCGCAATGCAAATGGATACAAAAGAATGCGCCCGACGTAAAAATCATTGTTCAGTCGTCCACGGCCAGGTGTTTTTCTGACAGGGAGTATTTGGCCGCGGGAGCAGAGATCAAAGAAGATGTCAGTGAATGCGATATCCTGCTTGGGATAAAAGAGGTTCCAGTTGACCAGCTGGTGCCGGGAAAAACATATTTGTTTTTTTCCCATACCAAAAAGAACCAACCTCATAATCAAAAGTTGCTGAAGGCGGTCCTGGATAAAAAAATCAGGCTGGTAGATTTTGAGTGTCTTGAACATGAAGATGGTCAGCGGATCATTGGGTTTGGATTTTTTGCCGGGGTAGTTGGCGCTCATAACGGGATGATGGCCTACGGAAACAGGACAGGACTTTTTACATTAGACAGGGTGTATAAACAGCGTAGTTTCAGAGAATTGATTCATAATTATTTTGGAATTAAACTCCCAAATGTAAAGATTGCCGTAACCGGGTCGGGCAGGGTGGCGCACGGCATCCTGGAGATCATGAACCTGATGGGAATTCATGAAGTGGAACCGGATGATTACCTGGCCCGCCGCTTTTCATATCCTGTGTACACACAATTAAAAGGGGGAGAGTTATACCAGCATAAAGAAAAAGGAAATTACAGCCGCGTTGAGTTTCACGAAGAGCCCCAAAAATACCAGTGCAAATTTTTGCCCTACGCCGCGCAAACGGATATTCTCATGAATGGTGTTTACTGGGATAAAAATGTTCCCCGCCTCTTTGAGAAGGAAGATGTAAAGGCGGAGAATTTTATTATTAAAACCATCGCAGATATTACTGATGATGTTAATGGCTCCGTTCCCATTAACCTGGGTGACCAGACCAATGAGGACCCGGTGTACGGAGTAGACAGGGAGACGCTTCAGAAAACAGCACCGTATTTAAGGAACTCTATTGATCTCATGGCTGTGGGTAATTTGCCCAATGAATTACCACGTGATGCATCCCGGTATTTTGGTGAGCAGCTGATCAAGTATGTTTTGGATGACCTGGTAAAGGGAGGCTCTGAAATAATACAAAGGGCCACGATTGCCGAAGCAGGCCGGCTCACAAAACAGTATGAATATCTCCAGGATTATGCTGCGGGCAGGTCAGAGGTTTAAATAATAATCTTTCAACTGGGCTACAAACTCCGGTGTATACTGCTGTTTATCATCCCAAATAGAAATTTCATCAAGCGCTGTATCCGGTTGTTTTTCAGCGCCTAAATTACCTTTCAATATGATGCGGAAATAGTCATGTTTGACCGATTGCCGGACAAAGACCAGTTCAAGTATTGCAAGGTCCTTCTTGAGTAAAAGTTCCTTTAACCCGTCGTGTCTTTTATAAGGAAGCAGGAGATAAAATAATCCTTCAGCCGACAAATTTTCTTTTATAACCGTGAGCAGTTCCGATAACAGCAGCCGCTCGCTGTGATGCGCTATGTTTTTCTTTTCATCTGGTCCTTTCAATTCATTTTCATAAAAGGGAGGGTTGCTGATGATGACATCATATTTATGCGGGAACTGAATGGTTTTTACATCTTCATTAATCACCCGTATACGGCTGGCCCAGGGAGATAACCGGGTGTTTTCATTAGCCTGTTCAAAAGCATCAGGGTCGATTTCCACCATATCTATTTCTGCATTGGTTTGCTGGGCCATCATAAAAGATAATAAGCCAGTACCGGCTCCCGCATCAAGAACCCTTAATTCTCCCCGTGTTGCTGCCGCGGTATTACTGGCTGCCCATGCCCCGAATAAGCAGGCATCCGTGGTGACTTTCATTGCACAGAGATCCTGGTGAACGGTGAATTGCCTGAATTTAAAGTACGAGTTGGCCATATCGTTACATTACCATTCTGCCCTTGCCGTTGAACTGACTGAAAGGTCAGCGAATTGTTCCGACAGGTATTTGTAATAACCGGTTATTGCAATCATGCCGGCATTGTCGGTACAATATTTCAATTCGGGAACAAATGTGTTCCAGTTGTATTTCTTCCCCTTTTCGTCAAATCCTTTTCTCAGCCCGCTGTTGGCAGACACACCTCCCGCCAGGCAGATATCGGTAATGCCGGTGGCTAATGCTGCTTTTTTTAATTTATTCAGGAGGATCGTTACAATACGCTGCTGGATTGAAGCACAGATATCCGGGAGGTTTTCTGAAATAAATTTTTGTTTTTCTTCCTCCGTCGCGCCAAATTCTTCCTTATATAAATTGCTCTTCCCTGCATTTTGTAAAAAGTAAAGGATGGATGTTTTCACCCCGCTGAAGCTGAAGTTCAATCCAGGTATCTGCGGTTCAGGAAATTTATACCGGTTCGGATCACCTTCCCTGGCATATTTATCGATCAGTGGGCCACCGGGATAGGGAAGACCCAGCAATTTGGCTGATTTATCAAATGCTTCACCCGCGGCATCATCAATAGTTTCGCCGATCACCTTCATTTGCGTGGGCGACTCACACACTACTATTTGTGTATGCCCGCCACTAACCGTGAGACATAAGAAAGGAAAACTGGGTTTGGGATCGTCAATCAGGTTGGCCAGCACATGGGCCTGCATATGATGCACGGCGATCAATGGTTTGTTTAGGGCGAGTGACAGCGATTTAGCAAACTGCCCGCCCACCAGCAATGACCCGATCAGTCCCGGTGACTGGGTAAAGGCAATTGCATCAATATCTTTCATGATGATACCGGCATCCCTTACCGCGGCATCAACCACCGGGACAATATGCTGCATGTGTGCCCTTGAGGCGAGTTCGGGTACAACGCCGCCATATTTTTCATGAACAGTTTGATTAGCGATGTAATTAGAGAGAATTTTTCCATCCACGCAAACAGACGAGGATGTTTCATCACAACTCGATTCAATCGCAAGGATGGTCACTGGCATGAACGGGAAAGATTTTTTCAAAGGTAGCAAAGGCTGACTATTTCAATTTTTTCATCCACCGCACAAGCGAACCCCGTCCGGTGACTTTTATAATTCATGCCTGCACAACGGTTAGCTGTTAATAGAGTGTTGGGAGGAAACACTTCAGAAAAAAATCTTATTTGCTTCGTATCGCTTCTACCGGGTCCATATTTGCTGCCTGTAATGCGGGGATAAAACCGGCCACGATGCCCACAATGATGCAGATGCCGATAGCGAGGAGCATATAACCTGTGGAAATAAAAACGGGGAAGCTCAGGGCCAGTGTCAGTATCTGGGTTAAAATAAAGACCAGCGTTAACCCGATCATTCCACCAATGATGCAAAGGAAGGCGGACTCCAGCAAAAACTCGGTAAGTATCACTCTTTTTTTAGCGCCAATCGCTTTTTTTAAACCGATCTGGCTGGTTCTTTCCCTGACAGACACAAACATAATATTGGCCACGCCAAACATGCCCACGATCAATGATAAAGCAGCGATCGCCCAGCCGCCGATATTTAAACCGGAGAAAGCCGAACTGATCGCATCGCTGAAATCATTCACATCATTCAATGCAAAATCCTCTTCCTTGGTAGGGCTGAGTTTGTGAAGCGCCCGCATGGTACCTGTAAGATCATCTTTGAGTGCTTTGCTGCTGAGGTTGTCCTGTCCCTGCACCATGATCACCGGATCCGACCTGAATTCATTCATGATGTTCCGGGCATATTTGTAGGGCAGCACAATGCTCTGGTCAAAATCCCAGCCACCGATCATTTGTTTTCCCTGCTTTTTGATCACACCCACTACCAGGGCCGTTCTGCCCCGCGCCGTCACTTCTTTACCGGCGGCCACTTCCGCTGATCCAAATAATTTTTCCGCCACATCATTGCCAATCACGATGGCATTCACACCCCGCTCAAATTCCGCGTCTGACATATAGCGGCCATAACGCACTTCGACCGGTTGTATGTCGTTAAAATCTTCAGTAACTCCATATAGTTTCACATTGGAAAGAATATTGCCCGCATACTCAACATTATCCTGTGTATTGATGGCGAATGCTACAAACTTTGAACTGCCGGTTCTTTCCCGGATATGTTTTATCTCGTTGTATTTTGGAGAAGGGCGGTTCACATATTTCCACCAGGGATAGTCGGGACCGCCACTGTAATCCCATTTGTCCACGTAAATGGTATTGGTGCCCAGCGATTTTACTTCATTCTGGATATTCTGTTCCAGGCTATTCACCGTTGCCAATACCCCGATGATGCAGAAGATACCGATGGTGATACCAAACAGCGAAAGGAAAGTGCGCAGTTTATTCTTCCACAATTCCTGCAGGGCCATTTTAAAACTGCTGGTAACTATTTCAATGTAGCGGCGGAACATTCAACAAAATTACCGGAAGGCTGGTTAGTGCTGAAAGATTTTATTTGGATGGAAGCCGCAGACTCCGATTTTTTGAGTTATTAAACTTAAGCAGGAAAAATCACTGACCGGCCGCCCAGGCGTCCAGCTATTTTTCTAAACCTTATTTTTGATGCATGGAGAATGTCAGTATTATTTTATTGCTGCTGTTCGGGATCACATTCCTGGGCATACTCAGCAAAAAGTACAGTTTCCCTTTCCCGATCGTACTCGTATTATCAGGGGTGGCTATCAGCCTCGTCCCTGGTCTGCCGGTTATCCAGCTTGACCCGGAAATTGCTTTTATTATTTTCCTGCCACCGCTTTTATACGCGGCCGCATGGAATACCAGCTGGCATAACTTTAAAGCTTCAATCCGTCCCATCATGCGGGCTGCTGTGGGGTTGGTTCTTTTTACGATGACCCTTGTTGCCGTGGCTGCCCATTTATTGATCCCTGGCCTCGACTGGCCATTGTGTTTCCTGATCGGGGCCATCGTTTCGCCCCCGGACGCGGTTGCCGCAACTTCGCTCACGGGCGGACTGGGTTTGCATCCAAAACTGATAACTATATTAGAAGGGGAGAGCCTGGTGAATGATGCCAGCGGGCTGGTAGCTTATAAATATGCATTAACAGCCATCACGGCCGGCAACTTTGTATTATGGAAAGCGGGTTTGAATTTTCTCCTGGTCGCCGCTGCAGGTATCGCAATCGGCCTGGCCATCGGTTACCTGCTTTACCTCATTCATAAAAAATTTGTATGCGACCCGGTCATAGAAGTTACACTCACTTTTCTCACCCCGTTTGCTTCCTATTTATTGGCTGAAAAGTTTCATTTTTCCGGCGTGCTCGCTGTGGTTACGACTGGTTTGTATCTTTCTTTTCGTTCCAGCCAGATATTCAGTCATGAAAGCAGGATTATGGCTTATGCGGTTTGGGAAGTAGTAATCTTTATTTTAAACAGCCTGGTGTTTATTTTACTGGGATTACAGTTGCGGAGTGTCGTGCAGGGAATCAACGATTACCCGGCGGGTGAACTGGCATTATATGGCATCGTTATCAGCCTGGTGGTGATCCTGGTCCGGTTCCTCTGGATATTACCTGCTGCCGTTTTACCTGTCTTTATCAGCCGGCGAATGATGAAAAAAGAACAGTTCGATCCGCGAAACATGGTGGTGTTTGGATGGGCCGGTATGCGTGGCGTGGTATCTATGGCGGCCGCACTGGCGCTGCCGCTTACCTTATTGAATGGTACAGCTTTTCCTTACAGGAACCTCGTGATCTTCCTGGCCTTCTGTGTTATTCTATCCACCCTGGTATTGCTGGGATTCACCTTGCCCTGGATCATCAGGAAATTAAAACTCCCGAAATATTCCATAGCAGCGGAAGAGTATGAGGTGAGGAATTACGTGGTGACGGAAACAATCACCCATATCGAAGAAAATCTTTCCCTGCAACACGATACCCTGCTCAATAATATTAAAAGTAAATACGAAGTAAAATACAATCGCCTGCAAAAGACCGAACTCCCGGCCAATTATTTTGGCGGGGGAAAAACACTGACGGCAAATGTTTTTAACGAATACACCCAATTGCAGATTGACCTGATCGGGGTGGAAAGGCAAACCGTTGAACGGCTGCACCGTGAAGGAAAAACAAGCGAAGAAATCTTACGGAAGATCGAAAAAGAACTGGACCTGGAAGAAACCCGGCTGAAACTGGACATGTATCAATAAGCTCCCCTTCCCTCAGTCATTTTAAATATTGTTTAAACCATTTATCAACTTCCTCCATATCCGGGGAAGGTGTATGACTTTCTTTCCGGCGCAGGACCAGCCTGGTAGCAATACCGGCTGCTTTCAGTTTCTGGTACATTGCTGGTCCCTGCCGCGCGGGGATCAGGGGATCATCATCGGAATAATAGATCAGAAATGGGGCATCATCACTGCTAACATATGTAACCGGTGATGCCTGTGCATACCGCCCGGATAAAACAAATTCACCGTCTTTTTTTTCAGGCAGTTCTTTCAAATAATTAATGAGCACCTGGGCGATGAAATCTCTTGCCATGGATGAATCTTCCCGGCGGTTAAAATCAGACAGGTCAAATGGAGTGGCCAATGCCACAACAGCCTGCACTTTTGAACTCACGCTGTCAATACCTGTTTCAGGTTTGGCAACCAGTGTATCAGTAACCCCCAGCAATGCCGACAGGTAGGCACCGGAAGAATGACCCATCACGCCAATATGGTTGGGATCTATCTTAAAATTTTTAGCATGGTACCTTATAAAACGAACGGCCCGCTGGCAATCATAAAAAATTTCCGGGAAACCAAAGGAAGGTGCAAAGCGGTGATTGATGATGAACAGGGTGTAGCCTTTTTGCACAAGTGCCTGCGCCCATTTCCCGCTGTAAGCCGTATCCGACGTATAATCCTCTTTTAAGGAAGGCTGGTTATAAACCTGCTGGTATGCATAACCCCAGGCGGATCCGTTGATATAAAGGATGGCCCGGTGATTGGATTTTTCCGGCTGGTACACATCCATTAGCAGGGCCATACCCGAGATCATACCATACACCAGGTTTTCCTGTTTGGTTACATGCCTGGTTTGACCAACTGCCATGCAATTTTGAAGTAAAAGGAGTGTTGGTAATAACAGGCGAAGCTTTTGTTTCATGTTCCAATGTTTTAGTCTTCCGTGTTTTTGTTTTTCACCCAGGTATAAGCCCGTTTGCTGGGATATTCCTGCGGATAAGGTTCCCTTTCCATAGAATCGATGATGTCAAAACCTGTTGCAGTCAATAGTTCATTGATCCTTTTGGGTTCAAAAAAATAGAAATCAATATTCACGGGATGCTCCAGGAATTCATCCCGGTGAAGCATAGTATCACCAATATGAAAGGAGAAAAGAAAATGGGCATCGTCTTTTAATACCCGTTTGATCTCCGAAAAAGCAATCCCCAGCTGTGACTCATTAAAATGAACGATGGAATAAAAGGCGATCGCTGCGCCAAATGTATTACGCGGGTATTGAAGCCGAAGCATATCCGCTGTCTCAAATTGAAGCTGCGGGTTGAGGGACTTTGCAACTTTTACCATTTCAGGTGAAAGATCAGTGCCGAGAAGTTCTTTCCATCCGCAGTCAGCTAAATATTTCGTGGTTTGCCCGGGACCACAACCCAGGTCGATACATTTTCCCCGGTTCAGGTTTTCAGCCGTGAAGGCGTTTAGTAAGAGCTGGTCAAAATGTTTATGACCAAGTTCGTGGATGAACTTATCAGCATAATTTTTGGCCGTCCGGTCATAGCAGTCTATAATATTTTTTTGCGGTTGCATCCACTTAAATATACAGCAGTCCCTCCGTCATTTCAAAAACCTGGCCGGGCTTTTCTATTTGTAAATGTTGGGCTATTGTTTATACAGGTCCCCGTTCAGGTATTTTAACCCGGAATCACAAATGATCGTCACGATCTTTTTTCCCGGCCCGATGATCCTTGCCCGTTGCATCGCTGCCCATACATTGGCTCCGCTTGTTGTGCCTCCGAATATTCCTTCAGTCCTGGCCAGTTTTCTTGCGGTGGCATAAGCATCTTCGTCCGACACGGCGATAATTTCATCGGCCAGGTCAAGCCGGCAGATCGAAGGCACAAACCCGGTCCCGATGCCTTCCAGGCGATGTGTTCCTGATATATCTCCGCCGGATAGCGAACGTACCTGCAGCGGCTCAACGGGAATGCAGCGGATGCCCGGGATTTCTTTTTTAAATATTTCGGAACTGCCGGAGAAACAACCGCCCGTACCTACCCCCATGATAAATTCATCAATGTTTTTTCCCAGCACCGCCAGGACCTCGCGGGCCATAGTGTGATAGGCATTTCGGTTGTCAATATTATTGAACTGGTCGGTCCAGAAAGTATTGGGGTTGGCGCTTAATTCTTTTGCCCTTCTTACCATCGTGTCGATCAGCTTTGCTGTAATTTTCCGGTTCTTACTTGGAAATATTTCCAGCGAAGCACCAAATGCCCGCATGGTCTGCAGTTTTTCTTCGGCAAATGCGTCGGAGGAAACAAAATGTGCCTGGTAACCTTTGGTCGCACATACCATGGCGAGGGAACTGCCTGTACTGCCACCGGTATAGTCCACCACTGTACCCCCGGCCTTCAGTTGTCCTCTTTGTTCAGCGCCTTCAATCATGGAAAGAGCCATCCGGTCTTTCATACTCCCGGTCGGGTTGGCGCCTTCATATTTCACATAGATATCCGCTGCGCCGGGTTCGGCCAGCCGTTCTAATTTCAGTAAGGGGGTGTTACCAATTGCTTTCATGAAATGAAGGTATGAATGATTTTTCCCCGGATGATTTCGATAAAGCCAGGAGTGGCTACGGTGCAATGAAAATTCCAGTCTTAATAAGTTTCATCATTTCAGCCTTCCTGGATTATCCGTGTGAGTGATACTCATGCACTTCCTTTCAAAACAGGTTTGTATGAGCCGGCGAACAGCAGGTAAGTGATAAATAGTATCAACATCACCGAATCAACAATGACTGCCGTCCCGGCCCACAGCCCAAAATAGGATTGGCCCGAAGTAAGTACCAGCAGGATGAATATGATCTTGCTTATCCCAGCAATGACCAGGACGAATCGTCTTACCGTAATGTTGAAAGCCCCGTAGATCAGCATGAGGCCTACCAGCCCGATCAAAGCCCCCCAGTTACGAACAATAATATCTGCCACGGCGCCATCCATCGTTTCCCCGAAATTAGATTTGAGGGATGACTGCGGAGAGAATAATGCGAGGAACATGGTACAGGTCAGCAGCCCGCAAACGAGCATGACCCATTTAAAATTGGATAAGAAAAAACGCATGGCTGTCAGTTTGGTTCAGAAAAATAGTAGCCATATGAAATTATAAAAAATATTAATGTATTCGGTTAGATATTCTGAAATGTCAGAAAAATAGCATGGTTGTTATAACCAGGCAAAACCGTGACAGGGAGAGATGCCGGTAAAAAAGTTATTTCGCCAGTAATTCGTCGAGGTTGGTATGTGCCGCGGCAAAACCTTCCCTGAAACCCATTTCAATAATTTTTTCCATGTCTTCCAATGAAGGGAAAGTAATCACTATTTCAACTTTTGTTCCTTTGCCGGATTCGGTGAATACGCCTGACCAGTGCATGCGGGGAAAACTGTTATCGATATTTCCATTTTCATCACAGAAGGCATCCAGCCCAGTATAAGATTTATTGGGAACAATAGTTTCATAATCCGCCCGGCAATAGTGGCGGGAACCATCGGGGCCTTCCATATAATACATCCAGCGGCCACCTTCACGGAAATCCATACTTTTTGTTTGGGCTTTCCAGGGTTTGGGTGCCCACCACTGGTCCAGCAATTGAGCTTCGGTCCAGGCTCTCCATACCTGCTTCAGCGTTGCTGCAAATTCCCGGGTTACTTTGATTTTTTTGTTGCTCTTGTCGGTCGTGTATATCGTTTCGTTGGTTACCAGCATGATTCTTTAGGTTTTTATTCGCAACTGTTTGGTTGCAAATATACGGGCACCTGGTTAGTTTTTCAAAATATTTCTTTGTTGTTGGTCATCCCGGCGCCAGGAGGGACCTGCAGGAAATTTATACCCGGGAAACCTGGTTATTGACCTTTTACCTGTGTTACATCCATTAAGACCGGGGTATGATGGTGACCAGTGTGTGCGCCGAATAATGTGCCAGTGAGCTGCACGGCACTGCCGAGGTAACGACCCATATCTATTGTGTTTTCATCATAAAGCAACTGGATCTTCGATACATTATACTTTGATTCTTTGGAGTCATCATCCGGTTGGACGGGGCCAATCACATTGATGGGTTTATCCGGCACCAGCAGGTATCGTTCTTCCTTCGCATCGGTTTTTGGATTTTCACCAAAACCGGGAGCGCCGTAAAATGTTTCTTTGCTGATCTTCCCGCTGATCACAACGGATTTATCGTAGGCATAATCGGTCTTGTTGACAACCCGTGTTGCTGAGACCCCGGCATCGTCGGGAGCGGAGCTGGCGACCGTATCACTGGTGCTAATGGTTGTGTCGGTTTCAGTTGTTTCTTTATCGGTCTTACTGTTATTACAACCAGCAGCCAGGAATAAGGATCCGGCCATACAAAAGTTTAGAAATGATCTTTTCATATTGGTGGTTTAAGGGGTGATAACTCTTTGCACTAAATATACTGTCCCTCCTGAATAACACTTCTACTCAAAATGATGTATTTCCACGGTTGGATATTAAGGGTGGGTGATACCAGTCAGTCATTTTTGTTCTCCGGAAAGCCACCGCTTTTCCATTTGGGGATGAAGTTAACTTTATGATTTTAATAAACGGCACTTTTGGGAGACTTGGCTAATTTTATCGCTCGTTAATTTGTATCTGACTTTTTATGCGGTTTATACTGTTCATACTGTTGCCTTTTTTTAGTGCCGCTGTACTTCGCCAGGAGCAGGGACAGGAACCAGCTGAAATAAAAATAGTTCATGAATTATTCCGCCTTCGGAATGAACATAAAGCTGATTCCGCCGAGCAATACTTTGCCGACACGGTTAAAGTCTATATGAAATATTTAAGGAACGTACCAAGGAAGGTGATCACCCGGAGCGACAAAAGTTTCTGGAAAGCTCATCCTAAAAACAAGTTTGAAATGACGGCCCCGGTGCAGCTTACCACCCGGGGCGGAATTACGACCGCCATCATTACCGGCAAAGAATACCTGGATGGGGCGGCTTTCAAGTATGAAAGGATTGAAATCAAATTTGACCGGGCTAAAAAAATAAATTCCTTCCGGGGATTTACACTTAACCAATAGAGTTCAAAAATCTTTTCCCATTCCATTTTCTGCGATGTTGTCTTATGAGCCCTTCAGCAACTCACGGTGCGCATACAATCCTTACCTTTGCCGCCTTTAAGCAGTGTCCATGGACAATACTATGAAATATCACAACGAAATAGCAAGACGGAAGACATTCGCCATCATCTCTCACCCGGATGCAGGAAAAACGACACTGACGGAAAAATTCCTGCTCTTTGGAGGGGCCATCCAGGTCGCCGGCGCGGTGAAAAGTAATAAGATTAAGAAACATGCCACCTCCGACTTTATGGAGATCGAACGGCAACGGGGCATCTCCGTGGCCACGTCGGTCATGAGTTTTGAATACAATAAGGTACTCATCAACCTGCTGGATACACCCGGTCACAAGGATTTCGCCGAAGATACCTACCGTACCCTCACGGCGGTGGATAGTGTGATCCTGGTGATTGACAGTGTGAACGGGGTGGAGGCGCAGACCAAAAGGCTCATGGAAGTCTGCCGAATGCGGGATACCCCTGTGATCGTTTTTATCAACAAAATGGACCGTGACGGCAAGAACCGTTTCGACCTCCTGGAAGAAATAGAAAAAGAATTATCCATCAGTCTTCACCCGATGACATGGCCGATCAACAGCGGTAAAGAGTTCAAGGGCGTTTACAACCTGCATGATAAAAACTTATTACTGTTCACGGCAGGTACCAAAGCTGCTGATGAAAACGTAGTGAAAGTCGCCGACCTGGAAGATATCGTGCTGAATGAGAAACTGGGAGAGAAGGATGCCGACCAGCTGCGGGAAGATGTGGAGCTGGTGGATGGCGTGCATGGTGAACTGAAGTTGAACGATTATTTAAACGGCAGCGTGGCGCCTGTTTTCTTTGGGAGTGCCATCAACAATTTCGGTGTAAAAGAAATGCTGGATACATTTATCCGCATTGCACCCACGCCCCGCAGCCGCGAGACCACCGTTCGCCCGGTTAATGTGGAGGAAGATAAAATGAGCGGTTTTGTTTTTAAGATCCATGCTAACCTGGATCCCAAGCACCGGGACCGGATTGCTTTTTTCCGGGTTTGCTCGGGTAAATTTGAACGCAACAAATATTTTCATCATGTCCGTCTCGACAAAGATGTGCGTTTCAGCAATCCTTACTCTTTTATGGCCCGCGATAAGAGCATTATCGAAGATGCTTATGCCGGTGATGTGGTGGGTTTGTTTGATACGGGCAATTTCAAGATCGGGGATACCTTAACTGAAGGCGAAAATTTTTTCTTTACGGGTATTCCTTCTTTCTCCCCGGAGATATTCAAGGAAGTAGTAAACAAGGACCCGATGAAGACCAAGCAGCTGGAAAAAGGCTTGCTCCAGTTAACCGATGAAGGCGTGGCACAGCTGTTCACCCAGTTTGGCGGGAATAAAAAGATCATCGGCTGCGTGGGAGAACTGCAATTTGAAGTGATCCAGTACCGGCTGCTTCACGAATACGGTGCTTCCGTGGTATTTAATAACCTGCCATTTTATAAAGCCTGCTGGCTGACCAGTAAGGACGATAAGAAATTACTCGAATTTTCCAGGTTTAAACAAGCCAACATTGCAGAAGATAAAGATGGACATATGGTCTACCTGGCGCAGAGCGAATGGTTTTTGAATACGGAGCGGACGAATAATCCAGAAATTGAGTTTCATTTTACCAGCGAAATACATAAGTAAGTTGCAAGTTTAAAGTTTAAGGTTTAAGGTTTAAGGTTGAAAGTTGTAGGAGCCGGATTGAGTAATTTTATGCTCCTGGTCAAAACCTATATCTTACAAGCTAATACACTGAACTTCTAATGGGACTCATTTTCGAAACAGCCAGGCTGACTGTCCGCCAGTATACGGAGGCCGATAAGGATAATTTTTTCCTTTTAAGCGGCAACGAAGACGTGATGCGTTATATACGGCCGGTGAATACAAAGGAAGAAAGTGATAAGTTTTTGCTGGAGAATATTGCCAGCTATCGAACCAATCCTCACCGTGGACGCTGGGCAGTGGAAGAAAAAGATTCAGACCGCTTTGTCGGGTCCTTTGCGATCATACCGGTTCCTTCACAACCAGAAAAAATACAGCTGGGTTATTCTTTGTTGCCGGCGAACTGGGGAATGGGCTACGCATCCGAACTGACCCGGGCCGGGCTGCAATATTTTTTTGCGACCGATACATTACCAGAAATTTATGGGATCACTGAAACGCCCAACCTGGCTTCCCAAAAAGTATTACTCAAGGCGGGTTTTCAACTCGAAAACAGCATGATGGAAGAAGAAAAAGAGCTGTTACTTTTTATTGCCAGGAAGCAATCATAATTTTTCAAAAGCGCTGATACCCGTGTAATTATGCGGAGTTATTTTTCGCAGTTCTTTTTTGATTGATTCGGTAATTTTTAGTCCATCTATAAAACTGTGTATTGCTTTTTTGTCGATCTGCCGTTTACCCCTTGTCAGGTCCTTCAACGCCTCATAGGGATTCGGAAATTTTTCTCTCCTTAATACAGTCTGGATGGCTTCCGCCACCACAACCCAGTTATTTTCAAGGTCTTCGTAAATCTTCTCGTCATTCACGATCAGTTTACTCAATCCTTTTTCAATGGAACGGAAAGCGATCAGGGTGTGGGCAAAGGGAACGCCGATATTGCGGAGCACGGTTGAATCTGTAAGGTCTCTTTGTAACCTTGATACCGGGAGTTTGGAAGAAAGATGCTCAAAGAGAGCATTCGCCAGGCCCAGGTTGCCTTCCGCATTTTCAAAATCGATCGGGTTTACTTTATGCGGCATGGCGGAAGATCCTATTTCACCTTTTTTTGTTTTTTGTCTGAAATATTCCAGCGATACATAACTCCAAAGATCCCGGCAAAGATCAACGAGGATATTATTGATCCGCTTCATGCAATCAAAATGGGCGGAGAGGTTATCATAGTGTTCGATCTGCGTCGTGAACTGCTGCCGGTTGAGTCCTATCTTTTGTAAAAATTCGTTGGCAAACTTTTTCCAGTCCGTTTTGGGAAATGCGATATGATGCGCATTGAAATTCCCGGTTGCCCCGCCAAATTTTCCACTAAAGGGAATACCGATGAATTGCTCGATCTGGTTTTCTATTCTTTCCACGAAGACCATGATCTCCTTACCGAGTTTTGTCGGGCTGGCAGGTTGCCCGTGTGTATGTGCCAGCAGGGGAATGTCTTTCCATTCAACGGCCAGCAGTTTCAGTTCTGTATTCAGGTTCAGCAATCCGGGTAAATATTCATACTCGATCGCGTGTTTCCAGGAAAGAGGTACGGCGGTATTGTTAATGTCCTGCGAGGTAAGCCCGAAATGCACCCATTCCTTTATTTCTTTAACCCCGGATTTTTCAAGTTCATTTTTCAGGAAATATTCAACAGCTTTTACATCGTGGTTAGTTGTGTACTCGATTTGCTTTATTTCCTGCGCATCTTCGGGGCCAAAATCCTCTGACAGTTTTTGCAGGTGCTTTATCGCTTTATTAGTGAGCTTGAAAAATTTCTTTTGTTCCAGGAAGAGCAGGTATTCAATTTCCACCTGCACCCTGTATTTAATCAATGCATATTCAGAAAAATATTCATCCAGGTGTTGTACCTGCTTGCGATAGCGGCCATCCACTGGCGAAATAGCAGTAAGGGAAGTCAGTTCCATAATTTTGAAGATGCTGTTTCGGTATTATCAGGGCGTACAGCCTATTTTTGCAGCAAAGATAAAGAACACAAACTGTTGCAATGGAAGATAAAAACACCCCTCTGGGGGTTGGGGGTAAGAAAATCCGGGTCGGTATCGTGAATTACCTGAATACAGAGCCACTTCTTTATGGGCTGTTACGATCACCGGTTAAAGAGAAAATTGACCTGGTAGCTGCATATCCCTCCAGGTTGTCCGACATGCTGATCAATGATGAGATTGATATTGGATTGATCCCTGTAGCCACCATCCCCGAACTTCCATCTTATCATGTTTTGGGAGATTACTGCATTGGAACCGAAGGTGAAATTGCGTCGGTGGCGCTGTTCAGCGAAGTGCCGATGGCGGAGATAAAGAAAGTATACCTTGATTACCAGAGCCGCAGTTCGGTAGCCCTGCTCAAATACCTGATGCGGGAAAGCTGGGATATCAACCCCGAGATCATCATTGCCAAAAACGAGAGTTACCGCGATGAAATAAAAGGAACCACGGCAGGCCTCGTCATCGGGGACAGGGCTTTTGAGCAACGAAAAATATCGACATTCATCTACGATCTCGGCTCCGAATGGCGCTCCATTACCGGGCTTCCATTTGTTTTTGCCGCCTGGATCAGTACGCGGGAAATACCAGGGGATTTTATCCGGGAATTTAATGCCGCCAACGCTGCAGGCTTGAGCCATATTGATGAAATTGTAGCCGCCAGGCCTTTTACCCTTTATGATTTGAAAAAATATTACACGATGCACCTTAGTTATGTGCTTGATGAAAGGAAGAAAAAGGGAATGGCCTATTTTTTACAGGTCATCACGGAAAAATGATTACGGGAAGGGCAGAACCGGGCCGGTTTTTTCCGCCCCGGGGGAGGCTAAATAATCTAAATTTGCGCCTTAGTATCAATAATTCAGCAGCATGAAAGTAGTCATATTCGCCGGGGGTCTTGGTACCCGTATATCCGAAGAAACAGATGCCCGCCCCAAACCCATGGTGGAGATAGGGGGCAAACCGATTCTCTGGCATATTATGAAAATATACAGCCAGTACGGGTTTAATGATTTTATTATCTGCCTGGGTTATAAAGGATATATTATTAAGGAATACTTCATGCATTATTTTTTGCACAATTCCGATATCACGATTGAGTTGGGCAATAACAAGGTGGAGATTCACGGCACCAATACCGAATCGTTTAAAGTAACACTTATAGAAACAGGACTGAACACCAAAACAGCCGGAAGATTAAAACTGGTGAAAAAGTATGTCGGCAATGAAGATTTTATGCTGACCTACGGGGATGGGGTTTGTGATTTGAATATGAAAACTCTTCTCCAGTTTCACAAACAGCATAACAAGATCGCGACGGTTACTGCCGTCCAGATGGATGCCCGGTTTGGAGGAATGGACCTTGGCAATAACGGTCAGGTTATTTCCTTCAAAGAAAAAGCAAAGGATGAGAGTAAATGGATCAATGGCGGTTTCTTTATCTTAAAGCCTGAAGTATTTAATTACCTGGAGGGGGATATGCAGGACATGATGTGGGAAGATGAACCACTCGAACGACTTTCCCTGGATGGTCAGCTGGTGGCTTACCAGCATAAAGGATTCTGGAAATGCATGGATGCACTGCGCGATAAACTTGAATTAGAATCTTTGTGGCAAACTAACCAGGCAAAATGGAAGATCTGGTGATGCAGCAGCAATTACTTTCATACTATAAAGGAAAAAAAGTCTTTGTAACCGGCCATACCGGTTTTAAAGGGGCATGGCTTATGGCCTGTTTGCACCTGGCAGGTGCCAGGGTTAAAGGGTATGCATTGCCCCCTGAATACCAGGATGGTTTGTATGATGTATTAAAGCCACTGAATATCGCCGAATCTGTGATGGGGGACATACGGAACAAGGAAAGGCTGGCAAAAGAGATCAACTCGTTTCAACCCGACTTTATTTTTCACCTGGCCGCGCAGCCACTCGTCAGGAGATCTTACGAAATACCTGCCGAAACCTTTGAAGTGAATGTAGTAGGAACCGCCAATATCCTTGAAGTGGTTAATAAACTTCCGTCCAGGTGCACGGTGATCGTTGTCACCACCGATAAAGTATATGAAAACCGGGAAGTGGATATTTTATACAGGGAGGATGATGTGTTGGGCGGGTATGATCCTTATTCGGCAAGCAAAGCCTGTACTGAAATCCTGGTAAGTTCTTTCCGGAACTCATTTTTTAATACCGGCAGGTATAACCATCATCTAAAAGCCGTTACGAGTGCAAGAGCGGGCAATGTGATCGGGGGTGGTGACAGGAATAAGGACCGGATTATACCGGACATTATCCGATCCTTACAAGCTCAGCAAAATATTGAAGTGCGTAATCCCAATGCGGTAAGACCCTGGCAGCATGTACTCGAACCATTATCGGGTTACCTGGAATTAGGCAGGCGGCTTGATACCGACCCGGTGAAATATTCGAGGGCTTATAATTTTGGACCTTTACCCGGTGACCATTTAGCGGTGCGTGAACTTGTTGACCAGGCCATTGCCGCCTGGGGCTCCGGTAAGTGGACAGACGTTTCTGACCAATCCCAGCCACATGAAGCAGGTTTATTAAAACTGGATATTAGCCGGGCGCGGCAGGAATTGAACTGGGTGCCGAAATTATCGGCTAAAGAAGCCATTGAATGGACCATCGGGTGGTTTAAGGTTCCAAAAGAGGGGCTTGCGGATTTTACATTCAGGCAAATCAACAACTATTTTGCTTTATGATTTTCACAACGACGAAACTGGCAGGTAGTTATATCATCGGGCTGGAACCTTTTACAGATGAGCGGGGATGGTTTGCCCGGTATTATTGTAAGGATGAGTTTAAACAAATAGGTCATACGGCCGAATGGGTACAGATGAACCATTCTGTAACCCGGGAAAAAGGAAGCCTAAGAGGAATGCATTTCCAGCTGCACCCGCATAAGGAAATCAAAATGGTAAGATGTATCGCGGGAATAGTGTTTGATGTTATTGTTGATCTCCGAAAAGGTTCAGAGACTTTCCTGCAATGGTTTGCTGCAGAGATTTCGGCAGAAAATAAAAAGATGATGTACATACCGGCGGGATTTGCCCACGGTTTCCAGTGTTTGTCTGACGATTGTGAATTACTGTATCACCACTCTGAATATTACAGGCCGGGAGCCGAATCCGGGATCCGGTTTAATGACCCAATGATCTCCATCGCGTGGCCCCTCCCGGTTTCAGTGTTGTCTGAAAGAGATAATAACCATCCATATCTTGACGAAAATTTTAAAGGAACCTGATTTATGCAATGCCGTTTTTGTAATACTGAACTCGAGCATATATTTATTGACCTGGTGAATTCCCCGGCCTCCAATTCATTTCTTAGCCCGGAGCAATTGAATGAGCCGGAAGTTTTCTACCCGCTGAAAGTGTATACCTGCCACCAGTGTTTTTTGGTGCAGGTGGATGAGTGTAAAAAATCAGACGCGATATTCAACAGCGACTATGCTTATTTCTCTTCCTATTCGTCCAGCTGGCTGCAGCACGCAAAAAAATACACCGGTATGATGATTGAACGTTTTGGGTTCAATGAACAGTCGCAGGTGATCGAGATAGCTTCCAACGATGGTTACCTGTTGCAGTATTTCAAAGAAAAAAATATCCCGGTCATGGGTATTGAACCAACAGCCAATACGGCCGAGGTGGCGATAGGAAAGGGTATCAAAACCATCGTTGAATTTTTTGGAACTGAACTGGCAGACAGGTTATCAGGTCACTGGGAAGTTAAAGCCGACCTGCTCCTGGGTAATAATGTACTGGCGCATGTTCCGGATATTGTTGATTTTGTCGCAGGCATGAAGATCATCCTGGCTGACACCGGTGTTATCACCATGGAGTTTCCTCACCTGGTACAGCTGATTGACAATAACCAGTTCGATACCATCTACCACGAACATTTTTCGTACCTGTCTTTTACAACCGTTAAAAAGATATTTGAATCGCAGGATCTTGTACTATTCGATGTCGACGAGATTTCCACGCATGGAGGTTCTCTCCGGATTTATGCAAAACATAAAGATGATTTGTCAAAGGAAGTATCGGCCAGTGTTGAAATCTTATTGAAAAAGGAACAGGCAAAGGGAATTTCCGACCTGCGC
Organism: Chitinophagaceae bacterium; assembly: GCA_025449935.1. Taxonomy (GTDB): domain Bacteria; phylum Bacteroidota; class Bacteroidia; order Chitinophagales; family Chitinophagaceae; genus JJ008. The sequence goes on from JANWIJ010000016.1 coordinate 41,569, forward strand.
TATTATGAAAATTTCCAGCAAAAAGCATTGGAGGTCAAACTTGATCTTATTTCTTTTTTAACGGCACAGAAAAAGGAGGGGAAAAGAGTGGCGGCATACGGGGCAGCTGCCAAGGGAAATACATTGCTCAATTACTGCGGGATAAAAAATGACCTGGTGGAATACGTGGTGGATGCCAACCCGCACAAACAGGATAAATATTTGCCGGCCAGCCATATCCCGGTTGTCCGGGAAGAGACCCTGAAAACCGGCAAGCCTGACTATGTCATCATTCTGCCGTGGAACCTGAAAGATGAAGTGATGGGGCAGCTGGCTTATATCCGGGATTGGGGTGGTCGTTTTGTAGTGCCGGTTCCCAAATTAGAATTGATATAATCTTTGTATGAAGAAAGTTTTGGTTACGGGTGCCACCGGGTTTATTGGCAATTATGTGATACAGGAGCTGTTGAAATACAATTGCCTGGTAATTGCTTCCTCTGCCGGCAGAACCAATGCTGAAAACGCTGCCTGGTCTGACAAGGTCAGCTATCTTCCATTTGATCTTGGCGATTTCAATAATACCGTTAATTATTTTGATTTTTTTCAGCAGCCCGACCTGTTGATTCACCTGGCCTGGGAAGGACTCCCCAATTACAAATCATCTTTTCATGTTGAAACAAATCTTCCCCGGCATTTTGCGTTCCTGCGGAATCTTGTTCAACATGGACTCAGGGACTTGGCTGTTACCGGAACCTGTTTCGAATACGGGATGCAGGAAGGATGTTTAAATGAAGAAATGCCGGCAAACCCGGCAAACCCATATGGCATTGCTAAAGACAGCCTTCGAAAAAAATTGGAGCAATTGCAGAAGCAACAACCTTTCGCATTCAAATGGGTCAGGTTGTTTTACATGTATGGGAAAGGCCAAAACCCGAATTCCTTACTTTCGCAGCTGGATAAAGCACTGGCAGATAAAGCGGGGAACTTCGATATGAGCGGGGGAGAGCAAGTGAGGGATTTTCTACCAGTCGAAAAAGTTGCAGCCTGGATAGTGAAACTAGCTTTGCAGGATAAAGTACAGGGAATTATCAACTGCTGCAGTGGAGAACCGTTGACGGTGAAACAATTTGTTGAAAATTATTTAAGAACCATCAACCAGCATATTGTCCTGAATTTAGGCGTCTATCCGTACCCGGATTATGAGCCGATGCGATTCTGGGGAGACAACCGTAAACTTAAAAAGATTATAAATAATGAGTGACTTAGTACAAGCATTTGTCCGGGAGCGGAAAGAAAGGATAGCGGGCAATCAACACAATGAAAAACTGCAGGAGGCTGCCCGCAACTTTAATACAGCATCAAACAGCGCGCAATATTCATACAACTTTTCCTGGATGGGCCGGCCCATTATACAATACCCGCAGGACATGATCGCCATGCAGGAATTGATCTGGCAGCTAAAACCCGACCTGGTCATCGAAACCGGCATAGCACACGGGGGGTCGCTGATTTATTATGCTTCCCTTCTTGAACTGATCGGGAAAGGGGAAGTGTTGGGGATCGATATTGATATACGCGAGCATAACCGGAAAGAAATTGAAAAGCACCCGATGTTTAAAAGGATAAAGATGCTTCAGGGTTCATCCATCAGTGCTGAAACTGCTGCTCAAGTGAAAAAGCATGCGGCGGGAAAAGAATCCATACTGGTTTGCCTGGATTCCAATCATACACATGAGCACGTATTGCAGGAGCTGGAATTGTATTCCCCTCTTGTTTCAAAGGGCTCATATATCGTGGTATTCGATACGATTGTTGAAGATTTGCCGGAGGGTTATTTTTCACAAAAAAGGCCCTGGGGGATTTCCAATAATCCCCGGACGGCGGTGCAGGAATTCCTGAAAAAGAATGATGCTTTTGAAATTGACCACTCGATCGATAATAAATTGCTGATAAGTGTTGCCCCGGAAGGATATTTAAAAAGGGTCAAATAAACCGTTTATGCAAAACAAGCCTTTTGCAAGCTTTTGTTTTTCTACCTATAAAAGACCTGCTTACCTGAGATCGACCCTGGAGAGTATTTTACTTCAGCGGTTCGGGGACTTTGAAGTGATTGTTTCCGATAATGATGAAGAGCAAAGCGGCAGGGAGGTAGTCGCTTCTTTTAACGACACAAGGCTGAAGTATTTTGCCAATGAAACCAACCTGGGGATGAAGAAAAGCTTCAACAGGAGCCTGGAGCGGTCATCCGGTATTTATATTGTGATGATCGCGGATGATGACCCTGTTTACCCGGAGATGCTGCTGACCTTGCATGATCTTCAGAAAGAGTATCCCGGGTATGGTATGTACATGGGCGGGTGCGACTGGTATTGCGTGAGCCATGAAGTAGGCAGGCTTTATAATTTCCACGTAGGCACCAATTCCTGCCTGTCTGATAGTCATGATGTGGGGTTTAAGCAAGCCTACTCTCCCGATGATTTTTTAGAGCACCTTTTTGGGTTTGAGATATTCCCGCATTATTTGTGGTCTACGGCGATTGTTCAAAGAGATATTTTAATAAAAGCAGGTGGCGTTCCGGAGTATGGCACCCCTTTTTTGGGTGACTATGCTTATATGTCGGTGATTGGCTCGTATTCAGGTTGTGTGACGATTAACAGGGCGTTGGGTTGCCAGACCCTGCACAATGAAAACTTCGGGCGGAACCAGAATGAGCAATTGGTAGTAGCTGCCAAAAATTTCCCGGCCTATATTGAAGAAAAAGCTTCTCATTTAAAAGAATGGCCCGCCATAAAAACTAAAATGCTCCGGTTTACGGCGCTATGGCTGGTTTCGCATATGAGTTTCCTGCATCATTATTATAAGAAAACCGGTAAACAGGATCCCAGCCTGGGAGACGCTGAGAAATCTGTATTCCGGATGGACTATGTCCGCCCATACCGGCTCAAATACTTTCTCAAAAAAAATTTTCCCCGGATTCATGATTACGGGGTGAAAATCAAGAAAAGTTTCTCCCGATAGTGCCGAAGTTCAGCATCATACTACCAGTTCGCAACGGCGGCCAGTATGTCAAAGCCTGTATTGATAGCATACTCAACCAGGCCTTTCCCGGTTTTGAATTGCTGGTATTGGATAATTGCAGCACTGATGGCACACTCGAATGGATTCGTTCGCTAACGGACCCGCGGGTTAAGATTTATCCTTCCGCTCAGCCATTAAGCATTGAAGAAAACTGGGGGAGGATCACCGGCATTCCGAAAAGCGAGTTTATTACCCTGATCGGTCATGACGACCTATTGAATAAAAATTATCTTTCTGTGATGGTGGAACTGATTTCAAAACACCCGGCCGCGGGTCTGTACCAGACACATTTCTCCTATATTGATGCAACCGGCAGGGTGATCCGGGAAGCTAAGCGGGTCCCCGGGACGGAAAAGCCGGAATCATTTCTCGAAAATTTCCTGGTGAGAAGAATCGATGTGATGGGAACTGGTTTCATGATGCGCTCCGCGGATTATGACAGGCTGGGAGGGATGCCTCCATACCCGAATTTACTTTTCGCTGATTTTGAACTTTGGATCCGCCTCAGTAAACTGGGTTACAAAGCCACTTCCCCTGACAATTGCTTTTCTTTCCGCCTGCACCAAAGCACCACCAGCATTTCTCCTGATACCAAGTTTCAGCAATCATTCGAAAAATTCATTCTTTTTTTAAATAGCCTGAAAACAGAAGATGACAAGTATGAAAAAGTGATCCGGCAACATGCGGGAGGTTTTTTACTGTATTATTGCCAGGGTCTTTCGCACCGGCTTTTAAGAACACCTAAAAATAAAAGAGGTGAATTGTCGGTAAAAAAT
>JANWIJ010000017.1 GCA_025449935.1 Chitinophagaceae bacterium
CCTTCCGCCTACAGCCGCTCCATAAGCAGCAAAATGTTTAGCGCAGGCCATAACGGAATTAGTGTCGCCTAATTTATTTCCCTGGAAACCTCTTACTCTCGCCGCTGCAATCACTGAACCAAGATAGGGGTCTTCGCCGGCGCCCTCCATCACTCTTCCCCACCGGGGATCACGGCCAATATCCACCATCGGAGCAAAGGTCCAGTGTACACCGGATGCAGCTGCTTCGGTGGCAGCAATTCTTGCTGACAATTGAATTGCGTCAATATCCCAACTGGCAGCTTCTGCCAGGGGAATGGGAAATGTTGTTTTAAATCCATGTATTACATCCTGTCCAAACAATAGCGGGATCCTTAATCTTGATTGCATGGCCATTTTCTGTAATTCGCGGGTGTGGGAAACACCAATTACATTGAGCATGGAACCCACCCGCCCCTTCCTTATTTGATTTTGTTTGTCCCCATCCGGCGTTATCGGCCCGGTATGCGCCCAGTCACCACTGTATTGATTGAGTTGCCCGATTTTTTCTTCCAGTGTCATCAGCTTTAGCACTGAGTCCACCTTCTGATCGGTTGTTTTTTGCTGGGCCCCGCTGCAAAAACATGATAAAGCTGCGACAATCACCACGCAGAACCTGTAAAAGAATTGTCTCTTCATGATTAATGTATTCGCCCGAGATCTTCAGAAATATTAAAACGGTTGTTTCGCCTTGTTTATCCTTTCTAAAAGCAATTCGGGTTCATTGGTCGTAATAAAATCAAATTTTTTTTCCAGCAGCCAGTCCATATCCGCCGTTTCATTGACTGTCCAGGCATTTAAAAGGATCCTGTTCTTTTTTGCCTCTTCGATCCACCCTGGATTTTTTTTGAATACGGAGATATGATAATCAGCGCCGTCAATACCATCCGTTTTTAATTCCGCGGGTGATCTATCGCCATTAAGATACTGTGTCGGGGCCCCCGGGTTGACTTCAATTATTTTTTTAAGAATATCATAGTCAAAGCTGATATAAGTTGTCATGGCCCCGGCCTGCAATTCGTTTACGAGTTTCACCACGTTAACCGCTATCAATTTTCCCCGTTCCTTGCCAATGCCGGAAGGTTTGATCTCCAGCACCAGCCTGGTTTGGGTATTGCTGTCCAGCCCGGCCAGCAAATACTGGCGCAGGGTTGGAAGTATTTCACCATTGGCGAGCCGAAATTTTACCAGCTCCGGGTAAGTCGTTTTTTCTATCTCCAGTTTGTTGTAATGCGGGTCGTGGTTGATAATAAGCGAATCATCGGCCGTCATCCGCACATCAAATTCTGAACCGGTACAATTCAATTTGACAGCCTGCCGTAATGCCGCCACGGAATTTTCGGGGAAATTATTTTTCTTAAATGCGCCCCGGTGAGCGACGACTGGGTTGGAAGCGAAATTTATTTTGGCAGCCATATTTTTTTTAGCGGCAGTACATCCCATCAGCCATATAATAACAGTAAGAACGACCCCGGCTTTCATACGGCTATTTTACCCAGTTTATTTTACTCATTTTCACATCTCTTGAATTACCACCGATCATCACCTGGAACTCCCCGGGCTCCCAATCATATTTCAGGTCATAGTTATAAAACTTCAGGTCCTGGGGCGTAATCTTAAATGAAACCGTTTTTGACTCCCCGGCCTTCAGCTCTATTTTCTGGAAACCTTTTAGTTCTTTTACCGGCCGGGCAACAGAACCTACCAAATCCCGGATATATAATTGCACCACTTCCTTACCATCGGTTTTACCGGTATTGGTAACAGTCACAGAAGCGGTCAGTACCTGGTTACCTCTTAGCGAAGGACTGCTTAGCAGCACATCACTATGGCTGAACGTGGTATAGCTCAATCCAAATCCAAAAGGATACAGCGGGTCATTGGAAACATCTAAATAATTGGAGCGGAATTTTTCAAACCATTTACCTTCCTGTAAGGGGCGGCCCGTGTTTTTATGTGAATAGAAAATAGGAACCTGCCCGATATTCTGCGGGAACGTAGTCGTTAATTTCCCCGAAGGATTCACATCACCAAATAAAACATCAGCAATGGCATTACCTGCTTCTGAACCCCCAAACCATACATTTAATATAGCCGGCACATGTTGCTGCTCCCAGGCAAGCGCCAGCGGTCTGCCGGTAAATAAAACCAACACAACCGGTTTACCCGTTTTTACCAGCGCAGCTAACAGGTCTTTTTGTATTTGCGGAATTTCCAGGTTAGTACGGCTGGAACTTTCACCACTCATTTCTGATGCTTCTCCCAACGCCGCAACAATTACATCTGCCTGGCTTGCTGCAGCCAGTGCCTCATTCAATAATTCAGCATCCGTACGTTTATCCCTGTTTAAGGACCTGCCAAACATGGTGGCCCTTTTTTCATAGTTGCTGTCCGCATCGAGGTTTGCGCCTTTCGCATATACAATCTTCACATTATTGCCAGACGCATTCTGCAAACCCTGCCTGACCGTGATGGCTTTTGAAAGATCCGTTGCCACACTCCAGGTTCCCGGCATATTTTCTTTTGTATCAGCCAGCGGCCCTACCAGCGCAATCGTGCCGGTCTTCTTTAATGGCAGGAGGCCGCCCTGGTTTTTTAACAATACAAAACTTTCTGTGGCTATTTCCCTTGCTTTTTTAATATTGGCAGCCGTATAAATATCTGTTTTACTTCTTTCAATATTGCAATAGCGGTAAGGATCCTGGAATAAACCCAGTTTATATTTGGCTTCCAGTATCAACCGGCAGGCGTCATCGATTTGTTTCTGGGTGACTTTCCCTTCCTGTAATGATTTTTTCAACGTGGTTAAAAATCCTTCTCCCACCATGTCCATGTGAATCCCTGCTTTTAATGCCAGGGCGGAAGCCTGCTGTAAATCACCCATACCATGGTCAATCATTTCATTTATACCGGTATAATCGGTAACGACAAATCCTTTAAACCCCCATTGCTTGCGCAATACATCTGTCATCAAAAATTTATTCCCGGTTGCCGGTATACCATCCACTTCGTTGAATGATGCCATCACACTGCCGGCACCTGCATCCACAGCTGCCTGGAAGGGCGGCAGGTATTCATTGAACATTCTTATCCGGCTCATATCGGTGGTATTATAATCTCTCCCGGCTTCCGCAGCGCCATACAGGGCATAATGTTTGACACAGGCCATGATGGTGTTATCTTTTGACAAATCATTTCCCTGGTAACCTCTGACCATCGCTTTTGCTACTGCGGAACCGAGGTAGGCATCTTCGCCGCTTCCTTCGGCAATCCTTCCCCAGCGCGGGTCACGGGCAATATCCACCATGGGACTAAAGGTCCAGCAGATACCATCAGCACTGGCTTCGGTGGCAGCAATCCTTGCACTCTGTTCAACGGCTTCCATGTTCCAGGTGCAGGATAATCCAAGCGGGATCGGGAAGGTTGTCTGGTAGCCATGTATTACGTCCATACCAAACAACAGGGGTATTTTTAAACGGGTTTGTTCTACCGCCACTTTCTGCACATCCCTTATTTTTTCCACCCCTTTAATATTGAACAGGCCACCCACCTGCCCTTCTTTTATTTTCTTCGCAATATCCGAGTTGGAGGCCTGCCCGGTAACTATATCGCCGGAACCCGGGAGGTTCAGCTGCCCGATCTTTTCCTCCAGGGTCATTTTCTTCATCAACGCGTCAATAAACAATTTCATTTTCGGATCACTGCTTTGGCTGTTGACCACGCCAAAAAACAAAAGGCCCGAAACAAGCGCCAGCCATTTTTTCATATTACCCATGAGCTATATTTTATATCAGTTATATAATTTTGGTTATTCCGCTTTCCATGTTTTGGATCTTTCCGAAACCCCATTCTCGTTAACCGCCTCGATCGAGAAATAATAGGTGTTCTGCGAATCCATCGCTTTCATCCAGTATTCATTATTTGCATGCACCATAATACTGGTATAAAGTTTATCCGGGTGAGTGCCATAATAAATATTGTAGGCAAACGCCTTATCCACCGGTTTCCATTTAATAAAGGCGCTTCGCTTATCTTTTTCTGTTCTTAATACAATAAAGCCTTCCACCGCGGGTGGTTTTTCGCCATTGCCGTTGCCAAATACCCGCAACCCGCTGATGGCAAATTTGCCGGTTGGCATATGGATGTTCTCCAGTTTAATAAACCTGGCCTGCACCGGTTTCTCCAGTTCCACGTAATCGTGCGGGATATCTGTTTTATTATTGCTTTTATCCACCAGTAGATTCCATTTTTTCCCATCGGCTGAATAATACATTTTATACTGGTGATACAATCCAAGACTCTTTCCCAGGAATACCGTATCCATTTCTTTTGGGAAACTCACATCCTGGTCCGCATAGTTTACCTGCACGGCATTGACGGTTGATAAATTTCCCAAATCAGTTTGTATCCATTCTCCCTTGTTGCCGGTGGTGGCGCTCCAATAGGTTTTTGCCAGTTCGTCTGCCGCATGGTTAGGAAGGTAGCCGCCCAGTATGGATGATACCTGCACGGGTTTGTTATAGTTCAATAACATCCAGCCGGTAAAATAACCCGACTTCCCGTTGGTGCCATAAGATGAACCCGGGTAACCAGGGCCAGGAATATAATGCGGGTAATCACCAAAAGTTGTGTTGCAATACATCGTTCCGCTGGCATCAAATCCCGCGGGCCATACACCCAACCTTCTTTCGAAGGTATTCTTTACCGATATGACGGTAGTCGATATGTGCCAGTAATTATCATACTTATCCCGGAAGGTGGCACCATGACCCGCCCCGCGCACAAACCCACCCACTTTAATACTCAGCGGGTCCGGCATTGCCTGGAATGGACCAAGTGGCGTTTCTCCAACCAGCAGCCCGTCTGCATAGCCGCTGAATTCCGTTCCCGGTGCCCCGTATTGCAAATAATATTTGCCGTTGTGCTTTGTCATGTGCGAGCCTTCAATAAAAGGATCAAGAAAGGTATTGTCCATGTGTTCCCCAAACCGCTGCCAGCCATAACGCCAGGGCTCGAGCAAATACATTTCTTTGCGGGTACCGATTGGCTGGAATGTTTTCCTGTTTAACTCAATACCATACATGGGAAATTTATTACTGCTTCCGTTATACATATATAAGCGGCCATCGTCATCGGTAAAGAAAGAAGGATCCCAGCCGCCGATTTCAAAGGAGTCCACCAGTGGCTTCCACGAATTGGCTTTGGGATCGGTGCTCATCCAGATACTGAACTGGCTGGTATAGGTAGATCCAAACACGATCATCGTATCGCCGATAATACCTACGGCCGGCGCGCAAAGTTCATCATAGGCTTTGTTCCAGGGGCGAAGAAATTTCCTGGATATAAATTTCCAGTTTAGCATATCACTACTCCACCAGTAACCCCATTGGTTGGTACTGAATAAATAGTAATCGCCTTTGTAATTGACGATTACAGGGTCTGCCGTTGCCCGGTGGCGGCCCCAGCTGGAAAAATTAGGGATGGGTGTATAGCCATAATCTATATTGATGGGGTTGCAATACGTTTTTTGTTGTGCCGTTGTTTCCAGGGAAAACAGCAGGCAGAGCAATACGATGTACTTCATCCTCGTGATAATTAGGTTCATTTATTTATCAGTATGGTGGCCAGTATGGGTAAATGATCTGACGGGTACTTTAGTTCATAGGAATCAGTCAGTGTCGCAAATTTCGATACACGCATTCTTTTATCGGGCGAAATAAATATATAATCAATACAACCATCCGGTTTTGTATTGAACTTAAACCCGTTCCAGGTATCCACCGGCCCATATACAAGTTTACTGGCCGCCCGGGTATTTTGCATCTTGCTCACAAGGTATTGGGCCGGTGCCTCTTCCGGCCTGCTGTTAAAATCGCCCGTCAGCACAACGGGGTAATTGCGGGAATTCAGTTCCTGTATTTTTTTAGTGATCAGCCTGGCGGATTCAAGCCTTGCGGTTTTACCGATATGATCGAAATGGGTATTGACTACCCAAAAAAATTGTTTTGTTTTTTTGTTCCTGAAAAGTCCATAGGTACAAACCCTGTTGAAGGCGGCATCCCAGCCTTTTGATACGGAATCAGGAGTTGGCGACAACCAGAAAGTGGATTGCTGTACCAGTGTGAATTTATCTGCCTTATAAAAAATACAGGAGTATTCCCCTGCTTCTTTTCCGTCATCACGCCCCACGCCGATAAAAGCATAACCATCCAGGTGCTCCAGTAAATAGCTTAATTGATGATGCTGCACCTCCTGTCCCCCGATAAAATCCGCCTCATAGTAATTCATCAACCCGACTACTTTATCTTTTCTTGCATCCCACCGGTTCTCGCCGTCTGCTGCTACATCCAGGCGGATATTATAGGACATTACTTTTATCTCCTGTTGCGACAATCCAAACAACGGGGCCAGGTATAATGAAAGGGCAAGCCCATATTTAAAAAACCGTTTCAGCATTTTCTTTATTTTTTCAGCCAGGGGCTTTCAAATCCCAGTTTCTTTAACCCGCGCTGTATCTCCGGGCAGCTCATAAACAGTTTCCATAATAAGCCGCTCCTGTAATTTTCAATCATCGCTACAATCGGTCCCTGGTCAATAGCCAGGTGAGACTGGGCCACCCAATTTTTTGTTTCATTAAATGCATCCACAAATCCATACTCGCTCCAGAGCTTGTCCCCGAGATCATAATAAAAATGTTTCAGTGCCTGCATAGAATATTCCGGCGTGTAGGGAAAAGCAGACAAAGCTGCCGTGGGCGTGATGGTGCCATTATCGTTCGTGGGAGAATGCGCATCATAACCAGCATAAGTGTCGCTGGCTGTTAACCCCCAGCAGTTTTCTCCATATCCTTTAAATTTATTGGGATTGCGGATGCTATGCTCCCGGTTGATCAATGTATGATTCCTGTTCTGTTCCCAGTAATCCGCATAGCGGTCTTTTAATCCACGCGGGTCCAGTCCCAGGAAAGAATACTGCGAAAAAAATAAGGGACCTCCGTAGTCAAAGCCCAACGGAAGTTTTATGCCATAAAACTCTTTTCCATTTTTGAAAAAACTGCTTTCTGCCCAGCCCCGGTGATAGACGGAGGCACTAACCGGGTAACGTTCGTCACTGGCAGCAAGTATATACATGATCAAACATTCATTGAAACCCCGGACGGGAAAATTCATGGCCCAGCCATTATTCGGGCTCCAGTGCCAATACAACACTTCCTGCCCGCCCTGTGTAAACCAGTTCCACTCGACTCCTGTCCAGATCCAGTTAACCCGGTTGCGTAATTCCCGTTCCACCCGGCTGTCACCGTTAAAATATTGCCGCGCGCAAAGTAATCCCTGGAAGAGGTAAGATGATTCTACAAGGTCGGCCCCATCATCCTTGCGGCTGAATGGAATTGTTTTGCCTGTCGCGCCATCCATCCAATGGGGAAAAACGCCGTGATAGGAATTTGCTTTCAATAAAAAATTGATCATCTTCAGCATAAACTTTGCTGCCGTGTCGCGGCCGATCCATTTTCTTTCTACGGCTACAATCAAACTCATAATGCCAAAGCCTGTACCCCCGATCGTTACAGTTTCATGCCCATAGCCAAAATTTTCATTGCTTCTTTCCCGAGACAGGCCCGAAACAGGATGAGCAAAATCCCAGAAATAGCGAAAGGTTTGTTGCTGCACCAGGTCAAGCAGGGCTGAATCGGTTAAATTTTTCGGACGGTTCAGCGGGTTAAACGCAGCTGGTTTTTTCTGCTGCTGGGAAATAGCTAAACATGACCAGATAATTGTTGTGATTAATACCAGGGATCGTTTCATTGCAATAACCGATTTTATAAATAAGGTGCTGTAAAGCCCAAACTTTGCATTCCTGCTTTTACTTCCGGGCAACCGGTAAACAAGTTCCACAACAGCCCGCTGCGATAATTTTCCATCATTATAATGATGGGACCCTGGTCAATCGCCAAAAATGAACTGGCAAACCAGGTATTGTTCAGCGAAAAAGCATCCACGAAACCATACTCCTTCCATATCTTATCGCCGAGTACATAATAGAAAAATTTCAAGGCAGCCATGGATTCAGCGGGCGTGTACGGAAATGAGGACAGGGCCGCGGTGGGAGCAATCACACTTACATCGTTTGTCGGGGAGCTGGCCGTATAACCTCCCTCCATATCACTGGCGGTCAATCCCCACACTGAATCGCTGTAACCAAAATAACCTCTTGGATTTGCTTTGCAGTAATTATAATTGATGAGCGTATGATTTTTTGTTTGGGTTGTATAATTAACGGACCCTTCCGCCAAACCATTGGGGTTAATACCCAGGAAAGAATAATGAGAAAAGAATAGAGGTCCCCCGAGTGCCGGTCCCAACGGCAACTGGTACCCATAATAGCTGCTGCCATTTACAAAACCCGGTGCGCCTTTCCAGCCATTGGTATAAACAACAGGAGGAATGCCAAATGTTGTGGAAGAAGCAGCCAGCACATAGGTTACCAGGCATTCATTCCATCCCCGGATCTGCATGTTCATATCCCATCCGTAATTGGGACTCCAGTGCCAGTATAAAACATTCTGACCCCCGTTCCTGAACCAGCTCCACTCCACGCCATTGTAAATAGCATTGATATCATTCCGCAGGCTGGTTTCCGGAATACCGGCGTCATTAAAATATTGCCGGGCACAAAGAAGACCCTGTACCAGGTAAGAAGTTTCCACCAGGTCCGCACCGTTGTCTTTCGCACTGAATGGAATAACCGCGCCGGTGCTTCCACTGAGCCAGTGCGGAAAAGCGCCATGAAATTTCTGGGCAGTGTTCTTTATAAAACTGACTATCGTTTGCATTCTCGCCAGTCCCTGTGCCCGGGTAATAAATCCCCGGTGAACACCAGTAATGAGTGACATAACGCCAAATCCTGAACCACCCGAAGTGACCAGGTCGCCGGAACTATTCCGTTCCCTGGCCAGGCCGCTGACAGGATGGGCAAAGTCCCAGAAGTATTTAAATGTTTGTTGCTGCACTTTATCCAGTAAAGCATTATCGGAAAGGAGCGGGAATTTCCTGGATGAATCAATTTGTGTGGTAAAATTTACATCAATACCCGTTAACAAACTTCCACCTGCTGTTGATTTTAAAGTAGTGGATAAAGAAACAATGTATTTAGTGATATAGGTTAGCGGTGAAGTTGGCTGGAGCACCACCGTACTGTCGTTGTTCTCGTAGGATGTATTATAGGAAACGAGGGCACCGGATTTATCCCGGAAAGAAAAACTGTTGCTGACGGTAGTCCGGTTGACCGGGGCAAAAAAGGAAAATTTCAATACCGGGTTGGTATTGATATTATAGTAAGTAAACCCGTTGAACTGGCCATTAATCCGGAACGAATTAAAGCTGAAAGAGGCGGGCGGTGGGGGCGGCGGTGGTGGATTGCTGCCGCCATCTTTACCGCAACCGGCAAAAAACAGGAATATAACTATGCAGAAAAAATAAAAAAACCTGCTTATCATGAAAAGAGATTAATAGCAAACAATTCCGTGTAAATTTTTTATTTCATCCGCAGTGCGTTTGGTTCATCAACTTTATAAGAAAGTAAGGGGCTGCTTCATTTCTTACAGCAACCCCTTTTCTAACTGCTCACTCTGCAAAAAAACTATTTTCCCCGGCCTTCGAGTTTAACTAATGAATTAAGCTCGGCATCCGTCAATGCTTTATTATATATTCTTACTTCATCCAGCTGACCTGTCAGGTAACTGGCCCAGGGTTGCAGACCGCTGCCCGATGTCTGGCTCGGTATGGTCATGAAATGCACGCAACCAAATACCAGCATTCCCACATTCTGGAAATTAAGGTTTCCAAAACCAGCGGGGTTGGAGGTGGCGATAGGTGTACCGTCTTTATAAAGCTTCAACCTGGAAGTAGCCGCATCGTAAGAGAGACCGATATTGGTCCACACATTGAACATATTCTGGATAGCTGATTTTTCCACCCATGCATCGGAGGTACCGTTATGAACATTTGCTTTCAGGATACCATTCGTGTTGGTACTCCCATTCTCGAAGAATGTATTGATATTACCCCAGAACCCGTTTGTCTTGGCCAGGTTCACCATGCCGATAATACCGGTGGATGGGGGCGGACTGTTGATCCAGTACGTGATCGTAAAGCTGGACATGGTGCGGACGGCTGTACTCGGTGTGGCAAGGACATAACTGGCCAGGGCTCCTTTCATGGCCTGTCCTTTTATACCGCCTGTGAAAGTAGTACCGGTATTTGTTGCAGCCGTTCCCGAAACGCTGTCAACATAGCTGCCATTAAATGACCAGTGACCAACCAGGTTAGCCGGGGCTATTTCTTTAGCGCTGGTATAGCCACCAATATTCAGTGGCGGCGCGTAGCTGTCCGGGTCAAACTTTTTAAAACAGGATGTGAGTGAAAAACTGGCTGTTGCCAGCACCAGGGAGGCAACGAACAGTTTATTTTTATTTGATTTCATATCAGGCTTTTTAAATTTTAAAAAATTAATATCCCGGGTTCTGTATCAATACGCCGGCACTCAGGTCTATTTCATTTTGTGGTATGGGCCAAACTTCATTCCGGTTGGCAACAAATCCTTTTGGTCCAAATACAGTAGCTCCGCGTCCCTGGCGGATCACATCAAAAAACCTGTCGAATTCCATGGCCAGTTCTGATCTTCTTTCTCTCCAGATTGCTGTTCTCAGGGTTGCCTGGTCTGTTGTAACCACCGGTGGTAAAACCGTTACCGGGTTTGATCCCCTGGCTCTTGCCCTGACGGCATTGAGTGAACTTAATGCCAGTGTTGTATTTGCCGCGCCACCAATCTCATTCGCAGCTTCCGCGTTCATCAGCAATACATCCGCATAGCGGATCACTCTTATATTTTGTTCGGAACCTTCGGAACATGCTACGTACAAACCAAATGGAACATAAGATTTCTGGTTATACATCGGGTTGTCGCCCGTAGCTGGTATCACATCGCCGGCGGGAGTTGTTTCTCCCCGGAAAATAATAGTGGCATCCCTTCTCGGATCGTTGGCTTCATAAGAACCAGCGAGGTCAGCCGTCGGAACATTAAAGCCCCATCCACCACCGGTTGATCCCCTGACGCCCTGTACCTGGGAGTATTGCGAATTGGAAAGTCCACAGTTACCCGGAACAAATTTGGCCTGTATTTCAAAGATCGATTCAGAATTATTCTCATTGGGAATCCTGAACTGCGCTTCATAATCTGGAAAGAGCGAATAACCCATCGTCATCACCTGGTTGGTGAGTGCCAGCACATCGTTCCATTTTTTCTGGTACATGGCCACTTTCGCATGCAGTGCCAATGCGGCGCCTTTAGTGACATGGCCAATATCAGCAGCTCCATAAGATTGCGGTAATACAGCTGCTGCTTCGGTCAGGTCTTTTTCAATCGCTGTATACACTTCCGCTTTGGGGCTTCTTGGAATATTATATTCACTGGCATCCGCCGGAACTTTCAATCGCAGCGGAACATCACCAAATGCTCTTACCAGCCTGAAATGAGAATAAGCCCTTACAAATTTTGCTTCCGCCAGGTACCGGTTTTTCAATGCGGCATCCATGGTGATATCTGGAATATTGCCCAGTATCTGGTTGGCAAAATTGATATTCTGGTACTGGCCCGTCCAGAAATCCAGCAGCTGTCCTTCGGTAGAAGTAGCCGTGAAATTGTCAAACTTATTATGAAAGGCAGCATCACCGGGGCTGCTTCCTTTTTCCGTGTCATCCGAACCCAGGCTTTCCACCGCGATTGGAGCAAACGCAACATTGGGCCAGCCACGCAGGTTACCATACATCGCATTCACCGCCTTGGTGGCATCGGCTTCATTTTTCCAGAACTGCTCTCCCGGTTGCTGTCCCTGCGGATCCACTTCCAGGAAACTTTTATTACAACCCACTGTAAAGAGCACGGCAGGCAAAACAAGCAGCAGCAATTTCAACCCCCCGCGTCTGTAATTATTCTGTTTCATATATTAATTTTTAAGTTTTAGAAGGTAAGGTTTACACCAAAATTATAAATCGCTGATAAGGGATACACATTGGCGTCAATTCCCGCGTTGGTCGGTGATCCGCCCACTTCAGGAGAAAAACCTCTGTACTTGAAAGAGTTGATCGCATTCTGTGCATTTACATAAACACGCAGCTTTTTGAGTCCCCATTTGCTGATCAAATTATCAGCTAACGTATAACCCAGCTGCATATTCCTGACCCGGAAATAACTGCCATCTTCTACAAAGAAGGTATTGGGCCTGTAATTATCGCCGCCGCCGATATTGGCAGAAGGATACTCATTGGAAGTTCCCTGGCCATGCCAGCGGTTATCATAAAAATCCTTGGTGAAGTTCTCATTACCAAATCGAAGTCCCAGGTTGGCATTGTAAATATCCACACCGGATACGCCCTGGAAGTCGAGGGTAAGATCAAAGTTTTTATAAATCCAGTTGGTATTAAGGCCATAGGTCATCTTGGGGTTCGGGTTGCCGATTGCAATCCTGTCTTTTCCGTCAATAATACCATCCTTGTTCTGATCCACATACCTGAAGTCACCCGGCTTGGCAGTTGTTTGGGCAGAACCTGAAATTTCCGAAGCACTCTGGAAAATACCAGCTACTTCTAATCCATAAAACTGGCCAATGGGTTGCCCCACGACGGTGCGGGTTGCGAGTAATCCGCCTGTCGCTGCGGCGCCACCACCATAGATGGGGTTGGCACCCGTGGTTACGGAAAGCACTTCGTTTTTGTTGAAACTCATATTTCCGCTGACAGAATAAGAAAGACTTTTACTCATGTTGTCTTTCCAGGTAGCGGAGAATTCAAATCCTGAATTCTGGAAATCAGCCTGGTTACCGATAATGCTTGATGATCCTGTACCCACTGATCCGAGAATCGGGATATCGAAAATGGCCTGTTCTGTTTTTTTCTTATAATAATCCGCTTCGAAATACAACCTGTTTTTTAACAACGAAGCTTCAATACCAATATCTGTACCCACGGCTCTTTCCCAAACGGTAGTAGGAGGCACTACCGTATTGATGCTGGCTCCTGTATAAGTAACACCGCCGAATATCGCAGACAGGTTATCCGCCTGGGTTACGCGTAATACAGAAAGATTGGAAGGAACGGATGCGTTCCCGATCTTGCCCCAGCTTCCGCGAAGTTTCAGGGTATTAAAAATATTCTGGTCCTTCATAAAGCTTTCTTCACTGATCACCCAGCCGGCCCCGATAGAAGGGAAATAACCCCACCTGTCATCGCCGAAAAATTTTGACGAACCATCGGCCCGCAGCGAAGCATTCAGTAAATACTTGTTTTTAAATGAATAGTTCACCCGTCCGAAATAGGAAGCTACCGTAGACATATCTCCGTCATCTGATGCGATTCTTGTTCCCACACTGCCTAATTTGATATAACGGTCTCCTTCGCTGTTATTCGGAACATTCTGTGCCGTTCCGGTAAAGCCGTACGATTTGTAGCGTTGTGCGCCCTGTCCCACCAATACACGGATACCATGATCGTTGATCTTTGTATCATAAGTAAGGGTGTTTTCCAGGATCCAGTTGCGGGTTTCCGCCCGGGAGATCCGGAGTTCACTTACCGTATTGCGTTGGTTGAGTGTAGCTGCATAGACTGGTATATAACCACGAACTTCTGACTGGCCAAATTCACCGCCGATGCTGGTACGGAACGTGAATTTCCTGGCAAACTTCAATTCACCAAAGAAATTACCTGTCAGCCTGTAATTTTTAGATTCCTGGTCAAAGTAATCCAGTGTAACCTGCGGATTAAACTTTGCTCCATCACCCAGCGGGTAATCACCGGGATCGCCATAACTGCCATCGGCATAATATACCGGGAGAACCGGGTAAGCCGCGAACATCTGGCGGAATATGGAACCCGGAATATCATCCGATGTGCTGGCACCCGCGGTAACAGTATATCCCATCTTAAATGATTTCATTATCTGGAAATCGTTCTGCAAACGCGCTGTGTAGCGGGTATATTTATTTGTTTCAACGATACCTTCCTGGTTGAGGTAACCGAGTGAAAAATTATATGTGTTCTTATCACCACCGCCGGCAATCGATACCTGGTGATTGGTGATCATCGCGTTCCGCAGGATCTGGCCGTACCAGTCAGTGCCCTCGCCAAAAGCAGTTGGATCAAGCGTCATTGCTCCATCTTTTTCATTCACCAGGGTAGCATACTCATTGGCATTCGCCATTTTCACGGGATTGGTAACGGTCTGCCATCCAACATAACCTGTATAGCTTACAGAAGCAGGCTGCCCGATGCGTCCTTTCTTAGTGGTGATCAGTACAACACCATTGGCGGCCCTGATACCATAAATTGACTGGGCAGAGGCATCTTTGAGGATACTGAGGTTTTCAATATCTGCAGGGTTTAAGAAACTGATATCATTAAACCATACCCCGTCCACGATATACAAAGGATTGGGATTACCATATACAGTACCCAATCCCCTGATACGGATTTCGGGAGATGCACCAGGTGCACCGGAGTTATTGATCTGTACCCCGGCCACTTTTCCCTGTAAACCACTGATGGCATTTGTAGATGCCTGTTTTGCAATTTCGTCGCCTCTTACCTGCGTTACGGAACCGGTAACATCGAGTTTCCGCTGTGATCCATACCCAACAACGATCACCTGTTCCTGTATCCTCACAGATGGCTGCATGGATATATTCAGGGTTGATTTTCCCGCGACGGCTGACTCGGTGGATTCATAACCCACGGAAGTAAATACCAGCACGGCATCATCCGGAACGGTCAGGGAATAATTACCCGCGGCATCCGTGGTGGTCCCGGTTCTGGTTCCCTTTACAAATACAGAAACACCGGCCATGGGTTCGCCGGTAGCGGAAGTTACTTTGCCCGATACCCTTATTTCCTGGAGTTCCATTTCTGTCCCGGAAACATTTTCTTTCAGCACGACAAGGTTTGTACCCAGCACTTTGTAACTGATGCCCGTATTGGCGAGCACTTTATCCAGGATCTCATTTACGGTGGCCTGGACCACGTCTACCGTTACTTTTGGTTTTCCTTTTATCGCTTCTTCGGTAAAGAGAAAACGGTAGTCACTTCTCTTTTCAATAGCGAACAATACTTTTTTGATCTCCGTTGCATTCATCTTAAGGGTGATCCGGTCCTGGGACCATCCTTTTGCGGAAACCTGCAGGCAAGCAAATAGCAGTAATGCAGTCGTCAGTTTCATAATTCTGGCAATCTTTAAGAATAAAAGAACCGTTTCTGAAACAGGAGCTGTTTCATTTTTTTTCATACTTTACGTTTGAAGGGTTAATAATCTATCCCGCACGGCGGGACTGTTTCCTACCTATTAGCCTTGCGGGGTTCCGGTGCAACGGGCCCCGCTTTTTCACCCTTTGTTACGATGTGTTGTAAGCAGTCATAATTCATAAGCATTAGCGGTGAATAATTATTTTGTTTTCTTGCTGTTCATACCGGAACGGAAGAGATATTTTCAACGCTTCGAGCGCCTGGTCTATCGTTTCCTTTTCAAAAATGCCGGACAATCTTTTTTCCTGCAGCACCGGGTCGGTGATCTCAATATCCACATCATACCATCGCTCCATGCGGTTCGTAAGTTCTGCAAACGATTCGTCGCGGAATACGAGTTTATTATTGATCCATGCCGCTTCAGCCACGGTGCTGTCCACCGGGCTGTAATTAAGTTTATTGATCGACATCACGGGGCTGACCGATACTTCCGGTATCTCCACCCCGCTTTCCTTCCTGTCTATAACCTTATTGATAACCGTATTGTTCTCCACTACCAGCTTTTCGCTGGGTAAAAGAATGATTTTATCGTTGGGCCTGTTCTTCATGGTTACTTCAATACTGCCACGGATCAGGCTGGTTTCTGTTCTTTTATCTTCCGGGTAGGCTTTTACATTAAATACAGTACCCAGCACTTTGATGTTGATACTGGATGTGTGGATGATAAATGGCTTGTCCTTGTTTTTCTGTACCTCGAAAAATCCCTCGCCTGTCAGTGTCACTTCCCGGAGTTCCTTACCGAAGTCTTTATTATAAGTCAGCTTGCTGCCGGCATTCAGTAATACCACTGTACCGTCAGGCAACTGGACACGGGATTTAGACCCCCGGCGGGTTGATACTTCATTGTCCTGTTTAGCTACCAGGTTCTTCTCCCCGCTGCTCCTTTGACTATTGAGCAGCATAAACCCTGCCAGCGCCAGTACTACGGCCGCGGCCGGCCAGTACCATCTCCTGGCCCGGCGCTTATTATCCATTACCGGGGTGAATACCGGTGTATCACCAAAAGGGATATTCATCTCGTTCAGCCGGTGCAGGTGAAGCAGGTAGGCATCTTCTTCCCCGGCATAATCAGCGGGCGGCTGCTGTTTCCACAAATCTTCCAGGTTCTGGATCGCGTATTGCCACTCAGGGTGTTCGAGGATGAGGATCTCCAGTTCCTTTAACTCTATACCAGAAGCTTCTCCTGACAGTTTCTTTGAAAGCAGTACCCAAAATTTTTCCTGGTTCATCAATCTAGGTTGGTGTAAAACAGTAAGACAGGAGGAAGCAGTGTATACCCCTAAAGGGCGTCAGTTATTTTTTTACCAGCAGCCGCGCGGGAAGTGGGGTCTTCAGCTCAATGTGCATGCATTTACCCAGGCGGCGGAGGGCAATCGCCATCTGGGCCTCGATTGTTTTGACAGACAGGTGCAGCAATTCGGCCACTTCCCTGTATTTAAGCCCGTCTTCTTTGATGAGTTTGAAGATGAGCCGGCAACGTGGTGGTAGTTCGTTCACGGCTTTTTTGATCTGGCGCATCATTTCTTCCGTCAGCATCAGCTTTTCCGGGTCGAAATAAATACTGTTCATATGAACCAGCCAGTCCTCGAAAGAAAGATGGAGTTGTTTCTTTTGCTTTTTAAGCCTGTTCAGGGCCAGGTTCTTCGTGGTCGTATAAAAATAAAGCAGGGGCGATTCGATGGATAGCAGCTGATCTCTTTTTTGCCAGATCCGGATAAAGACATCCGAGACCAGTTCTTCCGCTTCTTCTGTTGATTTAAGGATGGAATAGGCAAATTGTTTTAACCGTGAATGAAGCAGTATAAACAATTCCCTGTAAGCTCCCTGGTCATCATTCAATGAGACAGCAGAAAGCAATCGCTTTATTTGGTCGTTCTCAGGCATTCGTCGCTGTAAATCTAAGTTATTATACCTGATATTATTTGACCGGTGTAACGATAGTTTTTTCTATTTTTGCAGCCGCTTTACCGCCGAAACCTGGCCCGGCCAGGGAAAAACGTGGTAAACCCGGACGAGTTCTTTATTTGAAAAATTTTTTTGGACCCTTAGCTCAGCTGGTTAGAGCACCTGACTCATAATCAGGGGGTCGCAGGATCGTGCCCTGCAGGGTCCACCTATGCCCCGGTGTTTTGCCGGGGCATTTTTTATTGAAAATCAATCGGTTCTTTAACCTTTTGTTAACCGGGATGAAAATACATTTGTCCACTACTTAAAACCATTATGAAGAAGATTTTACTGTTTATCGGCTGCGTTCTGTTTGCATCCGTTGTTATGTCCCAAAATAATCCAGCCACCCCCGCGAAAAAGGAAAAAGCCAACCTGGCCAACCGTGCCAATGATCATTTTGTGCTGCAGCTGGGATATGCCGGCTGGAACGGGATACCCGATACGATTACCAAAAAGGGGATCTCAAAATCCATCAATGTCTACTTCATGTTCGACTTTCCCTTTAAGACCAACCCAAACCTGAGCATGGCTTTCGGGCCCGGGATCGCTTCGGATCATATGCTGTTTGGTAAAACACATGTTGGCATAAAGGATAATGCTCCCAGTATATTTTTTACGGACCTCTCCGATACCAACCATTTCAAGAAAACCAAGCTTGCCACCGTTTACCTGGAAGCGCCGATCGAATTCAGGTATTCTGCCGATCCCTATACCGGGAAAGGTTTGAAGCTGGCGATAGGTGTAAAGGTGGGAACCCTGCTGAATGCGCATACCCGTAATACAAAATTCCAGACCAAAACAGAAACAAGCATTAATGATTATGTGATGAAAGAAGCCAGCAAACGTTTCTTTAATAAGACCAGGCTTTCAGGTATGGTAAGGGCCGGTTATGGTCATTTCAGTCTTTTCGGAAGCTATTCATTCACCCCACTATTTAAAGATGGCTTAGGTCCGGTAGTAAGACCTTTTTCTATCGGGCTTACATTAAGCGGTCTTTAATAATTAATATATTATCATAAAGAAAAGCGGTCTGCCAAACAGGTCGCTTTTTTATTTTTACATTTGCAGTCCTTCCGCCGTGGCAGAAGGAATTTTTATTACTATGATCGATAAAAAGAACAGTATACAAAAGGAAGAGAAAGCGCTGCTGGTGGGTTTGGTGCATAAAGACCAGACGGAACCGGAGCTGCAGGAGTACCTGGATGAGCTGGCATTTCTGGCGGAAACAGCCGGGGCTGTGACTGTAAAACGGTTCACGCAAAAACTTCCCCATCCCGATAGCAAGACCTTTGTGGGAAAGGGGAAGCTGGAAGAGATCAGGCAATATATACAGGGAAAAGATATCCGGGTAGTAATATTCGACGATGAACTGACGGGGTCGCAGATCAACAATATTGAGAAAGTGCTGGAAACAAAAACCATTGACCGGAGTGATCTTATCCTTGACATTTTTGCCCGGCGCGCCAAAACAGCACAGGCCAAAGCACAGGTAGAGCTGGCACAGTACCAGTATATTCTACCCCGGCTAAGGGGAATGTGGAAACACCTGGAACGTTTGGGAGGTGGTATCGGAACAAGGGGACCGGGTGAGAGTGAGATAGAAACAGACCGCCGTATTGTAAGAGACAAGATCACGTTGCTCCGGAAACGACTGGCCGAAATAGATAAACAGGCTTTCACGCAAAGGAAGGACCGTGGCGAATTTATCCGGGTAGCGATGGTAGGCTATACCAATGTCGGGAAAAGCACGATCATGAACCTGCTGAGCAAGCGGCATGTATTCGCGGAGAATAAATTGTTCGCCACGCTGGATACCACCACCAGTAAGATCGTTTTTGAAACCACGCCCTTCCTGCTGAGCGATACGGTGGGTTTTATCCGCAAGCTTCCCCACCACCTGGTAGAAAGTTTTAAGAGCACGCTGGATGAAGTAAGGGAAGCGGATATTTTATTGCATGTCGTGGATGTTTCGCATCCCAATTACGAGGACCAGATGGGGGTGGTGAATAAGACATTGCAGGAGCTGAATGTTTTTGACAAACCGACCCTGACGATCTTTAACAAGATGGACCTCTACGAAGAAAAAACATTTGACGAGTGGCTGGAAGCGGATACCAAGAAAGAACTTTTGGAGGACCTGCAGGAGCGCTGGCAGCGGGAAACCAATAACCACGCGGTGTTTATTTCAGCTATCGAAAAAAGAAATATTGATATACTGCGGAAAACGATTTTGGAGAAAGTAAGAGAAATTTACCGGATCCGTTATCCTTATAAGACGGAGTTCCTGTATTGAGGACTTGGCCGTCGGCCATCGTCAATCGGCCATCGTCAATCGGCCATCGTCCATTGTCCATCGCTCCTGTGTCTTGTCCCTGTATCTTGTGCCTTGCATCTTGTACCTTTCTCATATGACAGAAAAAAACCTCAGCTGGCATAAAATAGCAGATCATATCAATGAACTGGATTTTGCGGATAATCATATTGCCGTGGCGGAAGTGAAGGGAAAGAAAATTTGTATCGGCCGGTTGGGGGATGAAGCTTTTGCCTTTGCCTATAAATGCCCGCATGCAGGCGGATTGCTGGCAGAAGGAACGATTGATGCCCTGGGAAATATTGTTTGCCCCCTGCACCGGTATAAATATGATATGAAGAATGGCCGCAATACGAGCGGGGAAGGTTATTACCTGAAACACTGGCCGGTGGAGCAGCGGGAAGAGGGTGTATTTGTTGGGATGGAGGAAAGCGCTGGTCTCTGGGGTGTTTTCAGGTAAAAATTTGGTTGTGAATACCGTGTTGAAAAGCCAAAATCCCCTATTTTTGCCCTCCCAAAAAGGGGAAGGAGCCGCTGGAAGCTAACAGCTAGCAGCTAATAGCTTCCCTCCAAACATTCCTGCTTAGCTCAGTTGGTTAGAGCATCTGACTGTTAATCAGAGGGTCGCTGGT
Organism: Chitinophagaceae bacterium; assembly: GCA_025449935.1. GTDB lineage: Bacteria > Bacteroidota > Bacteroidia > Chitinophagales > Chitinophagaceae > JJ008. The sequence goes on from JANWIJ010000017.1 coordinate 20,256, forward strand.
TCAAGTCCAGCAGCAGGAGCGGATATAAAAGTAAAGGGTTATACTTTGATAGTATAGCCCTTTTTTATTTCTTCTTCAGTAGATTTATAACGCCCAAGCTACGAACCATGGAAGTACACCACCACCCCCATGCCGGTCATAAGAAAAAATGGACGCATTATCTCTGGGAATTTTTAATGTTATTCCTTGCCGTGTTCTGTGGATTCCTCGCAGAAAATCAACGCGAACATATTGTGGAACACAAGCGGGAGAAACTATATATGCGTTCAATGCTTGAGGACTTAATATCTGACACCAGTGAGATCAGGCAGAAGATTGAGTTTATTGATATTCTTACCGCCATTCAAAAAAGGGCTTCAGATCTTCTTTTTAGTGAAGATCTTTCAGATGATGCAATCAGGGCAATGTATTCATTCGTACCCACAACTTCCAGCTTTGTGGTTATCAGTTTTGAAACCCGCACAGAAAGCCAGTTGAAAAACGCAGGGAATCTCAGATTGATCCGGAATAAAGAAATAACAGATAGTCTGGCGATCTATTGGAAAGGCTGCCGTTTTCTTAATGAGGTATTGCTTCCATCCTATGAAAATTCCCGTCTTATTGTAAAGGACCTTTGCTTATCATTGTTCAATTATTCCTATCGTAAAGACTTTAATCCATTTGGCGATTCACTAATAAATAAAAGGGGTCTTAAACTTTTGTCGAAGGACAGGGCCATGCTTATTAAGCTGGGTAATTATATCGACAACCTTTATAAACAAGGAGGGGGTGCCATTCGAGGTTATCTCATGAATGCGAGGCAAACAGCCATCTCACTCATGAAGCTGATCAAAGAAAAATATCATTTGTGATTTCGGAAAATTTATCAAAGCTGCATCTTTCGTCAATAAGGGGAGCATTTAAATGTTAAAGGGTTATACTTTGATAGTATGACCCTTTTTTATTCCACTTCCTGTAAATTTATAACTGATCCAACCGACCATCATGGAAGTACACGCACATACGCACACGGCCCGAAAAAAATGGACTCATTACTTCTGGGAGTTTCTCATGTTATTCCTTGCTGTATTCTGCGGGTTCCTGGCGGAAAACCAAAGGGAACATATGATAGAACATAAAAGAGAGAAAATATATGCGCAGACATTATACGAAGATCTTAAAGTAGATACCGCTTTATTTAATGCTACTGTTAAAGAAAGAAATTTTATTATTCCCAAAATAGATAGTTTTAGATTACTCGTCCATTCAAAGGAAATTGACGAAATACCAGCTGGCACCTGGACTTATTATGGCCGGTTTCCAACAAGAAATACAGCGATCTCCCTCCAGGATGCCACTTTACAGCAATTATTAAGTTCCGGTGGACTTAGATTATTCAGAAAGCACAATGTCGCTAATGCCATTGCACAATATGACCAGGCTGCGAGGAACATGAAGGATGCTTTTTACTTCCTCGCGTTACAGCATGGTGACCTGGTCAGGGCACGGAATACTATTTTCGACGCCTGGTACCTGGATGAGATCATGGATCTTTCTGTGAGTGCGGAAAAAGTAGATTCATTCAAGAAGAAATCTTTTCCATTGCTATCAAACAACAAAAAAGATTTCATCTTATACGCCAATCTCTGCCAGATTCGGGCATTTGATCTTAAAAACGTAGTGGAAAGAATAAAGGGTGCTCAAAATAAAGCAGAACAATTATTGATGCTATTGAAAAAAGAATATCATCTTGAATAGGTGAACTCCGGTCCCCCGGAATCTTTAAGACGGTGCCTTACAAATAATTGCAATTTTTTCCAGCCTCTCATATCCTTTCATTTCCCGTTATCCATATTATACTCATCTTTTAGCATACTGATCAGCCCTGTTGCTGTGCTCCTGAGTTTATTCATCCGGCCGATTGTATATCCACGCAACAGGCGGTATACTGCCAGGCGGTTATAATATTCGCCCAGTGAAGCGGGGTCGTCTTTCAGTAAAAAGTTTTCATTTCCTTTTTCAAGTTCTGATATGGATTTAGCCCGTTGTGCCATTTCCAAACCCCGCCAATCTAGTATCTCCCCGATTTTATCATCCACTTTATCAAACACTTTCTCCAACTCCGCCATATCGAGGTCATTTCCCCGGACCAGGGCATCATACCCCGCAATTGCATCGGCTACTTTTCTTTTTCTTATCAGGCGCATTCCCCCGGAATATTTTAATTGCTGAATGGTTTTGTCGGTTGCTACAAAGGTTTTCCAGCCCATTAAATTGATTATGCCTGATTGCAGCGAGTGGTTATATCCTTTCCCCAACCGGTGAAATAAATTAAAGACGGTATCGAAATATTTATCCTGCTGGGCATATGATTCAATAATAGTATGGAGATTAGCTGTATCGGCTTCCAGGTCTTCTACCAGGGACCTTATGAATTGCTTTTCCCTGTCCTTCTCGATTTTATGCTCTAACTGGTACTCCGCCAGGAACCCGCAGAATACAGCAAGGAACAACATTAGAAACTCCCAGAAATAATGAGTCCATTTTTTTCTTGCTGTATGCGCGTGTGCATGAACTTCCATATTGCCAATAGAATTTTTGTGATGGCTGAACCATATTCGTCAACAGTCAAAAGTAATAATTTTGAATCACCAGCTTTCATTTCACCATAACTGTAGGTTTGTTACGGCTATCCGTTTCCGGGTGATGGAATAGGTACGTTTAATATAGGCAGTCTGCCAGCAATCCTACCCGTTAATGGACCAATTACTATCGACACTTTCATCGCTAACGCAAAAGAAACCGCCGCATGCCCGGTAAATGCCGCCGCAGGATAAATCCCGCGGAACAGAACGGCCAGGTCATTCTATCTTTGTCAAAATAAAAACCATGAATGCAAACCAGGAATTATGGGAAAAAGGTGATTTTACCCGCCTTGCCGAAACTATGCGGGAAAGCGGCACGGCTCTGATCTCGAAATTAGGTATTACGAAAGGTCTAAAGGTACTTGACCTCGGCTGCGGGGACGGTACAACGGCGATACCTGCTGCAAAACTGGGCGCCCTGGTAACAGGTGTCGACATTGCAAGGAACCTGGTGGCAGCCGGGAACAAACGCATAGCAGAAGAAGGTATCAGCAATTGCAGTATCCAGTACGGTGATGCGACAGATCTGCATGAACTGGCGGATCACAGTTTTGATCTTTCCATCACCATTTTCGGAGCCATGTTTGCGCCAAAGCCATTTGATGTAGCAAAGGAATTAGTGCGTGTTACCAAAAAGGGCGGAAGGATCGTTATGGGTAATTGGATCCCGGGTGATCCTACCCTGGTGGCACAGATATTAAAGATCAGTTCGTCCTATACACCTGCCCCTCCCGAGGGCTTTGTAAGCCCGATGCTCTGGGGCGTGGAAAGCAATATAACCGAACGTTTTGAAGCTGCCGGCATTTCAAAGGAGAACATATCTTTTTCCAGGGAGACCTTTGTGTTTTCCGGACCATTTTCGCCTGCGGATTTTGTAAACAGGTTCAGGAATTTCTACGGACCAACGATGAATGCATTTGCTGCCGCGGAAAAAAATAATAAAGAAAAAGAGTTGCAGAAAGAGCTGGAGGATTTATTTACTAAACAGAACGAAGACAAGTCGAATGCTACGACCTCAATTCCGGCGACATTTTTATTGGTGACGGTGAAGTGTTAGTTCGTGGGACGTTATTGTGTCATAAGCTTTCTTAACAATCCTGGGGAGCCCAGTTCTCAATCCGAATCTTTCGTCAATAAAAGGAGCTGACATAAAAGTAAAAGGGTTATACTTGATAGTATGACCCCTTCTTTTACACATTGCTGTCCTTAGTTAATTTAATAGTGATATGATATCTCCAGAACTCAATATTCTGGGTTACCAGCAATGCGCTTCTTATACGTTTATCATCTTCTGATGCAATTATTATTCCCTTTACCATTTGATCCTTTTCAGCAATTTGTTTCCGCACGTAACCCATATATCGTTGAACCTGCCCTACGACCGAATCACTTGCTTTGCCTTTCTTTAGCTCAACTACCAACAATTCCTTTTTGTCTTTACTAATAGCCAATATATCAATTGGGCCGGTGTTAGTCGGATATTGCTGCCCGACTATTTCGCCATCTTCTTCCAAAACATCATAATCCGCTCCCAGCTCTGTATGTCGCCAGTTTTCTACAAGAAAATCTTCAAGGTGCTTTTCGGAAGATGGCGCCATAGGAAGCACTTCATATTCTCTTTCTCTGATGTACTTTTCAATTTCTTCAGCATGCTGTGTTATCATTATGCTTTTTGACTTCAATGATTCTTTCATTTCCGGACTAATTTTTACCCGTTTAAAAGTAGCGGGATACCAATTCACCGCACGTCTGTGTGGTAGAATACCTTCCGGTTTATAGAAATAATCACTGATAACTTCACCAAAATATAAAACCCCTCTTCCATTAGGACATACAACAACATCTCCCTTTTGGATTTCTTTGCAAAATCTCCACAATGTTTCAACTTTCTGATCCGGTACTTTGCTTTTGACACCATGATCTATGAAATATAGCGGAATAACTTTATTCTTAAACGCTATTAGTTCATCAGACAAGTTGCTGGTAAGGTCCGTATGGACGCCGTAATCAACCCCAACAAATTTTTCTGCCAGGCATTCCTCTGCATATCTGATCCGGTTTTTGGATTCGATCATAATCTTAAAATAATTCTTCATAATTCTTTCTTTAATAATCCAACAGAATTTAAGCGAACCAGTATTCCCCTTTTAAAATGATAAAGTATTGCCTTTCCCCTTACCCGCTCTTCTCCCGCTCCCACTTTTTCAGGATCTTCCAGCCAAACAACAGCCAGATCCCCACAACCACCCAAAAACATTGAAAGTAGATATCGTTCCTGGGCGTATTGTCCAAACCCCACATCGGCAAAAGAAAAAATTCCACGATAAAATTGAGGAAGAAAAGGACGATAAATCCAATACCCCAGAAGATCAGCCTCCTCGTATTCAACTTTTTCATCCCCCAAATTTATTAAATAGTTTGCCGGGACTGCCTCTTTCCTCACCCGGGACCGGGAAGAAGCAGAATAAGTTCTACATTTAACCATAAACCCTGCATGCCCCTCAGCTACGTTTTATATGGTTCCCTCGGCCTGGTGGCCATTACCCTGCTGATCTTCCTGTTCAGCAAAAAGAAAAACCGCTGACCCGCTGCGGTTACCGGGTGTTTATTAATTCTGTTTGTGTTTGCCTCTTCAATCATTAATTTCACGCCGCCAATGAATATCGTATTAATTGTTGTTTTTGCCCTCGCGTTGCTGGCCCTTCTTTTTTCCCTGGTCACCCTGCAGAAAAAGAAAACCGGGCCCCAAAAACCCATACCGGTTGGCTACCGCCTGGTACTGGCCGAGCAGGTCCCTTTCTACCAGCAATTAAACGAGGACAAACAAAAAGAATTCGAGGACAGGGTACAGCAATTCCTCTCCAACGTGAAAATAACCGGCGTTAAAACCACCGTGGAGGAAACAGATAGAGTATTGGTGGCCGCCAGCGCCATCATTCCCATTTTTAATTTCCCCGGCTGGGAATATGTAAACCTGAATGAAGTATTGCTCTACCCGGACTCTTTTAACCACGACTTTGAACAAGAGGGAGCTGAACGCAACATTGTTGGGATGGTAGGAAGCGGGGCCATGCACCGTACGATGATCTTATCGCAGCAGGAACTGCGCCAGGCTTTCCTGGATAAAACCGGCAAAGTCAACACGGCCATTCATGAATTTGTGCACCTGGTGGATAAAACAGACGGGAGCGCCGACGGGATGCCGGAATTTATTCTCGGGCAGCAATACCTGGAACCCTGGCTGCAACTGATGCACCGGGAAATAAAAAACATACAGGAAAACCGTTCCGATATCAACCCCTATGGAGCTACCAGTGAAGCTGAATTCTTCGCGGTGGTGTCAGAATATTTTTTTGAACGGCCCGACCTGCTGAAACAAAAGCACCCGGAACTCTACGAAATCCTGCTGATCATCTTTGGCCAGAAATAATTCTAATAATGCGCGATCGGGTCGGGCTGGTTGTCGGGATCATTATTGGCAAACCCCGAGGTTGTAATATTATTACCTCTCAACAATAAAAGCCCGGCCAGGTGTGGCGCCGCCATCGACGTACCACTCAGGTAGGCATACCGGCCATCTGAATAAGTTGATAAGATACGGACACCCGGTGCCGCGTAATCCACCACATCATTTCCATAGTTTGAAAAAGCCGCGAAATTATCAAGACTGTCCGTAGCGGACACCGTGTATATATTGGCCCCGTTTGCATTGGCCGGGGAATATTTATTAGCCTCATCATGGTCATTACCCGCTGCAATAGCTATATAGATGCCCCTCGATGCGGTATTCTGTACCTGCTGCACCAGTACCGGCGAATCTTCTATTTCTCCAAGGCTCATATTGACCACGTCACCGGCTTTTGCATTTGTATTTACATAAGCCAGTGCCTGTATAATAGACGACAGGGTACCTACCCCATCCGCGTTCAATACTCTTAATGAAACCAGGCTGGCACCGGAAGCCACGCCCAGAACCCCAAACGTATTATTCTTACCACCTATAATACCTGCTACATGCGTACCATGACCGTTCTCGTCATCCGCGGAGGTAACTCCATTGATAAATGAACGGCTTTTTACCGTGTTTACCGTCAGGTCCGGGTGGTCAAAATCAATCCCCGTATCAATGATCCAGGCTGTTTTGCCAATACCATTGCCATATCCCACGCGGTTGATATTCCAGGTAACCAGGCGGGGTTCCGCCACCGTAAAACAAATAGATAAGGCTATCACCCTGTCAGGCTCTATGACCTGTACGGAAGGATCATTCCCCAACTGCTGTGCTTCATCCACCGATAAATTGGCAATAAAACCACCAGGCTCTCCACCAAAAGTTTGCTGCAACCGTGACGTAGGGATGCTGTTTCTTTCCAGTAAGGAAGCTCCTGTTTCCACCAGCTGTCCTGCTGTTAACCCCCTTGCATTCACGGATTGCGGGTTAAACGCTACAATATACCTGCCCTGGATAATACTGCCATTGCCAGACGCGGTTGATTCCACGCAGGCACCGGGATCACTGGTTAATTCCTGCTTTTCTTTTTTACAACCAAATAAAAAAATGCTGGCAGCGCAGCCCAGGATAAATATTTTTTTTGTGTGCATGGTATTGATTGAGTTCCCTCTTAACGCATATACCATGCCTTTTTGATAAGTGTTTTGCGGTCTTTAACAGCTTTTTAAAAGTCCGCGTCATTGATTGGTCATACCGGGCTGCTTTTTATAAAAAATATGCTTTGAGTCAACCGGTTGGGGATAATTTTTTAACAGTTCCGGGGACCATTCCTTCCTTTTTCAAACTGCCAGGCAGGCGGTTATCGCAGACCGGTCAACTTCGCTATATAGAACTACGTAGTGTCTTCTAAATTCATTTGGTATTGAATCAATTCCCCTCACCAGTTTTTTGTTCAGCAGTTCTGCTCCCCTCACTTTTACACCCGCGATCCGTACACCCCCGAAAGCCAACGATAAAATTGCCAGACTATGAATTATTTTTTGAAAAAAACCGGTATTGCCCTGCCCGCCCTTCCCGGGAACAATCCCGTTAACCAGCTACCCCAAAACATACACACAAAAGCTGGTCTCAGCGACAATGCTTTTTACTTGGTTGTTTTAGCCAGCCTTTTACGGGAAACCATAAAGCCGGGAACACTGCCCGGTTTCCTGGCCACGAAAAAATTTTCCGGGAATGACCGTTCAACCTACCTTCAAAAAAAGATACCCGACCTGAATATGAATTAATCCAACCCCCTTAAAAATCATTTAAAGAATCCTGTCATATGAGCATGCGCCAGTTAAAAATTTCAAACTCCATCACCAACCGTGAATCCCAGAGTCTTGAAAAGTATCTTAAAGAAATCAGTAAACTGGAAATGGTCTCCCCTGAAGAAGAGGTACGGTTATTTAAACTTGTAAGAGCCGGCGATAAAAAAGCACTGGATCGTTTGACAAAGGCCAACCTTCGTTTTGTTGTATCTGTTGCCAAGCAGTACCAGTACCAGGGTCTTTCACTGCCCGACCTGATCAATGAAGGAAATATCGGGCTGATTACCGCGGCAAGCCGGTTTGATGAAACAAAAGGATTTAAATTCATCAGCTATGCTGTATGGTGGATCCGGCAGGGTATCATGCAGGCATTGCTTCATCATTCCAGGATGATACGGCTGCCACTTAATAAAACTATGCTGAACTCCCGCATACAAAAAGCTAATTCCCGCCTGGAGCAATCACTCGAGCGGCCTGCCACGGCGGAAGAACTGGCAGAAGAGTTAAATATCGATCTTAAGGATGTGCTCCACCGGATGAATATGAACGACCGGCATGTCAGCCTCGATAATCCTCTTTCTGAAGATGGGGAGAATAGCCTGCTCGATGTGCTCGAGAACCCCGATGGAGTGAATGCCTGGGAAAAAACATCCCATACCGGGTCATTAAAAGTTGAAATCGAGCGGTCCATGCAAATGCTTTCAATAAGGGAACGACAAATGGTCTGCTATTTTTTTGGTATCGGAGTGGATCACCCGGTAAGCCTGGAAGAAATAGCCAAAAAATATGACCTGACCGTTGAACGCGTCA